>NZ_CP119391.1:1936239-2581652 GCF_031886125.1 Halomonas piscis
AATTATCCCGTGCCACACACCATACCTTGCCCCAGTAAACTTAAGCTCATTCTACTTCATGAAAGGCAAGCTCAACAAAACTGCTCACGGATGAATGTAGCTGACTGATATTAAAGGAATAAATCAGAGAAATACTGAGTTGTACCCTAGGTAGCGGACATCACGTCATCGACCAGAGCTACCCGCTCGGGTAACGGACTTGCCACATCGAACGCCTCCGCTAGGTTGGCAAAGCGCTCGCCGCGGGAGAGCGGACGCTGGCTCGGCGTATCCGTTCGCCGGCTGGCCTCAAGCACGGGAAGCCCCAGCCGCGTGCCCAACCGGTCGGCCAGCCACCGGGCCTGATTGAAGCCGCGCTGCCGCGCCCTTGCCGGATGCAGCGGCACCGGCAGCAGCGCCTCCGCCGGCGCCTCGTCCAGCGCCGAGGCAAAGAGCTCTACCAGCAGCGTCCCGGCCCGGGGCGAAGCGTGAAACTTGAAGTCCTGCACCAAATCGCGCACTGCGCCCTGATACGCAAGCGGCACCCGGGCCCGCGCAAAGGCCGGCGGCGCCTCGCGGCAGTGACGGCACAGCGTCGCCACCCAGTTCAGCGGTTCGGCACACAGGCGGCAGCCGTAGGTATTCCAGGCAAGCTCGCGGTAGCAGGGCAGGCACCAGCTTTGCCCCGGCGCCGGCTCACCCAGGCAGAACGCGCAGTGCCCGGGCAAGGCCCGGCGCAGAAGGTTTTCCAGCGCCGCCAGCGCGCCAGCCGCCTTGTTCCCCACCCCTCGGCCGCTCGCCGCCCGCCTTTTATGGGCAACTGGGCGCATCTTTTCCCTCCCTTCGCTGTCCCGGCTGCTCGACGTTTTCCGCCCAGCGTTCAGGGCTATCGCAGTTAGAGCCCTGGCTGAGCCGTCAACAGGTCTGCAAGGAAGCGCCATGGATCCCTCCCTGGCCTACCTACGCCGTCCAGGGCGTAGAACCCCCTTTTCGACCTGTCTCCGGCTTTGCGGACATAACCAGCTGCGAGAGCCCTGCGCCAGCGTTGACTTTACGCTCATGGTCAGTAAAATCCGCATTCGATCTGCGGATGTGGTGGAATTGGTAGACACGCTAGATTTAGGTTCTAGTGCCGCAAGGCGTGGGAGTTCAAGTCTCCCCATCCGCACCATCTTATCACTTGGCTACCTGATTTTACTGCTTTTCATAAGCCTACCTGCCTAAAATCAAACGTCCATTAGGCAGAATCTAGCGTGCCCTCCACACCTTTACTTGCCAATGTCGCCCCGCTTCAACGTCTAGCCGTCTGTCAACACCGCCGTTTATCCGGTGCCGGGCAAAACGCTGCCTGCTTTCGGGTATAGCACTCTGTTCTTGCTCTGTCTTTCTAACTACAATCGGTTTCAATAACTAACGCTTAACAATAAGGAAAAAACCATGGATTGGCTCAACGAAAACGGCCAGGCCATTTCGGCTATCACCAGCGTCGTGACGGTGTTCGTGTGGATATTTTATGCCCAGCTGCTGTACGACGGCTACGCGCGTCAGCGGCGCCCGCGGATCATCGTCAACCGCGGCAAGGGCGTCGGCCTGGAGGCGCTGTGCCTGATCAGCAACATGAGCACCGAACCCATTTACGTACAGCACCTGATTGCCGTGCTGTGCACCCGGGATAAAAGCTACAGTCTGGACGTGGTCGAGTACCAGCAGGAAGGCGATGAAGAAGCACAAGGCGACTATCGCACCCAGCAGGGACCGCTGGCTTCCGGCGACTATCTCCACATTCAGTCATTCGACTTGATCCTGCACCAGCTAGCCCGTTACTGGGAGCTCGACGACGACATTCTGGACCAGGAAGATCTCAAGCTCAGCATACGCGTCGTTGCTATCTACGGCTCCGAAGACATGCCCACCGGCGCCTGGCGCTCCTTCCGGGTGAACCGCACTGCCTCGCCCGTCCACCAGCTGGTGCCTGAAACCATCGACACCCACCGCATGAGCGGCAAGCGCAAGCGCAAGCGCGTGATGGACTGGGCCAAGGAGATCGAAATCCACAAGGTCTACTGACTCCGGCAGTGATCACGACAACCCCGGGAAGGCCTGCCGGCAAAGCTACGGCGCCGGCACCGCGCCGCGCCCGATATTTGGATAATGCGGCATGACATTACGCTTTGCCTCTCTGTTGCTTGCGCTGCTGGTCTACGCCCTGCCCGGCCATGCCGGCGCCGAATCCGGCGTCCCCGCCGGGCCGGCCGACAGCGACCTGCCCGACTGGGCCATCGAACAGGTCGAGCCGATGCGCGACCACCTGGGCACCTGGGTCGACAACACCTCGCGCAGCCTCGACGGCTTTTTCGGCACCCCGGAAAGCCACGACGTCGATAACGAGTCCTACCTGCGCATCGGCCACGAGGTCGACTGGATGGAAGGCGACGGCGTGGACAACGATTTCAACCTGCGCTACCGGGTCGATTTGCCCACGGCGGAAGAACGCCTGCGGCTGATCATCGAAAGCGACCCCGAAGAAACCCAGGGCACGCTTGCCGAGCAGGGGTCGGGGCGGCTGGCCAACGACCAGCGTGACCGGCGCACCTCGACGCTGGGCCTTGGCTGGCTGGAAAAAAGCGACAAGCGCAAGCGCTGGAGCAACCGCGTTAGCGCCGGCGTGCGCCTGCGGCTGCCGCTGGATCCCTACGTGCGCTTCACCAGCAAGCGCCTGTGGCAGCTAAGCGACGGCCCCTGGCAGCTGGAGTCCGACAACCGCCTCTCCTGGTTCAACCACAACGGCTACTCCGCGCGCACCCGCTGGGACGTCGGCCGGCCGCTGTCGACTTCCCGCCACCTGCGCTTTATCACCAACGTGCAGTGGCGCGAGGAGGAAGATACCCTGGAATACGGCGAAACCGCCGAGCTCAACCATCGGATCAATCACCGCAGCGCTCTGCGCTACTCCGCCATCGCCATCGGTGAAAGCGCCTCCAGCCCGCGCATGACCGACTACTACCTGCAAACCCGCTACCGGCGCGATCTGCACAAGGGCGTACTCTTTGCCGACGTCATCCCCGAGCTGCACTTCCCGCGCGACACCGGCTACGAATCGCGCTGGGCCATGTCCGTGCGACTGGAAATGTACTTTCAGCGCCGGCTGACCCGAAACTACTTCAACTAGCCAAGCTCTCGTGGCTGCCCGGTCGAACCCTTGTTTTACCCGCGCCCTGCCACCATATTTCGGGCAACGATCCCCAGGACGACCTTGACACCACCCTACCAGCCGCGTCACTCATCCTGTCACGCCTTGGTATTACCGTTTGAGCGAGCCGGAGTCAGCCCATGCCGATACTGCTTTTCATCACCCTGTTCACCCTGCTCGATTTTGTCGTGCTGTTCAGCATCGGCGGCCAGATCGGGCTTCTGGCCACCCTCGCGCTGGTACTGATCACCGGCATCGGCGGTCTGCACCTGATCCGCCGCCAGGGGGCCTATACCTTTGCCCGGGCGCAGGCGCGCTTCAGCGCCGGCGAGCTGCCCTCAAGCGAGCTTGCCACCGGCGCGGCGCTCATATTCGGCGGCGCCCTGCTTATGGCGCCGGGGTTCCTGTCCGACGCCCTGGGCCTTGCCTGCTTGATCCCCGATGCCCGGCGGCTGCTGCTCAGGCTGCTCACCTGGCTTGGCTTTCGCGCCAGCGTTGCCGGCTATCAGCAAGAGCGCCCGCCTTTCCACACTCGCCGCCAGGCCGGCGACCCCGGCGACTGGAACAACGCCCGTCCGCGGCATCGCCAAAAAGACTCGACCTCCCGCGATGACCCTCGGCAAAAAAAAGACGACCCGCTGGAAGGCGAGTTTATCGCCCGGGATGAGGCGTCGCGGCGGCGTTAGCGGGCACAATCGCTAGCGTCATGAAAAAAGTCGCTTTTTTTCATTTGTGCCCCTTGAAAGGCTGTTGTCAGCCCCCATTTTTTAGCCAGCACACGGAATCGACGGAGCCGACACGGCTTCGTCATTAACAGAGAAGGTACCCGGTGCCTTCGGTCTCTTGGCCGGCTCGGCCGGCAAGAGCCACATGAAAATCGCCTGCAAAGGCACTTTGTCGAGACTTACCGTCAATACCAGGAGAGCGTGAATGAATATCCGTCCCTTGCACGACCGCGTCGTTATCCGTCGCGTCGAAGAAGAACAGACCACCGCTGGCGGCATCGTGCTTCCGGGCAACGCCCAGGAAAAACCCACCCGCGGCGAGGTGCTGGCAGTGGGTAACGGCCGGATCCTCGACAGCGGCGACGTGCGTCCGCTGGACGTGAAAGTCGGCGACACCGTGATCTTCAAGGACGGCTTTGGCGTTGAGAAGGAAGAAATCGACGGCGAAGAAGTCCTGATCATGAGCGAAGCCGACGTTCTGGCCGTTGTCGAAGGCTAATCGCTCCGCGCTTTTACATTTCTCGTTGACCTTTTTATCGTTCAGGGAAAATCAACATGGCAGCTAAACAAGTCAAGTTCTCCGATGATGCTCGCAAACGCATGGCCAATGGCGTTGACATCCTTGCCAACGCGGTAAAAGTGACGCTGGGTCCCAAGGGCCGCAACGTCGTGCTGGACAAGTCCTTCGGCGCCCCCAACGTGACCAAGGACGGCGTCTCCGTGGCCAAGGAAATCGAGCTCAAGGACAAGTTCGAGAACATGGGCGCGCAGATGGTCAAGGAAGTCGCTTCCCAGACCTCCGACGCCGCCGGTGACGGCACCACCACCGCCACCGTTCTGGCCCAGGCCATCGTGGCCGAAGGCCTGAAAGGCGTTACCGCCGGCATGAACCCCATGGACCTCAAGCGTGGCATCGACCACGCCGTCACCGCCGCGGTCAAGGAAATCCAGTCGCTTTCCGTGCCCTGCTCCGAGTCCAGCTCCATCGCCCAGGTTGGCACCATTTCCGCCAACGGCGACAAGGACATCGGCGCAATCATCGCTGACGCCATGCAGAAAGTCGGCCAGGAAGGCGTGATCACCGTCGACGAAGGCCGCGGCTTTGACAACGAGCTGGAAGTCGTCGAAGGCATGCAGTTCGATCGCGGCTACCTCTCGCCCTACTTCGTCACCAACCAGGAAACCATGGCGGTCGAGCTGGAAGACCCCTACATCCTGCTGGTCGACAAGAAGATCTCCAACATCCGCGAACTGCTGCCGACGCTGGAAGCCGTTGCCAAGGCCAACAAGCCGCTGGCGATTATCGCCGAAGACATCGAAGGCGAAGCGCTGGCGACCCTGGTGGTCAACAACATGCGCGGCATCGTCAAGGTAGCCGCGGCCAAGGCGCCGGGCTTCGGCGACCGCCGCAAGTCCATGCTCCAGGACATTGCCATCCTTTCCGGCGGCACGGTGATTTCCGAAGAAGTCGGCCTGACCCTTGAGCAGGTGACCCTTGACCATCTGGGCACGGCGAAGCGCATGACCATGTCCAAGGAAAACACCACCATCATCGACGGCAACGGTGCCGAGGCGGACATCGAGGCGCGCGTCAACCAGATCCGCGCCCAGATCGAGGAAACCTCGTCCGACTACGACAAGGAAAAGCTCCAGGAACGCGTGGCCAAGCTGGCCGGCGGCGTCGCCGTCATCCGCGTGGGCGCGGCTTCCGAAGTCGAGATGAAAGAGAAGAAGGCCCGGGTGGAAGACGCTCTGCACTCTACCCGCGCGGCGGTCGAGGAAGGCGTCGTGCCCGGCGGCGGTGCTGCCCTGGTACGCGTACTCAACCGCGTTCAGGGCCTGACCGGCGACAACGAAGACCAGAACCACGGCATCAACATGGCCCTGCGCGCCATGGAGTCGCCGCTGCGTCAGATCGTCATCAACGCCGGCGAAGAGCCCGCGGTCATCATCAACCGCATCAAGGACGGCGAAGGCAACTTTGGCTACAACGCCCAGACCAGCGAATTTGGCGACCTGTTCGACATGGGCGTGATCGACCCGGCCAAGGTAACCCGCAGCGCGCTGCAGTCGGCGGGCTCCGTTGCCGGCCTGATGATCACCACCGAGTGCATGATCGCCGACGATCCGGACGAGCAGGAAGGCGGCGCCGCTGCTCCGGACATGGGCGGAATGGGTGGCATGGGCGGAATGGGCGGCATGATGTAAGCCGTCAGCCCGGCCTGCCCGCGAGCCTGTATGAAAGGCTCGCCCGTAAAAAGAACCCCGCTTCGGCGGGGTTTTCTGTTTTCATGGCCGCTCCCGGCCCTCGTTTTACCACTCAGGAGGCGCTATTGTGCTATCCCGAATCCGCATCGTGCTGGTGCAGACCTTCCACCCCGGCAACATCGGCGCCGCCGCCCGGGCGATGAAGACCATGGGGCTATCCGAGCTTGTACTGGTCAACCCGCGCGCCTTTCCCGACGACGAGGCCACCCGAATGGCCGCCGGTGCCGCCGACGTTGTGGGCAATGCCCGAGTGGTAGGCGCCGTTGACGAGGCCGTGGCCGACTGCGTGCAGGTGATCGGCGCCAGCGCCCGGCTGCGCAGCCTGCCGCTGCCCCACTTTGACGAGCCGGATGTCATGGCGAAAAGCGCGCTCGATAACGCCCGGGGCGCGCCGGTGGCGCTGGTGTTCGGCCGCGAGCGCTCGGGGCTCACCGCCGACGAGATTCGCAGCTGCACCCACCAGGTCAGCATTCCCGCCAACCCCGACTACGGCATTTTGAATCTCGCCCAGGCGGTGCAGATACTCGCCTACGAGCTGCACCGGGCCTGGCGTACCCGGGAAGACAGCGGCTTTGTCTACCAACTACCTACCAGGGCCGCGCTGCCCACCCGGGAGCAGTTCGGCCACTTTCAGCGCCACCTCCACGAGGTGATGGAAAAAAGCGGCTTTTTGACCCAGCCCCACGCCCGCACCGAAGCGCAGCTGCAGGCGCTGTTTGCCCGGGCCGAGCCCTCGCGCCGCGAGCTATCGCTACTCCGGGGGCTGCTCAGCGCCCTGGAACCCCAAAACTCGGGCCGCTCGGGAAAGACGGACTAGAGCATCATCGACGCCGCCCAGCCAAAGGCGATCATCGGCAGGTTGTAGTGCAGGAACGTCGGCACCACGCTGCCCATGATGTGATCGTGCTGGCCGTCGATGTTGAGCCCCGAGGTGGGCCCCAGGGTGGAGTCCGACGCCGGCGAGCCGGCATCGCCAAGGGCGGCCGCCGTGCCCACCAGCACGGTGGTGGCCAGCGGCGAAAAGCCGAACTGCACCGCCAGCGGCACGAAGATCGCAGCGATAATCGGGATCGTGGAAAACGACGAGCCGATGCCCAGGGTGATGAACAGCCCCACCAGCAGCATGGCAATGGCGGCCAGGCCGCGGTTGTCGCCGAACAGGGAAAAGGCGCCCTGAACCAGGGTGTCGATCTCGCCGGTGGTTTTCATGACCTCGGCAAAGCCGGCCGCGGAGATCATGATAAAGCCGATCATCGCCATCATGCGCATGCCGCTGGTAAAAAGATCGTCGGCCTCGCGCCATTTAAAAATGCCGCCCAGGGACAAAAGCGCGATGCCCACCAGGCCACCGAGGATCATCGAGCCGCTGTAAAGCTGGAGGCCAAGCGCCGCCACAATGGCAAGTCCGGACATCACAAGCCCCAGCGCGTGAGGCGCGGGGGCGGAGTGGCCGTCGCCGCTGCCAACGCCGGCGACCTCTCGGGTCTCGTAGGCGCGCGGCCGGCGATAGCTGACAAACACCGCCACGGCGAGTCCCACGGCCATGCCGCTCACGGGCACCGCCATGGCCAGCGGCAGCATGCCCCGGGTGATCTCAAGCCCCAGCGGCGCGCCGGCGCTGTTGATGTTGGCCAGCAGAATATCGTTGAGAAAAATCGAGCCAAAGCCCACCGGCAGCAGCATATAGGGGGCAGTGAGGCCAAACGTCAGCGCGCAGGCAATGGCCCGGCGGTCCAGGTTCAGCTGGTTCATCACCTTGAGCAGCGGCGGAATCAGGATGGGGATGAAGGCGATGTGCACCGGGATCAGGTTCTGGGACGAGATCGCCACCAGCAGCACCGCGCCCAGCAGCAGATACTTGACCCGAGCCTGGCGGGCAGCGTCGGCCTCCTGGCCCAGCATGGCGATCAGCCGGCGAGCCAGCATGTCCGGCAGGCCCGAGCGCGAAATGGCCACGGCAAAGGCCCCGAGCGTGGCGTAGGCCAGCGCCACCTGGGCGCCGCCGCCCACCCCTTCGTTGAAGGCGTCAAGGGTCTGCTCAAGGGACAGCCCGCCGGCAAAGCCGCCCACCAGCGCCCCGACGACCAGAGCAAACACCACGGAAACCCGCGCCAGCGCGAGAGCGACCATCACCAACACGGCGAGAATGACTGCGTTCATCGGCAATATCCAGAAACGTCAGAAGTGAAAAGAAGCCAGAAAAGGCGCCCGATTTTAGCAGATAAAATGCCGCTCGCCGCTGGTGTTGACGACGAGAGACGGTAAAATGCTGGCGCGCTTCGCCACTTCTACGGGGGCACCGCCGATCGCCGCGCCGCTCTCAGGGAGACCAACGCCGCTATGCCTTACGCCAATATGCTCGCCCTAAAAAACCCGGGCGCCGCTGCCATCAAGCCTTACCCTCATGCTTGAAGTCGTCACGCTGTCGTTTGCCTTCGTGTTCGGCATTCTGGTGCGCCAGATCGGGCTGCCGCCGCTGGTGGGCTTTCTTGCCGCGGGGTTTGCGCTCAACGCCTTCGGCCCCGCCGTGGGGCTCCCCGCCGATGCCGGGCCGATTCTCGAGCACACCGCGCACCTGGGGGTGCTGCTGTTGCTGTTCACCATCGGGCTCAAGCTCAATATCAGGAACCTGGTCGAGCCGGTGGTGCTGGGCAGCGCCCTTGCCCACCTGCTGGTCAGCGGCGCGGTGTTTACCGCCGGCTTTACCTGGCTGGCCGGCCTGCCTCTGGAAACCGCCATTCTGCTGTCCATTGCGCTGTCGTTTTCCAGCACCGTGCTCGCGGCCAAGGTGCTGGAGAGCAAGGGCGAGCTGCGCGCCTTCCACGGGCGCATTGCCATCGGCATTCTGGTGATGCAGGATTTGATCGCGCTGGCCGTGCTCAGCGTTTACAGCGGGCAAACGCCCTCCCTCTGGGCGCTCTGGGTGCTGGCGCTGCCGCTGTTGCGCCCGCTGTTCTACTGGCTGATGCGGGTGGCCGCCCACGACGAGCTTCTGGTGCTGATGGGCGTGGTGCTGGCCGTGGCGGCCGGCGGCATGGGCTTTCAGGCGGTGGGGCTGAGCTCCGAGGTGGGGGCGCTGGCCATGGGTCTGGTGCTCTCCCGCCACCCTCGGGCGCAGGAGCTGTCCCAGGCGCTTTGGGGCATCAAGGAAGTGTTTCTGATCAGCTTTTTTTTGCAGATCGGCATGTCCGGCCTGCCGGATGCCGAGGCGCTAACCTTCGCCGTTATCTTCGCCCTGCTGCTGCCGCTCAAGGGCGTGCTGTTTGCCGCCCTGCTCATCGCCTTTCGGGTGCGGGCGCGCAACGCCTTTCTCGGGGGCTTGAGCCTGGCGGCCTACAGCGAGTTCGGCCTGATCGTCGCCGCCAGCATCATGGAAGAATGGCTGGTGCCGCTGGCGGTCACCGTGGCGCTGTCCTTTGTTATCGCCGCTCCGCTCAACCGCTTTGCTCACGGGCTTTTCGACCGCCTGGAAAAATACCTGGTGCGCTTTGAAACCAACACCCGCCACCCGGACGAACAGCCCGCCGACCTGGGCCAGGCCAACGTTCTGGTACTGGGCATGGGGCGCACTGGCAGCGCGGCCTACGACTTTTTTGTCGAACAGGGCGTAAGCGTCATCGGCCTTGACTCGGATCCCAACAAGGCCGGACAGAAAGACCGCCATGTGCTCTACGCCGACGTCGAAGACGCCGGCTTCTGGCATCACCTGGACATGTCAAAGCTGAAAGCCGTTACCCTTGCCATGCCCACCGTCGAAAGCAAGCTGATGGCCACCCAACAGCTGAGAAAGGGCGGTTTTCACGGCAATATCATCGCCGGCCTGCACTATCAGGACGAAGCCGACACCCTCCAGGCCGCGGGCGTCAACCATACTTACCTGCTGATGTCCGGCGCGGGCATCGGCATTGCCGAAAAAACCTGCGAGTGCCTCAAGGCCCAGGCCTAGCGCATCAGGCTGGCGCCGCTGTCGTCATCCAGCGCCACGCCCTGCACGCCGATGTCGGATTCCAGCGCCAGCAGATAGTGGCGCAGGCCGCGCCTTGTCGCCTGCTCGTGCAGGCTCAGGCGCACCTGTTCGGCTACTTCTTCGTAGGGCAGCTGGCGACTTTCTTCCCGGTGATCCACCACTACCAGATGCCAGCCGTAGCGCGAAGCCAGAGGACGGTCGTGCAGGCCCACCGGCAGGTGCTTGAGCGCCCGGTCGAGCTCGGCCACGGTCTGCCCGGGCATGAGCCGGCCCAGACTCCCGCCGTCGTCTCTGGACGGGCAGTCCGAGTGGCGCTGGGCCAGCTCGGTCATGCGCTCGGGGTGTTCGCCAAGCTCGGCAAGCAGCTTGACGCCCAGATGATACTGGGCGTCCCGGGCCTCGGCGTCGTCCGGCGGCGCGGCCAGCAGAATATGGCGCACGTCGAGCTGTACCGGCTGGCTGAAGCGTTCGGGATGGGCTTCGTAAAAGCGCCGGCAGTCGTCCTTTGCCGGCTCGGGCACCGCAAGCTCGGCTTCCAGCAGCTCGGCGATGGCCTCATCCGCCGCTTCCGCTTCGCTGTCTTGCGCCGCCAGACCCAGCATCTGGGCGCGCTGGTGCAAAAGCTCGCGCACCACCAGCGCGCGGGCAGCCTTGAGCTGGGCGCTGCCGGCGCTGTCCGCCGGATGGTACTGCATCTCGGCAGCAATCTCGGCCTCGCTGATCTCGCGGCCGCCGACGCTCACCGGCGGGGGCGTTGACGCCCCCGGCAGCTGTTCTACATCGATCATCTGCATGGCGATACCTTTATCTCTGTCGAATCATGCCCCGGGGCTTTATCCCCGCTTGCGCACCAGCTGATAGCGCCGGGTGACGTAGCCGAACGGCACGCTCCAGACGTGTACCAGGCGGGAAAACGGAAACAGCAGAATAATGGTCAGGCCGAGGAAGACGTGAAGCTTGTAGATCCAGGCCACGTCGGCCATGTAGTCCGCCGCGCCGCCGCTGAAGAACACGATGGCCTGGGCCCAGGAAGCCAGGGTCAGCATCATCGCGCCGTCCAGGTGGCCCAGCGAGAAGAACACGGTGATCACGCCGAGGGCGGCCTGAAGCACCAGGATGGCCAGAATCAGGGTGTCCATGGTGCTGGAAGACGCCTTGACCCGGGGGTTATACAAACGCCGATACAGCAGCATGCCGCCGCCGATCAGCACCATCACCCCTGCGATGCCGCCGATGACGATCGCCACGATCTGCTTGGCTCCGGCGCTGATGAAGGGCGCGTAGACCCAGTGCGGCGTGAGCATGCCGAACAGGTGGCCAAAGAAGATCACGATAATGCCGATGTGAAAGACGTTGCTTGCCAGGCGCATGTTCTTTGACGACAGCATCTGGCTGGAGCCGGTCTTCCAGGTGTACTGCCCGTAGTCGAAACGCAAAAGGCTGCCCACCAGAAACACCGTCCCGGCCAGATACGGATAGTAGCCGTAGATCAGGTGCTGAAGGTATTCGATAAACATGGCGTCTCTCCTTTAGCCAGCGGACGGGCCGGTGGGCATGATTTTCACGGGGTCGCTGGGTACCGTGTTTTTACGCTCGGCGAGCCGGCGCCCTTCTGCCGACTGCAGCGCGCAGTCCTGGTCGGAGTCGGCGGTGAAGCTCACCGCCTCCTCTTCCCAGACCGCATCCAGCGCTTCCGGCGTGTCGTCGCGCTCCTCGGTGCGTGCCGCTTCGCGGTGGGCCGCGACCTCGTCTTCGGCGCCGATCAGCGCCAGCAGCGCCACCGGCACCAGGGCATGGTCGGCCTGGCGCTCTTCCATGCGCGCGGCGAGCAGCGCCAGGATATGGCGGATCTCGCCCAGCCAGCGGGCAATCTCCGCCTCGCGCCGAGTGGAAAGGTACTCCAGAAACATCGGCAGGTAATCGGGAAGCTCTCGGGCGTTCAGCTCGAAACCGGCGTTTTCGTACTCGTTCATCAGGTCGACCATGGCCTGGCCGCGATCCCGGGATTCGCCGTGAACGTGTTCGAACAGCAACAGCGAGGTGGCCTTGCCCTTGTCAAAGAGCTCCACGTACTCGGCCTGAAGCTCGAGCAGATCGGTCTCGGCAATGCGCTGGCACCAGTCCATCAGGCTGCGCCGGCGCGCGGCCGGCCAGCGGCGCTCGGCGTCGATGATTTCGATCATTTCGCCGGCGGCGTCCTGCAGCTCCGCTGTCGGGTAATCCAGAAGCCTGGCCAGCACGCGCAGGCTGAGCATGTCCTCCGGTGCCGATTGGGCACCGGCAACAGCCGCTTCCGGAGTGTAGGTTTCGGCGGCGTTACTCATGGGTCACCTCCATCTTGGTCTCCGCCGGCTTGCTTTCCTCGGGGTCATAGACGTCCACCGGCTTGACCATGGTCGCGGTGGTGGGATGACCGTTGAACAGGCTCGGCGAGCTTTCGCCGTGGCAGCCGTCGCCGAAGCTGAAGCCGCAGCCGCCGCGTTCGGGGAAGGCGTCGGTGGCCAGCTCCCGGTGGCTGGTCGGGATCACGAAGCGGTCTTCGTAGTTGGCGATGGCCAGATAGCGGTACATGTCTTCGACCTGGGCCTCGGTGAGTCCGACCTCCTTGAGCACCTCGGCGTCGGCCTGGCCTTCCACGTGTTTGCCGCGCATGTAAAGGCGCATGGCCATCAGGCGCTTGAGCGCCAGCACGATGGGTGCCTCTTCCCCGGCGGTGAGCATGTTGGCCAGATACTTCACCGGAATGCGCAGCGATTCGATCTTGGGCATGATGCCGTCGAACTCCACGTCGCCGGCCTCCGCGGCGGACTGAATCGGCGACAGCGGCGGCACGTACCACACCATGGGCAGGGTGCGATATTCCGGATGCAGCGGTAGCGCCAGCCCCCAGTCCATGGCCAGCTTGTACACCGGCGACTCCTGGGCGGCCTTGATGACGTTGTCCTGCACGCCGTCCTTTTTCGCCTGGGCGATGACCTCGGGATCGTGCGGATCGAGGAAAATCTCCCGCTGGCGGTGATAGAGGTCCTGCTCGTCCGGGGTGCTGGCGACCTCTTCGATGCGGTCGGCGTCGTAGAGCAGCACGCCCAGATAGCGGATACGCCCCACGCAGGTTTCCGAGCATACCGTGGGCTGGCCGGACTCGATCCGCGGGTAGCAGAAGGTGCACTTCTCGGACTTGCCCGATTTCCAGTTGTAATAGATTTTCTTGTAGGGGCAGCCGGAAATGCACATCCGCCAGCCCCGGCACTTGTCCTGATCGATCAGCACGATGCCGTCTTCCTCGCGCTTGTAGATCGCCCCGCTTGGGCACGCCGCCACGCAGGTGGGGTTCAGGCAGTGCTCGCAGAGCCTGGGCAGATACATCATGAAGGTGTTTTCAAACTGGCCGTAGATGTCGGCCTGGACCTTCTCGAAGTTGATGTCCCGGCGCCGCTTTTCAAACTCGGTGCCCAGGATCTCTTCCCAGTTGGGCCCCCACTCCACCTTGGTCATGCGCTGGCCGGAAATCAGCGAGCGCGGCCGCGCAGTGGGCTGGTGCTCGCCCTGTTTGGCGTTGTGCAGATGCTCGTAGTCAAAGGTGAACGGCTCGTAGTAGTCGTCGATCTCGGGAAGATCCGGGTTGGCGAAGATATTCGCCAGCACCCGCCACTTGCCGCCGATGCGCGGCTTGATCTTGCCGTTCGCGCCGCGCATCCAGCCGCCGCGCCACTTGGCCTGGTTTTCCCACTCCTTGGGATAGCCGATGCCGGGCTTGGTCTCGACGTTGTTGAACCAGGCGTATTCCACGCCCTCGCGGCTGGTCCAGACGTTCTTGCACGTCACCGAGCAGGTATGGCAGCCGATGCACTTGTCGAGGTTCAAGACCATGCCGACCTGGGAGCGAATCTTCATTTAACGGCCTCCTGAACGTAGTCGTTGTTTTCGCCGTCGAGCCAGTCGATGTTGTGCATCTTGCGCACCAGCACAAACTCATCGCGGTTGGAGCCCACGGTGCCGTAGTAGTTAAAGCTGTAGGAAAGCTGCGCATAGCCGCCGATCATGTGGGTCGGCTTGGGACACACCCGGGTCACCGAGTTGTGGATCCCGCCCCGGGTGCCGGTGATCTCGGAGCCGGGAATGTTCACGATCCGCTCCTGGGCGTGATACATCATGACCATGCCGTTTTTCACCCGCTGGCTGACCACCGCCCGGGCGGCAATGGCGCCGTTGGCGTTGTAGGCCTCGATCCAGTCGTTGTCTTCCACGCCGATGGATTTGGCGTCGTCCTCGGACATCCAGATGATCGGCCCGCCCCGGGACAGCGTCTGCATCAGCAGGTTGTCCGAGTAGGTGGAGTGAATCCCCCACTTCTGGTGCGGCGTGAGGAAGTTGAGCGCGATTTCCGGGTTGCCGTTGTCCTGGGGCACCGACACGCTGGCGGCCGCCTTGGTGTCAATCGGCGGACGATACACCAGCAGACTCTCGCCGAAGGCGCGCATCCAGGGATGATCCTGATAAAGCTGCTGACGACCGCTCACCGTGCGCCACGGAATCATCTCGTGGACGTTGGTGTAGCCGGCGTTGTAGGACACGTGCTCGTCCTCGAGGCCCGACCAGGTGGGGCTGGAGATGATCTTGCGCGGCTGGGCCACCACGTCGCGAAAGCGGATCTTCTCGTCTTCCTTGGGCCTGGCCAGGTGGGTGTGGTCGCGACCGGTGATTTTTGACAGCGCCCCCCAGGCCTTCACCGCCACGTTGCCGTTGGTTTCCGGCGCCAGCGTGAGAATCATCTCGGCGGCGTCCACGGCGCTGTCCAGAAGCGGCTGCCCCTTGGCCGGTCCGTCGAGCTTGCGGTGGTTGAGGTTGCGTAAAAGCTCTACCTCGGACTCGGTCTGCCAGTTGATGCCCTTGCCGCCGTTGCCGGCGTTTTCCAGCATCGGCCCCACCGAGGTGAAGCGCTCGTAGGTTTCCGGATAGTTGCGCTTGACCTCAACAAGGTTGGGCATGGTCTTGCCCGGAAGCGGCTCGCACTCGCCCTTCTTCCAGTCGAGCACGGCGGTTTGCGCAAGCTCGCCGGGGGAGTCGTGCTGCATGGGCAGGGTGACCAGGTCGGTCTCCTCGCCGAGGTGGCCCACACAGACCCTGGAGAAGGCCTTGGCGATGCCCTTGTAGATTTCCCAGTCGCTGCGCGACTCCCACGCCGGGTCGGTGGCCGCGGTCAGCGGGTGGATGAACGGGTGCATGTCCGAGGTGTTGAGGTCGTTTTTCTCGTACCAGGTGGCCGTGGGCAGCACGATGTCGGAGTAAAGGCAGGTGGTGGACATGCGAAAGTCCAGCGTCACCAGCAGATCGACCTTGCCCTCCGGCGCCTCGTCGTGCCATTTGACCTCTTCGGGCTTGTTGGCCCCGGCCTCGCCCAGGTTCTTGCCCTGGATACCGTGGCGGGTGCCCAGCAGGTACTTGAGCATGTACTCGTGGCCCTTGCCCGAGCTGCCCAGCAGATTGGAGCGCCAGATGAACATGTTGCGCGGGAAGTTCTGGGGGCTGTCCGGATCTTCCGAGGCAAAGCTCAGCTTGCCGCTCTTGAGCTGGTCAACCACGTAGTCGGCGGTGCCCATACCGGCCTTCTCTGCCTCACCGGCAAGGCGCAGCGGGTTGGTATTGAGCTGGGGCGCGGACGGCAGCCAGCCCATGCGTTCGGCGCGGACGTTGTAGTCGATCAGGTTGCCGGCGTAGTCCTTGGCCTGGGCCAGCGGCGAGAGCAGCTCCTTGATCTCGAGCTTCTCGTAGCGCCACTGGCTTGAATGGTTGTAGAAAAACGAGGTGCCGTTCATGTGCCGTGGCGGACGCTGCCAGTCAAGGCCGAAGGCCAGCGGTAGCCAGCCGGTCTGCGGACGCAGTTTCTCCTGGCCCACGTAGTGCGACCAGCCGCCGCCGGTCTGGCCGATGCAGCCGCACATGATCAGCATGTTGATCAGGCCGCGGTAGTTCATGTCCATGTGGTACCAGTGGTTCATCCCGGCACCGACGATGATCATGGAGCGACCGCGGGTCTTGTGGGCGTTGTCGGCAAATTCGCGGGCAATGCGGGTCGCCTGTTCGGCGGGCACGCCGGTGATCTTTTCCTGCCACGCCGGCGTGTACGGGCGCAGCTGGCCGTAGTCGGTGGCGCCGTCGTCCTCGCCCTCGGCGCCGAAGCCGCGGTCGATGCCGTAGTTGGCGCACATCAGATCGAACACGGTCACCGCCAGCACGTCGGAGCCGTCGGCTCTTTTCAGCCGCTTCACCGGCAGGCTGTGGTAGAGAATCTCGTCGTGGGCTCCTTCGTTCTTGACGCTTTCGAAGTGCTTGTGCTCGATGCCGCCAAAGTAGGGAAAGGCCACCCGGGCGACTTCGTCACGGCGCTTGTCGAGGCTCAAGAGCGGCGCCAGATCGGCGCCGTCGGCGTCCAGAGGCTCCAGATTCCACTTGCCGCGGTTGGCTTCGTCCTCGCCCCAGCGGAAGCCGATGGATCCCCGGGGCACCACCAGCTGATCCCGGGCTTCGTCCCAGACCACGGTTTTCCACTCGGGGTTGTTGCCCTGGCCCAGGCTTGCCTCGAAGTCGCTGGCGCGCATCTGCCGACCCGGCGCGTAGCTGCCGTCCTCGCGCGGTTCAAGCTCGACCAGGCAGGGCATGTCGGTGTAGCGGCGCACGTAGTCGGTAAAATAGGCGCTGGGGTTGTCGAGGTGAAACTCCTTGAGAATCACGTGCCCCATGGCCAGCGCCAGCGCGGCGTCGGTGCCCTGCTTGGCGGAAAGCCATTCGTCGGTAAGCTTGGAGACTTCGGAGTAGTCCGGCGTAATCGACACCGTCTTGGTGCCCTTGTAGCGCACCTCGGTGAAGAAGTGGGCGTCCGGCGTGCGCGTCTGGGGGACGTTGGAGCCCCAGGCGATGAGGTAGCCGGAGTTGTACCAGTCGGCGGACTCGGGCACGTCGGTCTGCTCGCCCCAGGTCTGGGGACTGGCCGGCGGCAGATCGCAGTACCAGTCGTAGAACGACAGGCAGACGCCGCCGATCAGCGACAGGTAGCGCGCCCCGGAGGCGTAGGAAATCATCGACATCGCCGGAATCGGCGAGAAGCCGATAACCCGGTCCGGACCGTATTCCTTGGCGGTGTAGACGTTGGAGGCGGCGATGATCTCGTTGAGCTCGTCCCAGTCCGCGCGCACGAAGCCGCCCATGCCCCGGGCGCGCTTGTACTGCTTGGTATGTGCCGGATCCTCGACAATGGTCGCCCAGGCCTCAACCGGATCTTTCTTGTCGGCCAGCACCTTGCGCCACAGCGCCAGCAGCGGCTTTCTTATCAGCGGGTACTTCAGCCGGTTGGCGCTGTACATGTACCAGGAGTAGCTGGCACCGCGCGGGCAACCGCGGGGCTCGTGGTTGGGCAGATCCGGGCGGGTGCGCGGATAGTCGGTCTGCTGGGTTTCCCAGGTCACCAGGCCATTCTTGACGTAGATTTTCCAGCTGCACGAACCGGTGCAGTTGACGCCGTGGGTGGAGCGCACGATCTTGTCGTGCTGCCAGCGGCGGCGGTAGCTGTCCTCCCACTGGCGCGACTCCCGGCGCCGCTCGCCGTGGCCGTCGGCAAAGGGCTCGCGGGGCTTGCGGAAAAAATTCAGCCGGTCAATGAAATGACTCATGGTCGATCTCCCTGGCTTTTACAAAAACGCTTCAAAAAAAGGCTTTCATAAAACGCGATGGTCTAAAGCACTTACCTGATAGCAGGTATCTGGAGATCGATTTTGCCGGATTGAGCGGCTGATTTCTGCCCGGTTACCTCTATAAACTCACCCCCTACCACCAAGGAGATAGGGGGTGAGGCCGTGCTTGCGACTGGCGGATCCGCGGCGTATCGCGCGGGCGTCGACTAGGCGGCGCTTAGCGCCTTGGCGGGGCCGAAGTATTCATAGTGGCGGTGGGTTTCCGGCACGCCCAGGTGCGCAAGCCCCTGGTTCACCGCGTCCATGAAGCCGTGGGGGCCAACAAAGTAGCAGCGCGCGCTGTCGGGTAGACAGGCTTCCAGCAGCGCCTGGTTCACTCGGCCCTGGTAGTCCGCCGCCTCGCCCTGCTCATGAACGGTGACGGTGGTCAGCGTCTGCGGATGCTGGCGTGCCAGGCTTTCCAGCGCCTCGGCAAAGGCGTGGTGCTCGGCGTCAATGGCGGCGTGTACGTAGGTTACATGGCGCCCTTCGGCCAGCGCCTGGCGCGCCATGGGCAGAAGCGGCGTCTGGCCCACCCCGCCGCTGATCAGCAGCAGCGGCTCGTCGCCCCGGGCCAGGGTCAGCTCGCCAGCGGGCGGCAGCAGCTCGATGCTGTCGCCGACGTCCAGGCGATCATGGAAATGGCGGCTGGCAAGGCCCTGGGACTCGCGCTTGATCGACAGCCGGTAGCTCTTGCCGTTGGGAACATCGGACAGGCTGTAATGGCGATACACCGGCTTGCCGTCGATTTCGAGCCGCACACCGATATACTGGCCCGGCAGGTGCTCGGCCACCGGACCGCCGTCTTCGGGTTCGAGGATAAACGAACGGATGACCCGGCTTTCCTGGTGCGTCGCCGCTATCCGGAACCGCCGGGTGCCGCGCCAGCCGCCGGGGCGATTTTCAAACTGCTGATAGCGCTGCTCCTCAAGCTCGATCAAAAGCCCGGCAAGCTCGTTGTAAAGCGCCGTCCAGGCATCGGCCACTTCGGGGGTGACGGCGTCGCCCAGCACCTCGGCGATGGCCGCCATCAGGCACTCGCCCACAATGGGGTACTGTTCGGGCTGGATATCCAGCGAAACGTGCTTGTTGACCACGGTTTCCAGAGTGGCGCGCGCGGTTTCCGGGGTCTGGCGCAGCTGCACATAGGCCAGAATGGCGCTGGCCAGCGCCCGGGGCTGCCCGCCGTCCTGCTGGTGGGCCTGGTTGAACAGCGACGCTACCTCGGGGTAGCGCTCGAACATCAGGGGATAAAAGCGCTGGGTAATGGCGTCGAGGTGTTCGGCGACCACGGGGGCGGTGGTCTCGATAATCTGTTCCTGTGCCTGCGTGAGCATGGCTACCTCTTGGGTCAAGCGTATGTTGCTTTCAGGCGCATAGTGCACTCAAAAGCCTGGGTTACGGGCATGCTGTGCTACCGCTCATCTCAAGGCGGGGGGGAACGCCATAAGATGCATATAAAATACATCTTTAATATACCAAGCATGGCCGCCCACCACAATTGCGCCGCGACAATTCACCGCCGCTCGGCGGCGCTTGTGCCGCCCTTTGACGTTAGGGCGTGTTGACGTTTCACATGGGCAGCCATAAAAAGCCGCAGGCCAAGGCCACCATGCTTTCGTAGTTTCGCTTGAGCTTGTCGTAACGCGTTGCGATGGCGCGATACGGCTTCAATCGAGCAAAGGCATTCTCAACCAGATGCCGATAGCGATATAAGCCTCTGTCCAGATTGGCATTTCCTTTCTTTGAGTTGCGTTTGCGTGGAATGACGGCAGCCATGCCCTTGGCTTCGATCTGTCCACGGATACGCTCGCTGTCATAGCCCTTGTCAGCCACCAATGCATCACCCGCTGGCAAATCGTCAATCAATGCCCGGGCTTCCGTGCTGTCGTGCACCTCACCCCCGGTTATTCTGAAGGTGATCGGTAGCCCATAGGCATCTACGGTCAAGTGGATCTTGCTGGTATTGCCTGCACGACTTTTGCCAATGGCTTCTGCGTCTTCCGTGGCAGCTCCGGTGCTGTCCTGGTGGGCCTTGACGTAGGAGCCATCAATGAACAGCCACTCAACATCAGGCTCCTCCACCAGAGAGCTGAAAAGCCTCATCAGCTTTCCACTCGCTGACCAGGCGTTAAAACGCTTGTAGACCGTGTTCCAGGGGCCAAACGTCTCCGGTAGGTCCCGCCACGGGCAGCCGGTGCGCATCCGATAAAGGATGCCTTCTATCGTGGTACGCAAGTCGGCCTTGTCATAAATACCTTGTTGAAGCAGGATAGGTTTCAGCTTCGACCAGTGTTCATCCGTGAGCATTTGTCGGGGCATGGCAGGCTTGCAGTTTGTTGGTGTAGGAACCTTTATTCTGCGAGCTTGCCCCTATCCTGCCAATACCCCTGCCATGAAACGTCAACAGGCCCTAGCAAAATAGCGCAAAGCTCGTACAATGGAGGAAAGGGCTTTCAGGCGATATCTTATGCATTTGACGCGATTTACCGACTATTCCGTTCGCGTGCTGCTTTATCTGGCCACCAAGGGGGAGGCGCGCTCGACCATCAGCGAAGTCGCCGGGACGTTCGACATTTCGCGCAACCACCTGATGAAGGTGGTCCAGGAGCTGAACCAGAAAGGCTACCTGAAAGCCATGCGCGGCAAGCACGGCGGGCTGTTGCTCAACCGGCCTCCCTCCAGCATCAACCTGGGCGCGCTGGTCCGCGATACCGAGCAGGAAATGGCGCTGGTCGAATGCTTTCGCGAAGACAACGCCTGCGTGATCACCCCCCACTGCCGCCTGCAGCCGATCCTTGCCGAGGCCCTGAACGCCTTTCTCGGCGTGCTCGACCAATACACCCTGGCCGACATGCTCGACGGCCGCAACGCCGAGCTTGCCCGGCTGTTGAGAATCCCCGCCACCAACGTCTCATGACGCCTGCCGCGCCACCGGGGCTATCCGCTCAAAGAGGTAGCCTGACCACTTCTTATACCTCCAAAGACGTAATACACTGCCCGTAGCCGGGGAAAGATCCACTCGCCGCATCTTACCTCGGTATTGTTTCGCTTACGGGAGCTGCATGAACGCTTTACGGCATTCGCTTGTTGCGCGCATTGTCGCTTATCTGGTGCTGATCAGCGGCCTGGCACTCGCCAGCATCGGGCTGACCGTGATCATGGCCAACAGCACCCAGGGCAACGCCGCGGCCATCAACGAAGCCGGCGCGCTGCGCCTGGCCGGCGCCCGCATCATCCACGCCCTGAGCCTTGCTGACGCCGAACCGCTGGATCGGGTACTGGCGCTGGAAAAGCGGCTGGAAAGCTCGACCCTTGAGGCCCGCTCACACTACGGCGTCATCGGCCGCCAGGCCGCCAATGATATCAACGCCGCCCTTGAGCGGCTCCGCGACCGCTTTCACCGCCATGTCGTCCCCGCCGTGGACGCCGCGGAAAACGCCGGCCGGGAGCAGCAGGCCCGGGCCACGGCTCGACTCAACGCCTATATCCGCGAAGTGGATCGCTTCGTTACGCTGCGCGCCCGCACCACCGAATCCCGGATCGGCCTGATGAGCAGCATTCAAGTGCTGTTTCTTGGCCTGATCGCTCTGCTGCTGGTGGTGGCCCTGGTCGACATGCAGCGCAGCCTGGCTCGCCCGGTGCGCCGGCTGATGGCGCTCAGCCGCCAGTTCAGCCAGCGCCGCTTCGACGGCCGCAGCCATTTCACCAGCCGCAACGAGATAGGCAAGCTGGGGCGGACTCTGGATCACATGGCCGCCGAGCTGGACGCCAGCTACCAGGCGCTGGAAGACCGGGTGGCGCAAAAAACCGCCGAGCTTGAGCGCCACAACCGTGCCCTGCAAATCATCCACGACAGCAGTCACGCCCTGTACGGCGGCGGCAACGACCTGTGCGCCAGCGCCGCGCCGATGCTGCGCCGGCTGGAAAACGTGCTCAACATCGGTCCCATCGTACTGTCGCTGCACAACGAGCACGACGGAACCGACATGGAGATTCTCGCCACCCATTCGCCGGAGCGCCCTCTTTACTGCCGGGATCTTGACTGCTTTGCCTGCCTGGGCACCGACGACGCCGCTTCCCGGGATCGGCATATTCCCCTGGTGGATGCCAACGCCCGGGCGCTGGTGCTGCCCATGGTGGCCGGCCATCTGACCCTTGGATATCTCACCGTGAGCTATCTGGAAGCCCCCGGCCCGTCTACGCACCGGCTGCTGAATACCCTGGCCGACCAGCTGGCCACCGCCATCTATCTGGAACAGCGCATCGAGGAGCAGCAGCAGCTATCGCTGATCAAGGAGCGCACGATTATTGCCCGGGAGCTTCACGATTCGCTGGCCCAGTCGCTGTCCTACCTCAAGATGCAGGTCGCCAGGCTCGAACGCATGCAGGCCAAGGGGCTGCCCGCCGAGCGCCAGACCCAGGTGATTGGCGATCTGCGCGAAGGGCTTAACAGCGCCTATCGCCAGCTGCGCGAGCTTCTGACCACCTTCCGCCTGTCGCTGGACAAGTCCGGCCTCCAGCCGGCTCTGGAGCAGACCGTGGAAGAGTTCAGCGAGCGCCTGGGGTTTCCCATCGAGCTGGTCTACCAGGTGCCCCCTCACCTGCTCAGCGCCAACGAAGAGGTGCACTTGCTGCAAATCACCCGCGAGGCGCTTGCCAATACCGTTAAGCATGCCCACGCCCACTGGGCGCGCGTCAGCCTCACTTTCCGCCAGGCACGCCTGCAGCTGGCTATCGAGGACGACGGTATCGGACTTGCCCACGATGATTCGCCCCCCATGCACTACGGACTGGTCATCATGCGCGACCGAGCGCGGCATATTGATGCCCGACTTGACCTGCACAACCGCCCGGGCGGCGGTACCGAGGTGCATCTTGACATGACCCCCCAAGCTGATCGATTGATTAAAGAAGAGAGTTTGTGAACATGACCACTGTCGGCACCGAATCCCCCGCCACCATCATGGTGATCGACGATCACCCGCTGCTGCGCCGCGGCGTTCGCCAGCTACTGGAAATCGAAGAGGATCTGTCGCTGGTGTTCGACACCGGCTCCCCCCGGGAGGGGCTGGAGCAGGCCCTTGCCCAGGAGCCCGACATGCTCCTGCTGGACCTGAACATGCCTGACATTGACGGGCTGGAGCTTCTCAAGCAGCTGCGCGACGGCGGCTTTGCCGGCCGCATCATCATGTACACGGTATCCGACCAGAAGGACAACGTGGTCGATGCCCTGCGCAGCGGCGCCGACGGCTACCTGCTCAAGGACATGGAGCCGGAAGCGCTTGTCCACCAGCTGCGCCAGGCAACGCTGGGCCGCATGGCCATCAGCGACGACCTGACCAGCCTGCTGGCCCGGGCCCTGCGCAGCCAGCGCCACGCCGAGACCGCTCCCAGCCTGGACGTCCTTACCCGGCGCGAGCGCGAAATCCTTCAGGAACTCGCCGCCGGCATGTCCAACAAGCTGATCGCCCGCAAGCTGGAAATCACCGAGGGCACGGTCAAGGTCCACGTCAAGCACCTGCTGAAAAAGCTCCGGCTGCGCTCCCGGGTCGAAGCCGCGGTCTGGGCCGTGCAGCAGGGACTTGCGCCAGATCATTAAAATGCGCGTTCCCGGCAGTTACCACCAAAGAACCGGGTGGTAGCCGACAAACCGCTACCGGCCTCGGTATTGTGCTATAAAAAATGTAAAAACAGTAAGTTAGCCAGGATCAACACTACCCCTAAAGAGGTAGCATGCGGGCGCGGTGCGCGCCAGCCCCCCGTTTATTCCCGTCCCGGCAATGCGTATCTTCCCCGTAGCGCTGCTTTTTGCGGTAACTGCGTCCAAGGGGAGATGCCATGACCAGAAAAAACGCCGATATCGACCGCTGGGATATCGAAAATCCCGACTTCTGGGAAAAAGACGGCAAAACCGTTGCCACCCGCAACCTGTGGATCTCCATCCCCAGCCTGCTGCTCGGGTTTGCGGTATGGATGATGTGGGGCATGATCACCACCCAGATGCAAAACCTGGGCTTTGACTTCAGCGTCGACCAGCTTTTCTCGCTCACCGCCATTGCCGGGCTCGCCGGCGCTACGCTGCGTATTCCCGCCTCCTTCATGATCCGCGTCGCCGGCGGACGCAACACCATCTTTCTGACTACCGCTCTTTTGATGATCCCGGCGCTGGGAACCGGCGTGGCGCTGATGAATCCGGGCACGCCGTTCTGGATCTTCCAGGCGCTGGCGCTGCTCTCGGGCATCGGCGGCGGCAATTTCGCCTGCTCCATGAGCAACATCTCCGGCTTCTTCCCCAAAAAGCAGCAGGGCTATGCGCTGGGCATGAACGCGGGCCTTGGCAACTTCGGCGTCACTACCATGCAGATCCTGGTGCCGCTGGTGATGACCGTAGGGCTGTTCGGCTCTCTGGCCGGCGGCCCCATGGCCCTGGAAAGCGCCAGCGGAACGCTGATCGGCCGCATCGATGCCGGCACCGATACCTGGATCCAGAACGCCGGCTTGGTCTGGATGCTGTTTTTGATTCCGCTGGCCTTCGCCGGCTGGTTCGGCATGAACAACCTCAAGACGCTCTCCCCCCAGACCGGCAACCCCGCGGCGGCCTTTGGCAAGATTCTGGGGCTCTACGCGCTGGGCATGGTGGCGACGCTTGCCGGCGTGATAGCGCTTGACTGGATCAACATGTGGCTGGCGCTGCCGCTGACCATTCTGCTCACCCTGGGCCTTTTGCTGCTGCTTCCCGGCACGCTCAAACCCGCCATCCGCAACCAGTACCGGATTTTCGGCAACTCTCACACCTGGGCGATGACGATTATCTACACCGCCACCTTCGGCTCCTTTATCGGCTTCTCCGCCGCGCTGCCGCTTTCCATCAACATCATCTTCGGCAGCATGATGGACGTCGCCGCCGACGGCAGCGTCACCCGCATTGCCAACCCTGACGCCCCCAGCGCCCTGACCTGGTCGTGGATCGGCGCCTTCGTCGGCGCGCTGATCCGCCCGGTGGGCGGCTGGATCGCCGACAGGTTCGGCGGCGCCATCGTCACCCAGATCATTTCGGTAGTGATGGTGCTGGCCTCCGTGGCTACCGGCTACGTGATGATGCTGGCCTACAACGCCACCGACCCCAACCCCTACTTCTGGGCCTTCCTTGCCCTGTTCATCGTGCTGTTTGCCGCCAGCGGCATCGGCAACGGCTCCACCTTCCGCAGCATCGGGGTAATCTTCGACGCCGCCCAGAAAGGCCCGGTGCTCGGCTGGACGTCGGCCATCGCCGCCTACGGCGCCTTCATCGCCCCTCGGGTCATCGGCGACCAGATCAAGGCCGGCACGCCGGAGCTCGCCATGTACGGCTTTGCTGCCTTCTACGCCGCCTGCCTGGTGATCAACTGGTGGTTCTACCTGCGTAAAAATGCCTACGTCAAAAACCCGTAAAGCTGGCGCGCCGAGCGCTTTCCCCGGGCTTGGCCGCCAGGGGGTAGGCAGCGCTACCCCGCAAGGGATAGCCGCCCGACGCTTCAGAGGTAGCTGCGACAAACGCTTGATGTGTATCAATAACGCCCGGCGAGGCCACGCCAGACTGAAACAGGCATCCACAGTCGCCACCCATGGAGGGACAACATGAAACATCTCGAAGGGGTCACCCGGCCCCAGCAGTACCGAGCTCTGTCGTTCAGCACGCTGGCGTTCACGGTCTGCTTTGCGGTCTGGACCATCTTTTCCATCATCGGCGTGCAGATCAAACAGGATCTGGGGCTCAACGAGACCCAGTTCGGTATTCTGGTGGCCACGCCGGTGCTGACCGGCTCCGTCAGCCGCATTTTCCTGGGGATCTGGACCGAACAGCTGGGCGGACGGCGCGTCTTCAGCCTGCTGATGCTGGTCACGGCCGCCTGTGTTTTTTTACTCTCCTACGTCGAATCCTACGCCATGTTCCTGGTCGCCGCTCTCGGCGTGGGCCTGGCCGGGGGCTCTTTCATCGTCGGCATTGCCTACACTTCCTACTGGTTCGAAAAAGAAGCGCAGGGCACGGCGCTGGGTATCTTCGGCGCCGGCAATGCCGGGGCGGCGGTGACCAATTTTGCCGCTCCCTTTCTGCTGCTGGCAGTAGGCTGGGAACGTACCGCGGTGGTCTATGCCGCGGTGCTGGCGGTGATGGCCGTCGTCTTCTGGCTCTTCACCCAGGAGGATCCGCTAACGCGCACCCGGCGCGGCGAAGGCGGTAAAGCGACCTCTGCCCGGGCGCAGCTGGAACCGCTCAAGCATATCCAGGTGTGGCGCTTTTCCCTCTACTATTTCTTCGTCTTTGGCGCTTTCGTGGCGCTCGCCTCCTACCTGCCGCGCTATTACGTCGGGGCCTACGACATCAGTATCGCCCTGGCGGGCACCCTGACGGCCCTCTACTCTCTTCCCGCCAGCGTCTTCCGCGCTCTCGGCGGCTGGCTGTCGGACCGCTACGGCGCGCGCGCCATCATGTACCTGACGTTCATTGCCTCGCTGATCTGTTTGTTTTTGCTCGCCTACCCCGAGACGCGCTATGTGGTCCAGGGCAAGGAAGGCGAAATCGCCTTCTCCCTGGCGATGCCGCTGTGGGGCGTGGTGATGCTGACCATGCTGCTGGGCTTTTTCATGTCGCTGGGCAAGGCCGCGGTCTACAAGCACATCCCCGTCTACTACCCGCACAACGTCGGCTCGGTGGGCGGCCTGGTAGGCATGATCGGCGGGCTTGGCGGCTTTTTCCTGCCGATTCTGTTCGGCGCCGTGCTCGACCTGACCGGCATCTGGACCAGCTCTTACATGGTGCTGTTTCTGCTGGTAGCGGTATCGCTGGTCTGGATGCACGGCGCGATTCGCCGCATGGAGCGCCAGCGCGTGCCGGAACTTGGCGAAGAGCGCTACCGCTACCTGCCCGAGCTTCAGGAGCCGGCGCAGGCATACGCCAAACAGCAACAGAGCAGCCAACCCGGCAACTGATACCGGACAGCTGACAGAAACGACGAATGCCACCTGCGGGTGGCATTCCTGTTTCTGGCGGCTTGCTTCCGCCCGCGCCCGGCAGCAAGCATCGCCCCGTGCACAAAGCGGGCGATAGCAGGTATCATCAACGTAAAGCTCACAACGTTCAGGTGCTGACAATGGCAGGCGGCTGGGCGCGCGACGGCGCCGTACAGGATCAGATTGACGCAAGCGTTGAAGACGCCGTGGAGCGTGCCAGAAGCGGTCTGCACGCCGGCGACTCGGCAGAGTTTTGCGAAGAGTGCGACGCGCCGATACCCCAGGCGCGACGCGAAGCCATCCCCGGCGTACAGCTGTGCATTCACTGCCAGGCCGAAGCGGAAAAGCGCCAGACCGCTTCGAGCGGCATCAACCGGCGGGCCAGTAAAGACAGCCAGCTGCGCTAGCCCGCCACCGCTTCCCGGGCCAGATCGATCACGCTGGCGCTGGTGGCAAGGGCAGGGTTTTCGATCTCGTCGAGACGGAACCAGCGGGCGTCCAGGGCATCGCTGGCGGCGACGAGGCTACCTTCGGGGTCGCGGCAGAGCACGGCGATGAGTACGAAGTGGTGCTTGAGTACGGCGCCGGCATCGCGGTCGAGCACGTCGAGGGCGGTGAGCACGCGCTCGGCGGCGGCGCTCAGCCCGGTTTCTTCGCAAAGCTCGCGCACCGCGGCCTCGTGCACCGTTTCCCCCGGCTCGATCTTGCCTCCGGGAAAGCCCCAGCGGCCCGCATCCGGCGGCTTTGAGCGCTTGACCAGCAGCACGGATTCGCCCTTGACCACCACCGAGATAACGGCCGGCACCGGCCGTACGGCACCGCTCTGCTGCGTCTGTTGCTGCTTCTCTGCCATGATTTCCCCCGGTTCGCTTCGCCTTTACTCTCCCAGACTGGACGCGCCGAGCCGGTCCTTGAGCCAGTCCCAGAGCAGCGCGGCCTCCGGTTGCGCCCGCGGGCGCACCGGGCGCACCAGCCAGAAGCCTTCGTCGCTTTCTATCGGCCGGTCGAGCGCAATCGCCAGATCCTGGCGGTGTTCCACCAGGCGATGATGGGTCAGAGCGACGCCCTCCCCCTGGGCCGCAAGCGCCAGCGTCATCGTCTGAGTATCGCAGATCAGCGGCGCGCAGCGCGAGGAAAGCGCCGGCGCCCCCACGGCATCCAGCCAGCTGGGCCAGCCGACGGCAAACCCCGCCGCGTGCAGCAGGGTGTGCGCCGCCAGATCTTCCGGCCGCGCGATCGTCTCGGCCAGCGCCGGGGCGCACACCGGCAGCAGGGTTTCGCCGCCAAGCGGCAGCGCCTCCATGCCGGGCCAGGCACCTTCACCATAGCGTATCTCCAGATCGGCGCCCTCGGGGCCGAAATCGTCCGGCCAGATGGCGCTGACGAGGCGCAGCGCCACCTCGGGGTGCTGCCGCCTGAAGGCGGGCAGTCGCGGTGCCAGCCAGTTCTGCTGCACCACCGGCGTGGTGCGCAGGGTAACCGGCGCATCGCTGGCGTCGCCAAACACTTCTCGGGTGCCTTCGGTCAGCCGGGCAAAACCGTCCTGCAGGCTTGGCAGCCACGCCTGCCCTGCCGGGGTCAGGCTCAGGCTGCGCGGGTGACGGACAAAGAGCCGCTGGCCCAGGCGATCCTCGAGCAGGCGCACGCGCTGGCTGATGGCCGCCTGGGTCACCCCCAGCTCCTGGCCGGCCGCGGTAAAGCTCAGCGTGCGGGCGGCAGACTCGAAGGCCTGTAGCCATATCAGCGGCGGCAGCGCGCTCATGAAAAAGCTCGGCATAAGTTATATCGGGTCATAGCGGTCAGATTAATCGTTTGTGACGGCGCCGGGCAACCGCCATCCTTGTCGGGTAGTCAAGACGTCACCAAGGAGACACCATGACCGACACCGCCGAACAGCGCCCCGTTCTGCCCATGGGCGAGCTGAGCGATTACGCCGGTGGGCCCGCCCTCAAGCGCGCCGAGCCCGACAGCGATCGTCTCACCCTGACCTGGGAAAGCGGCGAGCAGGCGGCCTTTTCCCTGACCTGGCTGCGCGATCACTGCCCCTGCGCCGAGTGCCGGCACGCCAAGACCCGAGAGCGGCTGACGATTCCCCTCGAGCCTCCCGTGCACGCGCCCCGGGCACGGCTGATCGAGGGCAACCTTGAACTGGGCTGGGCTGACGACCACCAGAGCCGCTTCGACGCCGGCTGGCTCTACCAGCGCCGTCCCGGCCAGGCGCCGGGCGATACGCTCCCCGCGCGCCGTCCCTGGGCCGACGGCTTTCAGCCGGCAAGCGTCGACCACGCCGACTTTGTCGGCAGCGCCGACGGCGAGCGCGCCTGGCTTGGTGCCCTGCTGCGCGACGGCCTGGTTCTGCTGAAAAACGGCCCCCTGGCCGACGAAGAGGTCAGCCGCCTGGCCGAGCGCATCGGCCCGCTGCGCCCGACCAACTTCGGCGCGCGGTTCGACGTGCGCTCCAAGCCCAACCCCAACAACGCCGCCTATACGGCGATCGGCCTGGCGCCGCATACGGACCTGCCCAACTGGCGCCAGCCGCCGGACATTCAGCTGCTCTACTGCCTGGAAAACGACGCCGACGGCGGCGAATCCACCTTCAGCGACGGCTTTGCCGCTGCCCGGACGCTCCGCGAGCGCTCGCCGGAAGCGTTCCGGATGCTCAGCGAAACGCCCATCGACTTTCGTTTCCAGGACGAGGACCACGACATTGTCTGGCGGGCGCCCATCCTCACGCTGGACGCCGGGGGCAACCTGCTCGAGGTGCGCTTCAACAACTGGATTCGCGACACCCTGCACCTGCCCCCGGAGCAGGCCGACGCCTGGTATCAGGCCTACCGCGAGTTCTGGCACCTGGTGCACGAGCCCGACCAGCAGCTAGAGTTTTCCCTGGCCCCCGGGCAAATGGTCGCCTTCGACAACCGCCGCATGCTCCACGGGCGCAAGGCCTTCAATCCGGAAAGCGGCCGGCGGCACCTCCAGGGCACCTACCTGGATCTTGACCTGCTGGAGTCCCGCTGGCGGGTGCTGGCGCGCCAGGCGTAAGGCCAGCGCTCGCCCGCTTCTCCCTGGCGGGCTCTCTTCTTCCCTCTATTCAACCAAGGTATGTGAATGCGTATTCCCCTGACCGCTACCCTAATGTCCCTCCCCCTGACGCTGGGCCTCGCCGGCCCGGCCCAAAGCGATGACGGCACCGTCGACATCGGCGTGCCCGCCTGGCCCGGCATCACCGTCAAGACCGCAATCGCCAGCCAGCTTCTTGAGCCGATGGGCTATAGCGTCAACGCCCAGGAAGTAGGTATCCAGATCATCTACCAGGGGCTCGACAGCGGCGACATGGACGTGTTTCTGGGTGGCTGGCTGCCCGCCCAGGAGCCGCTCTATACGCCGCTCGACGAAAGCGGCGCGATCACCACCGTGGTCAATAACGTCGACGGCGCCCAGATGACGCTGGTCGTGCCCGACTACCTCTACGATCAGGGCATCCAGAGCTTCGCCGATCTGGACGAGAATCGGGATCTCTTTGACGGCAAGATCCACAGCTTTGGTGCCGGCTCGGCTGCCAGCCAGGTGCTCGACAAGGCCATCGACAACGACGCCTGGGGGCTCGGCGACTGGCAGATAATGGATACCAGCGTAGTGGCCATGCTCGGCGCGGCGCGCAACGCCATCGAACGCGAAGAGCCCATTGTCTGGGTCGGCTGGCGCCCCCACTGGATGAACCTCGACTTTGACATGCGCTATCTCGATGACCCCAAGGACCTGTTCGGCGAGAACAACGGCGAAAGCCAGGTACTGACGTTGATGCGCACGCCCTATGCCGACGCTCACCCCAACCTGGTCGACTTTTTTGACGGTTTCACCTTCTCCGCCGAGGAGCAGAGCTGGATGATCAACGAGTTCGGACAAAAGGAACGCGCCCCGGACGCTGTCGCCCGGGAATGGCTACAGGATCACCCTGAGCGCGTCCAAGCCATGCTGGAAGACGTGACGACACGCGACGGCGACCCGGCCTGGCCGGCGGTCAAGGCCGACCTTTAACCAGCCTGCGGCTGGCCCCGCCCGGCGGCGATACGCCGCCGGGCACAGTCAAGCCATGGCATTTTCACCCAGCTTCATGCAGGCTAGGGGATTCATTTTACCCACGCGAGGCATCGCTATGACTCTGACTTCCGCCCAACGACGCCCGCTGATGAACGGCGTCCTCTCGACTGGCCTTCTCGCCCTGCTGGCAGTGCCTGTCGCCCAGGCCGCCTCGGACGAGACAAGCACCCTGGACGAAGTGCGCTTCGGCGTTCCTCCCTGGCCGGGCATTACGGTCAAGAGCGAAGTCGCCAGCCAGCTTCTCGAGGCGCTCGGCTACGACACCCAGCAGCGCCAGCTGGCCGTCAGCGTGATCCTCAACGCCCTCTCCCAGGGCGACCTCGAAGCCTATCTGGCCGGCTGGTATCCCCAGGAGCGGGACATGCTGGCGCCGCTGCTCGAGGAAGGCTCGGTCATCGAGATTGTCGACAACATCCCGTCGGCGATCACCGGCATCGCCGTCACCGACAACGCCTGGCAGGCGGGCGTGCGCAGCATCACCGACCTTGACGAGCATGCGGATCGCTTCGGCAGCCGCATCTACGGCATTGAGGCCGGTTCGGGCATCAACGACGCCGTTCTCAGCGTCATCGACGAAGGCCGCTTCGGACTCGGCGACTGGCAGCTGCAGGAATCCAGCGCCTCGGCCATGCTGGCCCAGGTGGGCCAGAAGGTCGAGAAGGACGAATGGGCCGCCTTCATCGGCTGGCAGCCGCACTGGATGAACGTGGCCTACGACATGCACTACCTCGAGGATGCCGACAATTCCGGCGCCGCCGAGCTGGAAGGCCACGTGGCCACGGTAGTGCGCGCCGACCTCGAGGAGCTGGATCCCAACGTCGCGCGCTTCTTCGAGCAGTTTGTCGTAGGCAGCGAGGTACAAAGCGAATGGGTCAACGCCTACTCGCGTGAGGAGCGCGGTGCCGAAGAGGTCGCCGGCGAGTGGATCACCGCCCACGAGGATACCGTCGCCGAATGGCTTGACGGCGTTACCACCCGCGACGGCGACCCCGCCATGGAAGCGGTACGCGATCGGCTGCTGTAGCCGCCCCGGCGGTCATCTCTGGAGATAGTCCATGGCTCCTGCTCCCTCCCCCGATTCCGCCACTCCCCGGCCCCGGCGCCTGGCGGGCATGAGCTGGGCGCACTTTCTCAACGACGGTGCGGCCAACTATTTGCCCGGCGTGCTCCCGGCGATCCTGGTGTCGCTGAACCTGTCGGTGGCGCTGTCGGGCACCATCATGGCCGCGCTGCTGATGGGCCAGGCGCTGCAGCCGCTGGTAGGCCTGCTGGCCGACCGCGTGGGCGGGCGCATCATGGTGGTGCTGGGCCTGGCCGGCTCGTCGCTGGGCGGCGCGCTGATCGGCTTTGTCAGCCACTTCTGGGCGTTACTCGGGGTGCTGGCGCTGATCGGTATCGCCAACTCGTTTTTTCACCCCCAGGCGCTGGCCGGCATCCGCCATCTGGGCGGCAACCGCCCGGGCATGGCCATGTCGGTCTTCATGGTCGGCGGCGAAGTGGGCCGCGGGGTGTGGCCGGCCATCGCCAGCTGGGTGGTGGTGCAGTGGGGGCTTGGCTATCTGTGGGTCCTCGCGCTGCCGGCGCTCTTTACGCTGCCGCTGCTCTTGCAGTTCGCCCCGCGGCTGCCGGCGCGCACCGCCAAAGCCACGCCGATCGCCTGGCGCCAGCACGCCGGCCCGATCACCCGGCTTACCGCCTTTTCCACCCTGCGCTCGCTGATGATCTTTTCAATCATCACCTTTGTCCCCGTGGCCTGGGCGCAGACCGGCGGTTCGCTGACCACCGGCGCCAGCTTTATCACGGTCATGCTGGTGGTCGGCGTGATCGGCAACGTGGGCGGCGGCCACCTGTCTGACAAAGTCGGCCGCCGGCCGCTGCTGATTGCTGCCATGTGCCTGGCCACCCTGATGCTCGGCGCTTTCCTGCTGGCCAGCGGCGGCTGGCTGTGGCTGGTGCTCGGCATCCTGGGCATCAGCCTCTTTGCCACGCTGCCGCTGAGCGTTCTCATCGCCCAGGATATTCTCCCGGAAAACCGCTCGCTGGGGTCCGGGCTGGCGCTGGGCCTGTCCAACGGCCTGGCGGCGCTGGGCGTCATGGTTCTGGGGCCGGTGGCCGCCCACTGGGGGCCGGAAGCACCGCTGTGGGTCGCCCTGATCGGCGGGTTGATCAGCATACCCCTGGCGGCGGGCCTGCCGGAGCACACCCGGTCAGCCCGGTAGCAGCCGCTGCCGCGTTTCTCCATTCACCCACATGAGGGAGCACCATGAGCTATACCGATATCGCCCCAACCCGCTGCTGGGCACCCTCCAAGCGCCAGCGCCAGGCCACCCAGATGATGCGCTTCGCCCGGCAAGTGGGGCTGGACAACGCCGGCTACGCGGACCTGCATCGCTACTCGGTCGCCTGCCTGGAAGATTTCTGGGCCGAATTCTGGGACTTTGCCCAGCTCAGGGCGAGCGCCTACAACCGGGTGCTGACCGCGCCAGGCGGCAAACGCATGATGGAAGCGCGCTTTTTTGACGGCGCGACGATCAACTTTGCCGAGAACATGCTCGCCGGCGATCCCGACAGCGTGGCCGTTATCGAAACCGACGAGCGCGGCCTTGGCAACGAGGTCACCCTGGCCGAGCTGCGCGCCCGGGTCGCCGGCGCCCAGCAGGCGCTGCGCCGCCTCGGCGTGGAAGAAAACGACCGGGTGGCGGGGCTGATGCCCAACACTCTGGACACCCTGGTGATGGTGCTGGCCACGGCGTCGATCGGCGCCATCTGGTCGGTGTACGCGCCGGAATTCGGCGTCTCCGGGGTGCTCGACCGCTTCGGCCAGATCGCGCCCAAGATCCTCGTGGCGGTATCCCGCTACCGCTACAACGGCAGAACCCACGAGCTTGGCGAGCGCATCGGCACCGTGGCCAGGACGCTTGGCGTCGAGCAGGTGCTGCTGACCAATGACGATGACCTCGACGCCGCGCCGGCGGGCGTTTCCCGGCTGGGCGAGCTTGCCGCCGGCAGCGCCGAGGTGCCGGACTATCCGCGTTTCGACTTCAACCACCCGCTCTGCATCATCTATACCTCGGGCACTACCGGGCTGCCCAAGTGCATCGTGCACAGCACCGGCGGCACGCTGATCGAGCACCGCAAGGAGCACATGCTGCACTGCGACATCGGCCCCGGCGACCGCGTGCTCTATTACACCTCCACCGCCTGGATGATGTACAACTGGATGATCACCACCCTGGCAAGCGGCGCCGCGCTGGTGCTTTACGACGGCGCCGCGGTGCCCAAAATCGACGCCGAGGGGAACACCGACACCGACCTGCTCTGGCGTTTGGCCGCCGCGACCGGCGCCACCCACTTTGGCACCAGCCCGCAGTACCTGAAGCTGATGATGGACGGTGGCTACCGCCCGGGGGAAACCCACGACCTATCGGCGCTGCGCATGATCCTCACCTCCGGCGCGCCGCTGACGGCCAACCTCTTTGACTGGGTCTACGACGCCGTGTCGGCCGATCTCTGCCTGGCCTCCATTTCCGGCGGCACCGAAATCCTCGGCTGCTTTGTCATGGGCAATCCGGCAGAGCCGGTATACCGGGGCGAAATCCAGGGCCCCGGGCTCGGCATGGCCATGGCGGTGGTCGACGAGCGCGATATCCCCGTCTTCGGCCGCGAGGGAGATATCGTCTGCACCGAGCCCTTCCCTTCCATGCCGCTGGCCTTCTGGGGAGAAAACGGCCGCCAGCGCTATCTGGACACCTACTTCAGCGACCGCGACGACGTCTGGACCCACGGCGACGTGGGCGAAATGCGGCCCACCGGCGGCGTGGTGATCACCGGGCGCAGCGACACCATGCTGAAACCCGGCGGGGTACGCATGGGGCCGTCGGAAATCTATCGCGTCGTCGAAGCCCTGGACGGCGTCGATGACTCGGTCGTGGTCGGCTACCCTACCGGTGACGGCAACATGGACCTGTGGCTGTTTGTCGTGCCCGCCGGCGGTGGCACGCTCGACGACGCCCTGCGCGATACCATCCGCCAGCGCCTGCGCGCCGAGGCCTCGCCGCGCCATGTCCCCAAGCGCATCTTTGCGGTCACGGAAGTTCCCTATACCTTCAACGGCAAGAAAGTGGAAAAGGCCGTGCTGCAGCTGGTCACCGGCAAGCCGGTGAAAAACAGCGGCTCGCTGCGCAACCCGGACTGTCTGGACGAGTACGCTGCCATCGCCGACGACACGGCCTGAGCATCGCTAACAGGAGACGCCCCATGCCCGCAAAGCAGCTGGATCGACAACGACTTGAGCGCTATGACGAAACGACTGACGAATATACGCTCGCCATCATCACCGACGAAGACCACGCTTCCCAGATAGAGCTCGAGGACGGCCAGATCGCCTGGCAGTCCACGCTGCGCTACGACAGGCTCTACCGCGACCTGGACCCGGCCAGCGGCCGGGTACGCTATCGCATGGCGGAGATTCCCCGCGAGGAAGGCGGCGAACATCAGCTGATCAGTCTGATTGCGGAAAGCGGCCGCGGCGCCGAATTTTCCGAACTGGTGCTGTTCGGCGAACGGCTGATCACCTTTGACGATCGTACCGGCCTGGTCTGCGAGATTCGTCACAAGAACCAGCTGGTGCCCCGCCACATTCTCATGACGGGCAGCGGCGACGAAAAATTCAAGGGCTTCAAGAGCGAATGGGCCACCCTGAAGGACGACCGAATGGTTGTCGGCAGCCACGGCAAGAACGCCCAGGAAGCGTGGATCAAGCTTCTCGATCGCCAATACACCCTGGAAAGCGTTGACTGGCAGCGTCACTATCAGCGCATTCGCGAAGCCCTGGGCGTGGGCGAGCAGGGCTATGTCACTCACGAGGCAGCAGAATGGCACCCGTATCGCCGCTGCTGGATTTTCTTCCCGCGCAAAATTTCCGCGACGCCGTTCGTGGAGGACGTGGACGAGCGAGAGCGCGGTGGCAATACCCTGGTGATGGCAAATGCGGATTTCAGCGAGATGGAAACGCTTGAGATAGGCGAGCGCGTGCCCGAACGCGGCGTGTCTTCCTTCAAGCTGGTCCCCGGCCGCACCGACGAATGCATTGGCCTGAAGAGCGTCGAAATCGGCGATCATACCGAAACCTGGCTATTCTGCTTCGACCTTGACGGTAACGTGCTTCAGGAAGACACTTTTATCGGCCACTACAAATGCGAGGGCGTGGAGATTCTCTAGGCCCGCTTCTCAAGGAGTTCTGCCATGCGCAACGTCATGTCAGCCGGCCTTCTCGGCGGCGCTCTTCTTTTCGCATCCGCTGCCTGGGCGCAGGAAGCCCTGCCCACCGTCGAGGACCGTGACGGCTGGGCCGTGCACCAAAGCGAAATGTCCTACTCCGCGCTGGTCGACAGCGTCAAGGCGGCCGCCGACGAAAGCGACCTCGGCGTCGTCACCGAGGCCGGCCCGACCCAGGCCGCCGCCGATCGCGGCGTCGACATTCCCGGCAATCGCGTCATCGGCCTTTTCAACAACGACTATGCCGTGACCATTCTGCACGCCTCGACCGCGGCAATGATCGAAGCGCCGATCCGCATGTACGTCACCGAAGCCCCCGACGGCACCGCCACGCTGTCCTACAAGCTACCGACGTCCGTGTATGAGCCCTACATGGAAGAAGGCGGCGACGCGCTGGCCGAGGCTGCCGAAGCGCTCGAAGCCGATTTCGAGTCGGTGGCAGAGAACGCGCTGAAGTAGGCTAGCGACGCGGGACAGCGCCCGAAGGCAAGGACAAGCGTTTGACACAGAGTTGGCCCAGGGAAGGCAGTCACAGCAAAGCTGCAACGAAAGGATGGAACCCGGGCAGCGAAAAGGGGCTGAGGAAAGGAAGGGGCCGAAATGGAGGCGGCCCCAAAAGCCACATCCCGGCACACGCATCCATCACTACCGTTGCTCCCTTCCGGAAGGTTTGGACAACGTAACCTATTGTTTTGTTGGAAAATGATAACCTTTCAGACTAACCTCGTATTCAGCGTGCATCGTAGCATTCGCTGGACCAATTTGTCCCACCTATGTATCCCCCCATTGGCGCTGGAGGCTTGCCATGCAGGGCCTCGCATGAGGCTTCGACATAGCTATACCAAAGAGGAGTGACCATCAGAGGACCGAAGCAGCTTGAATATAAATTAGCAAGCCACGAAAGTATGGTTAGCGCCACACTTGTTATAAACTGCAGTCATTCCAGTGAACATTATGCTTCACAACTTAAACCCCACACTTAATAAGTACGCAACAAAAAACGGCCCCACGAAATATATCGAAGGGCCTCGATCACAACCTACCATTTAAACTTACCAAGAGCTCAAGTCAGGTGGGCAATAAAAACAATACCATACATCAAAGCCCCAAAAACGATTGCTCAATTTCTCTATATGACACAATACGATCGTTATCTATGGGCAAATCTTCAACATATTTCATGGGGACAGAAGTGCTAGTAACTAGAGCATGATCAAAATCCTTTATAAAAACACTGCCACCCAAAAAAACTTGTACCTTTTGGAGATTCTCCGTAATCCAGCCTACACGCGTTAGATGCTTGCTCAGTTCATCCTTTTCTTCTCCTCTAAAACGATTACATACATCCGCGATTTCGGATATTGTTTTTGCCATTTGCAATCTCTTGCACTCAATCGCCAACAGCTTACCTTCGTCGCTCAGAGCAAGAACATCAACATCTCCCAAATCCCCCAAGCTATCAGGAGCCCCTAAAGTAGACATTAGAACTTCGCTTTTAACGATCCAGCCTATTTCTTCTAGCTTAGTTTTTACTGCATTAGTAAACTCTCGACCACGAAGCTCGACCATACTCCCCACGTAACTCCTCATCGCATCTGATCGAAAAAACTCCGTATTAAACTCCCCCTTCTCTGCTCTTTCCAAAAAATATGAAATAGACTGCTTGATCAAACTCAAATCCAGAAAAATATCTTCATCACTCAGCTTCAGAATAGGCAAGATTAAACAACTCAGTCTCCTCTTATGCTTCCAAGGAGCAATGTCACGATTTACAAAAGGTTTTGGAGGATTCTCCCATGATGCTCTAGGCTTGAGTGAAAAGCTCTCTAAAAAAACTGCAACCACACTAGCATCTAGCCCTCTTTCTAAACATATCTTATTAATCAACCAGTCCTCAGTGACGTGAAGAGAGGTGGCATCACGTTCAACAAGGGTGTCAATTATTTCTGCGAAACAGTCAATGTACACATCTATAGAAAAGCCATGCTCGCAATAAAACGCATCTCTAAAATCGCCAGAAACTGTATTTTCAGCTGCCTCATGGGGAGAGTGATCATCAAAGTCATAAAGATCACTGTAAGCTTCAACCGCATCCTCAAATTGATTCTTGAAGTGGCCGTTAAAATAAGGAACGACTACTGAAGCAGTGGTATCGGCCTGTACACTATAAGTACCATTATTAGCTATCTCTATAAATGGAGGAACCATACCCCAGTGAATGGCATCTGAGTCAGAAGCAATCTGAATCAGCAGTGCGCACTTTGAAATTAAGCTTTCAAGGTCCTTATGAGATATTTCTTTAACATGCTCTGACAACTCACATTCACAGACTGCCATTTCAATTAGAGCGCGGCACGACATAGATGTTAGACTTCTCTTCGACTCCCTTCTCCCAGAAACCTCAACAGTATTATCATGCTTCTCATGAATAGCATGCAACGCCTTAGCTGTTGTTTTCCATTGCTTTCTATCTTGCTCAATTGACAGGAGGTTGCTGCATAAGCTTTGGACCAATCCTAATTTATCACACTTTTTTATCTCATCTCTAATTTCTTCCCACAGCAGGCTTACAGCTTTACCTAAGTAGCTCCCACAAGACTTTTTCCCTTCCAACGTTTTACTAGATACACCCAAGGCATTACCAACAACGATCTTACGAAACGTCATCAGCTTTTCATTAAAAAATACTGGCTTGGAAGCCTCCGAGCCCAGAAGAGCTTCTGTAGCATCTTTAGAGTTAAATAAATGAATGATTCTAACGCCTTGATCATCAAGGACGTTATTAACAACAAAGTCCACCTCGGGAAAATCCTCTACCCCTTTGCCTTGGAGAAATTCTTTTATTTCTTTAACAATGACATATGCTATCAGCTTTTCACCGTAGTTTTCAGGCTGACAAAAATTAGATAAAAAATTTTCCTGCAGGCATATGGAGCATTCCCCGTTTTCATCATGATAAACATCAACACCAGTTTGAGAAGTGGCTACTGGATCTGTTTTACCAACATCTTTCAACCGGGTTGTATCTAACTGCACTTGGAAGCTGCCACAAGAGGTGAAGGAGGTTTTTGCTGAAGCAAACCCTATAAGGTCGTGCAGCATATTGAGAATACTGCTCCACCATTCATATATTAATTCGCCACCAACATTACTAGGAGGCCAAATACCAAACCAAACATTCAAAAGGCTAGTTTCAACCACACCATTCAAAAAGCCTGTTGATATTTGCCATGGCGATATATAAATAGGCAAGTGACGCATTCCTTCATAAAATGCGTCCTTTGTAAGCCTCTCGACACGCAACCAACTTCCATCATGATCTTTACAAGAGTGAAGATCACTTTCAGCCCTAGCACCACTCCGAACAGGAAAAACAAAATCGGTATATAGGTTAAGCATGCCTCCTTGTTCGGCACCCAATTCTTCAGGCAAACACTGATAATTATGACCAATCCAAAAACCGAAGTAGTTAATGTCTCCGTTCACATTGAATATGGATACGTTTTTATTTACCACCCAGCTCTTTTGGATCATACATTCCACAAAATCCGTCATTCCTTCTTTGTATGAATTCGACAACAGCAATATGTCACTGAAGCTCAAGGATGCTATGTCCCAACCATCAGTACTTTTAGGTAGAGATATGTTAACTCCCCGCCCAAGACCTCCAGTAGTCACTACTGTCAAACCGTGTTTAAAATTATTCAACCCCCTAAAATGTTTAGACGTATTATCAATCACAGCCTCTACTTTTGTTACCCCATCATCAGATAATTTAAAGAAACTATCCAATCCCTCCTCATGAATATTCTTCAGACTGTCAGATAGAATCAAAAACTGAACATACCTTCCATCTGACCATTCAATGACAATATTATTCAATTTCGGGAGCATCCCTAACGCCTGCTCCTCACCTCGCATCAAATACTTGTTTTTAGCTGTGCTTACAAAATGAGCTCTAGAAAGCAAATTTGCTTGATAGGCATCCATAGCCTCTTCAAACTCTGAGAGAAACCCCAAACGAGAGCACTCTTCAAGGAAAAAACGTCTTATTGCAACACTTACACTTCCGGGAAGAGCTAAAATCAACTCACTTCCAAACTTTACTATCGGCCTTCTTTCTACGGGAGAGTGACCTATCCTTGAATTAATTATATCGCTATTGCGAATATCATGATAAACAAAATCGATCAGTGCTTCTTCATTCAACCCAATAGATTTTAAGCCATCTTCATCAAAACATGTCAGGCGGCCAATCTTATCTAACTGAGATGTGTTAGGAAGAGAAATTCTCTCTTTAGGCTTTGATTTTTTTGAATATTCATTTCTTTCTAGTCCTGCGCGTGAGGCAACCGCTTCGCTAAGCCTGACTAGGTTCAGGCACTTTTTTCTTAATGCAGATAACTCATGGTCCCCCCCAAACATCCCAGCCACATCTAATAGCAGTTGTGCATAGTAGTCATTCCCCTCCCAGACGGAGTTAATAACCCTCAAGTCCCCTTCCTCTGTCATAATACTGGACACAAAAACATCTTCAATAGGGTCTTCAAAGGATGCCAGCCCAAGGTTAGTCATTGTTTTGTTTAAGCATTTTTCAAAAGTCGTCCTTGTAGTTTTATTCCCTCCTTTACAATGAAGCAAAGAATAATGCAAAAGGGCTTCCATCCTTACGTTGTTAGAGTGGTATTCTGGGTTCACCAGCAACCCTGAAACAATCGCTACTGTTTCTTTCTTGTTATAGCCAGCCAAGATTGTTTTAACTTCTTCATTAAGCTTACCCTTAAAAAGTTCCATGCTCATCCTTAACAAACAAAGAGAATTATAAAATTTTGTTTTTCACAGTTAATTAGGCTACGACACATTTTACGCATATGTTCAAGAGAGTATACCTGAGCGAGTACAGTCTGCATCCCGCTGTGTTCGTGTTCATATGTGGCTATTTACAATCCAAGTGAACACATATAATATGAACATATCCAAATGAACACATGGACGCTCGGAGGGATGCCAATGGAACACGCTGTCTTTATACGCGCTTATCTTCGAGCTTCCACCGATGACCAGAATGCGAGTCGCGCCCGTGACACCCTCAGCGCCTTCGTGGAAGAAAAAGGGGTCAAGGTAGCTGCTTGGTACACGGAGAATGCCAGCGGTACCAAGGTAGACCGCACCGAGCTCTCGCGGCTCATTGATGATGCCCAGTACGGAGATGTGCTGCTCGTGGAGCAGGTCGACCGCTTGACCCGCCTCAGCAAGCCCGATTGGGATCGCCTCAAGGGGGCTATCCAGAGTGCTGGCCTGCGCGTTGTCTCGCTGGACCTACCGACAAGCCACGCCGCCTTGAACTTGGGGACTGGCGATGACTTCACGGGGCGGATGCTCGATGCGGTGAACTCAATGCTGATGGATATGTTAGCTGCTGTAGCCCACAAGGACTGGGAAGACCGTCGGAAACGCCAGCGGCAGGGGATCGAGCAGGCGAAGCGCGAGGGGCGCTACAAGGGCCGCCCCCCCAATGAAGAAGTGCATGCTCAAATACTGGAGCTCCGCCGTCATGGACTCAGCATACGAAAGACCGCTTCCATAGTTGGTTGCGGAGTGAGCACGGTTCAGCGGGCGGAGAAGCGCGCGCACGAAGCCTGATGCTGGTTTCCATGAGCTATTGATGGGCACTGACCTCCCGCTCAATGAAGCGGTTAAGGAGGACCTCTTCAACGTAGTCATGCAGTCACATCACGTGGGCCTTTTCTTTTGTCCACCCGTTCGACAGCACCTCGGCTTGTTTCAGGATCAGTTCGATGGCCTCAGGAGCCTTGTCTGGTGGATACTTGTAGCGCTGCAAAGTTCGTCGCACCAGAATCCGCAGCTTGGCGCGTACGCTTTCTCGAACTTGCCAGTCTACTGTCGTGGAGCTTCGAAGCTTGTTGGTGACTTCGATGGCGAGCGCCCTTAGGGTTTCGTCACCCAGCTCACGAACGGCACTTTCGTTCGTTGCCAATGCATCATAGAAGGCCACCTCGTCCGGGTTCAGTCCCAGTGCCGCATCGCGCTCCATTTCCGCCTTGAACTGCTTGGCCATGGCGATCAGCTCCTCGATCACCTGAGCCGTCTCAATGCCCCGATTGTTATACTTTCTCAGAGTTTCCTGCAGGCGGTCTGCGTACTTTTTCTCTTGTACAACGTTGGTGCGGGTCTTGGCTTTGATGTCGTCTTTCAGCAATTTTTCCAACAGCTCGACCGCGAAGTTTTTGTAGGGCATCTGACTGACGTCTTCGAGGAACTCGTCAGACAGCAGGCCGATGTTCGGCTTATCGAGACCGCACAGCGCAAACACATCGGAGACACCTTCGGAGACCAACGCATTGTCCAGAATCTGCTTGAGTGCCGTGTTCTTCTCGTCCTCGGTTAGCTTGCGGTCGACGCTTGTGACCTTAGTAATGGCGGTCTTTACCGCTGACAGAAAGGCGATCTCTTTGTGCAATTCGCGGGCTTCGTCGAGCGTGCTGCACAGCGAGTATGCCTTGTTCATGGCCAGCATTGTGTCGAGGAAGCGCTTCTTACCATCCTCCAGTCCCATGATGTAATTGGCTGCTGGTATCAGCAGCTTATTGGGATCGTTTTCAAAGCCGCTGTAGGCGAAGCCTTTGCTGTTCGGGCCTTTGGCGAACATGCCGTGAATAACGTCGAGCTTTTCCAGCAGTACGGCATAGGCCTCTTCCGCGCTATGGGTGGGCGCACCTTTGCCTTTGGCATCGGTGTAGGTCTTCATCGCCTGCTTTAGCTCGTTGGCGATGCCGATATAGTCGACCACCAAGCCGCCCGGCTTGTTCTTGAATACACGGTTCACGCGGGCAATAGCCTGCATCAGGTTATGGCCCTTCATGGGCTTGTCGACATACATGGTGTGGCAACAGGGGGCGTCGAAGCCGGTCAGCCACATATCCCGAACGATCACAAGCTTGAGCGGGTCACCGGGGTCTTTGAAGCGCTTCTCTAGCCGCTTCTTAGTCTGCTTGTTGTAGATATGCGGCTGCAGCAGAGGTTTATCCGACGCCGAGCCGGTCATCACGATCTTGATTGCGCCCTTATCTGGGTCTGGATCGTGCCAATCGGATCTCAGAGCGGTGATTTCGTTGTACAAGTGGGCGCAAATCTCACGGCTCATGGCCACGATCATGGCTTTGCCTTCGATAGCCGCACTGCGCGTTTCGAAATGATCGACCAGATCAGCGGCGACTTCCTTCAAGCGCGGCCCGGCGCCGACGAGCTTTTCTAGCTGGCTCCACTTGCCCTTGGCGCGTTCACGCGTGCCAACATCTTCCTCGTCCTCGAAGACCTCTTCGACCTGATCCGACAGCGCGGCAATCTCGCCTCGATTGATGTCCAGCTTAGCCAAGCGCGACTCGTAGTAAATCGGCACTGTCGCGCCGTCATCAACAGCATCCTGAATGTCGTAGACCGAGACGTAGTCGCCAAACACCGCGCGAGTGTCCTTATCTTCACTGGCAATGGGCGTGCCGGTAAAGCCGATGAATGACGCATTCGGGACGGCGTCACGCATGTGCTTGGCGTAACCGAACTTGTAGGAACCATCCTGTTTGAGCTTCGCCTTCAAGCCGTATTGGCTACGGTGGGCTTCGTCCGAGATTACAACGATGTTATGACGATCGTTGAGAATGGGGTGAGTCACCTCCCCTTCTAGCGTCGCGAACTTCTGAACCGTGGTGAAAATAATCCCGCCTGAGTCACGCTCAGCGAGCAGATGGCGTAGCTCGTCCCGATTATCGGCTTGAACGGGGTCTTGCTTCAGTAGCTCCTTGGCGTTGCTGAACGTGGCGAAGAGCTGGCCATCAAGGTCATTGCGATCCGTGACGATCAGCAGGGTCGGGTTGTTCATTTCCGGCTGCTGTAGCAGTTTCCCCGCGTAGCAGCACATGGAGATACTCTTGCCGGAGCCTTGCGTGTGCCAGACAACTCCTGCTTTCTTGCTACCTATCTCCACTTCCTCGCCGTAAATGGCGCGTCTTTCGTTCAGTGTGTTGTCTTCAGGGGACTGCGCTGCAATCACAGTCGCGTGTACCGCTTCACGAACGGCGTGGAACTGATGGTACCCAGCGATTTTTTTGATCAATCGATCCGCATCGGTCTCGAAAATAACGAAGTAACGAACGTAGTCAAGAAGCCGATCACGATCGAAAAAGCCACGTACCATGGTCTCCATTTCCCTCTCCAGCAACGGCTTGTCGTCTTCGTGCTGGATAGTGCGCCACGGCATGTAGCGTTCTTGATTGGCGGTGAGAGAGCCTAGTCGAGCATTGTAGCCGTCGCTGATAACGATGGCTTCGTTGTACACGAAAAGCTCGGTGAGCTCGTCCTTGTAGGTCTGAATCTGGTTGTAAGCATCCCAGATACTGACGTTTTCATCGCTGGGGCTTTTGAGCTCTACCACCGCGATAGGCAAGCCGTTGATGAAGCACACAACGTCGGGGCGGCGGAGTTGTTTAGTGCCTTCAATGGTGAACTGATTGACGGCGAGGAAGCGATTTTCACAAATATGGGTGAAGTCGATTAAGAAAGCGCGGTCGTAGACCTCGTCATCGCCGTCTTTGTACTTCACCGGCACGCCATCGAGCAGTAAGCGATGAAAGGCACGATTGCTAATAGTGAGATCGAAGCTCTCGGGCTTGCTGACCTGCGCGACCACCTGTTCCAGTGCGGTCTCAGGGAGGTGTGGGTTGATGCGTTTCACAGCTTGTTCGACGTCGCCTAGCAGCAACACCTTCCTATAATCAGCCCGCTCAGGAGACGTGCCATCCGGTGCGATATCCGGGCCGTGAGCAATCTCCCAGCCATTGTCTGCAAACCATCCCAGACACGCCTGCTCCAGTTGATCCTCGGTCATCCCCTGCTCCCTATTCTATAGCTACAGTAAACGACTGCAGTTACTGAATTTTCAGCCGCTTAACCATGGGACATCTCGGCGGATTTGAAAGTCGCTGGCTTGTTATCAAGCTGCCATCTGCTCGGCAGATAGCAGACCCAACCGCTTGCGGATATCATCAAAGCCGTCGAGCTACATCTCGGTGATCAACAGACCTTCGCCATCACCCTGTTCCAACGCCTATGGGCAGTTTCCCAACCACTCTGATAGGTATTGCGTTCGGTAAAGTCCATCTCACCTAAGCACTTGTTTTCCAGCGGTGTGGTGCGGGTTTGAGCAACGTCGGTTTTATACATGCACCACGTCCTGTGATTCGGCCTGCGCCTCCTCGACGTTCGACATCGTCAGGTCGCCGGAAAGTAGCTCAGGGAGTAGCGTATCGCGCAGTTTAGAGAGTGTTTTGGCTTCTAACCGCAAGTTAATCTGTTTATTCAGCTGTAGGCCTAAATGCTGCTCAGCAGCCTCTATTAACGGATTATCAGGAATGGCACACAACGCCTCACGCAGGTGTTGACGCTTTATATGCCCCATAGTCACTGCCTTGGACTCAGCTATGCGCTGAAACTCTTCTAGGTGGTGCCTAGTAAAGTTATAGTAAATCCACTTAGGATAGTCTGTTGACGTTACCTTGAACAAGTGCTGGTTCATGGCGGCTTTCCCGCCACACCAAGTATCCACCATCAGAGAACCAGACCAAGAAAAAACTACGTCCCCATCATCAATAATGCAGTCAGGCTTAATATTTGATGATGCTTTTTCTTTGCCATCGGCAAACCCTTTTTTGAGCTGCGCAATTTTGACTACGGGTAGATAATCATCTTCATTTTCGGGGCGGTACTTTTGAAGAGCTAAGCCGTTCTGGTATTTGGCAATAGTATCAAGTGGTAGACAGTTCCACCCCTCCGGTATGTCCCCCATCTCACTGTCCTGCATCGCTGAGGGGAACAGCTCGGAGGTGGCACGCAGCTCGGCGTAGCGTTCGGGCTGTTCGGCGCTTAGCTTGATCAACTGATCCTTTGTTTTGCCTGACACAGCCTCCATAGCGGCAAATAGCGCGTCTTCATCGCTGCCGCCCGCTTCTAGCGTGGTGGCTTTGGCCTTGACCGGTTCGAAATCGACAAACCAGCTTTTGAAGAGGGCTTGGGTCATCTGTTCGAGGGTCTGGTTGATTTGGTGGTTGCTTTCAATTTTCTCACAGAAAGAAAAATATGCATCACCAACTTGGTGCTGGTAACCCATGTCCTCAGGAATTTGCAGGTAAAGGTTCGCGAAGTCACCCTTCTTGAAGTGAGGGATCAAAGACCCAACGTGCATATTTAGAATCTGATTTTGAACCTCTTCTGAGCGTAGTAACGCAAATAGGTATCTCGGATAAACTTTTGTCTCGTCAGCCCGGATAGCGACCATATCTTGTGCGATACAGAATGGAACTGGGTCAGGTACCCAGCACACTCTTCCGGGCGAGCCCTTGCAAACAAAAATCATGTCGCCGGGTTTCGGATGCCCCCTGAACCAATTTTTGTATGTATCTTCCGCAACGTAACGGAGCTTTTCGTAAACCGGATACAGCCTTGTATTCTTGATACAGTTTGTAGCGATAAGAGGTATGCCTTGTTCTGCGGTAGGACAAGTACGCCCTCTATTGTCCACGATATTGGTTAGAAGGTCACGAAAGGCATACTCTTTAAACTTCATACCCTAGCCCCCCAAGATTCCGCTTGATCTCCGCTTCCAGCCGGTCGCTTTCGTCAAACTGCTCGCGAAGCTGCTCAGTCAGCAGTGTCATTTTCTCGGCGAAGGGCACACCGTCGTCTTCCACGTCAGCCGCACCCACGTAGCGCCCCGGGGTCAGCACGAAGTCGTGCTTTTGGAGGTTAGCGAGGGTGGCGGACTTGCAGAACCCGGCGACGTCTTCGTAGTTTTGATCGCGCTGCCACGCGTGGAAGGTATCCGCGACCTTGTTGATGTCGTCAGCGGTGAAGTCGCGAATGACGCGGTCTTTCATATAGCCCAGCTGACGGGCGTCGATGAACAGCACTTCGCCCTTACGCGCGCGTTTTTTGACGCCGTTGGGCGATAGACCACCGGTCTTGTCCTTGGTCAGGAACCATATGCACGCGGGAATCTGAGTGTTGGTGAACAGCTGACCCGGTAGTGCAACCATGCACTCCACTAAGTCCTCTTCCACCAACCGCTTGCGAATCTCGCCTTCGTTGTTGGTGTTCGAACTCATGGAGCCATTGGCGAGCAGCAGTGCCATGCTTCCCGCTGGGCGCAGGTGGTAGAGCATGTGCTGGAGCCACGCGAAGTTGGCGTTGCCCTTGGGCGGGGTGCCGTATTTCCAGCGTGCATCGTCGGCGAGCGACTCACTCCACCAGTCCTTCATGTTGAACGGCGGGTTGGCCATCACGAAGTCAGCGCGCAGATCAGCGTGCTGGTCGTTAAGGAAAGTGTCAGCAGGCTTTCGGCCAAAATCGAAGTCAATACCGCGTATGGCCATGTTCATGGCTGCCAAGCGCCATGTGGTGGGGTTGGATTCCTGCCCGTAGACGGAAATGTTTTTCTTCTGTTCGCTGGGGTTGTAGTGCCACTCCTTGGCGTGCTCTTCGATGAACTTGTCGTTGGAGACGAAGAAGCCGCCCGAGCCCATGGCGGGGTCGTAGACGCGCCCGCTATAGGGTTCCAACATTTCTACGATCAACGAGACGATGCTTTTCGGTGTATAGTATTGCCCGCCTTGCTTACCTTCCGCCAAGGCGAACTGGCCGAGGAAATATTCGTAGACGTGACCGAGGATGTCCTTGCTCTGGAGGCTGAGCTTCTGGCCTTGGAACTCGGGGTTTGCGAACGAGGTGTCTGAGAAGGAGTTGATCAGGCCGATCAGCTTATCGTTATCGACCTCGTACTGACTGACACGGGTCAGCACGCCTTTCAGCTTCTCCGGGTTGTCACGCTCGATGGCATCCAGCGCGTTATCGATCAGCCACGAGACCGAGCGCAGCTTCACGTCGTTGCCGTTGACGTCCTGCCACAGCACAGAACCGATGGGTAGCGCCGCCTTGGACTTCAACGTGCTCCACCGCGCCTCCTTGGGCACCCAGAACACGTTGGCTTCGCGGTAGTAGTCGAGAAGCTCCAGTTCTTCGTCAAGCGCCTGCTGATACTCCTCGTCGCTGTCGAAGTCTTCGCATGGCAGGTAGTAGATGTTGTCGTCGCTGTCGTGCTGGAACAGCTCCCGCAACTCACGTTGGCGCTCCTCGAAGGCGTCGGAGACGTATTTCAGGAAGATCAGCCCCAGTACTACATGCTTGTAATTAGCCGCATCCAGATTGGCTCGTAATTTGTCGGCGGCCTTCCAAAGCTTGTCGTCGAGCTCCTTCAGGAACTGCTGCTCTGTACTATTCATCGATCTCTCAACGCTTTCCCGGTTCGAGGCAGATCATGGCCCTGCTCGGCGCCACCCACTCGCTCCGTCGCATAGGGCCATGGCCTAAGGTCCTACCAGCATACCGATTTTTTGCGTCCAAGATAGAGATCGTCAGTCAGCTAGCGCCCATGGCTGCGGCAGTCCACTCGGTGGTCCCGCACAGCTAGATGGCTCCAACACCCGTACCGCTATCCGGCTCGGCCAAGCTGTACGTCGACCCAGAGCGCGAACAGAGTCTTGATATCTGGCATCACTGATGTTAGCCGGTGATCGCTGTCGAGTAGATGTAGGTCCGCTCGGTGCTCCTCGGCGAAAGCCACTACGTTGCTCACCGGAACAACTTTATCGCCCCAGCCGTGGCAGATCGACGTGGACACGCCTTCCAGCTGGAAGCCCGACTGCATAGCGTAGCCGGGTAGCCCCACCGCAGGTGCCAGCAGGAACAGTCCTGCGACCGGAACCGTCTGGCTGGCCACGAGCGACACGTAGGCCCCCATCGAGGAGCCCACCAGCAGACAGGGGCCGTTGGTCACGGATAGCACCTTCACCAGCTTTTCTACGCGTGCCTCAGGTTCCGAGATGCCCAGATAGTCGACACTTTGTACCTGAAGCCCCTTGGTCAGAGCGACCTGCGACATCTGAACGATCTTCTGGCCATACGGGCCGGATTCCTTGCCGTGCGAAAAGATAACCTTCATGTTTCCTCCATGACCACGATGTGACCCCATGAGACCGACAGGTCTGCTTCTTCGGGCATGACCCAGAACACGGGGACCGAGGGCAGCTGCGTCGGCATGCGTCCTTGCCCATCGGTGAGATAGACCAGACAGTCCGGTACCAGCGCCTCGACCCGTTCGAACACGGGGCGAAAATCGGTACCGCCACCGCCCATCAGGGTCATTCCCTCGGGCGTTGCCTCATCTGCCAGCGCGTTCAACTCATGGAGCGAGGAGAGTGAACGCTCCCGGTGTATCGCGGCATCCGCCTCGATGACATGGAGGTCTACCCGATCCGCACTGACCAACAAAACCTGAAGTTCCCCAAGGAAGCGAGCCCAATGACTGCGGGTGCTGGCACTGGAATCAATGGCCACCACCAGACGCAACGTCTTGTGATAGCGCCCCGGCAGATAGCGACCATGGCCCCAGTGTCGACGGTGAGGACGTTGCCATGAGGGCATGCCTCCCGCACGCGACTGAATGATGTCGGCCAGCACGTGACGCCAAGGCACCCGAGACACCGTATCGGTGTGAAGCATCTGCTCCATGCCGCAAGGCACGGACCCCGGCCAACTGGTCTCACTGACCCGCTGCACCGTCTGCTGCCATTGCTGCGTCAGCTGTCGCGCCCGCTGAGAGTCTGCCAGTACGGGGCGGTAGTCGGTATCCACGACTATCGTGCCGTCCCGGTGGCCCCCGATTGGGGAAGCCAGCAGGTTGCCGTGATGATCGAACGGGGTATCCACTTCGGGTTGCGGATGGGCCAACAACCATTGGTAGATGGCCTCAGCACTCTTGCCGGCTTGTGCCGGATACAGCACGGCATCATGGGGCAGCGAGAAGCCATCGCATAGCAGTCGATAGTTCACCTCGGCATCGACGGCCAAATTCCAACGCAACGGGTCCCGACCATACTGGCGCTGAAAGTGACCGAGCAGGACATGGTACAGCTCATGGCCTAACACGAAGCGTCGCAGCGCGGACGTGCATCGGGAAGCGAAGTGGGCATTCACGAATACCCGCTCGCCATCGGTACACGCGGTCGGCACTCTGTCGTCCACCACCATCATCAGCGGTAAACGCATGACCAAGCGCGCGGTAAACGGGTATGTCATCAGGAAGTGCTGCACCTCCTGTTGCCAGACACGATGCTGCTCGGTCTTGAGCGCCTGCTCCTCAGACGAAGGCGATCGCAGGGTCATGGCACGAGAGGTGTGTTGAGCGCCGTGGTCGCGTTGCGGATCAGGGGAAAATCCCACGAGATCGTCTTGCATCACTGGCGCCCTCCCTGTGCCGGTCCCTTGTCGGCGGCGTCATCATCGAGCGTGGGCTCGCCAAACAGCGAGAAGCGACCCTCCGGCAAGTCAACATCGGGGGCCTCGATGATTTCCTCCATGGGCAATCCATGGCACTCCAGCCATGCCGGAAAAGCCGGGTGACCAAAGACCTGCTCGGCACGCTGATGACTGACGGCATCGTCCTCGTGACGCAATCCATCGATGAGCATCAAGGTGGCCAGATCACTTCCTAGCTGCAGCCCGACCTCCAAGAACACCGATAGTCGGGTGGACTGCATCGATTCATCGCCGTGCCAGAGGTAGTGCACCATCGCTGCTACGAACGCCAATTGCTGATCGCTGCGCTCCGGCAGTTCAACGGGGACCTCGCGATGCAGCATGGCGGGGATGTCCACTCGGTGATGGGTGCCCTCGCGAAATGCCATGAACTCTGTGGTGGCTGCCTCACCAATCAAGCCCTGCACCATGAGGCGCAGGGTGATGTCATCGAGGTCGGTATTCGCGGTGAGCAGATGGGACACACGCTCCCATGTCCGGGGCGAGGGCCAGCCCCGCTGGGCGTTGTCGCCATGATCCAGCAGGTAGTCGGGCTTCAAGCGCAAAAAGGCGATGATGTCATGATGCAGCCGCCGTGACACCGCATAGCGGGTCCATGCCTCGATATCCGCTTCCAGCTCGACATGGAGGAAACGGTTGGCCAAAGCCGAGGGCATGGGGAAGGACACCGCCTGATCTTCGATTCGATTTCCCGCAGCGACGAGTAGCCAGCCAGCTGGCAGGGTATACAGCTCTCCCAAGCGGCGATCGAGCAGCAGCTCATAGGCGGCGACTTGGACGGCGCGATCGGCAGCTGGCAATTCGTCGAGCAGCAGAATCCCTCGCGACGCTGGGTCTCGGGGCCATAGATCGGGGATCAGCCACTGGAGCGTGTCACCCCGTGGGGTCGGCATGCCCCGGATGTCGAGAGCATCCATTTCAGCCAAACGCACGTCGATGAAGTCGATGCCGGTTTCGGCACAAAGGTCACGAACGAGCTGGCTTTTGCCTAGCCCCGGCGCGCTCCATAACATCAACGGCGCGATCTGGTCGCACGGAAGAGTGTTCGACCACAGCAACTGCAGCTGGGTCTCGATGATCTGGCGGGCATGAATGAGCGTACTGGTCAGCGGCATGGCGTCTCCTACATTGGGGACGTCCATGTTATGCCCGGCTCGCGACACCAGCTGACGTACGCTCTCGGCAGTCGGCGCTGATCGGTAAAAGTGCGAGTGCTTCCGGCTGACCCATCGATCATTGCCGGGAAAGGCTCGCTCAGCGGGCTACCGATATCGAGCTGCGTCAGCGAGTAAGCACTCGTGTGAAATCGATGCACTGGCATGGTGAGATCGGTCCCTTGGACGCATCCAGTGGGCTCGTCGCTCATGGCTGTCTCTCACCGGGGCCGTTGTGGTGGCGTGGATAACGCCAGCGACATGGCCCGTGCGCGATGCTGATCCGCTTCCGCAGAAGTGCAAGAACGTTGCTCCCTCCACTCGACCGGCTTGCATGCGATGCGAAGCAGTCGTGCCCGAACCTCGGCTGTTTCCACACCGACTCGGCTCAGGACGTCCAGATAGGCACCCAACGGCAACGTCGCCTCACAGGCCGATAGCCATCGCGTATCCAAGGCAGGATTGTGCCCATAGTGGATGACGCGGGCTTTCGCATCATGCAGCCATGGGGGCGCTTGTTGGGGCTCAGCCGATGTCATGACGTCCAACAGCTCGCTCCACATGTCGATTTCATGGGGCCGAGGATGATGGCCGTGACGTACCATGGCATTCATCACGGTCTGCATGGCCAGTGAGTTCGGGTCTTGCTGGCAGGCGTTCAGCATGGCGCGGCGAAAGCGGTACGCCTCATCGCACCATGTCGCGCAGTAGGCCCAGAGCACGTAGTCTGCCCACCATCCCTCACCACCGAGGTCCGGCGGTAACGTCCATTGCCAGCGACCACGAGCCGACGCCATCCGAGCCTGAAGACGTGTCGCGTGATGTCGTTTCCCGTGGGGGGACAGATGCCGAGCCGAGAGCGCAAGCCGCATGGACCACAAAAGTTCGGGGTTGGCCCCTTGCTCGGCCAACTGCGCCAACAGCTCTAGCGCCTTTACCGCTTCGCGAGGCGATGACATGGAAGGCAGCAGCAGAGCCAACTGATCGAGACTGCGTTGGGGCGATGTGGCAAAGGCATGCACCCATCCCGCCACCAGCGATTCATCGACGCTGATCTGGGCGACATCCGCCAGTGAGGGCGGGACACTACCCTTGCAGGTGATCGTGGTGGTAGGCGCCAGAGAGACCGACGTCATGGCGCTACCACAATGCGCCAAGTGCAGGTCCGTGGGGTGAGCCACGTGAAGTCGCTCCAGTTCGCAATGCCGTAACACCAGCTGACCACATATCGCGGATACGTCGAGCGAGGTGGCCTGTGCTCCACATGACGCGAGATGAGTCAGTCCCATGCGGCCTGATAGCTGATGTAGTTGGGGACTATGCCGAATCCGGCATCGGCCCTCGGGGGCCTCGACAGTGAGCGTCGATAGCCGTGTCAGGCCCTGTGTTTCGATTTCCGGGGTGTCCGTCCCCATGGATGTCAGCTGCAGGGTGTGCAGTTGATCGGCATTTTGCAGCAATAGCTGGCGAAGCTGAGGGGCGTCAAGAATCACTTCCTCGTCCGTGGGCTGTAAGGCAATCCAACACTCGGCCAGTGGGTGGGCATCATGCAAATCGGACAACGCACTGGCATGTCGAACGACAGCTCCTTGCCACGGACGTCCCTGACCACGCGCCGCGAAGTGTCCCTGATGCCAGCACGCATCCAGTTCATCCACCGCTCCCTCGATGACCAATGAGGGCGGATATGGACCGCTATCCAGATGCACGACGGCGCCATGCCCCTCTGAAGGCACACGTAACCACGCCAAGCGATCACACCCGATGATGGTGATATGCATACCCGGTTGGCAGGCCTGTAGGTCCAATGCCATCAAGTGATGACAGTCCCTGATATCGAGATGACGAAGCGAGTTATTGATAATGGTGCCGTGTGTCACGAGTGCTTCTGACAACACCGCACCTCCTAGCCGATCGTTCTCAACAACGAGCTTTGTATCATGCAGATGATCATGCTGAGAGGTCATTGCGTGAGTCATGGCGCTATCCCGTGTCGCAGTGATGACACCAGTGTGACTTCTTGGCACGACGCCAAGTGACGGATATCACGAAGGGGAGAGAAAAGCGCTGTTACGTCACAACCGACGTTGACATGGAAGGCAGTGCCGTCTCATGTCCTTTAGAGGAATGTTGATTGATGGCCGGAATACCCGTCGCGTAATGGTGATCCATCGACCAGCGATAAGGCTTGGTGGTGGTGTCACAAAACAACGGGAAATAGCGTGAGAGGCGATCATTCAAATCGCGTTGCAATGAACGTGATCCTATATTGATGCCTCGTTGGGCCAAGTGACCCATGAGCTCTGTAGTAGAAATCGAACGGGGGTACGGAGGAATGAGTTGTAGGATAGTGATGTAACGAAAGAACGTCTCTCCCATATCAGCCATGAACCACCTCTCTGTCAGTGATTTATCATTATAACATGAGGCGATGTGGTTCGGCGATATCAAGAGAGACATCTGAAGTGGTTCAAGTGTGAAAGAATCGATGAATAAAGAGGCATGAAGCAACAAAATAAAAAGCTGTGGAGCAGCATGTAACCACCGCGCATCCACAAAACAAGTATTGACATTGTTAAAGGTTATGCAACTCAACCCATTGCTTAAAAAACATACCAGAACCATCTAAGAGACTCACACTAACACCCCACGCAGTAAAGCGTTCCGCACTTCTTACACGCCTTAGCCTTGCTTTTCATATAACTATATAATTCCCGATTCACATCAGCATTGTATTTGTGACAAATACCTACAAACTTACCGGGAACATGGTCCTGAAAATCACGTCTACCCTTCTTCTCGTAACCATTTATAACATCACGTAAAAATCTATATTCCTTACTACCATTAGGAGGCAAGCTCTTAGTATTTTTACGGCCTTCAGTCAATCCTACTACATCATGTTTTATAATTTCAGAATCTGGCCAGAGAACATTTAAAAACTCTGCGGTCCCCCCCTCTGTCAGCCTAGTTGTCCAGTTGGCGATTTCGCCTGAACCAATATCAGAATGGGCGGCACAGGATGGTTTATGCCACGTTATTCCGAAGAGCGTAAGGCCGCGGTACTCAAAAAATTGTTACCGCCAGAAAGCCGCAGTGTGGCGTCGGTTGCCACCGAGGAAGGCATCGCGAACGCAACCCTGTATGGTTGGCTGAAAGCATGCCGACAACAAGGAGTGCCTGTGCCAGGCAAGCGTAAAACCGGGGATGAATGGACAGCTGACGCCAAGCTGGCCGTCGTGATCGAAACCGCCCCTCTGTCAGCGACCGAGCTGGGCGCCTATTGCCGCGAAAAAGGGCTGTATCCCGAGCAAGTGCAGCGCTGGAAGGAGGCGTGCCTTCAAGGGGCGGGCCAGCAGGAGGCGCAGGAAAAGGCGGCTCGGCAGCAGCGTAAAAAAGATCGTCAGACGATCAAGACCCTACAGTCGGAGCTCCAGAAAAAAGAGCACGTTCTGGCAGAGACAACGTCGTTACTGGTGCTCTCAAAAAAGCTCGAGGCCTTGTACGGGGAAGCCCCGGACAACGAGGACGACTGACGTCGCTGAACGAACGTACAAGGCTGTTGAAGGACTTTGACGAAGCGGTCGCCAGTGGTGCCGCCCGCTACAAGGCGGCAGAGCTGATGGGGCTCAGTCAGCGCACGTTGAAACGCTGGCGGTATGCCAGCGGCCAGGTGGCACCAGACCGGCGCCCACAAGCGGAGCGAGTGACACAGCCTCATCAGCTCACCCAGGCGGAGGAAACGGTCATGTTGACGCTATGCAGCGAACCCGAATATCAAAGCTTGCCGCCGTCACAGATCGTCCCGCGCCTGGCCGACCAGGGCCGCTATCTCGCCTCGGAGTCGTCATTTTATCGGGTACTGAAAAAGCATCGGCAGCTGAATCACCGTGGCCGGATGGCACCGGTCCGTCAGGTGACCCAGCCGACCAGTTTTACCGCGTCGGAGCCAAACCAGGTCTGGAGCTGGGACATCAGTTACTGTCCCTCTGCGGTTCGTGGCGAGCACTGGTACCTGTATCTGATCCTGGACGTGTATAGCCGCAAGATAATCGCCTGGGAAGTGCATGACAACGAGTCCGGTGAGCTGGCGAAGCGGTTGATGGAGCGTGCCCTGTTGCGTGAGCGCTGCTGGCACACGCCGCCGATACTGCACTCGGATAACGGCGCGCCCATGACCTCGTACACCCTGCGCGCCCGGCTGGCAGAACTGGGCATGTTGATGTCGCATAGCCGTCCTCGGGTCAGCAACGACAACCCTTACTCGGAGGCGTTGTTCCGTACGGTCAAGTACTGCCCGGCATGGCCAACAAAGGGCTTCACCTCGCTGGGTGCGGTGCGTCAATGGATGCTGACGTTCGAGCATGCCTATAACGAGCGACACCTTCATAGCGGTATCAACTTCGTGACGCCGGCCGACCGGCATCAAGGTAAAGATAAGCAACGTCTGCTCGATCGAAGAGCAGTCTATGAACGTGCCAAGCGTCAGAATCCCGGGCGCTGGTCAGGCGATATCCGGTGCTGGGAAGCCACTGGATCGGTATCGCTCAACCCAGGCAGGCCGCAGGAAATAGAGGGCAATAAAGAGGCTGCTTAGTGGCAGCCATATGGACAACTAGGTTGAAAACTACCGGTCCGCTTGTCGACAACATAAAAGTTAACATGACTATCAGATGACTTATCACGAATACTAGTGCGAGAAACAAACTGGTATGCTGCAAGGAGGTTCCTATCCTCATTAGCAAATTCTTCACTTATTCCAAAGCGGGCCAGTATGGTTTTTTCTTTGGGGTCTATATTTCTAGAGGTCATATATAGAGCATTGCAATATGCACTATATAAATTAACTCCGGCCACAGCGGTAACTAATTCTACCTTCTGACCTATACCCTGACCATCTTTTTCAAGGAGAGTTTTATACCTGAGGAATCCCCATGAAATGGGTAATAAAATCAGCATGATAGGATTGAAAAAGCCTGCATGAGTCATGCATGTTGTGAGTTACGACACACAACAACATGCGAAGGAGACCCATGCAGGCCCCTCGATTCTTGCATAACTTGCTGACGTCTTCACTCTCCGTGATCCATGCCAAGCGGCTACAGACCGTCCTCGATACCGTTGGCGCTCTGCTGGGCGAGCGACGTCTGGGATTAACGGCCATTGGCCGTGCGTTGCCGAGCTCGACGGATGCCAAGCACGCCATCAAACGAGTCGATCGACTATTAGGCAACCCTCACCTTCATCAGGAACGACCGCTGTTCTATTGGCTCATGGCCTCGCTGCTGATCGGCCATACAACGCGCCCACTGATTCTGGTGGACTGGTCGCCGATTGATGACCGCGGCAGGCATTTCCTGCTGCGTGCGGCGGTGCCCTTCGCCGGGCGATCGCTGCCCATCTTCGAGAAGGTTCATCACAAGGAAGGATGCCCATACTGTGAAGCCTATCTGCTGGATGCGCTGGCAAGGATCCTGCCCGACAAGGCCACGCCGATCCTGGTGACCGATGCCGGCTTTCGTAACCCGTGGTTTCGGGCCGTTGAAGCGCGCGGCTGGTATATCGTTGGACGGGTCCGTCAGCCCGCCCGTTACCAGGCGTCAGGCGAAGCATGGCAACCCGTGAAGACCCTGTTTCAACACGCGACATCGGAACCGCAGGCGTGGGGCTCCGTCCGGATCGCCGAAAACCATCCGTTCCGCGCTCAGATGGTGCTCTATTATCGACCGCCACGGGGACGTAAGCATCGCAATAAACAAGGCCGGATCTCTCGGGACGGCGGCAGCCGGACGATCGCCCGGCGTCAGCAGGAGCCCTGGGTGCTGGTCAGCAATCTGCCGGACCGCTCAACGCTGGCGAATAAAGTGGTAACGATCTACCGACAGCGCATGCAGATTGAGGAAGGGTTCCGCGATGTCAAAAGTCCCTTGTTCGGGCTGGGCTTCGGCATGCATCAGTCTCGCCAGGGCAAGCGCATCGAGGTCCTGCTGCTGATCGCCATGTTGGCGAACGTGGCCATGATGGTGGCCGGCCTGGATGTCCGAGCCCGGGGGCAACAGCGGCGCTATCAGAGCAACAGTATCCGGCACCGGAGCGTGCTTTCCGTGTGGCGCCTGGGCTTGGAATGTCTTCGTCGTCATCAACCCGACGCCGTGCCTTGGCCTGCTTGGACAACCCTCCGAGCACGACTTCGCGAGGAAGTCAGGGAGCAGAGCCTATGCGGCGAGTAGCAACATATTCGTGGGGATTCGTCAGGTTTTATACGCTTTCTTTTTCCGCGAGTCCACATTCGCATTAAAAATAAAATCTTCATCTCCAATAATAGAAAGAGCTGTTCTAACCACCTTGCTCTCATTATCATCACCTTTCTCGCCTCCTTTGTTCATGAAGCTAATGCTATTATTTTTGTCAATAAAATAATGTATCTTCAGCCGATCACCGTTATCATGCGAAGACGACGAACTGCCAGAAAAATTATAAAATTTACATTGCATACCTGTACTTCTCAATACTTCACAAAGCACTGTTTTTTCGAACATGGCTGATAGTATCGAGATCGAGGAAAACTGACTCAAAGAGGCCTTGTCTACTGCAGAAAGGAAGTATAACTTAACGCCTTCGTCATGCCCCTTCATTACCCTTTGTAATGCGAAAAAATCATCTTCTACAAGATAAGTACTGAAGGACGATGAAAGTACATATTCAAGGAACTGTAGTGCGTCCTCCCTCCCCCACCAGCCATCGTCTTTAACCTCTCCATTTAGCAGGCTTATTAATACATTTTTATATTCTTCCTTCACACCAACAGTCATCAACCCACTAAAGCAGCTCTTTTTCCAATAAAATTTATCGTGGAAATTTGTTGCTGATAGCTTTGTTAAGGACATTGATGCAGTAGAAAAAAGATCGATACATTCATCTATTAGAAGACACCAACCATCAATTCCTCTCATACCATCTAGCATCAAACCTTTAAATGTTATATGCGTTATAACCAAAAAAACAGGAACTTCTTTTTTATTCGCACCATCAATCGCGTCTTGCACCATCTGCTTTACTGGCTTACCTTTACCCTTTCCTGTTTTTTTATCTTCTGAGGTAATCACCTTACAGAAAAAAGAATTACATTTATCCTTAGCCAACTCATATGCCTTCTTTTCGTATTCCCTTGCTAGATCTATAGACGGCACCACCGCCAAAACCTTTCTTTCACTCTTAACATAGTAATCAATAGCTGAATGGGTCTTTCCTGAACCAGTCAAGGAACTATCATAGTACACTTTCATCTTTACCTCTTTTTATTAAATTATGAAAAAACATCAACGTCACCTTATACATCAAAATCCGATATCGTAACCCTCATCCCCACGCGCCACTATAACCCTCATATTTCTCTTAAAGAGATAGATATTATGAGAGTTCTCGGTAACGACAGAGACACGTAGCAAAACCCACATATAAATTCGCATATCACAGGCAGACATACACCAAACAACTGGCTACCAATTAACAAAAGACGTATGCCTCATAAGTGATTTAAAGAAAGAAAGAACGGAAGGGCTGTGCATTTCCGTTCTTCTCCCGAAGGGAGTCATCGTTGTATGAGGAAGCACAACGACGATAATGGAGCTCATCACTTCGTGATTCGCAGGTGCCTCATACGCAAAGCGCATTTCGGCACTTATTTCTCAATATCTCAGTTGAACTCCAAGACATTCATCCAGATGGACAACAACTAAGATGTACGGAGGAAATACGGAAGGTCTGTGTATTTCCGCTCTTATCCCGAAGGAAGTCATTATTTTATGAGGAATCACAACGACGATAATGGAGCGAATCACGAAGTGATTCGCAAGTGCCTCATACGCACAGCGCATTTCGGCACCTTTCTCAACTACATTTCATTAAAAGAAACCGTGTAACCAACGCCCCAAAAAAGAGATCGCATGACATGAGCCATCAATTCATCAAATATTCACCATACCGATTATTGAGAGCCACTTAACATTGTCTCTTACACACGCACTTCTAACCCCCAGCGCAAGATCAGTGGGCAATATATATGAGGCCTATGATATGAAATCTCCATCAGCTAGTGTGTATTCCATCACATACCATAAAGAACCTTTCTCCCGATTGACTTAATAAAGTGCAAAAAGGATGCAGAATATATATGAAGATAAAATGTAAACGCCATTCACTCACTTGCGAAATAGCAGCGTGCACCCTTGAACCAACCGTCTCCATAAAAGAGACTGCGATCACGAATATCGAAAATTACACAACGCGTGATGAGCGCCAACGTCACGTTTAACGCGAATACAACCAGACTAACCAAAATCCCAATACTGTCAACCGGGTTAACAAAAATTCTTTAAAACCATGCTAGCCCTGCGCCTTCAACACTCGACTCATACAAAAACAAAAAAATTCCACATCAGAATTTTTCTACTATGCCGACGACAACACTCCCATCCCGCTAAAAATTATAAAATTATTACCAGACCATTCATTACACATCAGCATACAACAAAAGCAAATACTCACTCACACCTCATCACCCTAAAAAACAGTGACTGGAATATCAATCAATACTTCTTATCAACCCTATCGCCGACTTTAGAACATCAGGCTCGTATTCTTTTCCATATCGCGTATTTGTAATTCCGCCAGTGGTATGCCCTAACACCCCACCAATTTGATTCTCTGAAACTCCTTTTTGCTTCAGTTCATTAGCTATCGTATGACGAAAACTATGAAAATCCTTCTTACCCCTTCCTCTTTGTTCTATACCAAGCTTATCCCGCAGACGACCAAACCACTTAGAGGGAGTCGCAGAGTACCCATGCTTTTCGCTCCACCTCAGATTAAAAACACGGGACTGATCCGGCAAAGAAGATACATACTCGACAAACCCCATCTTTAAAAGGTCGTGATGAATCGGTATCACGCGTTCAGCTGAATGATTCTTTAGTCTCTGGTCTGGTTTTCTCTCTCGGACATGAATACAGGCAATGCCATCAATGATCTTCACATCTTCTTTGTAAAGCTGGCATATCTCATTGAGGCGAAATGCACCATAGTAGCCAAGGTGAGGAATCCAATACTTCCACCCCTCTTGCTGTTTGACTTCAAAGAAAATTCTTCCAATTTCCTCTTCAGTGAACTCATCTCGATAACTATTCACTTTACGCTTGAGCTTGATCTTCATCCCTGAAAATGGATTTCTGGTGATCAACTCCATGGCGACAGCATGCTCGAAGACGGTCACAAGGTTCTTAACATAATTGTTATAAGTCGTTATCGAGATCGTCTTGTCAGCCGTCTCGATAAGCATATCAAGCGTCAGGTGGGGCTTTTGTGTCAGTGTTCGCGTTGCAAGCGGAGGGAGCTGCAGAACCGTATCTCTGAACTGCTTGACAGTCTCAATGGTGTAGTCAGTGATAGGAAGGTCACCAACGATACGAATGAGTAGGTCAACGACGGCTTGTTTATCATCCAGCGTCTTCAATGAGACACCTTCGAGCCTTTGTTGCTGCCTGTAACCTTCTAGAACCTCGGAAAGGCGTTTCGCTGGAGCATGAGGAATAACGATATTCTGGGACGATGCCAGATGGCTCTCGGGCAGGCTCGCGAGGGGGCTAGAGCCGTTGAGCTGGGCATCAGGGAGAGCACGACCGATCAGTTCGGACGCTTCTATCAGCAAGCTGGAGGCCTTCAGGATAGCTTCACGCTTTGAGCGTGTCCGCAAGGATCGCTTGATGACCTTCTTGCCGATACGCTGCTGAGCATAGGTAGGTACGACGATGCGAAAGTACCAGATGCCATGGCGCGAGCGGATAAGGTAGGCAGGCGTTTTAGAAGAATTTCCCACGAGTTTGTCCCCCCAATTTGTCCCACTGGGAGGTCAGCCGAAGGAAAAACCCTTTAAAAACAACAAGTTGGAGGCGGCCCCAAAAGCCGCATCCCGGCACACGCGTCCACCACTACCGTTGCTCCCTTCCGGGCCTGGCGGGGTTTGCAGTTTGGCGTTGCGGGAGGACCTGAGGGGCCACCATCGCCGCAGGCTGGCGCCTGCGCTTGTTCGCCGTGGTGGCTACGCCCTGATTCGAACAGGGGACCCCATCATTATGAGTGATGTGCTCTAACCAACTGAGCTACGTAGCCTTTTCGCCATCAGCGGGGCAGCATTATGCCCGCAGATAACGGCAAAGGCAAGCCTTTTTTCCTGCCTTTGCCGCCGGTGGCTTATTCGCCGGGCAAGTCCAGCGCGGCGCGTACGGCAGGCGCGCCCGGTTCGCCGTCCACGGTGGTCACGCCGTCAAGCCAGTCGTCGAGCACCTCGTCGTTGGCCTTCAGGTAGGCATGGGCAGCGTCCCGGGGATTTTCGCCCTCGTCCATGATGCTGGCCATCAGCCGGTTTTCCATTTCCAGGGTGAACTCAAGGTTATCCAGCAGCGTACCAACGTTGGGACACTCGTCCACGTAGCCGGCGCGAGCGTTGGTGTACACCGTGGCGCCGCCGAAGTCAGGGCCGAAATAGTCATCGGCGCCGGACAGGTAGGCCATGTCGAAGTTGGAGTTCATCGGGTGCGGCTCCCAGCCCAGAAACACCATCCACTTTTCCTTGGGCGTGCGCGCCTTGAGCTCGGAAAGCATGCCCGCTTCGCTGGAGTCCACCAGCTGCCAGCCGTCCAGGCCGTAGGCGCCATCGTCGATCATGTCCTGGATCATCTGGTTGCCGTCGTTGCCGGCCTCGATGCCGTGGATGCGGGAGTCGAACTTGTCCGAATGGTCGGCCAGGTCGGTTACCGACGTCACGCCGGCGTCATGCACGTACTGGGGCACGGCCAGGGTGTACTTGGCGCCTTCAAGGTTGGCCTCCAGCCGCTCGACGCTGCCGCCGTCGACGTAGCGGTCGCTGATGGTGGCCATGGTCGGCATCCAGTTGCCCAAAAACACGTCGAAGTCGTTGTTCTTCATGCCCGAGTAGGCAATCGGCACGGACACGGTATCCACCCGGGTGTCATAGCCCAGCCCTTCCAGCACTTCGGTGGTAAGCGCGGTGGTGGCGGTAATGTCGGTCCAGCCGACTTCGGCAAAGCGCACGGTGTCGCACTGCTGAGCCAGCGCCGTTGTCGGCACGCCGGCGGCGAGCGTCAGGGCGGCGACCCAGCGCAAGGATGAGGGGGCAGAGAAGCTCATGGTATTCCTCCGGATACATTATTGATTGAACGTTCAATAAAAAAATGTCACGCTGCACAGGTAATCACGCCTTCAGGCGGGTTTCAAGGGCAAGGCACCAGGCCATGGCGCCCCAGCGCCGCTCGGCGATGGCATAATCGGCCGTTTTAGCGTGTCCTGTTCAACCAGTTTCGGGAGAGAACGCCGTGCCCAAGGTAGGTATCGAGCCGCTACGCCGCCGGCAGCTGATCAGCGCCACCATGAGCGCCATTGACGAAGTGGGGCTCGCCGACGCCACCATCCTGCGCATCGCCCGCCGAGCGGGGGTATCCGCGGGCATCATCAGCCACTATTTCGGCGGCAAGGACGGCCTTCTGGAAGCCACCATGCGCCAGATCCTCACCGATCTGGGCAACGCCGTGGGCGAGCACCGGCGCGAGCTTGACGACAGCTCCCCCCGGGCCTGCCTCGGCGCGGTGATCGAGGGCAACTTCGACCGCACCCAGGTCACCGGCCCTGCCGCCAAGACCTGGCTGGCGTTCTGGACGAGCAGCATGCACAAGCCCGATCTGGCGCGGCTGCAAAACGTCAACGATCGCCGACTGTACGCCAACCTGTGCTTTCATTTCTCCCGGGTAATGCCCCGGGCCGAAGCGCGGGACGCCGCTCGCGGCCTGGCGGCAATGATCGACGGCCTCTGGCTGCGCGGCGCGCTCACCCCCGAAGGGCTCGACGCCGAAGGCGCTCGGCGCCTGGCCTTTGCCTGCCTTGACCAGCTGTTGGCCCAACACGGCGACGCAGCGACTTCCCCGTCCGCCGCCACAGGAGAGACTTATGGTTCATGATATTCAGCCGCTCTATATCAACGGCCGCACCGTCGCCGCCACCTCGGGCGACACCTTTGACGTGACCAACCCCTTCGACGCCAGCCGGCTGGCAAGCGTCGGCCAGGCAAGCGAGGACGACGTGGACACAGCGGTCGCCAGCGCCGTTCAGGGCCAGAAAACCTGGGCTGCCATGACCGGCATGGAGCGCGGCCGAGTGCTCAACCGCGCCGCCGCCATGCTGCGCGAGCAAAACGACGCCCTGGCCGAGCTGGAAACCCGCAACACCGGCAGGCCGCTGAGCGAAACCACCGAGGTGGACGTTCAGACCGGCGCCGATGCCCTGGAATATTACGCCGGCCTGGCGCCCGCGCTGGAAGGCAGCCAGATTCCGCTGCGCGAAAGCTCCTTTATCTATACCCGCCGCGAACCGCTGGGCGTGATCGGCGCCATCGGCGCCTGGAACTATCCGCTGCAGATCGCCTGCTGGAAGGCCGCCCCGGCACTGGCCGCGGGCAACGCGGTGGTGTTCAAGCCCAGCGAAGTGACCCCGCTGACCGCCATGAAGCTGGCCGAGATTCTCACCACCGCCGGGCTGCCCGACGGCGTGTTCAACGTGGTGCAAGGCGACGGCCGCGTGGGCCGGATGCTTACCGGTCACCCGCACATCGCCAAGATCACTTTCACCGGCGAAGCCGGCACCGGCCGCCAGGTCATGGCCGCCGCCGGCGGCTCCACGCTGAAGGACGTCACCATGGAGCTTGGCGGCAAGTCACCCCTGCTGGTATTTGCCGACGCCGACCTGGAGCGCGCCGCCGACGCCGCGATGATGGCCAACTTCTACTCCAGCGGCCAGGTGTGCACCAACGGCACTCGGGTGTTCGTCGAGCGCTCGGTGAAAGACGCGTTCGAAGACAAGCTGCTTGAGCGCGTGGCGCGCATCCGCGCCGGCGACCCGCTGGATCCCGACGTCAACTTCGGCCCGCTGGTGAGCTTTGAGCATCAGCGGAAAGTGCTTTCCTACATCGCCCTGGGCCGGGAAGAAGGCGCCCGCGTGCTGACCGGCGACGACGCGGCCTTTACCCGGGGGACCTTTGCCCGCGGCGCCTGGGCTGCCCCCACCATATTCACCGACTGCCGCGACGACATGCGCATCGTGCGCGAGGAAATCTTCGGCCCGGTGATGTCGCTGCTCGCCTTTGACGACGAAGACGAAGCCGTTCGTCGAGCCAACGACACCGACTACGGCCTGGCCGCCGGGGTGTTCAGCGAGAGCCTCAACCGCGCCCACCGCGTCATCCATCAGCTGGAAGCCGGCATCTGCTGGATCAACACCTGGGGCGACTCCCCTGCCGAAATGCCCGTGGGCGGCTACAAGCGCTCCGGCATCGGCCGGGAAAACGGCCTCGAGACCCTGGGCCACTATACCCAGACCAAGTCGGTCCAGGTCGAGATGGGCCCCTTTGAGTCGGCGTTCTAACAGGCCTTGAGGAGATTGCCATGTCCCCAACACGCGAATTCGACTACGTCATCATCGGCGCCGGCTCGGCGGGCAACGTGCTCGCCGCGCGGCTGACCGAAGACAGCGACGTCACCGTGCTGCTGCTTGAAGCCGGCGGCCCCGACTACCGGCTGGACTTTCGCACCCAGATGCCCGCCGCGCTTGCCTACCCGCTGCAGGGCACGCGCAACAACTGGGCCTTTCATACCGATCCCGAGCCACACATGGGCGGCCGGCGCATGGAGTGCGGGCGCGGCAAGGGGCTCGGCGGCTCCTCGCTGATCAACGGCATGTGCTACATCCGCGGCAACGCCCTGGACTACGACGGCTGGGCCAAGCGCCAAGGGCTCGAAGACTGGGACTACCTGAGCTGTTTGCCCTACTTCAAAAAGGCCGAGCGGCGGGATATCGGCGCCAACGACTACCACGGCGGCGACGGTCCCATCGACGTGGCCACGCCCAAACCGGGCAACAACCCGCTTTACCGCACCTTTATCGACGCCGGCGTACAGGCCGGCTACGCCGAGACCGACGACGTCAACGGCTACCGCCAGGAAGGCTTTGGTCCCATGGACCGCTTCGTCACGCCCCGGGGGCGGCGCGCCTCTACCGCCCGGGGGTATCTGGATACCGCCAAACAGCGCGACAACCTCACCGTGGAAACCCACGCGCTGACCGACGTCATCGAGTTTGACGGCAAACGCGCCGTGGGCGTGCGCTACGCGCGCAAGGGCAAGCCGCAGCGGGTGCGCGCCCGCCGCGAGGTGCTGCTGTGCGCCGGGGCCATCGCCTCGCCGCAGATTCTCCAGCGCTCGGGCGTGGGCGATCCGGCGCTTCTCGGACGCTTCGGCATAGCCCCGGTACACGCCCTTCCCGGCGTGGGCGAAAACCTCCAGGACCATCTGGAAATGTATCTGCAGTACGAGTGCAAAAAGCCTATTTCGCTCTACCCGGCGCTCAAGTGGTACAACCAGCCCAAGATCGGCGCCCAGTGGCTGTTTGCCGGCACCGGCATCGGCGCGAGCAACCAGTTCGAGGCCTGCGCCTTCATTCGCACCAGCGAAGACGAGGCCTGGCCCAACCTGCAGTATCATTTCCTGCCCATTGCCATCAGCTACAACGGCAAGAGCGCGGTGCAGGCTCACGGCTTCCAGGCCCACGTGGGCTCCATGCGCTCGGAAAGCCGCGGCCGGGTGCAGCTGACGTCAACAGACCCCGGCGCCGCGCCCAGCATTCTGTTCAACTACATGGCCACGGAAAAGGACTGGCAGGAGTTTCGCGACGGCATCCGCCTGACCCGGGAGATCATCGGCCAGCCGGCGTTCGACGCCTACCGCGGCCGGGAGGTCGCGCCCGGGGCGGAAGCCCAGAGCGACGCCGAGCTGGATGCCTTCATCCGCGATAACGCCGAAACCGCCTACCACCCCTGCGGCACCTGCCGCATGGGCGAGGATGAGCTGGCGGTAACCGACGGCCAGGGCCGGGTGCACGGCGTTGACGGCCTGCGCGTGGTGGACGCCTCGCTGTTCCCGGTGATCCCCACCGGCAATCTCAACGCGCCGACGATCATGCTGGCGGAAAAAATCGCCGACCGGGTTCGCGACCGCGAGCCGCTGCCCCGCAGCGAAGTGCCCTACTACGTGGCGGGGCAGTCCACCGCCGACGAAGCGGAAAAGGCCAGGGCGACGCCCTCTGCTTGACGCCCCTGCCCGAGGCGACGCCGAACCGGCGGCAAACGCCGGCGGGGACACCGCCAACGATGAACAAGCGCTGCGGCTCGCCCGCAGCGCTTTTTTGTGCGCCAAGGGTTTCAGCGATACATTGAACGGGCCCCGGATGGATAGCCGGACAAGGATGAGGGTTGCGCCGGCGGTGCAGAGTCTGCCACTATCCAAACAGGCATCCAAACGACTGTTTGAATCCGCCATCAAGCCCGATAGAAACCATTGAGACTGGCGTCTTGCCCGGGCGCCGTCAGGAGAACAACCATGCTCACCCTGCTGTTGATCGTGCTGGCCGTGGCCGGCCTGCTGGTGGCGATGCGCCGCGAAGCCGGCGCCGGAGCGGCGCTGCTGGCCACCGGCATCCCCGGCCTGCTGGGCCTTGGTCTGGGCGCGCCGGTGATCGGCGTGCTGCTATTGATCGTCGCGGCGGCCATTGCCGTGGCCGGCCTGCCGGCGCTGCGCCGGCTGTGGCTGACGCCGCGGCTGTTTGCCCTGTTCCAAAAGGTGGCGCCCAGGGTATCCGACACCGAGCGCACGGCGCTGGAATCCGGCACCCTGTCCTGGGACGGCGAGCTTTTCACCGGCCGCCCCCGGTGGGAGTCGCTGCTCGGCTACGCCGACAACGGCCTGACCGAGGCCGAGCAGGCCTTTCTCGACGTGCAATGCGGCAAAGCCGCCGGCATGTGCAACGCCTGGGACATCACCCGGGAGCGCGCCGACCTGCCTCGTGAACTCTGGGACTATCTGAAAAAGGAAGGCTTTTTCGGGATGATCATTCCCGAGTCCTACGGCGGGCTGGGCTTTTCCGCCAAGGCTCAGTCCATGGTGCTGCAAAAGCTCGCCGTCAACGAAACCCTGATGGTGACCGTGGGCGTGCCCAACTCCCTGGGGCCGGGCGAGCTGCTGCTGAAATACGGCACCGAAGCGCAGAAAAACCATTACCTGCCCAGGCTTGCCGACGGCCGGGAAATCCCCTGCTTTGGCCTCACCGGTCCCCGGGCGGGCTCGGACGCCACCTCGCTGCCGGACACCGGCATCGTCTGCCGGCAGACCGTTGACGGCGAAGACGTGCTGGGCGTGCGGCTGAACTTCGAAAAGCGCTGGATTACGCTCGCCCCCATCGCCACCGTCGTTGGCCTCGCCTTCCGCCTGTTCGACCCGGACGGCCTTTTGGGCGACGAAGAAGACCGCGGCATTACGCTTGCGCTGATCCCTCGGGAAACCGAGGGCATGGAAATCGGCCGGCGCCACGTGCCCATCGGCAGCCCGTTCTTGAACGGCCCGATCAAGGGCCGGGACGTCTTCGTGCCGCTCTCCACCATTATCGGCGGCGAGGCGATGATCGGTGAAGGCTGGCGCATGCTGGTGGAGTGCCTGGCCATCGGCCGCTGCGTCACCCTGCCCTCGGGGGCAGCGGGCACGGCGCGCTACGCCCTGGGCTGGAGCGGCGGCTTTACCCGTATCCGCCGCCAGTTCAACGTCCCGGTAGCGGAAATGGAAGGAGTCCAGGAGCCGCTGGCGCGCATGGCCTCCATGACCTACATCGCCAAGGCCGCGGTGTATCAGACGGCCAACCTTATCGACCACGGCGAAAAGCCCGCGGTGCCCTCGGCGATCCTGAAAAGCCAGCTCACCGAATTCCAGCGCGCGCTGCTCGGCGACGCCATGGACGTTCACGGCGGCAAGGCGGTCACCCTGGGGCCGCGCAACTATCTGGGCATCGGCTATAGCGCCAACCCGGTGGCCATCACCGTGGAAGGCGCCAATATCATGACTCGCAACCTGATGATCTTCGGTCAGGGGGTCATCCGCTGCCACCCTTACGTGCTCGACGAGCTGGCGGCGAAGGAAGCCGGCGACGCCCGCGCCTTCGACAGCGCGTTTTTCGGCCATGCCGGGCTGGTGTTCGGCAACGCCGCCCGAGCGTTCACCCTGGGGCTCGGGCTTGGCAAGCCCGCCGTCCCCTTCACCGGCCCCGCCCGTGAATACGCTCAGGATATCTCACGCCTTGCCGCCGGTTTCGGCCTCTGCGCCGACGCCGCCATGGCGAGTCTGGGCTCGGCGCTGAAAAAGCGCGAAATGATCTCCGCGCGGCTGGGCGACGTGCTCTCCAACCTCTATCTGGCCTCGATGGTGCTCAAGCACTGGGAAGCCGGGAGCAAGGTCGAGGGCGAAGAGGCGCTTTTGCATTACAGCTGCCGCTTTTTGCTCCAGCGCGCCGAGCAGGCGTTCATGGAGTTTTTCGATAACCTGCCCAACCGGTCGCTGGGCAAGGCCCTGAAGCTTCTGGCCATGCCCGCCGGCCGGCGCTTCAGCAAGCCCCAGGACGACCTGGCGCGGGATATCGCCAAGCGCGTGTCGACCCACTCGGCGCTGCGCACGCACCTGCTGGAAAACACCTGGGACCAGGACGACGGCGATCAGCCCAATCCGCTGGCAGCCTACAACGCCCTGCTGGCTGACTACGACCGCGCCGAGGCGCTTTACCGCACGCTCAACAAGGCCTACGCCAAGGGCGAGCTGCCCGAGACCGCGCTGCACCCCGAGCAGCGGGTGGAAGCCGGCCTAGAAAAAGGCCTGATCAGCGCCGAGGACGCGCAGTTCATGCGCGGCTTTGAGGCCGAAGTGCTCGAGCTTCTCACCGTGGACGACTTCGCCTTTGACGAGCTGGCAAGCGACAAGGACAAGGTGATCTACCATGCCGGCCAGGCGCCCTCCGCCTGACCCGGCACGTGCCGTCCCCAACAATACCGGCTCTTCTCAGCCTCGGCCCTGGCGCCGGGGCTTTTTTGTGGCGCCTGCCCCGGCGCGGCAAACGCGCCGCTCGGGCGTCAGGACGAGCGCACCCGCGCCACGGCGTCCAGCCAGCCCTGATAGAGCGTCTCGCGCTGCTCTTGCGCCATGGTCGGCGCAAAGCTTGTCTCGCAGCGCCAAAGCTCGCTGACCTCCTCCAGGCTCTGGTACCAGCCAAGCCTGAGCCCGGCGAGAAAGGCCGCGCCCAGCGCGGTGGTTTCCAATACTTCGGGGCGATCCACCTGCACGCCCAGCATGTCGGCGAGAAACTGCATGACCCAGCTGTTGCTGACCATGCCGCCGTCCACCCGCAGCGTGCCGGGCGGCGCCCGCATGTCGTCGTGCATGCAGCGCTGCAGATCTCGGGTCTGGTAGCACACCGCCTGCAGCCCGGCGGTGACGATCTCGGCAATACCGGTATCCCGGGTCAGGCCGAAAATCGCCCCGCGCGCCTTGGGGTCCCAGTACGGCGCGCCCAGCCCGGTAAACGCCGGCACCAGGTAGACGCTGTGGCCGCGGCGGGTTCGCCGGGCGAGCGCTTCGGTCTCGGCGGCGTCCTCAAACAGCCTGAGCCCGTCGCGCAGCCACTGCATGGTGGCGCCGGCAACGAAGATGCTGCCCTCCATGGCAAAGGTGGGCACGCCGTTCAGGCGGTAGGCCACGGTGGTCAGCAAGCGGTTGCGCGAGCGCGCCGGCTCCTCGCCGGTGTTGACCACCATGAAACAGCCGGTGCCGTAGGTGCTCTTGGCCATGCCCGGACTGAAGCAAGCCTGGCCGATCAGCGCAGCCTGCTGATCCCCGGCCACGCCGGCAATGGGCAGCTCGCGGCCAAACCAGCGTGGGTCCACGGTGCCGAAATCGTCGCTTGAGTCCAGCACCTCGGGAAGCAGGCCGGCGGGAATGTCAAACAGCGCCAGCAGCGCGTCGTCCCACTGCTGGTCATGGATATTGAAAAGCGCAGTGCGCGAGGCGTTGGTGGCGTCGGTGACGTGGCGACGCCCGCCGGTCAGCCGCCAGACAAGGAAGGTATCCACGGTGCCGAAGGCCAGCTCGCCGCGCTCGGCACGCTCGCGGGCACCGTCGACGTTGTCCAGAAGCCAGGCAAGCTTGGTGGCGGAGAAATACGGGTCGATCAAAAGCCCGGTGCGCGCCTGGACGGTCTCGTTGTGGCCGGCGTCGCGCAGGCTCTGACAGTGCTCGGCGGTACGCCGGTCCTGCCACACGATGGCGTTGTACAGCGGCTCGCCGGTGGTTCGGTCCCACAAAAGCGCGGTCTCGCGCTGGTTGGTAATGCCCAGCCCCGGCACCTGCTCAAGGAGCGCGCTGCTTGCGGGCAGCGTTTCCAGCACCTCGCGGCAGGTGGCAAGCACCCCCTCCCAGATTTCCTCGGGGTCGTGCTCGATCCAGCCGTCCTGAGGATAGTGCTGGGTAAACGCCTGCTGAGCCATGCCGGCCACCCGACCGTCGCGGTCGAACAGCATCGCCCGGGTGCTGGTGGTGCCCTGATCCACGGCAAGCATATACGACGCCATGACGTTTCTCCTTTGTGGGACGATGTTGTTGATCGAGCGCTGCTTGCCCCAATCCTACAGCGGCCAGCGCCATAAAATCACGGGAATGGCCACCGCCATCACCACAAGCGAAAGCGGCAGCCCCAGCTTCCAGTAGTCGCCGAAGCGATACCCCCCCGGCCCCAGCACCAGCGTATTGGACTGGTGTCCGATGGGCGTCAGAAAGGCGCAGGACGCGCTCACCGCCACGACCATCAAAAACGGGTCCAGCGAAGCGTCCAGGCCGTTGGCCAGACTTGCCCCGATGGGCGCCATCAACAGCGCCGCCGCAGCGTTGTTGACCACGTTGGAAAGCAGCATCGACACCACGAACAGCCCCGTCAGGGTCACCACCGCCGGCCACTGGCTGCCGATCTGTAACAGGGCATCGGCGATCAGCTCGGCGCCGCCGCTGCTATCCAGCGCCTTGCCCACCGGCAGCATCGCCCCCAGCAGCACGATCACCGGGCCGTCGAGGGCCTGGTAGCCGTCGCGCAGCGGCAGTACCCCTGCCAGCAGGGTAACCACCGCCGCGCCCGAAAGCGCTACCGCTGCCGGCGCGAGGTCCAGCAGCATCACCCCAATGGCCAGGGCAAATACGCCCAGCGAAAGCGCCATCTTGCGCGGCTGGCCGAACGTCAGCTCGCGGTTGGCCAGCGGCAGGCAGCCAAGCGTCGCCAGGCTCTCCTTCATTTCCCTTTCGCTGCCCTGAAGCAGCAGCACGTCGCCGGCCTGAAAGCGAATATCGCGCAGGCGCTGCCTGAGCCGGGTGCCGTCCCGGGCCACGGCCACCAGGTGCAATCCGAACTGGTGGTGCAGGCGCAGCTGGCGCACGCTGCGGTGAGACATCATCGAGTCGTTGCGCACCACGGCCTCGACCAGCTGCAGGCCTTCGATATTCACGCCGCGCGAGGTCGCTTTCTTGCCCGACGCCGAGCTTTTCTCTTCCTCGGCGCTGTCTTCTCCTGCCTCGCCCGGCTCGCTGACCACGCTCAGCCCGACCTTGTCCTCCAGCAGCTTGAGCTCCTCGGGGGCTGCTTCCAGCAGCAGGATATCGCCGGGCTGGAGGGTGCCGTAGAACGCGTAGCCGGCGCGGCGCTTGTCATCGCGCACCACGGCCAGCACCGGAATCGCCTCGTCGATTTCCTGGCGCAGCTGCTGCAGCGTCAGGCCGTTGGCCCTGGCGTCTTCACTGACCTTGAGCTCGGCGAGATAGCTTGCGGTATCGAACATGTCGGCGCTTGAGGCCTTTCCGGCGCGCCGGGGCGTCAGCCGCCAGCCCACCAGCACGATGAACCCAAGCCCGGCCAGCGCCACCGCCACGCCGACCGGGGAGAAGCTGAACAGGCCGAAGTTTTCTCCGGTGAGGTTGCCCCTATAGCTGGCGATGATGATGTTGGGCGGCGTGCCGATCAGCGTGGTCAGCCCACCCAGCAGCGAGCCGAACGCCAGCGGCATCAGCAAAAGCGACGGCGAGGTGTCGTGCTCCCGGGCCAGCCGCAGCGCCACGGGCAGCAGCAGCGCCAGCGCGCCGACGTTGTTCATCACCCCGGAAAGCACCACGACCGTGCCCACCAGCACCGTCAGCTGCACAATCAGCCGGTTACCGGCTTTCAGCACCTGTTCGGCAATCAGGTTGACGATGCCGGCGCGCTCAAAGCCACGGCTGAGCACCAGCACCGCCGCGACGGTGATTACCGCCGGGTGGCCGAATCCGGTAAAGGCCTCGTCGGCGGGCACCAGTCCCAGCGCCACCGAGGCCAGCAGCGCACACAGCGCCACCAGGTCGTAACGCAAACGGCCCCACATGAAGGCGCCAAGCGTAAGCCCCAGAATGATAAACGCCAGGGTGCTTGGCGCCACGTCAAAGGGTATTGCCTCTATCATCCGGACTCCTGTCAGCGTCGGAAAGCGTCATGAAATCAGCCGGCCGTGCCCGCGGGCAATAAAAAAAACGGGTATCTGTGGCTGACAGATACCCGTTCGGCTCGGTTGCCAACTAGCCTAGGGCCGATAGTTCACGACCGCCAGCAAGGCTTCAGGCGCTTTTTTCCTGGTTGTCGCTCTTGTTCTGACCGTCGCCGGACTTCTCCTTGTCCTGCTTGTCGCTCCGGCCCTGCTTGTCGCTTTTATCCTGACTGTTGCCGGACGTCTGCTTCTCCTGCTTCTGGGCGTCCTGGTCCTGCTCGACGTCCTTGCCCTGCTTATCCTCCTTGTCGCTCTTGTCCTTTTTACCGTCGCTCTTGCCCTTGCCGGCGTTTTCACCCTCATCGCCGCCGGCCGCTTCAAAGCTTACGTTCTTGGACTGTTCTGACTGCTTCTTTTTCCCCTCGCCTTTTTGATCGGCGCCTTTTTTGTCGCTGTCCTTCCTGTCGGCCTTGTCAGCGCTCTGCTGATCGCCGGGCTCGCCGCTGCTGTCGGCCAGGCGCTGCTCCAGCGCGCCCAGGTCGCCGCGCCACTGGTCCAGCTGTTTTTGCAGGCTCTCCAGCTGTCCCTGGCGCTCGCTGATGCCGCTGTTGACGCTGTTCAGCTTGTCGCTGCCGCTGGCAAGCGATGAGGTCAGCTCTTGAAGGCGGCTGCGGGTATCCTCAAGCTCCTCGGTGCGCTTGTTGCGCTTCTCTTCCAGGGTGTCCACTTCGTCCTGCAAGGCCTGGACGTCTTTACGCATGTCGTCGCGCTTCTGGGTCAGCTCGTCACGCTCCCGAGATGCACTTGCGACCTTCTGGCGCACGTCGTCCAGTTCGCTTTCGGCGCTGTCGATGTCGTCATTCAGGCTTTGCAAACGCTTTTCCGCCTGCTGGCGCTCCTCGACGGCCTGCTGGCGCTCGTCTTCGGCTTTCTGGCGGGCCTTTTCGGCTTTCTGGCGAGCTTCCTCGGCCTTTTGACGCGCCTCTTCGGCTTCGTCGCGCGCCGCTACCGCCTCTTGCTGCGCGGATTTGATCTGCTCTTCCTGCTCGCTAAGCTCGGAAAGCTCCTGCTCGCTGTCGCGGACCTTCTGGTTGAGGGAGTCGAGCTTTTTCTGCTGCTCATCGCGCTCGCTTTGCTGCTCCTTCAGCGTGGCCTCGACGCTTTCGATCTCGCTGCGGGTATCGGCAAGCGTGGCCTCGGCCTGCTGCTGCTCCTGCTTCAGCGAGTCAATGCGCTCTTCCAGCTCGGCAATATTGCGCTCGGCCTTTTGCTGTTCGGAAAGCTCGTCGTTGAGCTGCCGGTTTTCCTGTTGGGTATCGGCCAGCTTTTCTTCCAGATTTTCGATGCGGTCCGCCCGGGAGCCGGCGCTGGACTGGGCAATGATCGCCCAGACCACGGCAATGGCGGCAATACCGGCAATCGCCTTGACGCGGTTGTCCTTCATCAGCGCGCCCGCCGACGGCTTGGGCGTGCTGCCGCGTCCGGGCGGCGTGCCTCGACCGCCGTTACCGTTACCGCCACCCTTGCTGCCCCGGGCATTTTCCGGCTTGGTGCCTTCCTGCTTGCTGTTTTCCGGCTGACTGCCTTCCGGACGCTTGTCTTTCGTGCTTTTATCTTCCGGACGGTTATCTTCTGGGCGATTGTCGTCTGCCATGATGGAGTCCCCTTCGCGTTGACGCGGTCAAGAAAGCGTGCTGAATGTTGAGTTACCGTGGCTGGTTGACACGATGGCGCCATAAACGGCCAGTGCCGAAAGTATCCTACCTTAACAGCATACACGCCGAGGCGCGCCTGGCTACCCAAAGGAAGGCAGCAGTGGCGCTGAGCACAGCGGCGCCGATTCCTGCCCCGGGAGAAAACCGCCGGCGCGCCCGCTTTCGGCATCAAACCAGCCAAGCGTGCGATTCAACCCTACCACCTCGCCGATAATCAACAGCGTCGGCGACTTGACGACACCCGCCAGATACCCCTCGGGCAGCGCCTCAAGGCGGCCGACATGCACCGTTTGATCCCGGGTGGTGCCCTGGGACACCAGCGCCAGCGGCGTCGTTGCTGAAAGCCCGTGAGCTCGCAGCGCCGCGCAGATGGTTTCCAAAGTGCCAAGGCCCATATAGAACACCAGAGTTTGCCCCGGACGGGCAAGCGAGGTCCAATCAAGCTCGCAACGGCCGCTTTGCAAGTGCCCGGTGACCAGCCGCACCGACTGGGCATAATCGCGGTGGGTCAGCGGAATGCCGGCGTAGCTGGCACAGCCTGAAGCGGCGGTAATGCCGGGAATCACCTCGACCGGTATACCCCGGGCTACCAGCGCCTCCAGCTCCTCGCCGCCGCGGCCGAAGATAAACGGATCGCCGCCTTTCAGCCGCACCACGGCGCGTCCTTCCAATGCCCATTCGGCCAGCGCCTGGTTGATGCTCTCCTGGGGCACGCTGTGGTGGGAACACGCCTTGCCGACGTAGAGCTTGCGAGCCCCGGCGGGGACAAGAGCCAGCACTTCCTGGCTCACCAGGCGATCATGGAGAACGATATCGGCATTCACCAGCCGCTTGTACGCCTTTAGCGTCAGAAGCTCCGGATCGCCCGGGCCGGCGCCCACCAGGCTGACGCTGCCTGACGGCTGTCGGGAAATACGTTCTAGCAAAGCCACACGGCACCTCGGTCAGTCATGGCAGGCCGTTGACGACCGGGCGCTGCAGGGCGTCAACAGTGGAAGATAAGGCAGTCAGCGACACCATAGCGAACTTCTAGAATCGCAAAAAGAAATAAATAATTAATAATTGATTCCTTAAAGGAATATAAGGCGCGGCGATGGGCCCGCAGTGGCAGACCCGGCGCTGGAATGGCATGATGACGGGTCCACAGAGGTTCGCGCTTTGGCGTAAGCGGCGACGCCTGCGGACGTTGTCTACGCCAAAGCCACTTCACATACTAGCCGCCAGACAACGAGGTAGCCTGATCCATGTTCGAGCGTATTGAGCGAGTCCCCGGCGATGCCATTCTCGGGCTGATCCAAGCGTTCAAGGAAGACACCAACCCGCAAAAGGTCGATCTGGGCGTCGGCGTCTACCGCGACGCCGAAGGCAACACGCCGGTCATGCGAGCGGTCAAGGAAGCCGAGGCTCGCCTGCTCAAGAATGAGTCCACCAAGACCTACATCGGCTCCCACGGCTCGCCGGCCTACGGCGACGCCGTGCTGCCGCTGGTGCTGGGCGCCGACTCCCCGGTGCTGGAAGCCGGCCGCGCCAGCGCCACCCAGTCCCCCGGCGGCACCGGCGCGCTGCGCCTGGCGGCGGACTTCATCGCCGGCGAGCTGCCGGGCAGGGGCATCTGGGTGAGCGACCCGACCTGGCCCAACCACCACGGCCTCTTCACCGCCGCGGGCATTGCCCTGCACAAGTATCCCTACGTGGACGCCGACAACCGCCTAGACTTCGACGGCATGCTGGCCGCCTTCAACAAGATTCCCGAAGGCGACGTCGTGGTGCTCCACGCCTGCTGCCACAACCCCACCGGCTTTGACCTTTCCGCCGAGCAGTGGCGAACCCTGCTCGAGGTGGTGCGCGAGCGCCGCCTGCTGCCGCTGATCGACTTTGCCTACCAGGGCTTTGGCCAGGGGCTCGACGAAGACGCCTACGGCGTGCGCCTGTTTGCCGAGCAGCTCGACGAGGTGCTCATCACCAGCTCCTGCTCGAAGAACTTCGGCATCTACAACGAGCGTACCGGCTGTCTGATCGCCGTGGCCAAGAACGCCGAGCAGATGGAAAACGTCCGCTCGCAGTTTGCCGTTGTTGCCCGGGAGAACTACTCCAACCCGCCGGCCCACGGCGGCGCCATTGTCAGCGAAATCCTCCACGACCCTGAGCTTGCCGCCGTCTGGCGCGATGAGCTCACCGAGATGCGCGACCGGGTCAACACGCTGCGCCAGGAATTTGTCAAGGCGCTCGATCCTTACGGCCTGGCAGAAAAATACGCCTGCGTCGGCGAGCAGCGCGGCATGTTCTCCTATACCGGCCTCACGCCGGATCAGGTTGACCGCCTGCGCGACGAGTTCGGCATCTACATGGTGCGCTCGGGGCGCGCCAACGTGGCCGGCTTCTCCCGGGAGAACCTGCCCTACATCACCCGGGCCATTGCCGTGGTCAACGGCGTCAAGGTCGACGACTGACCGCCCCGCACGGCCGGGCGTCTTGCTGAAAAAGCCGCCAATAGCGTGTACAATCCGCGGCTTCGCCGCCAGAGCCCTGGGGCGCCCGCGCGGCGTCCCGCGTTCACGCAGCGCCTGACCGATCAGTCAGCACCCGCCGCGTGACGCTCAATCCAAAGCGCTATCAAGAGGCTTACCATGGCGGCTGCCGGCTCCCACCTTTCCTATCCCTGGTACAAGAAAGAAGACACCGACGCGTTTTTTGCGCTGTTTCAGAACAACATCGCCAACTTCGTGGTCATCGCCATTTCCATGCTGGGCATGGGTTTTCCCACTTCCATCGTCTATGGCCAGGTGCTGCCCGGCGCCGCCGTGGCGGTGATGGTCGGCAACTTCTACTACGCCTTTACCGCCGCGCGCCTTGCCCGGCGGGAAAACCGCACCGACGTCACCGCGCTGTCCTACGGCATCTCTACCCCGGTGATGTTTGTCTTCCTGTTCGGCGTGCTGCTGCCGGCCAAGCAGCTCACCGGCGACGCCGAGCTTGCCTGGCAGGTCGCCGTGGCGGCGTGCTTGATCAGCGGCGCTATCGAGGCGGCCATCAGCCTGGTGGGCCGCTGGGTGCAGTATCACTTGCCCCGGGCAGCCATGCTCGGCGCGGTGGCCGGGGTGGCGCTGACCTTCATCGCCGGCGAAATGCTGTTCAAGACGCTGGAAGTCCCGGTGGTGGGGCTGGTGGTGCTGGCGCTGATCATCGTCGGGCTGGTCGCCCGGGTGAGCATGCCCTTGCGCATTCCCACCTCGCTGTTTGCGATCATACTGGGCACGCTTCTGGCCTACCTGATCGGCGCCACCGACGACGGCAAGTTCAGCGACGCCTTTACCTACATCGGCTTTTATCCGCTGCTGCCCAGTCTTGCCTGGTTTGACGGCCTGGGGCTGCTGGCCACCGGCATGCTGAGCGTCCTCACCGTGGTGCTGCCCATCACGCTTTATAACGCCATCGAAACCATGAACAACGTCGAGGCCATGGAGGCCGCCGGCGACAAGTACGACGTGCGCGAGTGCCAGGCCGTGGACGGGATCGGCACCGTGATCGGCGCGCTGTTCGGCGGGGTCTTCCCGACCACGGTGTACATCGCCACCGTCGGCGCCAAATGGATGGGCGCCGGGCGCGGCTACAGCCTGCTCAACGGCGCGGTGTATGCACTTGCTACCATGTTCGGCCTGATTGCCGCGCTGGCAGCGATCATTCCGGTCTCGGTGGTAGCTCCGATCCTGGTGTTTGTCGGGGTCTCGATGATCGCCACGGCCTTCCAGTCCAACGACACCCGCTACTATCCGGCGGTGGCCCTTGCCATGCTGCCCTACTTTGCCAACTACCTGATGACGCGCTTCAATCGCGACGCCGGCGACGTGGTCAGCGGCATTTCCGGCGCCATCGAGGCCATGGGCCAGGGGTCGATGTTCATGGCGATTTTTCTCGGCGCCATGGCGGTGTCGGTTATCGACCACCAGTTCCGCCGGGCCGCCGCCTTCGCCGTGCTGGCCGCGGGCTTCTCCTTTGTGGGGCTGATGCACGCCTCCAAAATGGCGTTCAGCGCCGCCCCGGACTTCGTCATCGGCTATCTGGCCATGGCGGCGCTGTTTGTCTACTTCGCGTTTCAGCAGCGCCGCAGCGGTAACATCTAACCCTCCCCTAACGGCTTGATACAAAAGCTTTTGCAGGAGGCCGGCTGCGCCGGGCGAGACAGATCGAAGGCATGCTGGGGCCGGGTGGGATACCGTCGCCCGGTAAACCGGCCTCCTGCGGGCTGGGTGGCAGCTGTTAAGGCTATGCTCTCAACATGCGCCTTAGCAGCTGCCATGCCGCCAGGCCGGCGAGCACGTTGCCCAGTGCCGCCCCCAGCGCCAGCCCGATCCAGCCGCCGAGCTGCATCCCCAGCCACAGACAGGGCAGATAGCAGACAAACAGCCGCACCCCGGACATCAGCATCGACCACAGCGGAAAGCCCAGCGCATTCCCCGCCGACACCACCAGCATGCACACCCCGAGCGCGGCGTAGCTCGGCAGCAGAAAGCGGATCAGCAGCGCCAGTTCGCGCTGCACGTCGGGCTGGCCGGCAAGCGCCAGCGCGACCCAGTGAGCGGCCAGCGCCATGCCGAGCCCCAGCGCCAGCTGCCAGGCCACCGCCACCTTCAAGGCCAGGCGCATCAGCCGCTGGATCTGGCCCCAGTCGCCGGCGCCGTAGCAGCGCCCGAGCCAGGGCGGCAGCGACATGGTCAGCGCCAGTATGGCCATCAGCGAGAGCGTCTCCAGACGGCTGGCAAGCCCCCAGGCGGCGACGAAGGTGTCGCCAAGCGTAGCGACGACCGCCACCGCCAGCATGGCGGAAAGCGGCGGCATCAGCTGGCTGACCATGGCCGGGCCGGCGATACCGACAAAGGGCCTGAGCGAACGCCGGGTCTCGCCGCCCAGCCCCAGCCGCGTCAGCCAGCGCTGGCGAAATAGCCGGCGGGCGGTGATGAACACTCCGACGGCGAAAGCGATGACGCTGGCCAAAGCGGCTCCCGGCAGCCCCAATCCGCTCCAGGGGCCGGCACCGAAAATCAGCAGCGGGTCCAGCGCCAGGTTGACCAGGCTGGTGAGAACCATCATGTTGCCGGGCAGCCGGGTGTTGCCGTGAGCGCGAAACACGCTGTAGGCAAAGTACGCCAGCGCCCCGAACCACCCCGCCAGCAGCTGCACCGGCCAGTAGCGGGCAATATAGGCAAGGGCGGTGTCGTCCGCCCCCAGGGCGATGAAAACGGGCCGCTGGCCCAGCCACAGCGCCACGGCCAGCACGCCGATAATGGCGCTGCCGGCCATCAGCACCAGGGTACTCAGCCGCCTGGCCCGCTCGCGCTCGCCGGCGCCCAGCGCCCGGGAAATGAGCGCGGCAATGGCAATGCCGATGCCCACCTGGACGCCGATGATCAAGAACGACAGCGGGAAAGTGAACGACTGCGCGGCCAGCGGCGCGGTGCCCAGCCGGGCGATAAAGGCGCTGTCCACCAGCTGAAAGCCCAAAAGCGAAAGAGCGCCGATGGCCATGGGCCAGGTTTGCTGCCACAGCTGTTTGCCCAGCGGCGCCGCTGGCCTTGCCTGCTGCGTTTCTGCCACACCCTTCTCCCGTAATAAAGCCGTTTCTTGACAAACCTGTTCCGTGACAAATCTGCCGCGTGATAAAAGACGTATCGGATAAAACGCTGCCCCAACGTAAAACGCCACCGCCTCGGGCAAGGCGGTGGCGTTTCAGGCGTCGGAGGAGTTACTGGCGAACACCTTCAAAGGTGACGTACAGCTCGACCTCGCGCATGGGCTTGGGAAACTCGCTCATATCGATGCCGAATTCGGCCAGCTCAAGCGTAGTGGAGCCCTCAAAACCCGCGCGGTAGCCGCCCCAGGGATCTTCGCCCTCGCCTACCAGGGTGACCGGCATGTCGATGGTTTGCGTTTGGCCGTGCAGCGTCAGCTCGCCGGTGATTACGCCGGCGTCGTCGCCGTCGGGGGCAAAGCCGGTAGACTCGAAGGTCGCCGTGGGATAGGCATCGGCGTCGAGAAAGTCGTCGCCGAGAATATGGCGGTCGCGCTCGGCGTGGTTGGTGTTGAGGCTTGCCACTTCCACCTCGAAATCGACCGAGGCGTCGTCGAGATTGTCCGGATCGTAGTCGAATTCGCCGCTGAACGTTTCAAAGTTGCCGAGCAGGTACGAATAGCCCAGATGGCTGATCTTGAACTGGACAAAGGCGTGCTGGCCTTCGGTATCCACCTGGTAGGTAGCCGCCTGGGCCTGGCTCGACGGCAGCAGCACGGCGGTCACGGCCGCGGCCGTGGCGGTCTTCTTGAGCGTGTCGACTGTCAACATCCTGTTTTCTCCTTGAGGGATACCGTATTTATTGGCGCCTGGCGTATTTGGCGCTGAGCATGCGCACAAGCGTCAGGCGTTTGTCCACCCAGTGGTGCTTCAGCGATATCAGGCCATGACCGGCCGCCAGCGCCAATAACGTAAGAGCGCCATACCAGTGAATGGTTCCGGCGGTGTCTGCCTGATTGGCCAGCCCGTAAACGGTGGCCGGCACTTCAAACCAGCCGAACACGCTGATGCCGCTGCCCTTGGCTGTGGAGATCAAATAGCCGCTGACCAGCACGCCGAGCAGTACCAGATACAAAAGCCAGTGGCCGAGGCCTGCCGCGACGGCTTCAAGACGGCTGCCCTCTCCCCGGGGCGCAGGCTGGAAAAGGCGCCAGGCCAGCCGGCCGAGGGTGGCCAGCAGCAGCAGCATGCCCGCCGAGCGGTGTAGCCACGGCGCCTTGTTATACCAGGCGTCGTAGTAGCCAAGATCGGTCATCCACCAGCCCAGGGCAAAGAGCCCGACAATGGCCAGCGCGCTCAGCCAGTGCAGCGCAATGCTCACCCGACCCCAGCCGCTGCGCGTGTTTCGCCACATCTCTATTATCTCCCGCTGCCAGCTGCCACCCGACTCGCCCGCTCGCCTCTAGACGCTCCCCCCTACCAGCGCGTCCAGCCCCCGGGCGAGGTCCGTACGAATATCGGCGTAGCTTTCGAGCCCCACCGATACCCGCAGCAGCCCCGGGGTGATCCCCGTGGCCTGCATCTGAGGCTCGGACAGACGCCCATGGGTCGTGCTTGCCGGGTGCGTGATCGTGGATTTGACGTCGCCCAGATTGCCGGTGATCGACATCAGCCGGGTGGCGTCGATTACCTGCCAGGCCCCCTTTTGCCCGCCCTTGACGGCAAAGCCCAGCACCGCGCCGAAACCGGCCTGCTGGCGCGCGGCCAGGGCGTGCTGGGGATGGCTTTCAAGGCCGCTGTAGAAGACGCGCTCCACCGCCGGGTGCGCATTCAGCCACTCGGCCAGCCGTACAGCGTTGTCGCAGTGGGCCCGCATCCTCAGTCCCAGGGTTTCCAGCCCCTTGGTAAAGATCCAGGCGTTGAACGGGCTCAGGCAGGGGCCGGCGGTGCGCACCGCGCCGAATATTTCTTCCAGCAGGTCGTGGCCGCCGACTACCGCGCCGCCTACGGCGCGGCCCTGACCGTCCAGATACTTGGTGGCGGAATGAATCACCAGGTCCGCGCCCAGCTCGAGCGGGCGCTGCAGCGCCGGCGTCAGAAAGCAGTTGTCGATGGCAAGCCAGGCGTCGTGGCGGTGGGCCATCGCCGCAAGCGCGGCGATATCGGCGATTTCGGAGAGCGGGTTGGACGGCGTTTCGGCAAACAGCAGCCGAGTCGCCGGCGTGATCGCCGCCTCCCAGGCGTCCAGGTCGGAAAGCTCGACGTAGCGGGTGACGATGCCGAACCTGGCCAGGTACTTGTCGAAAAGGCTTACCGTGGAGCCGAACAGCGAGCGCGAGGCGACGATTTCATCGCCGGCGGACAACAGCGCCAGCGCCGTGCACAGAATCGCCGCCATCCCCGAGCTTGTCGCCACGCAGCGCTCGCCGCCCTCCATGGCCGCCAGACGACGCTCAAAGGTATTGACCGTAGGGTTGGTAAAGCGCGAGTAGATGTTGCCCGGCTCGTCACCGCTGAACTTGCGCGCCGCCTCGGCCGCGCTTTGATAGACAAAGCTCGAGGTGGGGAAAATCGGCTCGGCGTGCTCCTGCTCCAGGGTGCGATCGTGGCCGGCGCGGATGGCCAGCGTTTCCCGCGACCACGGCGTAGCGTATGAATCATCGTGCATATCGGCTTCCCGGTAAAGTCGTGTCAGTCGTCCAGATCGTCGTCCTGGTTGTGCATGCCGACCAGCGCGTGATCCCCGGCGCTTTCGCTCGTGGCGGCGTCGTGGCGGCTGGCTTCCAGGGCGTCCAGGTAGGCCTCGTCAATGTCGCCGGTCACGTAGTTGCCGTCAAATACCGAGCAGTCGAATTCGTCAAGCGCCGGATTGACCTCGCGACAGGCGGCTTTCAAGTCGTCCAGATCCTGATAGATGATGCGATCGGCGCCGATCAGCTCGCCGACTTCGGCCTCGGTGCGGCCGTGGGCGATCAGCTCGCTGGCCGCGGGCATGTCGATGCCGTAGACGTTGGGGTAGCGCACCGGCGGTGCGGCCGAGGCAAAGTAGACGTTGCGCGCGCCGGCGTCCCGGGCCATCTGGATAATCTGCTGGCAGGTGGTGCCGCGCACGATGGAATCGTCCACCAGCAGCACGTTCTTGTCCCTGAACTCGATGTCGATAGCGTTGAGCTTCTGGCGCACGGATTTTTTCCGCTGGGTCTGCCCCGGCATGATGAAGGTGCGCCCGATGTAGCGGTTCTTCATGAAGCCTTCGCGGTAGGTCACGCCCAGGTGCTGGGCCATTTCCAGCGCCGAGGTGCGCGAGGTATCGGGGATGGGAATGACCACGTCGATGTCGTGATCCGGCCATTCCTCCAGCACCCGATCGCCGAGCTTGCGCCCCATGTGCATGCGCGTGCCGTAGACGTAGGCGCCGTCGAGAATCGAGTCCGGACGCGCCAGGTAAACGTGCTCGAAAATGCACGAGCGCAGCCGCGGCCGGTCGGCGCAGACCTGGGTATGCACCTGCCCCTCCATGTCCACGAACACCGCCTCGCCGGGCGCCAGATCGCGCTCGAGCGCGAAGCCGCCGACGTCCAGCGCCACGGACTCCGAGGCCACCATGACCTCCTGTTTGCCATCCTCGGTGCGCGTGCCGAACACCACCGGGCGAATGCCGTTGGGGTCGCGAAACGCCACCATGCCCACGCCGTTGATAATGGCCACCGCGGCGTAGCCGCCGTTGCAGCGCCGGTGTACCCGGCGCACGGCGTCGAAAACGTCTTCGGCTTCAAGGTGCAGCCCCTGCTTGCCCAGCTCGTGGGCGAAAACGTTGAGCAGCACCTCGGAGTCGGAGCTGGTGTTGATGTGGCGCAGATCGGTGGAAAACAGCTCCTGCTTGAGCCGGTCGGAGTTGGTCAGGTTGCCGTTGTGCGCCAGGGCAATGCCGTAGGGCGAGTTGACGTAGAACGGCTGGGACTCCGCCTCGCTTGACGAGCCTGCCGTCGGGTAGCGCACGTGACCGATCCCCAGGGTACCCTTGAGCCTTGCCATGTGACGCGTATGAAAGACATCGCGCACCAGCCCGTTGCTCTTGCGCAGCAAAAAGCGTCCTTCGCTCCAGGTCATCATCCCGGCCGCGTCCTGGCCCCGGTGCTGGAGCACCGTCAGGGCGTCATAAATGGCCTGATTGACCGCCTGGGTGGCCATGAGGCCGACGATACCGCACATGTGTTTACCTCGTTTTGTCGCGACTTGCCGAGCAGGCGTAAGCCATTGGAATTCGTGAGCGCCCAACCGGCCGCCTGGCCGCAGACCGGGCTGGTGTCGTGCCGGCGCGAGTCAGGACGTCTCGCGCCGTTGAAAATCCGGCAGCGGAATATCCCTGAGGGAGTCCGGCGCCGGGGGCAGCGTTAAGTCCCACTGCTCGAGCCGGCCGAGCGCCCAGCCGCGCAGCTGCTCAAAGGTCGGGCGCAGCGCGGCTTCCTGCCAGGCGTTTAGCGACTCCAGCGGCGTCAGCGTCAGCAGTATCGTTGCCACCAGCAGTATGGCGGCGCCGCGCACCAGGCCAAAGGCTGCCCCGGCCAGGCGGTTGAGAAAGCCCATCCCCGCCCACTCGATCGCCGCGTGCAGCAGGCGGATGACGATGCCGCCCAGCAGAATCACGGCGAGCACTACCAGCACAAATCCCAGCACCAGGCGCGCATCAAAGCTTTCGATCCATCCGGCCAGCAGCTCGGCCACGGGCTTTGCCAGCGCCCGCGCCGCCACGAGCGCCGCCACCCAGACCGCCAGCCCCAGCGCTTCGCGCACCAGCCCGCGAACCAGGCCGGCAAGCACGGATAACGCCAGCACGGCGAGAAACAGCGCGTCGATCCAGGTCAGCGCCACGGCTCAGTCACGCACCCGGACCAGCAGCCCCTGCTGGTTGGCCTTCTCCTTGATCAGCGAGCGGGCCTGCTCGCCGTCGTCAGAGCTTGAGTAGGGCCCCACTAGCACGGTGGTCAGGTCATTGTCCCGAGCGCGGGTATAAACGCGAAAGCCCTGCCCTTCGAGCTCTTTTTTCAGCCGGCTGGCGTTTTCCGCCTGGCCGAAACTGCCCACTTGGACCGCCCATTCGCCGCCCTCGGCCGCTTTGGGCGCGTCGCTGCCCTGCATCATGTCGGCAATGGGATCGCTTTTGTCATCGCCGCTTTCGGCCCGGTCCGCGGCCGCCGGAGCATCATCGTCCCCGGGCTCTTCCGCGGTTAGCGTCGGCGGCTCGGCCACGGCTTTTTCGCCGGCCTCCGGCGTTTTGTCGTCCGCTTCCCCGGTGGCGCTGTCGAGCGGCACGGCGTTGGCGACGCTGCCCTCGTCGCCCTTGTCAGCGTCGATGGAGTCCGGCTTTTGCGGCGCCGGCACCTCGTGGCGGGGCACGTCTACAGGCTTTTCAACGTCGAAGGAGGGCTTGAGCGGCTCGTCGCGGGGGGCCGGCTCGCTCATCAGCCAGGGCACGATGATCGCCGCCAGCGCCAGCAGGATGACAATGCCGCAGATACGCTCGGTCTTGCCGTATTTCATAGGTGTGTCCTCTAGCAGATCGGCCCTGCCGGGCCGCTCGCGCGGCGCTCAGGCGCTGCCGCCAAAACGTGGCGTGGCCAGCAGCGCGCCTACGGTAAAAAACGAGCCGGCAACGAGCACGATATCGTCGTCGGTCAGCCGCTCGTCGAGCCAGTCGGCGCCGGCTTCGGGCGACGCCGCGCAGTGGCGCACTCGCCCGCCCTCACCCACGACGTCCGCCGCCAGCGCCTGGGCATCACGCCCCCGAGGGCCGTCAAGGCCGACGCACACCCAGTCGCTGATGGCGGGCGCAAGCGCCGCAATCACGCCGGCGGCGTCCTTGTCGTCGAGCATGCCCAAAAGGCACCAGCGCCGCCCCGGCGCTGCCCGCGCGGCCAGGCGGCCGGCGACGTAGGCGGCGGCGTGGGGGTTATGGCCCACGTCCAGGCACCACCGGCCGTGCCACTGCATACGCCCGGGCAGGCTGACCTGCTCCAGGGCCTGGCGGACCGCGGCCGGGTCAAGGTCGACGCCGACAAGCGCCAGCGCCTGTAGCGCGGTGGCGGCGTTGTCCAGCGGCAGGCCAGGGTCGGGCAGGGCCTCAAGCGACGGCCCTGCGTCGCGGTGAAACGCCCAGCCGTCGGCGGCCATCGACGTGCGGGAAAACGCCTTGCCCAGTGCATATGTCGGCGCTCGCTGCTCGGCGGCGACCTCTTCGACGCTTGCCGGCAGGGCGTCGCTGCCCAGCACCGCCGGGCGCCCGGGGCGAAAGATACCGGCCTTCTCCCGGCCAATATGCGCGATGTCGTTTCCCAGAAAGCCGGCGTGGTCCCGGGCAATCGTGGTGACCACGGCGACGTCGGCATCGATGATGTTCACCGCGTCCAGCCGGCCGCCGAGCCCCACCTCCAGCACCAGCAGGTCAAGCCCGGCATGCAAAAGGCACCACAGGGCGCAGAGGGTGCCGGCTTCAAAATAGGTCAGGCTGATCTCGGGCGCGGCGGCGCGCGCCTTTTCCACCTCGACAAAGCCCGCTACCAGCTGGGCGTCGCTTGCCGGCTCGCCGTCGATGATGACGCGCTCGTTATAGCGCACCAGATGCGGCGAGGTATAGCTCCCCACTCGCCGACCGTGGCCGTGCGCGAGGCTTGCCAGTATGGCCGCGGTCGAGCCCTTGCCGTTGGTGCCGGCAACGGTAATCACCTGCGGCGGATAACTCCCCGCCAAGCGGCCGCGCTTCACCAGTCCCAGGCGCGCGGCCACTTCGCTTACGCGCCCCAGCCCCATGTCGATGCCGGTGGGGTGCAGCCGCTCCCACCAGGCAAGCCACTCGGCAAGCGGAGCGGACGGCGACGGCGGCAGGGCGTCAGGCATCCCGGGGCTTATCGCCGTTGTCGTCGCTGTTGCCGCTGTCGTCAGGCGTTTCGGCCGCGTCAGGCGCCGCGCCGTCCGCCTCGCGACGCGAAGCGTCGGCGGCTTGACCCTCGGCGGCGGCCTCCTCGGGCTCTGCGGCCGGACGCGTATCCGCGCGCTCTGCCTCATCATTGGCCTCGGTCGCGCCTGCGGCGCTGTCGGCCGGCGCCTCGTCGGTGAGAACTTCTTCGTCACCTTCGCTACCCACCGGCGGCGCTACCGGCGCGGGCGCGCCTTCGTCGGGCTGCGCCTGAGAGGCGGGCTGGTGCGTCAGCTTGCGCAGCATGCCGGCCAGCCGGGTGCGCATGTCGTGACGGTGTACAATCATGTCCACCGCGCCGTGCTCGAGCAAAAATTCGCTGCGCTGGAAGCCTTCGGGCAGGGTTTCGCGCACGGTCTGCTCGATGACCCGGGGGCCGGCAAAGCCGATCAGGGCGTTGGGCTCGGCGACGTTCAGGTCACCCAGCATGGCAAGCGAGGCCGAGACGCCGCCGAAGACCGGATCGGTGAGCACCGAAATGTACGGCACGCCGGCCTCTTTGAGGCGCTCGAGCGCCGCCGAGGTCTTGGCCATCTGCATCAGCGAGAACAGCGCCTCCTGCATCCGCGCCCCGCCGGAGGCGGCAAAGCAGATCAGCGGCAGGCCTTCTTCGCGGGCAAGCGTCGCCGCGCGGGCAAACTTCTCGCCGACCACGGCCCCCATGGAACCGCCCATGAAAGTGAACTCAAACGCCACGGCGACTACCGGCAGACCGTCCAGCCGGCCGCGCATGGCGATCAGCGCGTCTTTCTCGCCGGTGGTTTTCTGCGCCGCGTTCAGGCGGTCGCGGTATTTCTTGGAGTCGCGGAACTTCAGCCGGTCAACCGGCTGCACCTCGGTGGCAAGCTCTTCACGGTCGTCCTCGTCCAGAAACCAGTCCAGCCGCTTGCGCGCGGTGAGGCGCAGATGATGGTCGCACTTGGGACACACGCTGTGGAGCTTTTCAAGCTCGGGCAGATACAGGACGGCGTCGCACTTGGGGCACTTGCGCCAAAGACCGTCGGGCACGCTGGCACGGCGGTCTTTACGCTGGATTCGCCCCATCGAGGGCACAATTTTGTCTAGCCAGCTCATATCACAAAGGCTTCCGTTATACGTTTATGCCCGGCGGGGCCAGGCCTGAAGGTTGGCGTGAAGCACGCGCGTAATATAAAAGGTGGCGTCAACGCGGCGCATCGGCAAGGTCCGGCGCCGTCGCCGCGTCCATGGCCCGGCGCATGTCGCCGAGCACGGCTTTCAGAGCGCCGGGAACCGCCTCCGGCGTGGTCGCGTTATCGGCAATCCGGTTGACCAGCGCGCTGCCGGCGATGACGCCGTCCGCGACTCTCGCGACCTCGGCGGCGGTGGCCCCGTCGCGGATGCCGAAGCCCACGCACAGCGGCAGATCGGTCAGCTCGCGCAGCGGCGCCAGGTGCTCGGCCACGTCTTCGGCGTTGAGCGTCGCCGAACCGGTCACGCCCTTGAGCGACACGTAGTACAGGTAACCGTCGCCCTGGGCACAGATCGCGGCGGCGCGCTGCCGGGAAGTGGTCGGCGCCACCAGGAAAATCGCCGCCACGCCGTTGGCCTTCAACAGCGGCGCCAGCTCATCGGCCTCTTCCGGCGGCATGTCCACGGTGAGCACGCCGTCCACTCCGACCTCGGCCGCCCGGCGGGCAAAGGCCTCGTAGCCGATGCGTTCGATGGGGTTGAGATAGCCCATGAGCACCACCGGCGTAGCGCTGTCGGTGCGGCGGAACTCGGCCACCATGTCCAGCAGGTCAACCAGCCGAGTGCCGGCCGCCAGCGCCCGTTCGCAGGCTTTCTGGATCACCGGGCCGTCGGCCATGGGGTCGGAGAACGGCACGCCAAGCTCGATGACGTCGGCGCCGGCTTCCACCAGCGCATGCATGAAGCCCACGGTATAGCGTGGCGCGGGGTCACCGGCGGTAATGAACGGAATCAGCGCGCGGCGCCCCTGCTGCTTGAGTTCGCTGAATCGTTGGTCGATACGGTTCATGGTCATCTCTTGAAGTCGGGCCCTTAAAATTCGATGCCGTCGAGCTTGGCTACCGTCATGATGTCCTTGTCGCCGCGGCCGGAAAGGTTGACCACAATATGCTGGTCGGGCCGCATGGTGGGCGCCATGACCTTGGCCTGGGCCAGCGCGTGGGCGGATTCCAGCGCCGGCATGATGCCTTCCATGTGGGTCAATTCGCGAAACGCTTCGAGCACGGCGTCGTCGTTGGCGGCCACGTAGTTGACCCGGCCGACGTCTTTCCACAGCGCGTGCTCGGGGCCCACGCCCGGGTAGTCGAGCCCGGCGGAAATCGAGTGGGTGTCGGCCACCTGTCCGGCGTCGTCGGACATCAGATAGGTGCGGTTGCCGTGGAGCACGCCGCGCGGCGCACCGGAGGACAGCGGTGCCGCGTGGCGGCCGGTAGCGACGCCGTCGCCGCCGGCTTCCACGCCGTACATGGCCACCCCTTCGTCTTCCACGAACGGGTAGAAGAGTCCCAGGGCGTTGGAGCCGCCGCCCACGCAGGCAACCAGCGCATCGGGCAGCCGACCGATCTGCTCAAGCGACTGGCGGCGAGCCTCGCGGCCGACCACGGCGTTGAAATCGCGCACCAGCAGCGGGTAAGGGTGCGGGCCGGCCACGGTGCCGATGATGTAGAAGGTGTCGTCGACGTTGGTCACCCAGTCGCGCAGCGCCTCGTTCATGGCGTCCTTGAGCGTTCGGGTGCCGGACTCCACCGGGATCACCCGGGCGCCCAGCAGGCGCATGCGGTAGACGTTGAGCTTCTGGCGCTCGACATCGGTGGCGCCCATGTAGACATCGCACTCAAGCCCCAGCCGGGCGGCCACGGTGGCCGTGGCGACGCCGTGCTGGCCGGCGCCGGTCTCGGCGATGACCCTGGGCTTGCCGCTTTTCTTGGCCAAAAGCGCCTGGCCGATGGTGTTATTCACCTTGTGCGCGCCGGTATGATTCAGGTCTTCGCGCTTGAGCCAGATCTGCGCGCCGCCCAGGGCGTTGGACCAGCGCTCGGCGTGATAAAGCGGCGAGGGCCGGCCCACGTAATGGGTCAGGTCGTGGTCAAACTCTGCCTGGAAGGCCGGGTCGTCACGCAGGCTGGCGTAGATCTCTTCCAGGTCTTCCAGGGCAAAGCTCAGGGTTTCGGAGACGAAGCGGCCGCCGTAGGGGCCGAAACGGCCCCGGGCATCCGGCATCCGGGTCAGCTCGTCGAATCCGGGTTGGGCGGCGCTGGACGAGCCGGCGCCAGACGGGGTAGCGCCGGGCTGAGTAGCAGAGACGGTCACGGGTGCACCTCACAAAAAACGCCAAGAGTTAAGCCATCCATCCCCCGGACGGGAGCGAAGCTGGCTTTCGTTATTCGACCGGTAAACGCGCAGCGGGGTTCCGCGCCGCCCGGGTAGGTCGTCACGCCAACACCTCCGCGCGTGAACGCTACAAGGCCGCCTGGGACGCACGATCCGCCGCCGCTACCCGCTTTACGAACGCCGTCATTTTCGCCGGGTCCTTGCGGCCGGGGGCGGCCTCGATGCCGCCGGAAACGTCCACCGCGTGGGGCGCTACCCGGCGGACCGCGCGGCCGATAGTGTCAGGCGTCAGGCCACCGGCGAGGATAACAGGTTTTGCAAGCCGAGCGGGAATTCTCGACCAGTCGAAAACCTCCCCCGTGCCGCCCGGCATTCCCGGCCGGTAGGCGTCCAGCAGCAGCGCCGAGGCGCCGGCGTAGCGTTCGGCTTCGCGGTGCAGGTCAACGCCGTCGCGCATGCGCAGCGCCTTGATCCAGGCCGTGGCGTAGCGCGCGCAGTCGGCGGGCAGCTCGCTGCCGTGGAACTGCAGCATATCGAGATGGGGAGCGCACTCCTCGACCAGGGCCGGGTCGGCGTCCACAAACAGCCCCACCCGGGTGACAAAGGCCGGCACCTCGGCGGCGAGGGTGGCAAGCGTTGCCACGTCGATGGCGCGCTTGCTGCCGGGCCACATGACAAAGCCCAGGGCATCGACGCCCTGCGCCACGGCCACGCGGACATCCTCGGCCCGGGTCAGCCCGCAAAACTTGATTCGGGTGCGTGAAGGCGCCGGCGTCATGTCGCGCCCTCCTCGACGATGCGGCGCGGGCGGCCCCGGCGCAGGCGCACCATGCGCGAGTCGGGGATCGGCCGCTCGCCGGTCCACTCACCGGTAGACAGCAAAAGCCCCGGCCCCAGCGGTTCTCGAGGCAGGTCAAAGGCGTCGTCGTAGCGCACGTCGACAAAGTGCAGCCCCCGAGCCGGCGCGGTCACGTCGCCCTGCTGACGGTCTTTCAAGGCCAGCAGCCGGGCGAGCCAGCCTTCGTCCCGAGCGCCGCGGCCGACGCTCAAGAGCGCGCCGGCAATATTGCGGATCATGTGGTGCAAAAAGGCGTTGCCCTGGATGTCGATCACTACCAGCGGGCCGTGACGCCTGACCTCGAGAAAGTGCATGTGCCGCCAGGGCGTTTTTGACCGGCAGCCGGCAGCGCGAAAGCTGGAGAAGTCGTTCTCGCCCACTAGCGCCTGGGCCGCCCGGTGCATGACATCGACGTCCAGCGGGTCGCGGCACCAGGTGACGTTGGCGCGCTCGAGCACCGGGGGATTGAGCTGATTGATCAGCACATAGCGGTAGCGCCGCGCCAGCGCGCTCAGGCGCGAGTGAAAATCGTCGGGCACGGCTTTCACCCAGTGCACGGCGATGTCCCGGGGGAGATTGGCGTTGGCGCCGAAGACCCAGCCCTTCTCACTGCGCGACGCCGGCGCGTCGAAATGGATGACCTGGCGGGTAGCGTGAACGCCGGAGTCAGTACGGCCGCTGGCATGAACCTGTACCGGGGCGTTGGCCACTCGGCTCAGCGCCTGCTCCAGCGCCCCCTGGATCGAGGCGGCGTGGCTCAGGCGCTGAAAGCCGCAGTAGCCGCTGCCGTCATACTCGATGCCCATGGCGAGCCGCCCGGTCAGCGGCGAGGTTTCGTCAAAGCGGTCAAACAGCGTCATCACTTGCCACAATCAATAGGAAGAAGAAGACGTATTATCCTGACTCGACGGCTCGAATGCCACCTCTTCGCTGCGCGGCGAGGCGTTCGCGTAAACGCCGACGTCGTCATCGGCGTGGCCCGAGCGCTGCCGGTAGCGCCACAGCGCCGCCGCCAGCGCCAGCAGTAGCAGCGCCCCCGCCGCCATCGGCCAGCGATACTCGGCGGCAAGGCTTGCCATGCCGCGACGGGCAACGGCAAATTCGCTGGCCGGCGACACCGCGCCGCCCGTCGCCGTGCCGCTTGCCGGCCGGTCCTCGTCCGCGCTTGCCCTATTATAGCCCGGCGTTCCCTCCTGCACCTCCTGGCGCGCCAGCTCCACCTCCTGAAGCGCCAGTTCCTCAGTCAGCCGGGAGAGCTCCGACTCCAGCCGGGACACCTCCTCAAGCAGGCGGTCGCGCTGGCCAATGACGCGCTCAAGGCGGTCCTTGAGCGCGTCGAGCTCGCCCGCATCACCTCCCTGGCCAAGTTTCTGACCCAGCTCCCTGACCTGGGCTAGCACGCTCTGATCGAGCGCCCCGAGCCCACCCGCCGCCTGCTCCGGCTCCAGCGACAGCGCCTCGCCGGCCTCCAGGCCCGGTGCCGACGGCTGCTGCTGCCCGCCCTGCTCCCGGCCGGTTTGCTGCGGCGCGTCCGGCGGCCCCAGCGGCACGTGCACCGGCCCTTCCGGCCCGCGGATACGCCAGGCAATGTTCATGTAGTCGATGGTTTTTTCCGCCTGGGCCTTGCTGCGGCGGAGCATGCGCTCGACGTCCGGCACTTTGAGCTCGGTGTTGGCGCTCATGCTGTTGATGTTGCCGCTGGGAAAGGCCTCGGGATTGGCTTCCACCAGCGCCAGCATGACCTGCTCGACGCTTGCCTTCTCGGGCCTGACACGCTCGGCTACGTGCCACAGAGCGTCGCCGCTGCTGACGTAGGTAGTAGCAGGCAATGTGCGCTGCGCCGGGTCGCCGCCGGCACTATCCTGCGCGCCTTCGTCGGCATGGCCCAGCGGGCCGGCAAGCGATACGGCAAGCAGCACAGCCAGCGCGGTTGGTAGTTTCATGAGCCCCCGGTTCCCTACGGTTACGGCGCGTCGGAGCGAATGCCTTCCGGCCCGACGCCTTCAGTGTCGTTTCCTCCCATATTCTACCGGCGTATCGGCCCGGCGGCATCCACAGCGGAGCAATATAAAGGAGACATAAAAAAAACGGGCGCCGGCTACAGCGCCCGTTGACGACGGCAATCGCCTAGTTTACTGCTCGCGCAGAATCGCCAGCATCCGCTTGAGCGGCTCGGCCGCGCCCCACAAAAGCTGGTCGCCGGCGCTGAAGGCCGAGAGATACTCGCCGCCCATGGCCAGCTTGCGCAGCCGGCCCACCGGCACGCTCAGAGTGCCGGTGACCGCCGCCGGGGTGAGCCGATCGATGGTGGCGTCCTTGTCGTTGGGCACGACGCTCACCCAGTCGTTGTGCTTCGCCAGACGGTCTTCGATCTCGTCGAGGGGCACGTCCTGCTTGAGCTTGATGGTAAACGCCTGACTGTGCGAGCGCATGGTGCCCACGCGCACGCAGATGCCGTCGATGGGGACGGGGTTGTTGTCCAGGCCGAGAATCTTGTTGGACTCGGCGCCGCCCTTCCACTCCTCGCGGCTCTGGCCGTTGTCGAGCTTGCTGTCGATCCACGGCAGGAGGCTTCCGGCCAGCGGCGCGCCGAAGTTGTCGGCGGGAAAGTCGCCGCCGCGCATGGCCGCGGTGACCTTGCGGTCGATGTCGAGAATCGCGCTGGAGGTATCCTTGAGCTCTTCGCCGACGCTGTCGCGCAGCCCGCCCATCTGGTTGAGCAGCTCGCGCATGTGCTTGGCGCCGGAGCCGGACGCCGCCTGATAGGTCATGGAGGTCATCCACTCGATCATGCCGGCCTCAAACAGCCCGCCAAGGCCCATGAGCATCAGGCTGACGGTGCAGTTGCCGCCGACGAACGTCTTTGCCCCGCGCGCCAGCTGGGCATCGATGACGCCACGGTTGACCGGGTCCAGCACGATGGTGGTGTCGTCATCCATGCGCAGGGCGCTGGCGGCGTCGAGCCAGTAGCCGTTCCAGCCCTCGCGGCGCAGGTCGGCGTACACCTGTTTGGTGTAGTCGCCGCCCTGGGTGGTCACGATGACGTCGAGCGCCTTGAGCTCGTCCAGGGCAAAGGCGTCTTTCAATGCGGGGACGTCAGCGCCGATGTCAGGCCCCGGCTGGCCGACCTGGGAGGTGGTGAAAAACTCAGGCTCGATGCCGCTGAAATCACCGTCTTCGAGCATCCGCTGCATCAGCACGGAGCCCACCATGCCGCGCCACCCCACAAAACCGACTTTCAACATGACAAGTCCTCCGGAAAAAATGTGGTTTCATTGTACACGATTGCGCGGCGCGTTTATCACCCGGCCCCGGGAGAAGCGTCAGGCCAGCCGACGGGAAAAGGCCTCGAGCACGGCGTCGCCCATGGCGTCGGTACCCACGGCCTCTGCGCTGTCGGCGGCGATGTCGGCGGTGCGCAGGCCGTCGTCCAGTACGCTACCCACTGCCGCCTCGATACGCTTGGCCATGGCGTTTTCGTCAAGCGAATAGCGCAGCATCATGGCCACCGAGAGCATCATCGCCAAGGGGTTGGCCATGTTCTTGCCGGCGATATCCGGGGCGCTGCCGTGGCAGGGCTCGTACATGCCCTGGCCGGATTCGTTCAGCGAGGCCGAGGGCAGCATGCCGATGGAGCCGGTGAGCATGGCCGCGGCGTCGGACAGGATATCGCCGAACATGTTGCCGGTGACCACGACGTCAAACTGCTTGGGCGCACGCACCAGCTGCATGGCGGCGTTGTCCACGTACATGTGGGAAAGCTCGACGTCGGGGTACTCCGGCGCCAGGCGCTCCATGACTTCGCGCCACAGCATGGTGACCTCGAGCACGTTGGCCTTGTCCACCGAGCACAGCTTTTTGCCGCGCTTTTGCGCCATGGCAAAGGCGACTCGGCCGATGCGCTCGATCTCCGCCTCGGTGTAAACGTAGGTGTTGTAGCCCAGACGCTGGCCGTCGCGCGCTTCGATTCCCCGGGGCTGGCCGAAGTAGATGCCGCCGGTGAGCTCGCGCACGATCATGATATCCAGCCCCGAGACCAGCTCGGGCTTGAGGCTCGAGGCCTCGGCGAGCTGCGGGTACAAAAGCGCCGGGCGCAGGTTGCCAAAAAGCCCCAGGTGCTTGCGCAGGCCCAGAAGCCCCTGTTCCGGGCGCCTGGAGCGATCCTCCAGCGCGTCCCATTGGGGGCCGCCCACCGCGCCCAGCAGCACCGCGTCGGCGGCCCTGGCTTTCTCGAGCGTTGCCGCCGGCAGCGGCTCGCCGTGGGCGTCAAAGGCACTGCCGCCCACCGGCGCTTCGTCGACGTCGATATCCAGCCCGGCCTTTTGGCAGGCTTCAAGCAGGCGCGCCGCCTGGGCGATGATTTCCGGGCCGATGCCGTCACCCGGGAGTAAAAGTACCTTGCGTGTCATAGGGAGTTCCTTGTTGGTGATCAGGCGCTGTCGCGAAACAGCCAGGGCCGGCGGGCGCGGTGGTCGGCCTCGAACTCGCGGATGGCGTCTTCGTCCTTGAGCGTAATGCCGATGTCGTCGAGGCCTTCCAGCAGACACTGCTTGCGAAACGCGTCCACGGTAAACGCGATACGCTCGCCTTCGGGAGTGATCATCTGCTGGTTTTCCAGATCCACGTCCAGGGCGTAGCCCTCGGTGGCCTCGACGGCCTTGAACAGGCGCTCCACGGTGTCTTCGTCGAGTTCGATCAGCAACAGGCCGTTCTTGAACGCGTTGTTGTAGAAGATATCGGCAAAGCTCGGCGCAATCACCGCGCGAAAGCCGAAGTCCTCGAGCGCCCAGGGCGCGTGCTCCCGGGAGCTGCCGCAGCCGAAGTTGCGCCGGGCGAGCAGCACTTCGGCGTTTTGATAGCGCGGCTGGTTAAGCACAAAATCCGGGTTGAGCGGCCGCTTGGAGCAGTCCTGGCCCGGGTAGCCCTCGTCCAGATAGCGCAGCTCGTCGAACAGGTTGACGCCGAAGCCGGTGCGCTTGATCGACTTCAAGAACTGCTTGGGAATGATCAGGTCGGTATCGACGTTGGCGCGGTCGAGCGGGGCGACCACGCCTTCAAAGCGGGTAAACTGTTTCATGTTCAGGCCTTTTGCGCGTGGATGTCATCGTTGGCAGGCAGGCGGCGCACGTCCACAAAGTGGCCGGCAATGGCGGCGGCGGCGGCCATGGCCGGGCTCACCAGGTGGGTGCGGCCGCCGTAGCCCTGGCGCCCTTCGAAGTTGCGGTTGGAGGTCGAGGCGCAGTGCTCGCCGGCGCCGAGCTTGTCGGCGTTCATCGCCAGGCACATGGAGCAGCCCGGCTCGCGCCACTCAAAGCCCGCCTCGATAAAGACCTTGTCCAGCCCTTCTTCCTCGGCCTGGCGCTTCACCAATCCCGAGCCCGGGACCACCATGGCAAGCGTGACGCTGTCGGCCACCTTCTGGCCCTTTGCCACCGCGGCGGCTTCGCGCAGATCCTCGATGCGCGAGTTGGTGCAGGAGCCGATAAACACCTTGTCGAGGCGAATGTCGGTAATCTTCTGGTTGGGCGCCAGCCCCATGTACTCAAGCGCCCGGGCGTGGCTGGTGGCCAGGGTCTCGTCCGCGGCCCTGGCGGGGTCGGGCACCTGGCCGGAAATGCCGGTGACCATCTCGGGGCTGGTGCCCCAGCTCACCTGGGGTTCGATCTCGGCGGCGTCAATCGTCACCACCTTGTCGAACTCGGCGTCAGGGTCGGAGACCAGATTGCGCCAGTCGGCCACGGCGGCGTCCCACTGCTCGCCGGTGGGCGAGTACGGGCGGTTGCCGATGTAGTCGATGGTGGTGTCGTCCACCGCGATCATGCCCACCCGAGCGCCGGCTTCGATGGCCATGTTGCATACCGTCATGCGACCTTCCATGGAAAGCCCTTCGATGGCGCTGCCGGCAAACTCGATGGCATGCCCGGTGCCCCCGGCGGTGCCGATACGGCCGATAATCGCCAGCACCACGTCCTTGGCGGTGACGCCAAGGCCCAGCTCGCCCTCCACGCGCACCTGCATGTTCTTCATCTTCTGGGTAAGCAGGCACTGGGTGGCCAGCACGTGCTCGACTTCCGAGGTGCCGATGCCGTGGGCCAGCGCGCCGAAGGCACCGTGGGTGGCGGTGTGGGAATCGCCGCAGACCACGGTCATGCCCGGCAGGGTGGCGCCCTGCTCGGGGCCGATAACGTGAACGATGCCCTGGCGCGGATCGTTGATGCCAAACTGGGCAATGCCGTATTCGCTGCAGTTGTCGTCCAGAGTTTCGACCTGGATCAGCGACACCGGGTCCTTGATGCCCTTGTTGCCCTCAGCGCGCTCGGCCACGGTGGTGGGCACGTTGTGGTCGGCGGTGGCGAGGTTGGCATCCAGACGCCACGGCTTGCGCCCGGCCAGGCGCAGCCCTTCAAAGGCCTGGGGCGAGGTGACCTCGTGGAGCATGTGACGGTCGATATAGAGAAGCGCGGTGCCGTCGTCGCGCTGCTTGACCAGATGCTGCTCCCAGAGTTTGTCGTAAAGCGTCTGCGCTGCCATGTTGCCTCCCGGGCGGCTGCCCCGTGTGACGTATTGCGAATTACCGGCGTCGCAAGGCGTTTATTACTGGCGATAATCCCTGCGCTGCCTTGTGTGTTGTCAAGCCGTGCTGGTATCAGGCTGTGCTGGCCAATAGTGTTGCCCGCCGTTAAGATAAATGCAATTCATGTTACTTATGGTTTGGATTCCTTTAAGGAATAGCTATGGACACCCAGAGCCTGCAGGCCTTTATCGCCGTGGCCGACTGCCAGAGCTTTTCCCGGGCGGCGGAGACGCTGCACCTGACCCAGCCGGCTATCAGCAAGCGCATCGCGGTGCTGGAAGACCAGCTCGGCACCCGTCTTTTTGACCGCATCGGCCGGCGTATCACGCTGACCGAAGCTGGCCGGGTGCTGCACCCCCGGGCACAGAGCATTCTGCTGGCAGTGGACGACAGCCGCCGAGCGCTAGCCAACCTCAACGGCCAAGTCGGCGGGCGCCTGAGCCTGGCGACCAGCCACCATATCGGTCTGCACCGCCTGCCGCCGCTGCTCAAGCGCTACACTCGGCGTCACCCCGGGGTAGAGCTTGGCCTTGAGTTTCTCGACTCCGAGCAGGCCTACCGCGACGTGCTGGACGGTCGCCTGGAAATCGCCGTGGTCACCCTCGCCCCCGAGCCCCACGAGCAGCTTGACGTGGTGCCGATCTGGACGGATCGCATGCGCTTTGTCTGCGCTGCGGACCATCCGCTGCGCCACGCCGCCTCGCTGACGCTTGGCGAGCTGTGCCGCCATGCAAGCGTACTGCCCGGCCCGCTGACCTTTACTCGCACGCTGCTGCGCCGGCGCCTGGAGGACGAAGGGCTGACCCTGGAAGCGGGCATGTCGACCAACTATCTGGAAACCCTCAAAATGATGTGCAGCGTAGGGCTGGGGTGGAGCCTTTTGCCCGACAGCATGATCGACAACGGACTGGTGAAACTCGACGTTGCCACCCCGCCGCTTCACCGGCCGCTGGGCTATCTGGTGCATCACGACCGCACGCTGTCCAACGCCGCACGCCGCATGATCGAAGAGCTCGAGCAGGCACGCGACGCCGGCAATCGGGCTACCTTTACCGAGCAGGAAACCACGCCATGACTCTGACGAAGCCTCCCCTCTGGAAAACCTACCGCGACGCACCACTGGTGCTGAAGATGGCGGCGGGCTTTCTGCTGGGCATTGCCGCCGCGCTGATCTTTCGCGACCAGGCGACTCTGGTCAAGCCGCTGGGCACGCTGCTGATCCACTTGTTGAGCCTGATCGCCATTCCGGTGATTTTTCTCACCGTGGTGCTAGCCGTCAGCCAGATGAACCTGCTCCAGCTGGGCAAGATGGGCGGCAAGCTGTTGCTCTACTATCTGACAACCACCGCCCTGGCGGTGCTGATCGGGGTGTCGCTGGCGCTTTTCTTCAGCCCCGGCAGCGGCCTGTCGCTGCCCGACACTTCGGTCGACAAACCCGATATCCCGCACTTTTCCGACATTCTGCTGCAGATTGTGCCGCGTAACATGTTTAACGCCTTCACCTCCGGGGATCTGATGGCCATTCTGTTCATCGCCATCATCATCGGCATGGCCGTTTCCACCATGCGTTTCTCCCGGGAAGAGGCCATGCGCGAGCACGGCGCGCTGGTCGAGCGCCTTTTCACCGCGATGAACGAAATGTTCTACCGCATCTTGAACGGCATTCTGCTCTACGCCCCCATCGGCGTCTTTGCCATCAGCGCCTCTACCTTCGGCAACCAGGGGCTGGAGACGCTGAAATCGCTTCTGTATTTCACCGGCGTGTTTTATCTGGGGCTGGCCATTCTCTCGAGTGTGGTTTACACCGGCTTTCTGAGCCTGTCGAAACACTCGATCGGGACCTTTTTCCACAACATCCGCGAAGCCTTCACCACGGCGTTTTTTACCTCCAGCAGCATCGCCACCCTGCCCATAGCTATCAAGGCGGCCAAAAAGGCCGGCGTGTCGGAGAAAACCGCCAACTTCACCCTGCCCCTGGGCGCTATCTTCAACTCCGACGGCGGCGCGCTGCGCATGGGGGTATCGCTGGTATTTGCCGCCAACATCACCGGGCTCGACCTGGCGTTTTCCAACTTTGTGGTCATCGTGATCATCGGCACCCTGCTCTCGGTGGGTACTGCCGGCGTGCCGGCCGCCGGGCTGGTGACGCTCTCCGCCGTGCTCAGCATGTTCGGCCTGCCCCTTGAGGTGGTGGCGCTGATCGCCGGGGTCGATGCGCTGATCAGCATGGGCGGCACCGCGCTCAACGTCACCGGCGATATCGTCGGCGCGGCGGTGGTCGACGAGGCCACCCCCGAGGCCCGGAAGGAAACAGCCTCCTAGAGCGGCCTGCCGGGGCTCGCCTGCAGCACGACGTTGCGCGGCGTCAGTGACCGGGAGCAGAAGGTGGCAAGCGTGGCGTCAAAGCCGGCCTCCTGCATGAACATCAGCCGGTCGAGCAGCAGCCACACTTCCAGCGGCCGGCGAAAGGCATGGCGTACAAGCTCGAGGCGCTTGACCTGCTCCAGCCGCCCATGGCCGGCCGCCTCCCAGTCGCGCTGCGCGAGAACCGTCGACGGCAGCGCCAGCCCCTTTTGCGCCGCCGCCCAGCGGCAAAAGCCGGCGAAGTCCGTCGGCATTCGGCCGTAGGCCAGGCTCGGCACCGGCAGATATTCATCCACGCCGCGCACCTCACGCTGAATCAGATCAAAGCCCAGCCGCCAGGCGTTCGCCCGCTCGCGCTGGCGGCTGACCGCGGCCGGCGCGGTGACGGTTTCCTCGACGGCAAGGGCCAGGTCATCGCGCGCAAGCGCCAGCTCGTTTTCCACCGACAGCCGCTGCCCCAGCATAGACAGCGGCCGATAATGCCTGGCCGCGGTGCGCTGATAGCAGCACGGCGCCAGCGTCAGCGCCACGCCCTTCTGCGCCGCCTGACGCAGCAGCGCCGCGTGCAGGTCGCCGCAGGCGTGAAGCGCCACAGCGTGCCCGCCGGGCTCAAGCCAGCGACCGGCCTTTTCGGCGAGCACGTCCTGCTCTGCCAGGGTAACCGCCGCGCCCTGGCGCTCGGCCAGCGCTCGACCCTGCTCGCACAGCGCCGGCTGCCACTCAAGACCGGTCACCGCCTGTCCGCGCAGGCGGCTCAAGGTGCGTGCCAGGTGTCCTTTCCCCGCGCACCACTCGATAAGCGGCCCGGCAGCGGCGGGCACGCAGCGCACAAAGGCCTGCAGCTGTCGCCATTTGCGCCCGCCGATATGGTCGCCCCAGACGTTGGGCAGCGCCGCCTTGTCGGCGCGATACGCCGGCAGCTGCGACAGCGCGCGAAGCTCGGCCAGGGGCAGCCAGGGGGCAAGCTCGCCGGCCGTTAGCGGGGCGTCTTCCACGCGCTCGAGGGCGTCGGCGTCAAGCGCCAGCAGCGCCCGATGCAGCGCCGGATACGCCCCCGCCCAGGGCAGCTGGCAATGGGCAAAGGGCAGCGGGCGCCACAGCGGCTGCCACGCGGCCAGCACTTCGGTCAGGCGCTGAAAGCGCTCGGCATGGTTCATGACCGATTCTCTCCCTCTGACAAGTCGCTGATAGCGCCGCGCCCTTGGCAGCCGCACGCTGGCTTTTCCCCGGCGTTGCCGTTAGCCTGCCGGAAATTTTCCAGGAAGGCGGATATGCACGAGAGCTCTCCCCGACAGCGCATCGCCGGCGGGCTGATACTGCTTGCGCTGGCGCTGCAGATTGCCGGCTTCAGCGGCGCGCTGGGCACCACGCTGGCGGTCAGCTACGCCCTGTGGCTTGCCGTGGCGCTGCTGTGGCGGGATATTCCCGCGCGCTCCCGCCGCCAGGCCGCCGTGCTCATTGCGCTGGGGCTCATCATGCTGCTAACCGCAAGGCTGGGCTACGGCGCCCGGATATACTGGCCGGGCATTATCACCCGCAACGCCTTCGTGGTGGTGATGCTGGTCGGGGTAAGCTTTATTGCCCTGATCGGCACCCAGGGCAACCGCAAAGCGCCGGGCAAGCGCGTCACCGGCACCGGCGGCGTGCTGCGCAGCTGGGCCGGGGTGCACTTTCTCGGCACCATTCTCAACCTCTCGGCGGTCTTTATGGTAGGCGATCGGCTTTCCCGCCGGGAACCCCTGTCCACGCCCCAGCTTTTGGCGCTTAACCGCGGGCTTTCCAGCGCGGCGCTGTGGTCGCCGTTTTTTGCCTCCATGGGGGTAATGATCGCGCTGGTACCGAATATGCAGTACGCCTACGTGGCGCTGGCCGGTTTCCCGCTGGCCATGTGCGCCGGGCTATTCACTACCCTGGAGCTTGACCGGCGCTTTGACCTAGACGAAGTCGACGGCTTTTCGCTGGCGCCGAAAAGCCTGCTGATGCCGCTTTGCATGGCGGTACTGGTGATGCTGTTTCACTTCTGGCTGACGCCCGGCCTCTCCATTGTCAGCATCATCACCTTCCTGCTGCCCTCGGTGGCGCTTGCTGCCAACCTGCCCCGGGGGCTGCGCTATACCGGCTACCGAATCTATCAGCACAGCATGACAAGGCTTCCGGCCATGCGCGGGGAAATTTCGCTGTTTCTTGCCGCCGGCCTGTTTACCCTGGGGCTTTCCACCCTGGTGGACGCCGCGACCCAGGACACGTGGACGCTGTTCGACCGCTTCGGCCTGCCCCAGGCCATGGCGAGCTTTATCGTCATCGTCCTCAGCGCGATGATCGGACTGCATCCGATCATCGGCGTTTCGACGCTGGCCTCGGTACTGTCGCTCGAGGGCAACGCCCAGACGCTGTACGCCTTTGTCGGGCTCACCGCCTGGGGCGTGGGCACCGCCGTGGGGCCGCTGTCGGGCATCAACCTTTCGCTTCAGGGGCGCTACGGCATCAGCGGCTACCGGATGATGAAACACAACCTGGGCTATGCCGGCGCCATGAGCCTGCTCGTGCTCGTTGCCATTGCCGGGCTTGCCCTGCTGCTGGGGCAGGCCTGACCGCGGTCAGGCCCTGGCAAGCGCCGGCGGGCGCCGTTCAGCCTTTCCGGGTGGCGGTCAGGCGCATGAAATAGCGGCTGCCGCACTGGTGGCAGGGCTCCAGCAGCTGCACCCGGTCAAGAATGACCTCGGCGTCGCAGTGGGTGCAGGCCATTTTGCCGGGGGCGGCCATTTCGCCCTCGCAGTAGTCGGCGCGGGCGGCTTCCAGGTCCTCGTTGAAGCGCTCGCGCTCGACCACGCTGCGATCGGCAATGGACAACAGCGACTCGCTCACCCGCCGCGACAGATGGTCAAGGTCAATGCCCAGCCATTCGGCCACCTGGCGCCCGGAATTTCCCAGATAGCTGCGCATGTCGCGCAGGTCGCGCTCGACCCAGGCGCGCAGCAGCGCCAGCTCGTCCTTGGTGTACTCGGCAAGCTCGCTTTCGAACTCGACGGCATCGTCCAGCTCCTTTTCCAGGCTCTCCCGGTCGAGCTCGCCGGAGCCGCCCTTCACCCTTTCCAGCAGGCGCTCGTAGCCTTCGCGCAGACGGCTTTCGTTGTGCTTGTCCATAACGTTCTCCTTTGCGTGTCAGTCCGGCGTGCCCGCCCCCGAGGTGAACGCGGGCCATTGTGTCGCTTGCCGTTCAAGGTTACCCCTTCATAGGATACAATCGAGTCAAGGTTCCAGCATTCGACTTTTATCATTCACTCTCGGCCCGGCCGCGCCGGGCGAGCAGCCCAAGGCATGACATAACCCGATGGACGCACATTACCGCCCCAGCGAAATTGAACGCGACGCCCAGCAGTACTGGGAAAAGCACCGGTGCTTCAAGGCCGTGGAAGACGCCAGCCGCGAAAAGTTCTACTGCCTGTCGATGTTTCCCTACCCCAGCGGCAAGCTGCACATGGGGCACGTACGCAACTACACCATCGGTGACGTGGTATCGCGCTTTCAACGCATGCAGGGCAAAAACGTCCTTCAGCCCATGGGCTGGGACGCCTTCGGCATGCCCGCGGAAAACGCCGCCATCCAGAATCAGGTGCCGCCGGCCCGGTGGACCTACGACAACATCGACTATATGCGCCGTCAGCTCAAGGCGCTGGGCTTTGCCTACGACTGGGATCGCGAGTTTGCCACCTGCGACAGCGACTATTACCGCTGGGAGCAGTGGTTTTTCACCAAGCTGGTGGAAAAGGGCCTGGTTTACAAGAAGATGTCCACGGTGAACTGGGACCCGGTAGACCAGACGGTGCTGGCCAACGAGCAGGTGATCGACGGCTGCGGCTGGCGCTCCGGGGCGCCGGTGGAACGCCGGGAAATTCCCCTGTGGTTCTTGAAGATCACCGACTATGCCGACGAGCTGCTCGCCGACCTGGAGGAGGTCGACTGGCCCGAACAGGTCAAGACCATGCAGCGCAACTGGATCGGCAAATCCCGGGGCGTGGAGCTGACCTTTGCCGTGAGCGACTCGGCCGGCGGCGAATGCGAGCCGCTCGCCGTCTATACCACCCGCCCGGACACGCTGATGGGCGTGACCTACGTCGCCGTGGCTGCCGATCACCCGCTGGCCAAGAGCGCCGCCGAGACCAGCCCCGAGCTTGCCGCCTTCCGCGAAGAGTGCGCCCGCGGCGGCACCTCGGAAGCGGACATGGCCACCCGGGACAAGAAGGGCCTGCCCACCGGCCATAGCGCCATCCACCCGCTGACGGGCAGGAAAGTGCCCGTCTACGCGGCCAACTTCGTGCTCATGGAGTTCGGCACCGGCGCGGTCATGGCCGTGCCCGCCCACGACCAGCGCGACTGGGAGTTCGCCACCGCCTACGGCCTGCCGATTTCTCCGGTCATCGCCGACGCCGACGGCAATACGCCGGATCTGTCCGAGAGCGCCTACGTGGAACACGGCACCCTGATCAACTCCGGCGAGTTCGACGGCCTGGACTTCGACGCCGCCTTCGAGGCCATTGCCCGGGCGCTCGCCGAGCAGGGTCGCGGCGAGGTCAAGACCCAGTACCGCCTGCGCGACTGGGGCATCGCCCGCCAGCGCTACTGGGGCGCGCCGATCCCGGTAAAGTACGGCCCCGACGGCCAGACCGTGCCGCTCACCGACGACGAGCTGCCGGTAAAGCTGCCCATGGAAGTCACCGTGGACGCCTCGGGGTCGCCGCTGAAGAAAATGCCCGAGTTCTCTGATCTGGGCGACGGCTGGGTGCGCGAAACCGATACCTTCGACACCTTCATGGAGTCGTCCTGGTACTACGCTCGCTTCTGCTGCGCCGACAACGCCGATGCCATGCTCGACGAGCGCGCCAACTACTGGCTGCCGGTGGATCTCTATATCGGCGGCATCGAGCACGCCATCCTCCACCTGCTCTACGCGCGCTTCTTTCACAAGCTGATGCGCGACTTCGGCATGGTCGACTCCGACGAGCCCTTCCAGCAGCTTTTGACCCAGGGCATGGTCATCGCCGAAACCTATTACCGCCCCGCCGAAAACGGCGGCAAGCAGTGGTTCAACCCGGCCGACGTCGAGGTCAAGCGCGACGACAAGGGCCGTGCCATCAGCGCAATGCTGCCCGCAGACGGCCAGCCGGTCACGGCCGGCAGCATCGAAAAGATGTCCAAGTCGAAAAACAACGGCGTGGACCCCCAGGCGATGATCGACCGCTTCGGCGCCGACACCGTGCGCCTGTTCATGATGTTCGCCGCCCCGCCCGATCAGTCGCTGGAGTGGTCGGACGCCGGCGTTGAGGGCGCACACCGCTTTTTGAAGCGCCTCTGGCGCCAGGTTCACGACCACCTGCAAGCGGGCACGCCGGCGGCGCTGGCCGACGTTAGCCTGACAGAGGCGCAACAGGCGCTGCGGCGCAAGACTCACGAGACCGTCAAAAAGGCCAGCGACGACATCGGCCGGCGCACCACCTTCAACACCGCCATTGCCGCGGTCATGGAGCTGTCCAACGCGCTGGGGCGCTTTACCCACGACGCCGACAGCGTCGACCCGGACCACCTGGCCGTGGCCCGGGAGGCGGTGGAAACCTGCGTGCTGCTGCTTGCGCCCATCACCCCCCACCTGTGCCACGCGCTCTGGCAGCAGCTGGGCCACGAGACGCCGGTGATCGACGCCGCCTGGCCGGCGCTTGACGAAGGCGCCCTGACCCGGGAGAGCATCGAGCTTGTGGTTCAGGTCAACGGCAAGCTGCGCGCCCGCCTCAGCGCCCCGGCGGATGCCGACAAGGAAACCGTGGAAGCACTCGCCATGGAAGACGACAACGTCAAGCGCCATACCGAGGGCAAGACCGTGCGCAAGGTCATTGTGGTCCCCGGCAAGCTGGTCAATATCGTGGTGGGCGCGTGAGGGCCGTCCGGCAGCCCCGCCGCCACGGCGTTTCCCGCCGCGCCTTTCTCGGCGCCGCGCTGGGCGCTTCCGCCGCTCTGGGGCTGGGCGGCTGCGGCTTTCACCTGCGCGGGCGCGAGAGCCTGCCGACGCTTCCCCCCCTTGCCCTCGAGGGCAACACCCAAAGCGATCTCGGCCAGGCGCTGGCCCGGCTGCTGCAGGCCCGAGGCAGCGGCTTGAGCGATTCGGCCCCCTGGCGGCTGACGCTCAGCGGGGTCGACATGCACAGCCGGCGGCTGGGCGGCACGGACCGCGGCAGCCGCGAGCATCGCTTTACCCTGGAGGCCCGGGTATCGCTGCAGCAGCGCCATGACCAGGCCTACGTGTGGAATCGCGAATCGTTCAGCACCGAGCTCAGTCAGCGCGTCAACGACGACGACCTGCTCAACCGCGACGTGCTGATCGACGAGGCCCGCCAGCAGCTGGCCCAGCAGCTGGCCAGGCGCATTGCCGAACGCCTGGCAAGCCTGGAAGCGCTCAGGTGAAGGTGTTTGCCGACCAGCTGCCCGGAGCGCTGGCCAAGCGGCTGCCCAAGGTGGTGATCGTCGCCGGTGACGAGCCGCTGCAGCACCGCGATGCCTGCGACGCGGTGCGGGCCGCGGCGCGCAAGGACGGCGTGGAAGAGCGCGACGTCCTCGACGTGGAGCCCAACTTCGCCTGGGGGCGACTTTTCGAAGTCGCCGGGAACCTCTCGCTGTTTGCCACGCGCAAGCTGATCGAGGTGCGTCTGGGCCGGCACAAGCTGGGTCAGGAAGGCGCCAAAGCGCTTGCCGAATACGCCGAGGGGCTTCGTCACAGCGACGACGTGCTGCTTGTCAGCATGGGCAAGCTCGATGCCCGACAGCAGAAAAGCGCCTGGTTCAAGGCGCTGGACAAGCACGGCCTGTTCGTGCCGGTATGGCCGGTGGACGCTTCGCGGCTGGGGTTCTGGCTGCGCGACCGGGCTCAGCGTCACGGGCTTCAGCTCGAGCTTGACGCCGCGCGCCTTCTCGGCGAGCGTACCGAGGGTAACCTGCTGGCCGCGGACCAGGAGCTGCAAAAGCTGGCCCTGGTGCTGCCGGCCAACGCTCGGGTGAGCATGGAAAGCATCGCCCGGGGCGTGGAGGACAGCACGCGCTTTGACGTCTTTACCCTGGCCGATGCCTGTCTGAAAGGCGAAGCGGCGCGCACCTCGCGAATCGTCTACGGGCTGAAAAGCGAAGGGGTCGAAGCGCCTATCGTGCTTTGGGCGCTGGGCCGGGAAATGCGCACGCTGCTTTCCCTGCACCAGCATCTGGAGCAGGGGCAAAGCTTCGAGCACGCCTGCAAGGCGCAAAAACCGATGATCTTCGAGCGTCGCCGGCCGGCGTACCAAAACGCCATCCGGCGCCTGCCCGCGCGCCGGCTGCACAAGCTTTTGCTGATGGCCCAGCGGCTGGACCTGGCCATCAAGGGCGCCTCCCCGGTGCCGCTGTGGCCAGGACTTCATGACCTGGCCATGACGCTTGCCGGCGGCCGCGGGCTGCTGGCAGAAACCGCCTGGACCTACCGAGTCCGATGACCGCCGCTCCCGGGGTTACCCAAGGATACAAACCTTGCGCTTTAGTGCACACCTCGGCCTTAAACACGCGGGGGTTTCTTTCTATAATACTGTGCGCGATCCACCCAGCGCCCGTTTTATCCGCAAGCCGGTCGGCCGGCTTTGCGATAATACGCCTGTGCCAACCCCAATAACCAACGCTACTCAACAAGGGAACATGACCATGCCTTACCTTCGCCGTTACGTCGCCATCATGCTGATTGCCGTGCTGGCACTTGGCAGCCTGCCGGTAGCCGCTGCCCAGACCGCCGGTCTGGTCTCGACGCAGTCCGCGCTTCAGGCCGACACTGCCGCAAGCGACCGCGAGCGCATCAACGACGTTCTCGCCCGCGCCGACGTACAGGACCAGCTGCTTGCCCAAGGCGTCAGCGTCGACCAGGTCAAGGACCGCGTGGCCGCGCTGAGCGATGCCGAAGCCCGCGAAATGGCTGACCGCCTTGACGCCATGCCCGCCGGTGCCGGCGTGGTGGGCGCGCTGTTCGCCGTATTCGTGATTCTGCTGGTCACCGACATTCTTGGCCTGACCAATGTCTTCCCGTTTACGCGCTAAGCGCCGGGCACTAAAGCGCTCCCTGCAAAACGCCCGCCCCGCGGGCGTTTTGCTTTGCTGCGCCTTGATCGCCCTGTTTCTGAGCGGCTGCGCGACGAGCCCCGCGCTGAAAGACAGCACCTATCGGCTGCCCGAACGCGTCGAGCTCGTCAACGTGCCTTTCTTCCCCCAGGAAAAATACCAGTGCGGCCCGGCGGCGCTGGCCACGGTGCTCAACTATTCCCCGGCCGATCCAGCATCCTCGAAGGGCCCCGCGGCAAGCGCGGGCGAAGCAGACAAGGCCTGGACCGTCTCGCCCGAGGCAGAGGCCAGGCTGGCCCGGGGTCGTGAGCGGGATACCGACATCACCGCCGACAGCCTGGTCTCCCAGGTCTTCATCCCCGGCCGGGACGGTAGCGTACAGCCGGAAATGCTGGCAGCGGCGCGTCGCCATGGGCGCCTCGCCTTTCCCATACGCCCGACCTTCGACGCGCTGCTGGGCCACGTCGCCGCGGGCAATCCGGTGGTGGTCATGCAAAACCTTGCCCTACCCGCCTTTCCCATGTGGCACTACGCCGTGGTCATCGGCTATGACCTTGCCGAAGAGACGCTGATCCTTCGCAGCGGCGAAACCCGCCGGCAGATAACCTCCTTCGGCCGCTTCGACGCGACCTGGGCGCGCAGCCAGCGCTGGGGTTTCGTGCTGGCCAAGCCCGGGCGCATCCCCGAAGGCGTCACGCCCCGGCGCGCGGTGGATGCCATAAGCGACTTTGAGGCGCTGCACGGCACCCGAGCCGCGCTTTCCAGCTGGCAGGCGCTGACCCAGGCTCAGCCGGACAACGCCATGGCCCACTTCGCCCTGGGCAACGCCCTCTACGAGCAGGAAAGACCGGAAAACGCCGTGCGGGCGCTCAGACGCGCCGTCGCCGCCGATGACACCCTGGGCGTCGCCTGGCTCAATCTGGGGCTTTTATACGCCGAGCAGGACCAGATCGCGAAAGCGCGCCGGGCGCTGGAAGAAGCCGCGGCGCTGCCGGGACAGTGGCAACCCCGGGCCCGCCGGGCGCTGGAAACGCTGTAGCGCTTGCGGCCGGCCCGTGAGCCGGCGCCGTGCGTACAAAAAGAAAAGCCTGCCCTTTCGTGCTAATGCCAGTCAGTTAACGCTGACTGGCATTTTTCTTAGGGCCTGTTGACGTTTCATGGCAGGGGTATTGGCAGGATAGGGGCAAGCTCGCAGAATAAAGGTTCCTACACCAACAAACTGCAAGCCTGCCATGCCCCGACAAATGCTCACGGATGAACACTGGTCGAAGCTGAAACCTATCCTGCTTCAACAAGGTATTTATGACAAGGCCGACTTGCGTACCACGATAGAAGGCATCCTTTATCGGATGCGCACCGGCTGCCCGTGGCGGGACCTACCGGAGACGTTTGGCCCCTGGAACACGGTCTACAAGCGTTTTAACGCCTGGTCAGCGAGTGGAAAGCTGATGAGGCTTTTCAGCTCTCTGGTGGAGGAGCCTGATGTTGAGTGGCTGTTCATTGATGGCTCCTACGTCAAGGCCCACCAGGACAGCACCGGAGCTGCCACGGAAGACGCAGAAGCTATTGGCAAAAGTCGTGCAGGCAATACCAGCAAGATCCACTTGACCGTAGATGCCTATGGGCTACCGATCACCTTCAGAATAACCGGGGGTGAGGTGCACGACAGCACGGAAGCCCGGGCATTGATTGACGATTTGCCAGCGGGTGATGCATTGGTGGCTGACAAGGGCTATGACAGCGAGCGTATCCGTGAACAGATCGAAGCCAAGGGCATGGCTGCCGTCATTCCACGCAAACGCAACTCAAAGAAAGGAAATGCCAATCTGGACAGAGGTTTATATCGCTATCGGCATCTGGTTGAGAATGCCTTTGCTCGATTGAAGCCGTATCGCGCCATCGCAACGCGTTACGACAAGCTCAAGCGAAACTACGAAAGCATGGTGGCCTTGGCCTGCGGCTTTTTATGGCTACCAATGTGAAACGTCAACACGCCCTAGTGGGGTATTTCTGTGGTCGCCGCCTGACTGAGCGAGGATAAGATCGTTCGCGTCGTTCAGGCAGGACGAAGGAAGGTGCCATGTCCAGCATCGACTGAACCACGCCGGGCACGCGTCCTGGCGAGACCCAGGGCAGGATCGTTAACTCCTTGATGAGCCAGTGAGCAGCCTGATGGAAGCTGAGCTGATTGGGATGCACGGCATCCAGGCTATAGGCCATGCGAGCCATCTGGAAGCGGATCAGGTTATAGGCTAACAACGTGCCCCAGAGCTCCTGAAAGACCATCTCCGGGGTGCGGCTACGCAGTGTCAGGCGGTTACCCAGCAGAGATTGCTTCATTTCCCGGTAGCCCAGTTCGATTTCCCAGCGGTGGCTGTAGAGATCGACGATATCCGCCGCCGGAAAGCGCAGCGGGTCGGTCATCGAGGTCAGGATCTGCACTTCCTTGCCGTTCACCTTGCGGCGTAACAGCCGCGCCGTCATCGTCGGCGGCAAGGCTGGCCACTTCTTGCGCGCCTGAGGTGACGTCGACAGGGTCACCAGGCGATCCTGCCGGCCTAGTGAGCGCTCTTCCTGATACTGTGTTCCCTTCTTTAGAGGAATCAGCCAATGCCGCTGCTCGCCGGCGCTCTGCCAGGCATGCAGCAAACCCAGTGAGTAGAACCCACGATCAAACAGCGTCAGGGAGTGATCCGGGGTGCTGCCGATGAGCTGAGTGGTCAGCTCCATTTCACTGCTCGCGACACTGTCGAAGGCGGATCCCGTCAGCAGGTGGCTGGTCAGCTCCATCTGGCACACCATGCGAATCTGCGGATAGCTCGCCTCCCCCTGAGCATTGCGCGTGCGCGCAAAGGCTGCCTGATTCTCGGGAGAGTCAGGAGTACGCCAGACCACACCATCAACGCCCAGTAACGTCAGACCACTCCAGTGGGGGTGAGGGGTCTGCTGATGCCACAGGGCCTGGGTCTGCTCGAAGACGCGCTTGACGGGCTCCACTCCAAGCCGTTGACGTGCCTGCACCACGGCACTGGGCGCGACGAAGGGACGCTTGCCGGGCAGCATGATGTCGAGGTGATTGACGATCTGCCCCATCGGGATATGCCGAAACAAGGCCATCCCGACAACCGCCCAGACCACCATGTCCAACGGCAGGCGACGCTTGCGCAGTGTGGCCACGCCGGCTTCTTCAAGACAGGTGTCGATCAGTTCAGGGGAGAGCACCTCGGAGAGGCTGGAGAAATCGTCGGGTACCGACTTGGCGATGGCATCAATAGCGTCGCTGAAATGCATGGACCTTCCCGTGTCAGTGTGCCTGACACGGGAAGGTCTCATGATCAACTTATTGAGAACAGGCTTAACTGACTGGCATTAGCCCTTTCGTGCAGGCTTTTTTGCCGTATGAGCGCAGACGCCGCTCAGCGGGAGATATCGTAGCCCAGATCCGCCCCGCGGCCCTCATCGCTCTGGCGGCGGGCGCTGATGCCCTGGCGCTTGCGATTTTCCTCTTCGCAGACGTCGTCCTTGCCGCCGCATACTTCGCAGCCTTCCTTCAGCCCCAGCTGGTTCAGCCCGCCGCAGGAGCCGGCGATGGGCTTGCGCCCCATCAGTACGCCAACGGCCATGGCGGTCATGACCAGCAGCATGAAGCCCAGTGCGAGTAGCCAAATCGTCATACGTTGCCTCCCGTGCGGCATAGGCGCCGATGTGCGCCGGCCGCTTGTTGCGTTGAGTCGAGCGTCGCCCTTACCGCCATTATCGTAATGATCGGCGACAAACACAAAGGGAAACGGACGCTCGAAAAACAAAACGGGGCCAGCCCGTCGGCCAGCCCCGCAACCATCCCACTCATCTCGTCGCGTCGGCCCTAGCCGCCGAAGTCGTCGAGCATGATGTTTTCCGGTTCGACCCCGAGATCCAGCAGCAGCTTGATCACCGAGGCGTTCATCATCGGCGGGCCGCACATGTAGTACTCGCAGTCCTCCGGCGCCGGGTGGTCCTTCAGATAGTTTTCATAAAGCACGTTGTGAATGAAGCCGGTGGGGCCGTCCCAGTTGTCATCGTCCTGGGGATCGGACAGCGCCAGGTGCCATTCAAAGTTGTCGTGCTCTTTTTCCAGCTGGTCGTACTCTTCGTTATAGAAGGTCTCGCGCCAGGAGCGCGCGCCGTACCAGAAGCTGATCTTGCGCTTGGTGTCCAGGCGCTTGAGCTGGTCGAAGATATGGCTGCGCATGGGGGCCATGCCCGCGCCGCCGCCAATAAAGACCATTTCCGCATCGGTGTCCTTGGCAAAGAACTCGCCGAAGGGGCCCATGACCGTCACCGTATCGCCGGGCTTCATGTTGAACACGTAGGTCGACATCAGGCCGGGCGGATGGCTGGTGCCCGGGGGCGGCGTGGCGATGCGCACGTTGAACTTGAGGATACCCTTCTCTTCCGGGTAGTTGGCCATGGAGTAGGCGCGGATGACTTCCTCGTTGTTCTTGTGGGAGACGTCGAAGAGGTTGAACTTCTTCCAGTCGCCCTGATACTCCTCGTCGATATCGAAGTCGGAGAACTTGATATCGTACGGCGGCGCCACCAGCTGCACATAGCCGCCGGCGCGGAAGTCCACGTCTTCGCCTTCGGGAAGCTTGAGGTTGAGCTCCTTGATGAAGGTGGCGACGTTGTGGTTGTCGAGCACCTCGCACTCCCACTTCTTCACGCCGAAGACTTCTTCGGGCACCTCGATTTTCATATCCTGCTTCACCGGCACCTGACAGGACAGCCGCCAGCCCTGCTTTTTCTCGCGCATGGTGAAGTGGGACTCTTCCGTGGGCAAGATCGAGCCGCCGCCTTCTTCCACGCGGCACTTGCACTGGGCGCAGGAGCCGCCGCCGCCGCAGGCGGACGATAGAAAGATGCCATTGGCCGCCAGGGTGTTGAGGAGCTTGCCCCCGGCCTGGGTGGTCAGCGTGTGCTCGGGGTCGCCGTTGACTTCGATGGTCACGTCCCCGCTGCTCACGAGTCTGCTGCGGGCTGCCAGGATGATCGCCGTCAGACTGAGGACGATGACCGTGAACATGACAACACCGAGCAAGATGATGGATGTATCAACCATGTCGGTTTCCTATTGCTGAAGGTTGTTCCGATTCCGGCGGCGGCCAAAGCGCGCCGCCGGAAAAACGCTGCGTCAGAGCTGAATGCCCGAGAAGGACATGAAACCCAGCGACATCAGACCTACCGTGAGGAAGGTAATCCCCAGCCCCTGGAGGCCTGCCGGCACGTCGCTGTACTTCAGCTTTTCACGGATACCGGCAAGCGCGGCGATGGCCAGCGCCCAGCCCATGCCCGCGCCGAAGCCGTAAACCACGGACTCGCCGAAGTTGTAGCTGCGCTCGACCATGAACAGCACGCCGCCCAGGATCGCGCAGTTAACGGTGATCAGCGGCAGAAACACGCCCAGGGCGTTGTAGAGCGCAGGCACGTACTTGTCCAGGAACATCTCCATGATCTGCACCAGCGCGGCAATCACGCCGATGTAGCTCAGCAGGCCGAGAAAGGACAGGTCGATATTTTCCGCGCCGGCAATCCCTGTCCAGGTCAGCGCGCCTTCCTGGAGCAAATAGGTATAGACCAGGTTGTTGACCGGCACGGTCACCGACAGCACCACGATCACCGCGACACCCAGGCCCAGCGCCGACGACACTTTCTTGGACACCGCAAGGAAGGTACACATGCCAAGGAAGAAAGCCAGCGCCATGTTCTCGACGAAAATCGATTTCGCCAACAGGCTCAGATAGTGTTCCATGTTATACGGCCTCCTTCGGCTGAGTGTTTTCCTTCATCCGGAATTCGTTTTCCTCGACCTGCTCAGGATCAAGGGAACGCATGGCCCAGATCAAAAGGCCGATGACGAAGAACGCCGACGGCGGCAGCAGCAAAAGGCCGTTGCCCACGTACCAGCCGCCGTCCTGGACGGTCTGCAGCACGGTAAAGCCGAATACGCTGCCCGAACCGAGAAGCTCGCGAACAAAGCCTACCGTCATCAGCACAAAGCCATAGCCCAGACCGTTGCCCACGCCGTCGAGGAACGAAAGCCCCGGCGAGTTGGACATGGCAAAGCCTTCGGCGCGGCCCATGACGATGCAGTTGGTAATGATCAGACCCACGAACACCGACAGCTGCTTGGACATCTCGTAGGCGTAGGCCTTGAGAATCTGGTCCACCACGATCACCAGCGAGGCGATGATGGTCATCTGCACGATGATCCGGATCGACGAAGGTATGTGGTTGCGGATCAGCGAGACGAAAAAGCTGGAAAGCGAAGTCACGAAAATGACCGCCAGGGTCATGACCAGCGATACGCCCATGCTGGTAGTCACTGCCAGCGCCGAGCAGATACCCAGTATCTGCAGGGCGATGGGGTTGTTCTGAAAAATCGGCGTCGTCAGGACGCTCTTGGGAGTGACGTCTGCCATGATCAGGCTCCTTCGGATTCGGGTACAACATCGGCATTTTGCGCGTCCGCCGGGCTGACACCGCTACGGAACCGGGCCAGGTAAGTGCCGAAACCTTCCGGGCTCAGCCAGAAATTGAGCATGTTGGTCACGCCGTTACTGGTGAGCGTCGCGCCGGACAGCGCGTCCACCTCGTTCTCGCCGCTGGCGCTTTTGGACAGGTGAATCTCCGGCGACAGATCGCCCTTGTCGTCGTAGATTTTCTTGCCTTCCCAGAGTGCCTGCCAGCGAGGGTTGTTGACTTCGGCGCCCAGGCCGGGAGTTTCACCGTGTTCGTAGTAGGTGATACTGACGATGGTGTTACCGTCGCCCTCGACCGAGAGGAAGCCGCGCATCAGCCCCCAGAGCCCCTGCCCGCGAATGGGCAGCACTATCTGATCGGGATCGTCGGGATCGCCCACCAGATACACCGTGGCGTAATTTTCTACCCGGGAAAGCCCGGCGATGTCCTCGGGGCCGGAGAGCGTACGGCCGGTGGCCGGATCGCTTGCCGCCTCGAAGCTGTTGAAGGTGTCGGGGTCGAACTCGTCGGTGTATTCACCGGTCTCCATGTCCACCACCCGGGCGCTCATGCGCTCGCCGAAGACCTCTTCCACGTCCATGCCCGGCTCGTAGAGCCTGGCCACGTTGAGAATGTTGGTCTTGCGGTCCAGCTCCTGGTTGAGCTGCTGCTGCGGACGCAGCGCTACCGCCGCCGTGGACACGATCACGGAACAGACGATACATAGCGCAAACGCCACGATCAGCGTCTTTTTGATCGAATTGTTACCCATCAGGCAGTCTCCTCGGCCGGCACGCCAACGCGCTTGACGCGGCGCTTGATGTTGGCCTGGACAAAGAAGTGGTCAATAAGCGGCGCAAACAGGTTGGCAAACAGGATCGCCAGCATGATGCCTTCGGGGAAGGCGGGGTTGACCACGCGGATCAGCACGGTCATGAACCCGATCAGTACGCCAAACAGCAGACGCCCGGGGTTGGTCATCGACGCCGATACCGGGTCGGTCGCCATGAACACCGTACCGAAGGCGAACCCGCCCACGACCAGGTGCCAGTACCAGGGCATGGCAAACATGGCGTTGGTGTCCGATCCGATCATGTTGAACAGCGTGCTGGTAGCCACCATCCCCAACAGTACGCCCAACATGATGCGCCAGGAAGCGATCTTCGTCCACAGCAGCACAATGGCGCCGAGCAGAATGGCAAAGGTGGAGACCTCTCCCACCGAGCCGGGGAGGAAGCCCCAGAAGGCGTCCCACCAGCTGAAGTTGGACGTCACCTCGTTCATCCCGCTCTGAAACGCCATGGACAGCGGAGTCGCCCCGGTATAGCCGTCGGCGGCCACCCAGATGGCGTCGCCGGAAATCTGCGCAGGATAGGCGAAGTAAAGGAAGGCGCGGCCGGTGAGCGCCGGGTTGAGAAAGTTCTTGCCGGTGCCGCCGAACACCTCCTTGCCGATCACCACGCCGAAGGTTATGCCCAGCGCCACCTGCCACAGCGGAATCGTTGCCGGCAGAATCAGCGCGTAAAGCACCGAGGTCACAAAGAAGCCTTCGTTGACCTCGTGGCCGCGCTTGATGGCGAACAGCACTTCCCAGAAGCCGCCGACGATGAAGGTCGCCAGATAAATGGGCACGAAGTAGGTGGCGCCCAGCACGAAGTTGGCCCACAGGCTGTCCGGGTTGTGGCCGGAGGCCAGCACCATCATCAGCGCTTCGCGCCAGCCGTTCATCGACTCGTAGCCGGCCTGGATGGCGCCGTTGGCCTGCCAGCCCGCGTTCCACATGCCAAAGAGCATGGCCGGGAAGGTGCACAGCCAGACGGTGATCATGATGCGCTTGAGGTCGATGCCGTCGCGCACGTGGGCGGTGGTCTTGGTGACGTTGGGCGGCGAGTAGAGCATGGTGTCTATCGCTTCAAACAGCGGATAGAACTTTTCGTACCTGCCGCCCTTGTGAAAATGCGGCTCGAGACTGTCGAGCGTTTGTCGAATACCCATCGTCAGGCCTCTTTCTCGATCATGGTGAGATTGTCACGCAGGATGGGGCCGTACTCGTACTTGCCGGGGCAGACGTACGTGCAAAGCGCCAGATCCTCTTCGTCCAGCTCCAGACACCCAAGCTGCATGGCAGCCTCGATGTCACCCACGATCAGCGAGCGCAAAAGCTGCGTTGACATGATATCCAGCGGCATTACCTTCTCGTAGGAGCCCACGGGCACCATGGCACGCTCCGAGCCGTTGGTCGACGTCGTCGGCGCGTAGCGGTCAAGCCCGGTCAGCTTGGAAAGATAGATGCCCATCACCGAGTGGCGGTTGCTGCCCGGCGACAGCCAGCCCATGAAATTGCGCTTGTTGCCCTCTTCAATCAGGCTGAACTGGTTGTGAAAACGCCCGGCGTAGCTCAGCTTGCCCTCGGCGGCAAAGCCGGAGAATACCGCGCCGGAAATGACCCGGGTGTCGCTGGGCTTGACGACCTCGCCGGCCAAAAGCTCCTCGGTGCTGGCGCCGATACGGGTGCGCAGCAGGCGCGGCGACTCGGCCCGGGGGCCGGCAACCGCCATGACGCGGCTGACGTCAAGCTTGCCTTCGGTAAACAGCCGGCCCACGGCGATCACGTCCTGGTAGCCGATGTGCCACACTTGGCGATGCAGGGCCACGGGCGACAAATAGTGAATATGGGTGCCCACCAGCCCGGCCGGATGCGGCCCGGCAAAGGTTTCGTGGGTAACGCCGTCCACGTCGCCGCCGGGAATCGAGCTGTCTTCACCGGTGCACAGATAAACCTGGCCTTCCGTCAGGCGGGAAAGCACCTTGAGACCGTCTTCGAACGCCGCCGGCGCCTCGTTGATGATCAACGCCGGATCCGGGCTCAGCGGCTGGGTATCCACGGCGGTGACAAAAATATCCGCGGGCTTGCTGTCAAGCGCCGGCGTGCGGGAATAGGGGCGCGTGCGCAGCGCCGTCCACAGGCCCGACGCCACCAGCTGATCGACCACCGTCTGGCGCTCCAGGCCAGCTAGCGCACCTCGTTCGTGGCTCGTGAAGGAGACAGCTTCCTCTTCTCCCTCGTCGACCTTGATCACCACAGACAGCAAACGACGCTTTTCGCCGCGGTTGATCGCGACGACTTCACCGGCTGCGGGTGCGGTGAAACGAACCCCCGCCGTTTTCTTGTCGGTGAAGAGCAATTGGCCCAGTTTGACCTTGTCCCCTACCTGTACCTCCATGGTCGGTTTCATGCCGACGTAGTCAGTACCCAGGATCGCCACGTGCTGCACCGACTGGGCCGCGTCGATGCGCGGCTCCGGTGCACCCGTGATGGGGAGATCCAGGCCTTTCTTGACTTCGATCATAGTCTCGCCCAGTTGATGGATCGGATATACGAAGAATTAGGGGTTCGAAAAATTCGAATTTCTTGGTATCCGCTCAGTTATTACCAGTCGGGTCCGAGCCGCACTCGAACCACCCCAAAAATCCACCGTATTATAAAGATAAGCGCGGCCAATGACCACATCCGGCCGGCCTGCCAAAGGTGGTAGGAAGCCGCGCCGCCTGCCCTCTCACCAACGCAGAACGCCACCCGGAGGTGGCGTTCTGCGCAGCCATGGCGGGAGCCGCCGGAAGGGCTGTCAGCCGGCTTCGTGGGGCAGCTTGAGGAAGCTGACGTGGGAGACGTGCTGCAGCAGGCGAATGACCTGGCAGCTATAGCCGAACTCGTTGTCGTACCACACGTAGACCACGGCGTGGTTGTCGCTGGCGATGGTGGCCTTGGCATCGACAATGCCAGCCTTGCGGTTGCCGACGAAGTCCGACGACACCACTTCGGCGGAATCGACAAAGTCGATCTGCTTCTGGTAGGCCGAGTGGATGGACATGTCGCGCAGGTAGTCGTTGAGCGACTCGGCATCGACGCCCTTTTCCAGAGTCAGGTTGAGAATCGCCATGGAGACGTTGGGCGTGGGCACGCGGATGGCGTTACCGGTCAGCTTGCCCTCTAGCTCGGGGAGCGCCTTGGCCACGGCCTTGGCCGCGCCGGTTTCGGTCAGCACCATGTTGAGCGCGGCGCTGCGCCCGCGGCGGTCGCCCTTGTGATAGTTGTCGATCAGGTTCTGGTCGTTGGTGTAGGCGTGCACGGTTTCCACATGCCCGGTGGCAACGCCATACTCGTCGTTGATCACCTTGAGCACCGGCACAATGGCGTTGGTGGTGCACGACGCCGCCGAGAGAATCTGATCGTCTTCCTGGATATCGCCGTGGTTGATGCCGTAGACGACGTTCTTGATATCGCCCTTGCCCGGCGCGGTGAGAATCGCCTTGGCGGCCCCCTTGCACTCCAGGTGCTGGCCGAGGCCTTCCTCGTCGCGCCAGATGCCGGTGTTGTCCACGATCACCGCGTTGTTGATACCGTAGTCGGTATAGTCGATCTCGCTCGGCGAGTCGGCGTAGATCATCTGGATGACGTTGCCGTTGACGGTCAGCGTGCGCGTCTCGACGTCAACGTCAATGGTGCCTTCAAAGGGGCCGTGCACGGAGTCCCGGCGCAGAAGGCTCGCGCGCTTTTCCAGGTCCTTGGCCACGTCGCCGCGACCGCGTACGACGATGGCGCGCAGGCGCAGCAGGTTGCCGCCGCCGGCCTTTTCGATCATCACCCGGGTCAGCAGCCGCCCGATCCGCCCGAAGCCGTAAAGCACCACGTCCTGGGGCTCGCCGGTGCTTGCGCCCGGCTGGTAGGCGTCGACGATCTCGTGCAGCTCACGCCGCAGATACGCCTCCACGTCGCCGCCGCCCTGACGCTTGAAGTTAACCGCCAGCTTGCCTACGTCGACGTGGGCCGGACCCAGGCTCAGCTCGCTCATCGCCCGGACGATGGGGAAGGTGTCTTCCACGGTCAGCTCGGTGCCTTCGATTTTGCGCACGAAGCGGTGATCTTTCAGAATACGGATCACCGACTGCTTGATCAGCGAGCGGCCGAACATGGTGGCGACGACGTTGTTTTGGCGATACAGGCGCCCCACCAGCGGAATCATCTGCTCGGCCAGGGCTTCGCTGCTCTGCCATTCCCGGAAAACGTTATCAAGCATTGGCTGACTCACGTGCGACCTCTTTGGGTAATGAAGGGAGTTCGTGCGGGTATTATCCCGACCTGGCGAGGGTATCGCAATCACAGGATGGTCGCAGCGCCTGTAAACCGGTTACACCGTAGCTGCTCTACCTGGAAACGCACTGATCGACGCCGGAAGGCCGTGCCCGACCGGCGGATCGTGTATGATCGGGGCTTTCGTTTTTCCGCGCTCACCCGCCAACTGATATCGACTATGCCGACTTTCTCACTGCTCGAACCGCCAACTCCTCAGGGCACCCGCGAGACGCTGTACTGGGCCTCGCCGCCGGGCAGCGCCGCCGCCCTGGCGCTGGCCCGAGCAGCCGGGCAGGCTCCGCTGCTGGTCATCACCCCAAGCACCGCCAGCGCCCAGCGCCTGGAACAGACGCTGGCCTTTTACAGCGACGTGCCGGTGCTGCCCTTCCCCGACTGGGAAACGCTGCCCTACGACAGCTTCTCCCCGCACCAGGATATCGTCTCGGCCAGGCTACGCACCCTGCGAAGCCTCCAGGACGGCGTGCACGGCATTGTGCTGGTGCCAATCAACACACTGATGCAGCGCCTGCCGCCGGTGGACTACGTCGCCGGGCGGGTGCTGACCCTGGCCGCCGGCGACACTCTGGACCGCGAGCAGCTGCGCGAAGCGCTTACCCGGGGCGGCTATCGCGCGGTGGAAACCGTCTTCGAGCCCGGCGAGTACGCCATCCGCGGCGCGCTGATCGATCTCTACGCCATGGGCATGGAGCAGCCCGTGCGCATTGACCTGTTCGACGACGAAATCGACTCTCTGCGCTATTTCGACCCCGGCACCCAGCGCTCCAGCGAAAAAGTGGCGCGGGTAGAGCTGCTCCCGGCTCATGAATACCCGCTGTCGCGCAGCGCCATCGCGCATTTTCGCGAGCAGTTTGAAACCCTGTTCGACGTCGATCCGCGCCAGTGCCCGCTATACAACGACGCGCTCAGGGCCATCCCCTCGCCGGGGCTAGAACAGTACCTGCCGCTGTTTTTCGAGCATACCGCCTCGCTTTTTGACCACCTGACGGACGCTACCCGGGTGGCCCTGCTCCCCGGCGTCTTCCACGCCGCCGAGCAGCACTGGGAGGCCATCGAGGCGCGCTACGCCAACCTTGGCGTGGACCCCACGCGCCCGCTTTTGCCCCCCCATCGGGCGTTCTGGCCGGTGAGCGACATCTTTGCCGCGATCAAGCAGCGCCCGCGCCTCGAGCTGACCGATGAAAACGATCATCCCCACGCCCGGACGCCGGATGCGCTGGCGCTGCCCGACGTCGCCATCAACGCCCGCAGCCACACGCCGCTGGCCGCGCTCGAGCATTTCCTCGCCCGGCACCCGGACACGCGCATCCTTTTTGTCGCCGAATCCCGAGGGCGGCGCGAAGCGCTGGAAGAGCTGCTGGCACCGCTGTCGCTGGCGCTGCCCCACGTCGAGGGCTTTGACGCCTTTCTCAGCGGCGACGCGCCCTATGCGCTGACCGAAGGTCAGGTGGAGGCCGGCCTGTGGCTGGGCACGCCGGACATTCTGGTGCTGACCGAAACCGAGCTGTTCGGCGAGGTCGTGCGCCAGAGCCGGCGCCGGGAGAAGGCCACCGACGACGACGATTTTGCCGTGCATCATCTGTCCGAGCTCAAGGCCGGTGCGCCGGTGGTGCACCAGGCCCACGGAGTGGGTCGCTACCTGGGGCTTGAAGCGCTCGAAGCCGGCGGCCAGGCCAGCGAATTCCTCGCTCTGGAATACGCCGGCGGCGCCAAGCTTTACGTTCCCGTGGACAACCTTCACCTGATCTCGCGCTATAGCGGCGTCGACGACGAGCTGGCTCCGCTGCACAAGCTGGGCACGGAGCAGTGGAACAAGGCGCGCCGGAAGGCCGCCGAGAAGATCCGCGATACCGCCGCCGAGCTTTTGGACATCTACGCCCGCCGCGAAGCCCAGCAGGGCGTGGTGTACGACGCGCCGGACAGCGACTATCAGCGCTTTGCGGCCAGCTTTCCGTTCGAGGAAACCCCCGATCAGGAAGCCGCCATCAACGCCGTGGTCAACGACCTCACCGCGCCCCAGCCCATGGACCGGGTGATCTGCGGCGACGTCGGCTTCGGCAAGACCGAGGTGGCGATGCGCGCGGCGTTTCTCGCCGTCCAGTCCGGCCGCCAGGTGGTCGTGCTGGTGCCCACCACTCTGCTCGCCCGCCAGCACTTCGAAAACTTCCGCGACCGCTTTGCCGATACCGCCGTCACCCTCGGCCTGCTGTCGCGCTTCACCGGCGGCAAGGGCGCCACCGAAGCGCTGGAGAAAGTCAAAAGCGGCCAGACCGATATCGTCATCGGCACCCACAAGCTGCTGTCGAAAAGCGTCGAGCTGCCCCACATGGGGCTTTTGATCATCGACGAAGAGCACCGCTTTGGCGTCGCGCAAAAGGAAAAGCTCAAGACCCTGCGCGCCGAGATCGACATCCTCACGCTCACCGCCACGCCCATTCCGCGCACGCTCAACATGGCCATGAGCGGCATTCGCGATCTGTCGATCATCGCCACCCCGCCGGCACGCCGGCTGTCGGTGAAGACCTTTGTCCAACAGCGCGCCGACGGCGTGATCAAGGAAGCGCTGCTGCGCGAAATACTGCGCGGCGGCCAGGTGTACTTCCTCCACAACGAGGTCAAGACCATCGACACCGCCGCGGAGAAAATCCGCGAGCTGGTGCCCGACGCCCGGGTGGCAGTCGCCCACGGACAGCTCCCCGAACGTGACCTGGAGCGGGTGATGTCGGACTTCTACCACCGCCGGTTCAACGTGCTGGTATGCTCCACCATCATCGAAAGCGGTATCGACGTGCCCAGCGCCAATACCATTGTGATCGAGCGCGCCGACAAGTTCGGCCTGGCCCAGCTGCACCAGCTGCGCGGCCGCGTGGGCCGCAGCCACCACCAGGCCTACGCCTACCTGCTCACCCCGCCGCCCAAGGCCATGACCCGGGATGCGGTCAAGCGGCTCGAGGCCATCAGCGCCTCGGACGATCTGGGTGCAGGCTTCACGCTTGCCAGCCACGACATGGAGATTCGCGGCGCCGGCGAGCTCTTGGGCGACGAGCAGAGCGGCCAGATGGAAGCCATTGGCTATACCCTCTACATGGAAATGCTCGACCGCGCGGTGAAAGCCATCCGCGCCGGCAAGACACCCAACCTCGAGGCGCCTTTCGACAGCGGCGTGGACATCAGCCTGAATCTCCCGGCGCTGATTCCCGATGACTATATCCACGACGTGCAGCAGCGCCTGGTCATGTACAAGCGGATTGCCAATACCCAGAGCGACGACGAGCTCAGGGAGCTGCAGGTAGAGCTCATCGACCGCTTCGGCCTTTTGCCCGAGCCGCTCAAACACCTGATCCGCCAGACCCGGCTCCGCCAGCGCGCCGAACCGCTGGGCATCAGCCGCCTGGAAGCCGGCGAGACGCGCGGCCGGATCATCTTTGCCGCCGATACCCGGGTAGACCCGATGACCCTGGTCAGCCTCATTCAGCAGGCGCCGGACACCTATCGCCTGGACGGCTCTGATACCCTGCGCTTCACGCTGCCCATGGAAAGCGCAGAGGCGCGCTTTGAACAGGTCGAATCCCTGTTGCACACCCTCAACCAGAAACCCCCAGCCCCCTGAGACGTACAAGGACACGATATGAAAGCCAACGCTGCCCCTCGCCGTTTGACCACGGCCCCCGCCGTCACGCTGCTGGCCGCTGCTATCGGCGCTGCCTGCCTCACCCTGCCTGCCAGTGCCACGGCGGCTTCGCTCAAGGAAGCGAACGCCGAGAGCCCCAGCGCTGACAGCGAGTCTGCCACCACGCTTTTGGAAAACGCCCGCGCCCTGACAGCCAAGAGCAAGGCCTCGACGCCCGAGCAGGCCGCCGACGACGACACGCCGGATGCCGGCCCCAACGACCTGCCCCGGGGGCAGTTTCATCTCCCCGAAGAAGGCGACGTGATCGGCAAGCAATATACGGTCACCGTCAAGGACCAGGAGCAGACGCTGGTCGACATTGCCCGAAAGCACAACATCGGCTACGAAGAGATGCGCATGGCCAACCCCGGTGTCAGCCTTTGGGTGCCCGGCGAAGGCACCGAAGTCAATCTTCCCAGCCGCTATATCCTTCCCGACGTCAAGCGCGAAGGCATCGTCATCAACCTTTCCGAGCTACGCCTTTACTACTATCCGGCAAACAAGCCGGGCATCGTCGAGACCTACCCGGTCAGCGTCGGCCGTGAAGAATTCGCTACCCCGGTAGGCGTCACCAAGACCACGCAAAAGGTCAAGGACCCGGCCTGGGCGCCGCCGGCCTCCATGCGCCGGGAAGCCGCCGAGCGCGGCGAACCTGCCCCCGAAGTGGTGCCCGCCGGCCCGGACAACCCCCTGGGGCGCCACGCTATCCTGCTGGGTCTGCCAAGCTACCTGATCCACGGCACCAACCGCCCCGAAGGCGTGGGCATGCGCGTCAGCCGCGGCTGCATCCGCATGTACCCCGAGGATATCGAGTCGCTGTACGAGCGGCTGCCGGGCAGCACCCGGGTCAATATCATCGACGCGCCGTTCAAGGCCGGCTGGGACAGCGACGGCAGCCTGCTGGTGCAGTCGTTCCCGCAGCTGGAAGAAAACAGCGAAGATTTCGAACCGCTGCTCAACGCTCTGGAAATCATCGAAGCGAAAACCGGCGAAGACGGGGTCGAAATCGACTACAAGCGCGTCAAGCAGGCCATCGAAGATCCCGACGGCAGTATCCTGGCACTTTCCGGCCCTCAGGCAGAAGCGCCCCGAGAAAGCGACGAAAACCGCAACACCGCCACTCTGCTGAAAAACCTCCAGCTGAAATCCCGGCCCGAGGAAAAAGGCGACGCCGCCGACTAACCCCGTCGTCCGGACAACAAAAAACCCTGCCGCAGCAGGGTTTTTTTGTGCTATGTCAAAGCCGCCGCAAAGGGCAGCTGCCCCTTGCGGTTTCCATGCGGCTTACTTCTGCATGGAGCGCTCGAACATGCGGTTCATTTCTTCACGGTTCTTCTCGGACATCTGCAGTGCAGCACGTGCGTCACGCTGTGCCTGCTTGGCAGTGTTCATCGCCTGAGACGCAGTGCTCTGCGCTTCAGCGGCATCAGCCTGAGCGGATTCTGCCGTGGTGCGAACTTCTTCCAGTGCGCTGGTAGAAGCACAGCCGGCCAGGATAGCCAGAGAAGCGGCAGCGGCAGACATTTTCAGGGTCGTCTTCAGAGTCATGGTGTTCTCCTTGAATCTTCCTTGGTGCTACATTAATGAAACGACAGGCATAAGGCTAAAGCCCTAATACATGCTTGTCTACCTGCAATTTGCAGGTTTACTGCAGCGACATGTGCCGCGAAGCACAGACGCGAGACGCTGTTGTATTATAGCCAACAACGTTTGTCTAGCATCCTATGTTCAAATGCTGAAACTTTGAACAATCTTCGACAACAACACCTTAGCGAATAACGACACGGGTGCCAATGCCGACAAGCTCTTCCAGCTGTTCAATTTGCGTATCGGTCATGGCCACACAGCCCTGGGTCCAGTTCATGCGCCGATGGATATCGGGGTCGGCCTCTCCCAGCCCGTGCAGGCCAATGGCGCCGCCCAGCACGGTATCCTGGGGCGGCTTCCCGTAGCGGCGGTAGTGATCGAAATACGCCTGGTAATCCTCGCGGGAATAAAGCCCGGTGCGCAGGGCCATACGCGCGTGATCGGGTGTGGGGTAGTCCACGCCCATGAACAGGTGCCAGCGGCTGTCGAAGTTGAAGCGGTTGACGCGAAACTCGCCTCTGGGGGTTACGCTACCGCCGCTGATGCGCTGGTTCTCCGCCCCGCCGCGCCCCAGCGATACCGGCGCAAAGTGCTGGATACGCTCGCGGCCGCGGTAAACGTCGAGCGACAGCTTTCGTCCGTCCACCAGCACCCAGACTTCGCCGGGAAATCGCGGATGCACGGCCTCCTCCAGCTGCTGCTCGACCAGATCATGAAAGGCAAGCTCGGCCAGGAAGCCGGCGCTGGCCGGCGCGGCATGGACGGTAAGAAAGGCGGCGGTACCGGCCAGAAAGCGGCGACGATCCAGAGGCATAAGGCATACTCTTGTCAGGAAAATAAACGGTACAGGGGCCGCTACCCTCAGCTAGATATCGCTGAAATCCTCGAACTGCGAGACAATCCGCCGTACCTCGGCTTCGTGACCTTCAGCCAGCGAGCTGAAGAACTCCTCCTCGGCCGGAATCACAGCCTTTTTCGCACGATACTCGTAAAGCTCCTGTAGCGCGTTGTGCGCTTCCGTCGACGTCTGCAGCGCCGCTTCGATGCTGTCATAGGTGGCGTACTGGGCCAGGCGTTCAAGCCCCGGCGGCTGGGGAAAGTCGCCCGGGTCGTCGAACCAGGTGTTGAGCACCTCCTGGTGGACGGAGCCTTCTTCCAGCGCCTCCTCGAGCCCGGATTTCATGCGCAGCTCCTGGCTTGCCAGGTAATTCAGCGCCATTTGCAGGCGTTCGCTTTCCGCGTCCCTGGCCCGATCGCCGAACTGACGAGCCATCCGCCCGTGAAAGTCGGCCGCCCAGTCAATCAGATCGCGTACTTGATTATAGCGCATATACCTCTCCTTTTAGGCTTGGGGCACGCCATCTGTCAGGGCTATCGCAGTTGAGCGAACTGCCGGATAAGCGCCAATAGGTAGTCGTCGTTCCAGCCTGCTTGTTTCCGCTTGCCTTTCATTGAGCCCTTGGAAGGCTCCAGTTTGGCGACGTTAAGCGCCAGTCGACGTAGCAACGCCAGGTTTTCGGCACTGTGCCCACGCCGGCTCCGGTTCTGATCTTCCTGCATCGTGACGTCGAGCACCCAGTGAAGGTGATTCTCGATGCCCCAGTGCTGGCGTGTTACCTCAATGAGCTGATCTGGTGACAGCGCATCGCTCAGCAGGTAGTCGGCGGTCTCCTCTGTGGCCTGCTCAGCCAGCTCACGGCGGCGAGTGATGCGCCCCACGGCCTTCAGGCCTGGCCACTGATGGGCGCTCTGCAGCCAGTCAATATCGGTGATCACCGTCGCCTGGCGTGACTCGACACGGCCATGACCGCTGTCAACGTGGGGCTCACCGGCGCTTGCTGTCTCCATCATGAATTGAACGTCGTCGAGCAAAGCCCTCTGGTTGTCTTTGACCGCCAGGGCATAGTGCCCGCCTTCCTCCGTAATCTGCTGGGAAAGGGCCCGCTGGCAATGCATGGCGTCGGCCGTCACCGTCACGCCAGAGAGAGACAGAAGCTTGAGCAGCTCCGGTACCGCCGTGATCTCGTTGGATTTTTCATCGACGGCGCGCTGGCCCAACACCAGGCGCTGATCGGCGGCCCAGACGCTGACAAGGTGGAGCGGCGACTTCGCTGCCGCTCGATCGTAGGAGCGCCGGAGTGTCTTGCCATCCACCGCGACGACTCCTTCTACCTGTTCCGCGAAGCGTGACATGAAGGAGAGAAAATGGTCGTGAAAGGCCGCCGGATCCAGGTGGCGAAAGACCCGGCTGAACGTGTCATGGCTGGGGATACCATGGGGCAGCGACAGGAAACGGCGCAGGAACGCTTCCTTTGACTGCCCGAACAACGCCATATCTGAACAGTCCTCCGCCCCGCAGAGGACCGCACACAAGGCAATGAACAGGATCTCATCAAGCTCGTGACGGGCGTTGGTGCCCCTGGGATCGGGCAGATCAGAAAAGCAGCTGGTGACAGATGCCATATCACTCCTTGATGCCGGCACAGAAGGGATACTGGTCAGAGTGCCTATGACGTGGGCTGCGTGTCTATGGATGACTGCTTATCTAACTGCGATAGCCCTGCGCCATCTGTGTGTGACCTTGGCAGCATGCCACGGGTTCAGACCTGCTGCACGCAACAGAAGACGTTTTTTTACGGCGTCCCGGCGAAGCCGGTATGTCCCGCCCCGCTCGGGCGTTACTTCTTGCGTTTGTCCTCTACCTGCCATCTGCCATCTTCAAAGGTGGCCTTCCACCCCGTGGCCTTGCCGTTGTCGTCGGTCATGACAAACTGGGCCTTTTGCTTACGCGAAAAGCGGATCTGCGCCGGGCGACCGTCGGGATCTTCGCTTGGCGCATCGAGAATAAAGCGGTATTTCTCCGGCAGCTCGTCGGCGTGGGCCTTGAGCTCCTTGACCAGAGGCGGGCGGGTTTCGCGATTCTTGGGAAACTTGCTCGCCGCCAGAAACAGCCCGCTGGCGCCGTCGCGGAGCACATAGTGATCGTCGACCTTCTGGCAGGCAAGCTCGGGCATGGGAATCGGGTCCATCTTGGGCGGCGCCACCTCGCCGCTGCGCAATAGCTTGCGAGTGTTCTTGCAGGCTTCGTTGGTGCAGCCGAAATATTTGCCGAAGCGCCCGGACTTCAGCTGCATCTCGTGGCCACACTTGTCACACTCGATGACCGGCCCGTCGTAGCCCTTGATCTTGAACTTGCCTTGCTCGACCTCGTAGCCGCCGCAGTCGGGACTGTTGCCGCAGATGTGCAGCTTGCGCGTCTCGTCGATGAGGTAGCTGTCCATGGCGGTTTCGCACCGCGGGCAGCGGCGCTTGGCGCGCAGAGCGTCGGTTTCGGCGTCAACGCCGGCGTCAGCGGCGACGGCCTCTTCGCCGGGAATCAGGTCAATGGTGGTCTTGCAGCGCTCCTTGGGCGGCAGGTTATAGCCGCTGCAGCCCAGAAAGACGCCGGTGGAGGCGGTGCGGATCTGCATATGGCGACCGCACCTGGGGCAGTCGATATCCGTGGGCACCGGCTGGTTGGGGCGCATTCCGTCTTCGCTTTCGGCCCGGGCAAGCTCGTCGCGGAACTCGTGGTAGAAAGCGTCCAGCAGCGCCCGCCAGTTGCGCTCGCCCTCGGCCACGTCGTCCAGCTCGTCTTCCATGCGCGCCGTAAAAGAGTAGTCCATGAGGTCGGGGAACGACTCCTTCAGCCGCTCGGTGACGATATCGCCGAGCTTTTCGGCGTAGAAGCGCCGGTTTTCCAGCTTGACGTAGCCGCGATCCTGGATGGTGGAAATAATCGCGGCGTAGGTCGACGGCCGGCCGATGCCCTGCTTTTCCAGCTCCTTCACCAACGCGGCCTCGGTATAGCGCGCCGGCGGTTTGGTGAAGTGCTGCTGGGGATCCAGGGCGTCGAGAGTCATGAGCGTGCCCTCGGCCAGGTCGGGCAGACGCTGGTCTTCGTTCTTGCCCGAGGGCTTCATTACCCGAGTATAGCCGTCGAACTTCAGCACCCGGCCCCTGGCACGCAGCTCATAGCCGTCAACGTCAATGCTCAGGGTGCTGGAAAGATACTCGGCCGGGGTCATCTGGCAGGCCACGAACTGGCGCCAGATAAGCTCGTAAAGACGCTCGGCGTCGCGCTCCATGCCGGCAAGGTCGGTCGCCCGGGTTTCGACGTTCGACGGACGAATGGCCTCGTGAGCCTCCTGGGCGCTTTCCTTGCTGGCGTAGCGGTTGGGCGTTTTGGGCAGGTAGCGCTTGCCGTATTCGTCACTGATGAAGCCGCGCGCGCTCTCCACCGCGTCTTGGGCCAGGTTAGTGGAGTCGGTACGCATATAGGTGATGTAGCCCGCCTCGTAAAGGCGCTGGGCCATGGTCATGGTCTTTTTTACCGAAAAGCCCAGCCGCCCGCTTGCCGCCTGCTGCAGCGTCGAGGTAATAAAGGGAGCGTTGGGCTTTGAGCGCGTGGGCTTGTCTTCCCGGGCGGTGATCGCCAGATCAGCAGTTTTCAGCCCGGCAATGCGCTCGAGGGTCTCGGCCTCGCTGACGGGGCGAAACGCCTCGCCGTTCTGGCGCGCCAGCACAAAGCGCACGGGTTCGCCCTCGGGCGTGACCAGATCGGCGTGAACGTCCCAGAACTCCTCGGGGATAAAGGCGCGAATTTCGCGCTCGCGCTCGACGATCAGCCGCATGGCCACCGACTGCACCCGCCCGGCGGAAAGCCCCCGCGCCACCTTGGCCCACAAAAGCGGCGACAGCATGAAGCCTACCACGCGGTCGAGAAAACGCCGCGCCTGCTGGGCTTCCACCCGGGGGATGTTCAGCGAGCCGGGGGCCTTGAAGGCTTCCTGGATGGCGTTTTGGGTGATTTCGTTGAACACCACGCGCTTGTAGCGATCTTCGTCGCCGCCAATGGCCTCGCGCAGGTGCCAGGCAATGGCCTCGCCCTCGCGGTCCAGGTCCGTTGCCAGGTAAACCGCATCGGCGTCGGCGGCGAGCTTTTTCAGCTCGGCCACCACCTTTTCCTTGCCCGGCAGCGTTTCGTAATGCGCCTCCCAGCCGTTGTCCGGGTCGATGCCCATGCGGCGGATCAGCTGGGTATGCGCCTTGCGCTTTTTATAGGCGGCCTTTTCGTCCGGCGACATCTTGCGCGTGGCGGCGGCCTGCCGTGCCCGCGCCTTGGGATCGGTAGCCGTTTTACCCGAGCCGCTGGTCGGCAGGTCACGGATATGACCCACGCTCGACTTGACGATGAAATCGCGGCCGAGATACTTGTTGATCGTTTTCGCCTTGGCCGGCGACTCAACGATGACCAGTGACTTGCCCATAGTGCTCCACTTAATACCGTGCCGACAAAAATAAAACGGCGGTTGAACAGACGTATCGCGCTGCCTGGCCCATTTTGCGCGAGTGAAAAAATGCGCCTACCCTAACCTACGCCCAAACGAAGCGCTAGCCCGGCCGACGCAATGGCGGGGGCCATCGCCGTTAGCCACGGCCATCCGAGCCGAGACTATCTGTCCCTCTTTTTCCGGGCAATGACTCTGGGTATGGCCATCGGCGACAGCCCCGGGACAAAGGTCGGGAAAATATCTCGCGCGGCGGTAATCATGTTACATTGACCGCATTTACCGACGCATCCATTGGCGTGCTGGCGCCCCGATTATCGGCGGCATGGCCCGTCATCGCACAGTAGAGGCTCTTATCAGTCATGAGCAACGATACCTTGCAGCGCGTGCAAAGCGGCGAAAAATTCCGCAACGATCGCGGTATGTCAGTCATCAAGGACGGAATCAAGCAGCGCAAGGCGGCGGCTGACGCCGAGCCCGATGCTTCGCTTGCGCGCAAGCCCAAGTGGCTGCGCGCGCGGGTTCCCGGCGGCGAGCGCTTTGAGGCGGTGAAAAAAAACGTCGCCAAGCACAACCTGAGCACCGTGTGTGCCGAGTCCCACTGCCCCAACCTGGGCGAATGCTGGAGCAACGGCACCGCCACCATCATGCTGATGGGCTCGGTATGCACCCGTGCCTGCCGCTTCTGCGCGGTGGATACCGGCAACCCCCAGGGCTGGCTGGACAAGGACGAGCCGGCCAACACCGCCAACTCGGTGGAGCTGATGGGGCTGCGCTACATCGTGTTGACTTCGGTAGACCGCGACGACCTGGACGACGGCGGCGCCGGCCACTACGCCAGCTGCGTTCGCGCGATCAAGGAGCGCACCCCCGAGGTGGTGGTCGAAGCGCTGACCCCGGACTTCGACGCCGACCCCGCCGCCATCGAGCGGGTGGCAGACTCGGGCCTTGAGGTATTTGCCCAGAACGTCGAAACCGTCGAACGCTTGACTTCCCGAGTCCGCGACCCCCGCGCCGGCTACCGCCAGACGCTGGACGTGCTGGCCCACGCCAAGCGTCACCGCCCGGACCTTATCACCAAGACCAGCATCATGCTGGGGCTTGGCGAGACCGACGAGGAAATCATGCAGACGTTTGACGACCTGCGCGACATCGGCGTGGATATCGTCACCCTCGGCCAGTACCTGCGCCCGACGAAAAACCACCTGCCGGTGGAGCGCTGGGTCACCCCGGAAGAGTTCGAGGACTACCGCCAAAAAGGGCTTGCCAAGGGTTTCATGGAGGTGCCCTCCGGCCCGCTGGTGCGCTCGAGCTACCGCGCCGACCGAGTATTCGAGAAAAACAACCTGGGGCTGGCTTCGCCGGCCGCCGTCCCCGGCCAGCAAGCCGGCGACGACGACAACCTGATCCCGGTACAAAGCGTTAGCTAAGCGATCCGCCACCGACGCACAAAAAACCGCCGCCCCTGTCACCTCAGAGGCGGCGGTTTTTTTTGAACGGCTTCTTGAACGGCGCTATGCCTTGGCGCCAGGCGTTATTGGCGATACGGGTGTCAGCTCACGCTCGATACGCCGCGCCAGCGCCCGGGCCAGCTGCTCGCCGACCCGCTCCACGCTCGCCCTTTCTGCGTCTTCCCGGCGCTCGATCAGCGAAGACAGTCGCGCCATGGGCATACCTGCATGGCCGCAGGGGTTGATGCGGGAAAACGGCGCCAGGTCGCCGTCGACGTTCAGCGCCACGCCGTGGTAGCTCGACCCGCGGCGGATGCGCAGGCCGAGCGAGGCAATCTTCGCTTCCTCTCCGCCGGCGAGAGTCACGTAAACGCCCGGCGCATCGGGCCTTGCCCGAGCGGCGACGGCGTAGCCGGCCAGCACATCGATCACCGCGTTTTCCATGGCCGTCACCAATGCTCGCACGCCAAGCCCTGCCCGGCGCACGTCGATCAGCGGGTACAGCACCACCTGGCCGGGGCCGTGGTAGGTCACCTGGCCGCCGCGGTCGGTGTGAACCACGGGGATCTCGCCGGGCATCAGCACGTGCTCGGGCTTGCCGGCCTGCCCCTGGGTAAACACCGGCTCGTGTTCAACCAGCCAGAACTGGTCGGCCGCCCGGTCATCCCGGGTATCGGTCAGCTCGCGCATGGCCTGCCACACGGGCAGGTACGCACGCCGCCCCAGCCGGTGGAGCTCGATCGCCGCCAGCTCGCCCACGCTACACCACCATGTGCACGCGGCCGGTGGCCTTGAGTTCCTCGAACAGCGCCTTCAGCTGCGCCTCGCCGGTGGCGCGAATGCTCAGGCGCACCGACTGAAAGCGGCCGTTGCGGCTGTCGATCACCTGAATGCCGGCGGCGTCGAGGTCCGGCGCATGGCGCTTGGTCACCTCGCACACGACGGCGGCAAAGTCCTCTGCCGCGTCGCCAACCACCTTGATCGGGTAGTCACACGGAAAGGTGATTTCGGGTCTCTTCTGCGCCCCGGCCTGGCGCATGTCGCGAAACGCACGATTGCGGCCTGACTGCATGTTTCCTCCTGCTTGCTCGTCGTGGACAGCCGGGGGAGCCCCAGGCTTAATCGGTAAAGCGGCTCAGCAGGCCGCTGAAGAAGCGCTTGACCTGGTCCATCAGGCGTTTGAACAGCCCGCCCTCCTCGACGTCTTCCAGAGCGACCAGGGCGCGCGTACCGACAACCTTGTCGCCCAGGGTGACTTCGAGCGTGCCCACTTCGTCGCCCTTCGCAACAGGAGCGCTGAGGTCGCTATCCAGGTTCAGCCGAGCCTGCAGCTCTTCGCTGCGGTTGCGCGGCAGGGTCATGGTCACTTCGCTGTCCACGCCCACGCGCACCTTGTCGATCTCGCCACCCCAGACACGCGGTGAGGCCAGCACCGCACCGCGCTCGTAAAGGTGCCGGGTGTCATAAAAGCGAAAGCCGTAGCTTAACAGCTTCTGGGTCTCCTGAACCCGGGCCTCTTCCGACTTGGTGCCCATGACCACCGCGATCAGGCGCATCTCATCGCGCTTGGCCGAGGACACCAGGCAATAGCCGGCGGCATCGGTCCAGCCGGTTTTCAGCCCGTCGGCCGATGGGTCGCGCCACAGCAGGCGGTTGCGGTTGGGCTGCTCGATACCGCCGTAGGTAAAGCTGCGCTCGGAGTACATTTTATAGTGCTCCGGATAGTCGTTGATGATATGGCGAGTCAGCCGCGCCAGATCATGAGCGCTGGAATAGTGGCCTTCCACCGGCAGCCCGGTAGCGTTTTTGAAATGGGTGTTCTCCATGTCCAGCCGGGAAGCGTGCTGATTCATCAGGTCGGCAAACTGCGCCTCGCCGCCGGCCAGGTGCTCGGCCATGGCAACGCTGGCGTCGTTGCCCGAGACGATCACAATGCCGTGCAGAAGCTTTTCCACGGACACCTGATTACCCACTTCGATAAACATTTTCGAGCCGCCGGTACGCCAGGCCTTCTCGCTGACGTTGACCTTGTCATCGGGCTCGATGGAGCCCTGATTGAGCTCGCGCTCGACCAGATAGGCGGTCATCAGCTTGGTCAGACTCGCCGGCGGCAGGCGCTTGTCGGCGTTTTGCCGGGCGAGAATATGGCCGCTGTTGGCATCCATCAAGATCCACGAGCTGGCGGCAAGTGTCGGCGCGGCGGGAATGAGCGTCTGCGGCTTGGGCACCGCCTGGGCGCTGGCCATGGCCGGCGCCAGGGTAACCGCAGCCGCCGCCACCAGGCCCAGCGCTGCCGCCCGCAGGCGGCGCCCCAGACGCTGAGTGGAGGCGACGGAAAAAGAGTTTGCGAACAACGCTTTCATCACATGATTTCTCGTTTAAAACATTCAGTAACGGCAAGGCGCGCACTATACGCCGCTTGCGTCCGGGGCGCATTATCGCACGATAAACGCCCGGGGAAAGCCTGCCCGACGCAGGGCCTCGCGCAGCGCACCGTCATCGCCTTCGGCGATGACCGGCCCGACCTGGACCCGGTAAATCCCGTCGCCCGGATCGATGCGCACGTCTTCCCCCAGCTCGCCCTCCAGGCGGCGTTTGAGCTTCTGCGCCCCCGGCCGGCTCTCCAGCGCCGCTACCTGCCAGTAGGCGCCGCTTCCTGCAGGCCCCGGCTCGGTGCTGTCCGCCGGGGTCTGCCTTGCCGGCGGCCGCCTGGGCGAGGTCGGCCGGTTCGATGACGTGTTCGCCGCTGCCTCGGGCGCGGCCTCGCCCTGCTGCGCGAGCCACTGTTCGGGGTCGATGGCTTCTACCCTGACCCTTCCTGTGCCGTCATCGGTGATCCCCAGCCTCGAGGCCGCCGCGTAAGACAGGTCGATGACGCGCTCGCTGTGAAACGGCCCGCGATCGTTGACCCGCACGATGACGGACTTGTCCGTCCCCTCCCGGGTGACCCGGGCAAACGTCGGCAGCGGCAGCGAGCGGTGGGCCGCGCTCATCCGATACATGTCGTAGATCTCGCCGCTGGAGGTGGCGTAGCCGTGAAATTTCTTGCCGTACCAGGAGGCCGTCCCGGTTTTGCTGTAGCCGCGGGCATCGGGCAGCACCCGGTACTTTTTGCCCCACACCGTGTAGCTTGAACGATTGCCCGCCCGGGAGCGCGGCTCGACGCGCGGCACGGCGTCGGGCACGTCGGAGACGTCCGGCGGGTCCAGCGGGTAGGCGTCGGCGCTCATGGCGTAGCGCCCGCCGCTATCGGCCTTGACACTCTTGTCGGCTGCCGCGCTTTCGTCGGCTGCCCCCGCCGAGGGGCGCGGGCTCTGGCCGGCGCAGCCGGCAAGCGCCAGCAGCGCACAGACCACGGCGGTAGATAAAATAAGCCTGGGGGGTACGGCAGCGGGCCATACGGCAAAGCATGATCTCATGCCGAGTCCTCGTCCTGATGGGATGACTGGGCGTCAGCGGCAATGGCCCGGGCAAGCTCGGCCACTGCCATGGCGTAAAGGTGGCTGTGGTTATAGCGCATGATCACGTAGAAATTGTACCCGCCAAGCCGGTAAGTGGGCGGCCCCGTCTCTGCGGCCAGGCGCAGCGGCACTACCGGGGATTCGGCGTCATCGATCAGGCTTTCAAGCGTACGCCCCAGCGGGTAGACGCCGGCCGACACGGCCTCGCCAAGCGTCGTGTCGGGCGGCGACGTCCGGTTGAGCGCCAAGGCGTCGGGGGGCGCTTCTGGTCCCAGCGCCGGCTGGTAGACGGCCTCCCCCCGGCGCCAGCCGTGCTCGGCAAAGTAGTTGGCCACGCTGCCGATGGCGTCTACCGGGTTATGCCACAGATCGCGCTGACCGTCGCCGTCAAAGTCGATGGCATAGGCGTCATAGCTGGTGGGGATGAACTGCGGATAGCCCATGGCGCCGGCGTAGGAGCCGAGCAGGCTTTGCGGCTCCATGTCCTGCTCGTAGGCCAGGCGCAGAAACGCCGCCAGCTCGCCGCGAAAGAAATCGCCGCGCTCGGGGTGCTCGAACGCCAGCGTGGCCAGCGAGTCCAGTACGCGGTGGTCGCCCTTGTGGCGTCCGTAGTAGGTTTCCACGCCGATGATGGCGGTAATCACTTCCGGCGGCACGCCGTAGGTAGCCCGCGCCCGCTCCAGCGCTTCGCGGTGGCGTTCCATGAAGGTGACACCCTGCTCAATACGCTCGGCGGTGAAGAAGATCGCCCGGTACTCGGGCCACGCCAGGTGGCGCTCGACGGCGCCGGACATGGCGTCCAGCACCTCCTCGCTGGCATTGGCCCTGGCCAGCGCCGTCACGAGAAAGTCCCGGGGCAGCCCCTCTGCGCTCAGCTCGTCTACCAGCGCCGCGGCGGCGGAGCCGGGCTCTTCCGGATCAAAGTCCGGGGCGGCGGCGACAGAGGGCGCTGCCGCCAGCAGGCCTAGCGTCAGCAGGGCCGAGACGAGCCATGGCGGCCGAGAGGCTTTCTCTAACATTGGTTTACTCCTGAAAACGGCGGATGGTGGCGGTAGCGTTGCCATGTTCCGGGCCGATCAGCGCGGCAGCAGCCGCCGATGGGCATGGACGGACATGAGAATACCGAACCCCGCCAGCAGGGTCACGCTCGAGGTGCCGCCGTAGCTGATCAGCGGCAGCGGCACCCCCACCACGGGCAGGATGCCGCTGACCATGCCGACGTTGACAAACACGTAAATGAAAAACGTCAGGATGACGCTGCCGGCCATCAGCCGGCCAAAGGTATCCTGAACACCGGCGGCCAGCCACAGCCCCCGGCACACGATGACAAAATACAGCGCCAGCAGCGCGATCATCCCTATCAGACCAAACTCCTCACCCAGCACGGCGACGATAAAGTCGGTGTGGCGCTCGGGCAGAAACTCCAGCTGCGACTGGGTGCCCTCGAACCAGCCCTTGCCCTGAAGCCCGCCGCTGCCGATGGCCGTGGTCGACTGGATGATATTCCAGCCCGATCCCAGCGGATCGCTTTCGGGATTCAAAAACGTCAGCACCCGCTGGCGCTGGTAGTTTTGCAGATTGATCCATAAAAGCGGCAGCGCAGCCCCGGCGAGAAGCAGGAAAAACCCGATCAGCCGCCAGGAGAGACCCGCCAGCAGCACCACGATCAGCGCCGAGCTCGTGACCAGCAGCGACGTGCCCAGGTCCGGCTGCATGGCGATGAGCACCACCGGCAGGCCGATCAGTACGGCGGCGACGAACAGGTGTGGCAGGCGCGGCGGAAGGCCGGTGCGGCTGAGGTAGGCGGACACCATCAGCGGCGTGGCCAGCTTCATCATTTCCGAGGGCTGAAACCGCACGACGCCGGGGATTTCCAGCCAGCGCTGGGCACCCATGCCGATATCCCCCACCAGCTCCACGGCGATCAGCATCACCACGCCCAGGCCGTAGGCCAGCGGCGCCCAGCGATAAAACGTCGCCGGCGGAAACTGCGCCAGCGCCGCCATGATGCCAAAGGCCACCACAAAGCGCAGGGCCTGCCCGACCACCATGTCGGTGTGTTTGCCCGAGGCGCTGTAAAGCACCAGCAACCCGGCGCCGACCAGCGCCAGCAGCAGCGCCAATAGCCAGGGGTCCAGGTGGAGGCTCTGCCACAGGCTCTTGCGCCGGGACATGCCGCTGTCCGGCGGGCGCACGGGATAGCGGTTGAGCAGGCGGGAAAGCGTCGTCCAGGGCATGGCTAGTCATCCTCCCTGCTGCGGCCGGCGGCGGATCCCAAGTCCGCCGAGTCCTTATCCTCGCCGGGCATGTGGCCCTCCTCCAGCAGCCAGGCATCGGTCATCGCCCGGGCCAGGTGGGCGGCGTGAGTGCTGCCGCCGCCGGCATTCTCGACGATGACCGCAACGGCGATCTGCGGATCCTCGACCGGGGCAAAGGCAATGAACAGCGCGTGATCGCGCAGGCGCTCGGCCAGTTCCTCGGCGTTATAGCGCTCGTCCCGGCCCAGCGAAAATACCTGGGCCGTCCCCGATTTTCCCGCCATGCGGTACTCGAGCCCCTTGCCGGTGCGCCGGGCGGTGCCTTCGTGGCCGCTGAGGACCTTTTCCATACCGCTGAACACCGTGTCCCAGCCGCTCGGATCGGGCAGGTCGATGTCGTCGGGAGTGTCGGGGAGCTCGTCGGGCAGCGGCTCGTCGCCGATGCTGCTCGCCAGGTGCGGCTTCACCCAGTCGCCTTTGTTGGCAAGCGTCGCCGTGGCCGCAGCAAGCTGCAGCGGCGTCAGCTGCAGGTACCCCTGGCCGATGCCCACCGACAGCGTCTCGCCGGGATACCAGGACTGGTTGTAGCGCTCCCGCTTCCACTCCCGGGACGGCAGCAGCCCGCTGCTTTCGCCCTGGATGTCGTGCCCCACGCGCTGGCCCATGCCGAAAGCCCCCAGCTGGCGCTCGAGCTTGTCGATTCCCAGGTCATGGGCCAGCGAGTAGTAGTAGGTGTTGTTGGACACCGCCAGCGAGCGCTCCATATCCACCCGGCCGTGCCCCCAGCGCAGCCAGTTGCGATAGCGGCGCGAGTCGTTGGGCAGCTGGAAATACCCCGGATCGTTGATCGTCTTGTTCGGCGTGATCACGCCTTCGCGCAGCCCGGCAACGGCGACAAAGGGCTTGATCGTCGACCCGGTGGGGTAGCGACCGCGAATCGCCCGGTTGAAAAGCGGCAGGTCGATGTCCTGCTGCAGCGCCTGGTAGGAGGCGACGTCGATCCCGGTGACAAAGCGGTTGCTGTCAAACCCCGGCGCCGATGCCAGCGCCAGGATATCGCCGCTGTCGGGCTGGATGGCAACGATCGAGCCGCGCCGGCCGTCCAGCAAATCGAACGCCAGCTGCTGCATGTCCGTGTCCAGGGTCAGCGTGAGATTCTTGCCCGGCACCGGGTCCTGGCGGCCCAGCTCGCGCAGCACCCGCCCCCGGGCGTTGGTTTCCACCTTGCGCAGCCCCGCCTGGCCGTGCAGCTGCTGCTCGTAAAACCGCTCGATGCCGGTCTTGCCGATAAAGTGCGTGCCGGCGTAGCGCCCGGCATCCAGGTTCTTGAGCTCTTCGGCGTTGATCCGCCCGACGTAGCCCAGCGCATGGGACATGATGCGGGCGTGGGGATAGTAGCGCAGCAGCTGGGCCTCGACTTCCACGCCGGGCAGCCGGTGGCGGTTGACCGCCAGCCGGGCGATCTGCTCCTGGGTCAGATCGCTCATCAAAAGCGCCGGCTGAAAGGGCCGCTGGCGCTGGCGCGAGCGCTTCTTGAACGCCGCGACGTCGTCCTGGGGAAGCTCGAGCAGCGTGACCAGGCGCTCGAGGGTCCGGTCCAGATCGTCGACCCGCTCGCGCACCAGGGTCAGATTGTAGGTCGGGCGGTTTTCGGCCAGCAGCACGCCGTTGCGGTCGTAGACCAGTCCGCGGGTCGGCGGCAGCGGCTCCACGCGCACGCGGTTGCTCTCCGAGCGGGTGCTGTACTTGTCGTGCTCGACGACCTGGAGATAGACCAGCCGACCCACCAGCAGCGCGGTCAGCGCCACCACCACCACTAGTGCCAGCAGCGCCCGCCGGCGAAAGATCCGCAGTTCCTGCTCGGTGTTTTTCAGCGTATCAAGGCGCGGTGGCATGGCAGCGGCTAACGGTTACGTGAAGGCAAAACAATCGCGCGGACTCCCGGCTATGGCGGTGGATCAGGCCGTGAACGTGCCGGCAGCACGCCCTCAGCGGTGGTAGGGATGACCGACCACTAACGTCCAGGCGCGGTACAGCTGCTCGGCCAGAATCACCCGCACCAGCGGGTGCGGCAGGGTCAGCGGCGACAGCGACCAGGCGCTTTGCGCCCGGGCGGAGAGCGCCGGATCAAGGCCGTCGGGGCCGCCCACCAGCAGCGCCACGTCGCGCCCTTCCATGCGCCAGCCCTCGGCCTGTCGGGCCAGCTGGCGTGTGCTCCAGGGCTTGCCCGAGACTTCCAGCGCCACCAGGTGCTCGTCGCCTTTCAGGCGCTCGCCCATGCGCCGGGCCTCCTGTTCTCGCGCCCTGTCGGCGGGGGTATTCTTGCCGCGCCGGGCCGGGGCGATTTCTTCCACTTCCAGAGCGAAGTCGCGGGGCAGACGCTTGCGATAGGTAGCCACGCCCTCTTCCACCCAGCCGGGCATGCGCGTGCCCACCGCCAGCAGGCGCAGCCTCACCGTCCGCCGGCCTGCTCTTCCAGGCGCTCGCGCAGCTGTTCGACGCCGCCTTCGGCGGGCAGGTCGGCCCACAGGCGCTCCAGATCGTAAAGCTCGCGGGCTTCGGGCAGCATGACGTGCACCACCACGTCGCCGAGGTCCACCAGCACCCAGTCGGCGTTGCTGCCGCCCTCGACCCCGCGCGGCGCAAGCCCGCCGGCCTTGGCCTTTTCCACCACGTTCTGCGCCAGCGCCGCGACGTGGCGCGTCGAGGTGGCGCTGGCCACCATCATGACGTCGGTGACGTTGGTCAGCGCGGCCACGTCGATTGTGCTTATATCCCGGGCCTTGAGTTCTTCCAGGGCGTCAAGCGCCAGCTGCTTTAAGGTATCAATGTGCATGAGAGGTAATTGCCAACTCCGTGGGAAACCGTGTAAAAGCCGGCCATTGTAACGGCTTTGGGCGTGACTGCCAGCGCTATTGCCGCCTGGCAGGCAGCCTATTGGTAGAGCCGCCGGGACACGGCGGCGCGTTCGACGGCCGCGGGCAGGAGATAGCGTACGCTTCGCCCCTCCTGCAGGCGCTGCCGTATGGCGGTAGCGGAAATGGCCATGCGCGACGGCAGCGTCAGGCGCAAAAGCCCGCCACAGGGCGAGCGCATGAGCGCCTGCGCGTCTGCGACCTCGCGCTGGCCGATGAGTTCCTCAAGACGAGCGGTTGGCTCAAGGGAATGCTCCGGCCGGGCCATCACCACAATGTGCGCCAGGTCGAAAAGGCGCGCCGGCGCGTGCCAGTCGGCCAGCCGGGAAAAGGCGTCTTCCCCCAGCGCCATGACAAGGCGCGCGGCCGGGCCGTATTCGTCGCGCAGCTGCGCCAGCGTGTCGGCGCTGTAGGACGGCCCTTCGCGGGCAAGCTCGCGGCCGTCGGCATAAAGTCCGGGGGTATCGCCGATGCCCGCCTCGAGAAGCGCCAGCCGCTCTTCGGCCGCAACCTGAGGGCGCCCGCGCAGCGGCGGCTGGGGGGCGGGAATCATGTGCAGACGGTCAAGCGCCAGCGCTTCGTGAAGCTCCACGGCGCTGCGCAGATGGCCCAGATGCACCGGGTCGAAAGTGCCGCCGAGCATGCCGATGCGCGGCGCTCCGGCGGCGCCTGAAGCGGGCGCCTCTTTCCGGCTCATTGGCGGGTCTGACCGTCGCCGAAGACGATATACTTGCGCGTGGTCAGCCCTTCCAGGCCCACCGGCCCCCGAGCGTGAAGCTTGTCGGTGGAAATGCCGATTTCCGCGCCCAGCCCGTACTCGGCGCCGTCGGCAAAGCGGGTGGAGGCGTTGACCATCACCGAGCTTGAATCCACCTCGGCCATGAAGCGCCGCGCCAGGCTGTAGTCCCGGGTAACGATGGCGTCGGTATGCTGTGAGCCGTAGCGCTCGATGTGCGCCATGGCGTCGTCAGCGCCGTCAACCACCTTGATCGCCAGCACCGGCGCCAGGTATTCCTCGCTCCAGTCGTCGTCGCTGGCCGGGGTAATGCGCGTCAACACCTGGCGGGTGCGCTGGCAGCCGCGAAGCTCCACCCCGTGCTCGGCAAAGCGCTCGGCCAGCGCCGGCAGCAAACGCTCGGCCACGGGCGCATCCACCAGCAGGGTTTCCAGGGTATTGCAGGTGCCGTAGCGCTGGGTCTTGGCGTTTACCGCAATGGCCAGCGCCTGGTCGACGTCAGCGGTGGCGTCCACATAGACATGGCAAACCCCGTCCAGATGCTTGATCACCGGCACGCTGGCTTCCCGGGAGACCCGCTCGATCAGCGACTTGCCCCCGCGCGGGATGATCACGTCGACGAATTTGGGCATGCGAATCAGCTCGCCCACGGCGGCGCGGTCGGTGGTGGCGACCACCTGCACTGCGCTGGCGGAAAGCCCGGCGTCTTTCAGGCCGGCCTTGAGGCATTCGCTGAGCGCGGCGTTGGAGGAGCGGGCCTCGGAGCCGCCGCGCAGAATACAGGCGTTGCCGGATTTCAGGCACAGGCTGGCGGCTTCCACGGTGACGTTGGGCCGGGACTCGAAGATAATGCCGATGACCCCCAGCGGCACGCGCATCTGCCCTACCTGAATGCCGCTGGGGCGGGCGCGCAGGCCGTCGACCTCGCCCACCGGGTCGGGCAGCGCGGCGACCTGGCGAAGCCCGGCAATCATGGCGTCAATGCGCGCCTCGGTCAGTTCCAAACGATCCAGCAGCGCGGCATCGAGCCCGGCATCACGGCCGCGCTGCATGTCGTCGGCGTTGGCCGCCAGCACCGCTTCCCGGGCCTTGTCGAGCCGCTCGGCCATGGCCTCGAGCGCGCCGTTCTTGTGCCCGCTGTCGGCTCGCCTAAGGCCCTGCGCCGCCTCCCGGGCCGCCGAGCCCACCGCCTGCATATAGGCAGGAATGTCCGTCGTGTCAGATAACGCCGTGGAAACGCTCATGCCATGCTCCGTATTAGTCAACGAGGGTCAGTCACTTGTCAGTAGGCTTCAACGCGATTAGTTTCATCGCCATGAGGTTGTATAGCGGTATCGGTAGCCATGCCGCCCATGTCCCCAACGGTAAAGCATAAGCCACCATGCAAAACAAGTACAAAATCCATCCTCTGCGGGCCAACCTGCTGGCGGCGGCCACCGCGCTTTTGCTGTGGACACCGGCCGCTCCGCCGCTGGCTGCGCTGGTGATGTGGGTGTCCATCGGCTGGCTTTTCATCACCGCCCTGCTGCTCGACTTCAGCCACCGGCGCAGCCGCGGCGGGCTCCCCTGGCAGCTGCTGCCCGGCGTGCTGCTGATCGGCCTCATTGCCTCCGCGCCCCAGCGCCATATGCTGCTGGTGTGGGCCTGGGTCGCGCTTTTCATGCTCCCCCAGCCCCACTGGGTGGCCACCTTCAACCTGAGCGGCATGCTGCTGGGCATGGTGCTGATCCTTCCCCATCTGGGCCTGCCCGCCTGGACGCTGATGCTGCTCAGTCTGATTATTCTCTGCCTGATCGCCACCGCCCGAGCCAAACAGCTCAGGCTGATCCGCGGCGATCTGCGCCGGCGCCTGCGGCTGATTCCCGAGCTCAACTTCTGGACACGGGAGCAGCTGCTGCTCGACCTCAGGCGCGAACAGCGCCGCTGCGCGCGCGAGGCGGTGCACGGGGAGCTGGTGATTTTCCGCGTCAGGCGTCGCCGGCTGTGGCCGCTGGCGCGCCGCCTGTGCCGGCTGCTCTACGGCTTTGAAAGCGCCTACCGCGTCGATGGCCGCACCCTGGCGGCGATACTCTTTGCCCCCTCGCCCGGGGAAGGCGAAAAGCGTCGCCGGCGGCTGACTGCCGCGCTTGCGGGCCCTGTTCTTGGCCAGAGCAGCCTCTCCCTTGCCGACCTCCGGCTCGAGGCGCTCGATCTGAACGCGCTGGCGGCAGCCTCATGAGCGGCCACGCCATCTCCCGCCGCCTGATGACCCTGGCCTTCGCCGCCAGCCCCGTGCTGATGGCGATCTACGCCGCCTGGCGCTACGCCATGGGCGACTACGTCAGCCTGTTCACGCCGCTGTTCATGGTGCTGGTGCTGCTGGCCGCGCTGCTGCTTCATCTGTACCGTTCGTCGTCGCCGTACCTGCCGCGCATGATTCTGCTGCTGGCCACCTACCTGACCCTGCTCGCCGCGATCTGGCATCCGCCGGCTATCTCGCCGGTGTGGCTGGGGCTGCCGCTCGCCGCCACCTTTTTACTGCTGCCGCTGTGGGCGGCGCTGGCGATCGTTCTGCTTCTGGCGCCGGCGTGGTGGCTGACGCCGCTGGCAAGCGCCTCCCCCAGCTGGGTAATGGGCTTTCTGATCACCGCGCTGCTGCTCGCCTTGCCGCGCTGGGAGCATGCCCGGCGCCGGGCGCTGCTGCGCGCCCTGGTGCTCGGCCGCCGCCTGGCGGTGCTGGCTATCCACCTGCCCCAGCTGGATATGGCCGGCGAGCAGTTCGGCCACCGCGCCCGGCGGGCGCTGCTCGACACTCTGTGCCGCGAGGTGCAGCGTCAGCGCCGGGACGACGATGTTCTGGGACGGGCGTCGGCCGCGACGTTCTGGCTGGTTCTGCCCGACACCGGCGAAAGCGGGGCCCTGCTGCTGCAGGAGCGGCTGACCCGGGAGCTTGCCCGCCAGGTGCTGGTGGAAACCGGCCAGCTGGAAGCCCGCGTCGCCGTTTGTCGGCTGCGCCAGGGCGAAGGCATCGCGCCGTTCACCGCGCGGCTAGAGCAGCGCAGCAGAGCGCTGGCCGCGCCGCCGGAGCGGGTTTGACGGCCACCCCCCCACCGTGCCTCAGCGCTTCAGCCCAGCGCCAGCCACAGCCCCACGCCCACCATCAGCGTGCCGGAGATACGGTTGAGCAGGCGCACCCCGGCTCCTCGGGCCAGCAGCTGGCGCAGCGTCTTGCCGCCGGTGGCGTAGAGCACCAGGCAGACAAACTCGATGGTCAGAATGACCGCCACCAGCATGGCAAGCTGAGGCCCCAGCGCTCGGCCGTCGTCGAGAAACGGCGGCAGCAGCACCATCAGAAACGCCCAGCCCTTGGGATTGGCAATGGCGGTGATGAAGCCCTGGACGAACAGCGTGCTCCGGGCCGCCCTGTCGCCGGCGCTGAACTCGTCGGGGATCGCCATGCGCCCGCGCGAGCGCCACATCATGAGCCCCAGGTACGCCAGATAGGCCCCGCCCGCCCACTTGAACAGCACAAACGCTTCCGGGCTCTTGAGCATCAGCGCGGCCACCCCGGCACCCGCCGCGACGGCCACGGTACCCACGCCCAGAAGCTCGCCGATCATCATCCACAGGGTACGCTTCACGCCCTGGGTCATGCCCAGCACCATGGCAAGTGTCATGCACATGCCCGGCGTCAGCGACACCAGTAAAAAGGTGGGCACAAAAACCGACAGCGTGGCGGGGGACAGCATAAAGGCTCCTGGTCAGCGCGGCGATTCGCCGGCCTCGCCCCAGCGCGGCATCAGCGCATGTTCGATGCCCAGCTGGTTGAGAATGCGCGCGACGATGAAGTCGATCAGATCGTCAACCGACGCCGGGCGATGATAGAACCCCGGCGCCGCCGGCAGGATCACCGCGCCCAGCCGGGAAAGCGCGAGCATGTGCTCCAGATGGATCGGCGAAAAAGGGCTTTCCCGGGGCACCATCACCAGGGTGCGGCGCTCCTTGATGGCAACGTCGGCGGCGCGTTCGATCAGGTTGTTGCTGGCCCCGGTGGCCACCGCCGAGAGCGTGCCCGTGGAGCACGGGCAGATCACCATGCTGGAGGGCGCGCCGGAACCCGAGGCCACCGGGGCCATCCAGTCCTCCCGGCCAAAGCAGCGGATCTGGCCCTCGGCGGCGCCGCTGCGCTCCCTTAGCGCCCCCACCAGCCGCGCAGGCGCGGCGGGCAGCTCCGCGTCGGTTTCGGTGGCGATGACCATGTGCGCGGCCTTGGAGATCATCACCCAGACCTCGTGGCCGGACGCCACCAGCACGTCGATCAGGCGCAGGGCGTACTGGGCGCCGGACGCGCCGGTCAGCGCCACGGTCACCGGCGGCTTGAAGCCCGCCGCCCGGCTCATGCCCGGCGCTCCGCGCGGGCCGCCTCAAGGGCCTCCAGCAGGCGCTGGTGAATGCCGCCAAAGCCGCCGTTGGACATCACCACGATGCGGTCTCCGGCCTCGGCGCGGCCGACCGCCGCCGCCACCAGCGCGTCGATGTCGTCGTGCAGGCTGGCGCGCTCGCCCTGGGGGGCAATCAGAGACGCCAGCGACCAGTCGAGCCCCGGCGGCTGGTACCAGAAGGCGTGGTCGGCGCTGGCCACGCTCTTGTTGAGCCGCGCCTTGAGCGCGCCCAGGCGCATGGTGTTGGAGCGCGGCTCGATCACCGCCAAAAGCCGCCCCTTGGCCGTGGCCGCGCGCAGCCCGTCAAGGGTGGCGGCAATCGCCGTGGGGTGGTGGGCAAAGTCGTCGATCACCTGGATACCGGCCACCTCGCCGCGCACTTCCTGTCGCCGACGGGGGCTTTCAAAGCGGGAAAGCGCGGCGCAGCCCCGGGCCAGGTCCACCCCGCAGGCGTGGGCGGCGGCCAGCGCCGCCAGGGCGTTATAGCCGTTATATTCGCCGGTAAGCGACCACTCGACCATGGCATCGTCCCCGTTTGCCACGGCGTGCGTCACGCGAAAACGGCTGGCATCGTCGTGTTCGAGCGCCAGCTGCCATTCGCCATCGCCTTCCTTGCCAAAGCGCTCCACCGGCGTCCAGGCGCCCTGCTCCAATACGCGCTCCAGCGCCGGCTGGCCGCCGGCCACCAGCAGCCGGCCGTTGCCCGGCACGGTGCGCACCAGGTGATGGAACTGACGTTCTATCGCCGCCAGGTCGGGGAAAATATCCGCGTGGTCAAACTCCAGGTTGCCCAGCACGGCGATGGTTGGCCGGTAGTGAACGAACTTGGAGCGCTTGTCGAAAAACGCCGTGTCGTACTCGTCGGCCTCCACCACAAAGGGGGCGTCCTCGCCGCCCAGGCGTGCCGACACGCCGAAGTTGCGCGGCACTCCGCCGATCAGAAAGCCGGGATGCTGACCCGCGCTCTCCAAAAGCCAGGCCAGCATGCTCGCCGTGGTGGTCTTGCCGTGGGTGCCGGCCACCGCTATCACCTTGCGGCCGGCAAGTACGTGCTCCCCCAGCCACTGGGCGCCGGAGGTATAGGCAAGCCCGCGATTGAGCAGCGCCTCGACCTCGGGGTTGCCCCGGGACAGCGCATTGCCCACTATGACCAGGTCCGGCGCGGCCCCGGTGGTAGCGTCCAGATTGCCTGCGCCGTAGCCCTCCTGCAGGGCAATACCGGCGTTTTCCAGCTGGGTGCTCATGGGCGGGTAGACGTTGGCGTCGGAGCCGCTGACCCGGTGGCCAAGCTCCCGGGCCAGCAGCGCCAGGCTGCCCATGAAAGTGCCGCAGATACCGATAATATGCAGATGCATGCTGGTCACACCCCTTGAAAGCCACGGTGGAAAAAGCCGGTTGAACGACGCCAGAGCCTAGCACGCCAGCGGTATCCGCTCACGCCGCAGGGTGACAAACGCGAATGCGTATTGCACGATGGTCGAAGATTTCATGGCATTCAAGGAACGCCGATGCGTATTGTAATCCGCTATTTCTTCCGCGGCCTGCGCCTGGTGCTGGCGCCGGTGATGCTCATTTCCGAAAAGCTCTCCACGCCGAAATCGGTCGAGCGCAGCAAGGCCGAGCAGGCCGAGGTCGACCGCGCCTGCGACAAGCTCGCGCTCTACCAGTTTCGCACCTGCCCGTTCTGCATCAAGGTGCGCAAGGAAATGGCCCGGCTGGGCCTGGATATCGAGCGCCGTGACGCCCAGCTCGACCCCGAGCGCAAGCAGGAGCTCAAGGAAGGCGGCGGCCGGGTCAAGGTCCCCTGCCTGCGCATCGAAAACGACGACGGCCGCGTCGAATGGCTATACGAGTCCGACGACATCAACGCCTATCTCCATCGCCGCTTCGGCGCTGCCTGAGCCTTCCCGGCCGGCAAGCGCCGGCTGCCCCGCCCTGACTCATTCGCCGGATGAATACCCCCTGTCATTATTTCGATTGTGCCTTGGCGGCACGCCGGCCAACAATCAGTAACGAAACGTCCATAAAGACTCCCCACAACAACCGCCCGTTGTTATCCGGCAACGGCCAACAATAAACACCCAACAATAACCACAGGGACTTCATCATGACCGTGACGACCAGCTCTCGCACTACCGTCGGGCCGCGCATTAAAAAGACGCTGCTGGCCACTGCTATCTCCGCCACCCTTGCCGGCGCCGGCCTCTTCGCCACCGCCGCCCAGGCGGAAAACACCCTGCGCATGGCCTACGACGCCGACCCGGTCTCGCTGGACATTCACGAGCAGCTCTCCGGCGGCATCATGCAGCTCTCCCACCTGCTGTTCGACCCGCTGGTGCGCTGGGACCAGTCGCTCAACTTCGAGCCGCGCCTGGCCACCGACTGGGAGCAGGTGGACGACACCACCATGCGCATGACCCTGCGCGACGACGTCACCTTTCACAGCGGCAACCCCTTTACCGCCGAGGACGTGGTCTGGACCATCGAGCGGCTGAAGCGCAGCCCGGACTTCAAGGCAATCTTTGACCCCATCGCAAGCGCCGAGGTCGTCGACGAGCACACCGTCGAGATCAACACCGTCAGGCCCTACCCGCTGCTGCTCAACCTGGCCACCTATATCTTCCCCATGGACAGCGAGTTCTATTCCGGGAAGGCCCCGGACGGCGACCCCAAGGACGAGATCGTCAAGAACGGCAACTCCTACGCCTCCACCCACGTCTCCGGCACCGGCCCCTACACCGTGGTGGAGCGCCAGCAGGGCGTGCGCACCGAGTTTGCCCGCAATCCCGACTACTGGGATGACGCCTCCCCGGGCAACGTCGACACCCTGGTGCTGACGCCGATCAGCGAAAACGCCACCCGGGTCGCCGCCCTTCTCTCCGGCGACGTGGACTTCATCGCCCCGGTGCCGCCCAACGATCTGGAGCGTGTGCGCCAAAGCGACGACGCCAAGCTGGTCACCATGTCCGGCACCCGCATCATCATGCTGCACATGAACCAGAAGCGCGTGGAAGCCTTTGAAGACCCCCGGGTGCGCAAGGCGTTTGCCTACGCCGTCAATCAGGAAGGCATCGCCGACCGGCTGATGAAAGGCTTTGCCACCCCGGCTGCCCAGATGTCGCCGGAAAGCTACGTGGGCCACGTGGACTCGCTCACGCCGCGCTACGACGTGGCCAGGGCCAAAGAGCTGATGGCCGAGGCCGGCTACGCCGACGGCTTCGAGATCAGCATGATGTCGCCCAACAACCGCTACGTGAACGACGCCAAGATTGCCCAGGCGGTGGCGGCGATGCTGGCACGCATCAACGTCGACGTGAATCTCAAGACCCTGCCCAAGGCCCAGTACTGGGGCGAGTTCGACAACCGCGCGGCGGACATGATGCTGATCGGCTGGCACGCCGACACCGAGGACAGCGCCAACTTCCACGAGTATCTCACCGCCTGCCCGGACGCCGACAGCGGCGCCGGCCAGTACAACGCCGGCAACTACTGCAACCCGGAGCTGGACAAGCTGGTCATGGAAGCCAACCAGGAAATCGATCTGGAAAAGCGCGCCGAAATGCTCCAGCAGGTCGAGCAGACGCTTTACGACGACGCCGCCTTCGTCCCGCTTCACTGGCAGGACCTGGCCTGGGCCTCCGCCGTCAACGCCGAGATCGAGCCGGTGCTCAACGTGATGAACTTCCCCTACCTCGGTGACCTGGTGGTACACGACAACGCGGAATAGTCCCGTCGTTCGAGTGCCTTGACCAACCCGCTTGACGACGCGCCCCGCCCGGGGCGCGTTGCTCCCCTGTTGCCGCTACGGGACATTCTCCATGATCGCCTTTCTGATCAAGCGCCTTTTTCATGCCCTGCTGGTGATGTTTGTCATCAGCCTCATCGCCTTCGCCATTCAGGACAACCTGGGCGACCCCATTCAGCAGCTGGTGGGCCAGTCGGTGCCGGAGAGCGAGCGCGAGGCCCTGCGCGAAGAGTTCGGCCTCAATGACCCGTTTATTACCCAGTACCTGCGCTTTGCCGGCAATGCGCTGCAGCTGGATTTCGGCTATTCCTACGTGTTCAACCAGCCCACCACCGAGGTCATCGCCCGGCACCTGCCGGCCACCCTCGAGCTGGTGGCGGCGGCGACGTTTCTGATCATCGCGCTGTCGATTCCCATCGGCGTCTACAGCGCGATCAAGCCCCGGGCCTGGCTTACGCGGTTTTTCATGAGCGTGTCGATCGTTGGCATCTCGATTCCGGTGTTTCTCACCGCCATCGTGCTGATCCAGATCTTTGCCATCGGCATCAGCTGGGCGCCCTTCCCCGCGGATACCGGCTGGGGCGCCTGGCTCAACGACGTGCTCTCCACCGAGGGCGGCATGCCGGCCTACGGCCGGGGCGATCCGGTGCCGGTGTTCGGCCCCTGGGAAACCAACTTCTCAAGCCTCGACGGGCTCAAATACCTGGTGCTGCCGGCGGTGTCGCTGGCCTCGATCATGCTGCCGCTGTTTATCCGCCTGATCCGCGCCGAAATGCTCGAGGTGCTGCAGTCCGACTACGTCAAGTTTGCCCGGGCCAAGGGCATTTCCATGCGCCGCATCTACTTTCTGCACGCGCTGAAAAACACCATGCTGCCGGTGATTACCGTGGGCGGGGTGCAGATCGGCACCCTGGTGGCCTACACCATTCTCACCGAGACGGTATTCCAGTGGCCGGGCATGGGGCTGATGTTTCTCAACGCCATCCAGCGCTCGGACATTCCGCTGATCGTCACCTACCTGATGATCGTGGGCCTGATTTTCGTGATCACCAACACCCTGGTCGATCTGATCTACGGCCTGGTCAACCCCACCGTCAAACTTACAGGGAAGCCCGCATGAGCCAGCCGATCCCCACGCCCGAAACCCAGGCCAAGGCCCTGCCGGCGCTGCCCGGCCGCTGGGCGCGCTTTCGCGATTCCTACCTGCTTTACAGCTTCAAGCGCGACGTCATCGCCCAGCTCAGCCTGCTGACCTTTATCGCGCTGCTGGCCGCCGCGGTGCTCGCTCCCTGGATTGCGCCGGTGAACCCCTACGACCTGGCCCAGATCGATATTCTGGCCTCGGAGCTGCCGCCCTTCTGGGTCGAGGGCAGCGACCCGGCCTACTGGCTGGGCACCGACGCCCAGGGCCGGGACATGCTCTCCACCATTCTCTACGGCGCCCGGGTCTCGCTGGTCATCGGCTTTGGCGCGGTGGCGCTGCAGGCGATTCTCGGCGTGAGCTTCGGCCTGATGGCCGGCTACCTGGGCGGCCGCGTGGACGCTTTCCTGATGCGCATGGCGGATATCCAGCTATCGTTTTCCACCCTGATGGTGGCGATCATCGTCGGCGCGCTGGTCAAGGCGGTATTCGGCGGGGCCACCTTCAGCGCCTACGCCGTGCCGCTTCTGGTGGTGATCATCGGCCTGGCCGAGTGGCCCCAGTACGCGCGTACCGTGCGCGCCTCGGTGCTGGCGGAGAAAAGCAAGGAATACGTCGACGCCGCCCGGGTCATGGGGCTGAAAAGCCGGCGGATCATGTTTCGCCACGTGCTGCCCAACACCCTGTCGCCGATATTCGTGATTTCCACGGTGCAGATCGCCAACGCGATCATTTCCGAAGCGGCGCTGTCGTTTCTGGGGCTGGGCATGCCGGAAACGCACCCGTCCCTTGGCTCGCTGATCAAGGCCGGCTTTGACTACATCCAGTCCGGCTCCTGGTGGATCACCCTGATCCCCGGGGCGGTGCTGGTGGTGCTGGTGCTGTCGATCAACCTGCTGGGCGACTGGCTGCGCGACGTGATGAACCCGCGTCTTTACAAGGGCTAAAGGCATCAACGCTAAAACAACAGGGGCTCAAGACACTATGGCACTGCTGGAAGTCAACCACCTCGACGTCCGCTTCGCCCTGCGCAAGGGCGAGGTGCGCGCCCTGCGCGACGTCAATTTTACCCTGGAGCGCGGCGAGCGGCTGGGCATCGTCGGCGAGTCCGGCGCGGGCAAGTCCGTGGCCGCCTTTGCGCTTTTGAACCTGATCGCCAAGCCCGGCTTCATCGCCGGCGGCGAGGTCAACTTTGACGGCAAGACGCTCAACCACATGGGCGAGCGCGGCCTGCGCCGGGTTCGCGGCAACCGCATCTCGATGATCTTTCAGGATCCGATGATGACGCTCAACCCGGTGCTCTCCATCGGCGAGCAGATGATCGAAGCGATCAAGGCCCACCGCCGCACCGGCACCAAAGCCGCCCGCAAGATTGCCCTGGACCGGCTGCGCCAGGTGCAGATTCCCTCGCCGGAGGCGCGGCTCGACCAGTACCCCCACGAGCTTTCGGGGGGCATGCGCCAGCGGGTGATCATCGCCATCGCGCTGCTGCTCGACCCGGACATCGTCATCGCCGACGAGCCCACCACCGCCCTGGACGTGACCATTCAGGCGGAAATCATGGCACTTTTGCTCAGTCTCTGCGAAGAGCACAACGTGGGGCTGATTCTGATCACCCACGACCTGGGCGTGGTCAGCCAGGTTACCCAGCGCATGCTGGTGATGTACGCCGGCCGAGTGATCGAGCAGGGGCCCACCCGTGAGATCATCAACGACCCTCAGCACCCCTACACCCAGGGGCTGATCAACGCCCTGCCGCAAATGGCCACCCCCGGCGAGCCGCTCAACCAGATTCGCGGCAGCATGCCCTCGCTTGACAACCTGCCGAGCGGCTGCGCGTTTCATCCGCGCTGCGACTTTATTCGCCGAGCCGACGGCGAAGTGCGCCCGGCCTGCGTGGAACAGGTGCCGGGCTTCACCGTGTCCGGCAACTGCCGGGTCGCCTGCCACATGGTCGAAGAGCTGCAGCAGGACCGCCGCCTGAAGGAGGCAAGCCAATGAGCGCCGCCGCGACTCGCATTCCCGCCGTTGAGTATTCCGACACGGCCCAACACTCCGCTACCGCACAGCACGGAGAAACGCTGCTTCAAATCCGCGATCTGGAAAAGCGCTTTTCGCTCTCCGGCGACTTTCTCGAACAGCTCAAGTTCAGGCGCGGCAGGCTCGTGCGCGAGCAGAAGTTTGTCCACGCCATCAACGGCGTCAACCTCGACATTCAGCGCGGCGAGGCGCTGTGCGTGGTGGGCGAGTCCGGCTGCGGCAAGTCCACCGTGGCGCGCACGGTCATGGGGCTATTGCACCCTTCCGCCGGGGAAATACGCTACGACGGCACCCGCATCGACACCCTGAGCACCAAGGCGCTGATGCCGTTTCGCCGGCGCATGCAGATGATCTTTCAGAATCCCTACGCCTCGCTCAATCCGCGCATGACCATCCAGCAGACGCTGGAAGAACCGGTGCGCCTGCACCACCCCGACTGGAGCCGCCGGCAGGTGGCCGACCAGGTCGAGCGGGTGATGGCCTCGGTGGGCATCGACCCGGACTGGGGCAAGCGCTTCGGCCACGAGTTTTCCGGCGGCCAGCGCCAGCGCATCGCCATCGCCCGAGCGCTGGCGGTGGACCCGGAGTTCATCGTCGCCGACGAGCCGATCTCGGCACTGGACGTGTCCATTCAGGCCCAGGTGCTCAACCTGTTGATGGACGCCCAGCGCGAGCGCGGGCTGACTTACCTGTTCATCACCCACGACCTGGCCGTGGTCGAGCACTTCGGCACTCGCGTCGCGGTGATGTATCTGGGCACGGTGTGCGAAATCGCCGACACCGCCACGCTGTTCGCCCGGCCGCGCCATCCCTACACCCGGGCGCTGCTGTCGGCCATTCCGCGCCTGGACGACGACGGCCCCCGGCATATTCGTCTGGAAGGCGAGGTGCCCACGCCGGTGGAGCTGCCTTCGGGCTGCGTGTTCCACGGCCGCTGCCCCCACGCCAACGCCCGCTGCCGGGAAGAAATCCCGGCGCTGCAGCCCCAGGATGACGGCGTGCGCGTGGCGTGTCACGCTGTGGAAGAGGGCCGTATTTAAACGGCAAGGCCGCCTGAAAGCGGCCACCTTCTTCTAACGGACAGAACAGACCATGGAAATACGCTGGCTGGAAGACTTCATCGCCCTGGCCAGAACGCGGCATTTCTCCCGCGCCGCCGACGAGCAGCACGTGACTCAGCCGACGTTTTCCCGTCGCATCAAGCTGCTGGAAGAAGAAATGGGCGCGACGCTGATCAACCGGCAAACGCTGCCGTTGTCGCTCACCGCCGAGGGCGAGGAATTTCTCGCCCTGTGCGAAAAGATCACCGAGGGCGTACGCGTAACCCGGGAGCGCATCCGCGATATCAGCGCCGGCCACGACCGGCGCATCGCCGTGGCCGCGCCGCAGAGCCTGCTGGCGCACTTTCTCCCCGAGTGGCTGGCCGCCACGGGCCTCGAAGGCCGCGTTGAGCCCTACCTGCGCGCCACTGGCTGGGTTGCAGCGGACTACTTCAAGGCGCTCAACCGCGGCGAGTGCGACCTGGCGCTGTGCTACTGGCCCCTTGAGCGCTGCGACCTGGAGCTGGATAATAGCGCCTGCCGCTACCGCACCCTGGGCTACGAGCACCTGATTCCGGTCAGCGCCCCCGCGCCCGACGGCACGCCGCGCTTTACCCTGCCGGCCAGCCGCCGTTCGCCTGTCCCCTGGTTTGCCTATCCCAGGCTCGGGCTTTTAGGGGCAGCGCTAAAGACGCACCTGGCGCGCCTGCCCGAGGCCCCCGGTCTGGCGGTCAAAAGCGAGAATCTCTACGCCGCCGGCATCAAGGAGCTGGTCGCCCTGGGCTACGGCGTCGGCTGGCTGCCCGAACGCAGCGTACGCCGCGCGCTAGCGTCGGGCACTCTGGTGCGCGCCGGCGATACCCGTTGGGATGTCCCCCTGGCACTGCGCCTTTACCGCCACCGGCATCACCACCACGCCGAGCTGGATGTTCTCTGGGGCGAGCTTGCTGCGACGGAGGCCTCGCGCTGATTCGCCGGCGCCGACCGCAGTGGCTTCTCCCCGCTTTTCCCACACACGCCCACAACGGAGCTCCCATGGCCGATACCCTTGATCGCCTGCAAAAAGATCACATCCAACGGCTGTTAACGGCCTACCGCGAGCTGATGCGCCAGCACGAGCTGGACGCCATCGCGCTTTACAGCGGCCACGCCCTGCCCCACTACGGCGACGACCAGTACCCCGAGTTTCAGGCTAGCGGGCACTTCATGCACTGGACGGCGCTGCTTGAGGCCCAGCACAGCTGGCTTGTAATCACCCCCGATGCCAAGCCGCGGCTGGTGCTGCACGCGCCCACGGACTTCTGGCATCTGACGCCGTCGCTTCCCGACGAACCCTGGGTCGGCGAGTTTGATATCGAGCTGGTCAATGAAGCCACCGCCCCGGCGCTCAAAGGTCGGGTGGCGCTGATCGGCAACGTCGAAGCGCTGCAGGACGGCCCGGTTGCCGTGCCCCACGGCGAGGCCAACCCGCCGGCGCTGACACATGCCCTGGACGAGCTGCGCCTGTACAAAAGCCCCTATGAGATCGCCTGCCTGCGCGAAGCCAATCGCCTGGCCATGGCCGGCCACGAGGCCGCCCACGCCGGCTTTGCCGGCGCCGGTGCCGAGCTCGATATTCAACTCGCCTACCTCGGCGCCAGCCGCCAGCGCGAATCCCACGTGCCCTACGACAACATCGTCGGGCTCAACGAACACGCCGGCGTGCTGCACTACCAGCACTACGACCTGAATGCCCCGACCGGGCGCTACAGCCTGCTGGTCGATGCCGGGCGGCGCTTTCGCGGCTACTGCTCGGATATTACCCGCACCCACGCCGGCCCGGACGCCCCGGCGCTTTTTGGCCGGTTGATCAAGGCCATGCACGAGCTCAAGGATTCGCTGGTAGCCGATGTTGCTCCGGGCGTTGACTACGCCAGCCTGCAGCTTTCCATGCATCGCCGGCTGGCCGACATCCTGGTCAGCCACGATCTCTACCGCGGCACCGCCGACGACTGCGTGGCAAGCGGCGCCACCCGGGCCTTCTGCCCCCACGGCGTGGGCCATTCCCTGGGCATCCAGGTGCACGACGTGGCCGGGCTGACCGCCCCGGACGGCACCCCCGCGCCGGCCCCGGAAGACCACCCGGCGCTGCGGCTTACCCGCACCCTTGCGCCGGGCATGGTGGTCACCATCGAACCGGGGCTCTACTTTATTCCCATGCTGCTGGAGCCGCTGCGCCATACCGACGTGCCGGTCAACTGGCCGCTGGTCGAGCAGCTCCAGCCCTGCGGCGGCATTCGCATCGAAGACAACGTCGCGGTCACCGCTAGCGGGTTTGACAACCTCACGCCCAAAGCCGCTATCTGAGGTTTCCCCCGAGGGAGAAAACACCTCGCTGATCGATGCTACGCGATAAAGTCGCTGAACTTTTCCCTCGGCGGCCAGTCTTAATCACCAGTTGAACAAGCAGCGCGGCTTCTTGACAGACGCCGTCAGGCGCACAAGAATGGAACGCGCTTTATTCATTACGGACGGCAAGCAGCACTCGGCAACGTCCTCAGCCACGGCGAACGTTGCCACCGTCGTTGCGGACACTTTGCACGTCAAACCCCGCTAGCCAAAAAGAGTAAGGACCGACATCATGAAAACATCCTGGATGCTGATTCCCGCCGCCGCTATTGCCGCCATGGCGTTTGCGTCTCCGACCATGGCCGCCGACGAGTGCGAACTGACCATCGAAGGCGATGACCAGATGCAGTTCAACAAGGACGAAATGAGCGTTCCGGCCAGCTGCGACGAAGTCACCGTTACCCTCAAGCACACCGGCGAAATGGACGTCAGCGCCATGGGCCACAACTGGGTGCTGTCGGATTCCGACGTCTATGAAGACGTCGCCAAGGACGGCATGGGCAAAGGGCTGGAAAACGACTACCTGCCCGAGGATGACGAGCGCGTCATCGCCCACACCGAGGTTGTCGGCGGCGGCGAAGAAACCAGCGTGACCTTCTCCACCGAAGGCCTCGAAGATCGCGATCTGACCTTCTTCTGCTCCTTCCCGGGCCACTACGCGTCCATGAACGGCAGCTTCACCGTCACCAAGGAAGACTAAAGCGGCCAAGTACCGGGCCGCGAGCTCGAGCCCCGCTTTACCCAAGCGCCGGCAGGCTAACGCCCGCCGGCGTTTTTGCGTGTGGAGAACGGTGCAGGCACACCAGCCCGCCATGTACTATCCAGCCCGTCATGTGTCATCGCGAGGCTTCACGCCGAAGCGATCTCGGTTTTGTGATCGTGGAGGCAAACCCCGAGATGGCTTCGCAAGCTCGCCATGACGCGGCAGGCTTGCGTAGGAGGCCGGCTCCGCCGGGCAATGCAGGCCCAAGGCCTGCCGGCTTACTGCCCCGGGCTCTGCATCACCTGCGGGTAGCGGGCAGGACTAAAGCGCAGGGTAACGACCAGCATGGTAACGATGCCTATCGCGAGCAGCGCCCAGGCGGCAATAAAGCTGCCGGTCGTTTCGCGCAGGATGCCGCTGATCCACGGCGAGAGCGCGTTGAGCATAAAGCCGAAGCCCTGCATGAAGGCGGCCAGCCGCCCCGCCGCTCGGGCGTCGGTCAAGTGATCCAGCGCCAGTATCAGCCCCAGCGAGAAGCACGCCCCCAGACCAAAGCCGGCAATGGCATTCCACCAAAGCGCCAGCGACTGCGGCATGAAGATAAAGCCCAGATACCCTACCAGCTGGGCGATGAGGCTTGCCGCCAGCAGCCAGCGGCGGTCGGTGGTTTTTTGACGCTGGGCAATGGCCGGCATGGTCAGCGCGGCCAGCACCTGGAAGATCGTCATCCACGCCAGCAGCCGGCCGCCGGCCACCGCGCTCCGGCCCAGCTCCTGATAGTACACCGGCAGCCAGGTCACCACGCTTGAATAGCCTGCGTTGATCACCCCGAAGTACAGCGCCAAAAGCCAGGCGCGCTTCAGCCGCCAGGGGCGCACGCCCTCAATGGCCGTGGCATCCGCCGGCGCTGCCGCCCGGCGGCGAAAGATCAAGAACCAGCCGGCAAGCGTCACCAGCGCCGGCATCCACCAGATGCCCACGCCCAGCTGCCAGCCGCCGAGCTCGGCAATGCGCGGGCTGACCCAGGCCGAGAGCCCGCCGCCGGACATCAGCGAAGCCGAGTAAAGCCCCATCACCAGCGGCATCCGCGCGCCAAAGCGGCGCTTGACCAGCCCCGGCACCAGCGCCTGGATCAGCGCGATGCCGGCGCCGCCCAGCAGCGCGGTGGAAAGCAGCGTAAGCCCGGTGCCGTAGGCCTGACGCAGCGCGCAGGCCACGCCGATGGCACCGAGAGACAGCATGATGCCGCGACTTTCGCCGAGCAGGCGCGCGATCCGGCCGCTGGCCAGCGCCACCGCCCCCATGCACAGAAACGGCAGCGTCGTCAGCCAGGCGAGCACCCCGTAGCCCAGCCCCGTGGCGGTGCGGATGTCTTCCATCAAGGGGCTCGCCGAGGCCAGCAGCGGGCGCAGGTTGAGCCCCAGCGCCATGATCAGCAAAACCCCGCCGACAAACTGCAGCGTTTCGGTATGATCCGCTGTACGGCTGGCCGTACTGCTCGGTGTCGTCATCGTCGCCTCGCGGTGGTTCGGGGACAGCTCACCCTTTTAACACGCTGGCGGGCGAGATGGTATCCAGACGGGTCATTTTAGCCGGCGCTGCCTGCGCCAAGGCGCTACGAGCGCTTCAGGCGGGAGTCAGCAGCGCCAGCACGGCGCTGATATCCAGGTGCTGCTCCAGCGTATCGGCCAAACGTTCCAGCTCACCCATGGGCGCCTGGCCGTCTTCGGCGTTCAGGCGCAGCTCCTGCACGTACGGCAGCGTGCCCAGCACCGGCTTTCCGGTATGGTTTTCCAGCCAGTCCACCCCGGGGTTGAGCAGGTCCATGGCGCCGCGAAAGCGGTTGATTACCAGTCCGCGGGTGCGCGCCCGTTCGGACTCGCCAAGCAGCGCCAGCGTCCCCACCAGATGGGCGAATACGCCGCCGCGATCGATATCGCCCACCAGCAGCACCGGGCAGTCTGCCGCTTCGGCGAAGCCCATGTTGGCGATATCGCCTTCGCGCAGATTGATTTCCGCCGGGCTGCCGGCGCCCTCGGCGATGATGACGTCATGGCGAGAAGACAGCCTGCGCCAAGCAGCCATCACGCTTTCTTGAGCGGTGCGCTTGAAGGCGTGGGCGCTGGAGGCATGATAGCTCAGCGCATCCATGTGGGCGTAGTGCCGGCCGCGCAGGACGACTTCGGCGCCGCGGTCGCTTGAGGGCTTCAGCAGCACCGGGTTCATGTCGCTGTGCGCCGCGACACCGGCGGCCCGAGCCTGCAGTGCGGTGGAACGGCTGATCTCTCCGCCGTCCACGGTCGCCACGCTGCTCGGAGACATGTTCTGCGGCTTGAACGGCGCCACCGAGACTCTCCGGCGCTTGAGCAATCGGCACAGCCCGGCTACCAGGGTGCTCTTGCCCGCATCCGACGTCGTGCCCTGGATCATCAGCGTAGGCATGCCGCTATCGGTCCAGAATTTCGCGCAGAATCAGATGAATCACCGCGTCTTCCGGGCGGTCATAGCCGCGGCGACTGTTACCGTCGTAGCGCCGATACTCCTCGTCATAGCGCGATTCGCCCAGGATCTGGCGCAGGCGCGCTTCGTGTTCACGCTCAAGCTCGCGAAAGGCGCGCTCCCGGGCCCACTCGGAGCGAAAGCGGCGGTTTTCCAGACGCCGGTAGTCGCGCTCGCGGCGGCGCTCGAAGCGCCTCAGCGCGCGGCGTTGCCGGCGTTCCAGCTCATGGTTTCGGTGGCGCCAGCCGTGATCCTTGCGAGTCGCGCCGCTATAGCCGTCGGTGGCGCCGGAATAAGCGTCGGTAGCCCCGCTATAGCCGTCGTGGTAGCGGTCGGCATGGGCGCTGCCTGCGCCCAGCGCCAAGGCCAAAACGGCTAGCAGAACAAGAGCCGGCAATCGGGTAACGCCTTGCATAAGTATCCTCCGTTATCGCTGGCGCCAGTATACCGACGAGCAGCATCGCCGAAACCGATAGCCGGCAAAGTTCTTATTCGCTGCCATTTTCTTGCTGAGCGCCTGGTTTCGCCCGGCGCGGGACGTAAGCCTTGACGCCCTCAGAGGCGATTCGCGGGAAGCCCACCGCCACGCCCTGGAGGAAAGCCTGCCTCTTGCAAAGCTCTTATGCATCAACCAGCCGCGGGAGGCCGGCTCCGCCGGGCGCGCATCCTCCGGGGATCTTGCAGAGTTTCACGTACCGCAAAAAAGCGCCCCGCCGAGGCGGGGCGTTTTTACGTTGCCTCGGCGCTTTTCAGCGAGGCCTCAGGCCTTGAGCACGTAGCGCAGGATTTCCACGACCTGGTCGGTGGTGGTGCACCAGGCCTGGGCATCGGCGTCCACTTCCTTGAGCGGATGGACGATGTCTTCGCTGTGCAGCGTGACGTAGGGCTTGTCCAGCGCCGCGCAGTAGCCGGCGTCGAAAGCGGCGTTCCACTGCTTGTACTTGTCGCCGAAGCGTACCACTACCATATCGCTCTGCTCGATCAGCGTACGGGTGCGGATGGCGTTGATCTTGGACGATTGATGGTCGCGCCAGAACTGCTTGTCTTCGGCACCCAGGTGGTCACCGGCAGCGTCGCTGGCGTCGTGGTCGGTGACCGGCGCGGTGAACACCACGTCCAGACCGGCGGCTTCGGCGCCGCGCTGAATCTCGTCTCGCCAGTCGGTATGAATCTCGCCGGAAAGATAAACGTAAAAACTCATGGTGATCTCCTGCTGTTGGTCAAAAACACTGAGCCACGAAACGGCCCATGATAGCCCATAACAGGTTTATGGAAAATACTTCCATAGATATGGCAATCCACCATGGCAGCAGCCTCAGGGATTGATCGGCACAAACACCGGCGCGCCGTCCACTTCCACCACGCTCAGCCGCTGCCGATAGAGCCGCTCCAGCGCGCCGGGCTCAAGCATCGCGCGGGCCTCGCCCCAGCAGGCCTCGCCGTCCGGGTACAGCAGCAGAACATGGCTGCACCAGCGGGCGGCAAGGTTAAGATCGTGCAGGCACAGCATCAGCGCCCTGCCGGCCGCCGCCCGATCGTGCATCAGCCCCATGACCGCGCTCTGGTGGTGCAGATCCAGGTGGTTGGTGGGCTCGTCCACCAGCCACACCGCCGGGTCCTGGGTGAGCAGCGTGGCCATGGCCACCCGCTGGCGCTCGCCGCCGGAGAGCGTGTGGGTCAGCCGGTCTCCCAGGTGGGCCACGTCCAGCCGCTCAAGAGCTGCCCGCACCCGCTGTGCGTCTTTCGCACTCTGCCGCTGCCAGCAGGAGAGGTACGGATGTCGGCCGATCATTGCGGTTTCGGCCACCGTTGCGGGAAAGCCGTCCGTCCGCTCCTGAAATACCAGCCCCAGCTTTTGCGCTATCTGCCGGCGGCGCAGCCGGGCAAGGGGCGTCTCGTCCAGCCTTATCTCGCCCGCCCGGGCCGGGATGAGGCCGGCAAGCGTATGCAGAAGCGTGGTTTTGCCCGCGCCGTTGGGGCCCAGCACGCCCCACACCTGCCCGGGCTCCACGGCCAGATCCAGCGGTCTGCCGCTCTGACGGCCGGGCACGTCGATAACCAGGCCGGTCGCTGACAATACCCCCATCAGCCACTCCGGTAGAGCAGAAAAAGAAACGTCGGCACGCCCAAAAGCGCAGTAATCACCCCCACCGGCAGCTGCTCCGGGGCAATCACCGTGCGCGCCAGCGTATCCGCCAGCAGCAGCAAAGTGCCGCCGGCCAGCGCGCAGGCGGGCAGCGTCAGGCGCTGGTCGTTGCCCAGCACCAGACGCAGCATGTGCGGCACCACCAGCCCTACAAAGCCGATGCTGCCCGCCGTCGTTACCGCCACGGCGGTAAGCAGGCTGGCCATGGCGTAAATGCCCCATTCCAGCGGCCTAGCCTCGACGCCCAGCGCCGCCGCCTGCTGCGGCCCCCGGGCCAGCACGTTGAGGCTGCGCCCCAGCGGCATGAGAACCACGCAGGTAAGCGTCAGCAGTAACAGCGGCAGCCCCGGCGTACGGGCGTAGGAGAGATCGCCCATCAGCCAGTAGAGCATGCTCGGCAGGCGCTCGGCCGGCGTCATGGAAAGCATCAGGGTAATCATCGCCCCCCAGCCGGAGGCCACCACAACGCCGGTGAGCAAAAGCCGGGTAGGCGCCCAGCCGCCGCGGCCGTGGGCGAGCCCGAACACCAGCAGCGTGGAGAAAAGCGCGCCGCCAAAGGCCGAGGTGGAAGATAGCCAGCCGCCAAGCCCTAAAAGCATGGCCCCCAGCGCGCCGATGGCCGCGCCGCCGGAAATGCCCAGCACGTAGGGATCGGCCAAAGGGTTTCTCAGCAGCACCTGCATCAAGGCACCCGCCACGGCCAGAAGCCCGCCCACGGCAAAGGCCGAAAGCGCCCGGGGCAGGCGCAGCTCGACCACCATGGTGCGCGCCAGCGGATTGCCTTCGCCAAGCGCAATGGCCCAGAGCTGCTCAGGGGAAATGGAGGCGCTGCCCACGCCCAGCGATATACCCAGCGCCCCCAGTGCCCCCAGCGCCAGCAATGCCAGCGGTATTCCCGGGCGGCTGCCGGTGCGGGAAGGCATTACTCGGCGCCGCTCCCGGGGCGCGCCTGGTCAATACGCTCGCAAAGGCTTTGCGCGCCCTGCAGAAAGCGCGGTGTCGGCCGCACCAGCGGATCCGCCGGTACGGTATAGAGGTTATCTTCGGCCACGGCGGCCATGTTCGGGTACTGGCGCCAGTGCCCCAGCCAGTCGTTATCCATCGATTCCTCGTCGCTGCCGGTGATGATGACCTCGGGGTTTGCCTCAAGCACCGCCTCGTCGTCCAGGCGCGGCACCAGCCGGGGCTGGTCGCCAAAGACGTTGGCGCCGCCGCAGGCTTCGATCGCCCGGCCGATCAGATGCTCGCCGTTGAGGGTCATCAGCGGCGCATCCCACACCTGATAAAAGGTGCGCACCGGGTCGCGCTCGGCGTAGCGCGCCTCGAGCTTTTCCATGCCGTCAAGAAACGCCTCGGCCTCTTGCTCGGCGGTGGCTTCGCTGCCGGCAAGGCGGCCGATACGCTTAAGCGTACCGGCCACGCCCTCCACCGTGCGCGGCTCGATGTAAAACACTTGGGTGCCCAGCGACTCAAGCGTTTCCAGCTGCTCTTCCGGATTGCCGGTGACCCAGCCGATCACCAGGTCCGGCCGAAGGCCCACCAGCGCCTCCAGATCGATGCGGTTATAGTCCCCCACCGAAGGCAGCTTGCGCGCCCGGGCCGGATAGTCGCTGTGCGCCACCACGGCGACGACCCTTTCCCCGGCGCCGGCGGCAAAGGCAAGCTCGGTGGCGCCAGGCGACAGCGCCACAAGGCGCCGAGCCGGCGCTTCAAGGCAGACCCTGCGCTCCAGGTCATCCACCGCGCAGCGCTCGGCGCCCGTCGCGGCCGCGCCGGCGGCTGCCAGCCCCGACACGCCGAGTGTCAGGGCAGCGACGAATAATAGCCTAGCGCCCATCGATACCCACGCTCAGCATCACGCTGCGGCCGGGGTTTTCGTAGGCAAAGCCTTGAAAGGCGTCAAAGGCGGTGACGTAGTCCTTGTCAAAGACGTTGTCCACGTTGACTCGGGCAAACCAGGCCGGGGCAAAGCGCCAGGTAGTGCGCAGGTCGAGCTTGCCGTAGCCGCCCAGGCGCTTGTCGTTGGCGGCGTCGTTATAGCGGTGGTTTTCGGCAACCAAAGAGCCGCCCAGGGTCCAGTTGCCCAGCGTGCGATCCACGTCCAGGCGGGCAGACTGGCTGACTTCACGGGACAGGCGGTTGCCCGTCTCGCGATCTTCCGGGTCGGTATAGGCCAGTGCCGCCTGAATATCCCAGCCGTCCGCTTCCATGCCGCCTGACAGCTCTACCCCGCGAACGCGGGCTTCGTCGACGTTTTCCGGCTGGGTGACAAAGACGATCTTGTCATCGATATCGGACCGGTAGATCGCGGCGTCCCAGAACCAGCCGCCGTACTGGCCGCGAGCGCCCAGCTCGTACGTCCTGGAGGTTTCCGGCTGGACGTCGGGGTTGTTGGAGCCCGGGTAATAAAGGTCGTTGAACGTCGGTGCGCGAAACGCCGTGCCGTAGCTGGCGCGCAGGGTGTGGCGGTCGTCCAGATCATAGCCCAGCGCCAGATTGCCGGTGACCTCGTCGCCGTAGGCTTCGTTGTCGTCAAAGCGCAGGCTGGGCTGTACGGTCAGCGGGGCAAAGTCCAAAAGCCCCTGGGCAAACACCGCCTTGTTGTCGCGGCTGTCGGCGTTATACACCGTGGTGCTGTCGACCTTGTCTTCCAGATATTCGGCGCCGACCACCAGCTGGTGATAGCCGAACGTCAGGGTATTATCCAGCCGGGCAATGCGCGTTCTGGTATTGAACTCGCCGGGAAAGTCGGAAAAGTCTTGCATCTCGTCGCGAGACTCGCTGAGCGTTAGCCGGCTGGTCCAGCTTTCGCCGAGCTCCACTTCGCCATATACGCCTCCCACCTGCTGGACGAAGTCCTGCTCGCCGCCGATGTACTCGGTATTGCCCCGGGCGCGCAGGGCCAGCAGGCCGACTTCGGCGCCCCCGCCCAGTTGCTGAGACAGCCGCACCAGGCCGGTGGTGTTGTCGTAGGATTTTTTCTCGCCGCTCTCGCGCAGCTTGATACCGTCGGTGTCCAGACGGCTGGCGGCAAAACGGTAGCCGGTGCCGTCCTCGCTGCCGGAAATCGACGCGCTGGCGCGCCGAGTATCAAAGCTGCCTGCCCCCACAGACAGCGTCGGCGACGGTTCCCCCTCGCCCCGGGGGGTAAACAGCTGTACCACGCCGCCCATGGCGTCTGCGCCGTAAAGGCTGCCCCTGGGGCCGCGAACCACTTCGGCGCGCTCGAACAGGCGCGGGTCAAGAAGCTGCCAGGCAGCCCCGCCGCTGGTAGCTGACCCCAGGCGGATGCCGTCGATCATCATCAGCGTGCCGCTGTTGCCCGCACCGCGGATGCTGACGCTCGCCGTTTTGCCAAAGCCGCCGTTGGACGACACGTTGACCCCCGGCTGGCCGCGCAGCAGCTGGGTAATGTCGTTGGGGTTCTGGCGACGCAGGGTGGCTTCGTCGAGAACGGAGACGGACGACAGCGTTTGGTCAGCGGTCCGCGGTGCCAGGGTCGCGGTGACCACGACCGGATTAAGCTCATCGCGGTTCCCGGCCTCGTCCGGCGCGTTGACGCCCTGGGCATGAACGGTCAGCGTCGTCGCGGCCAGGCTAACGGACGCAAGCGTTTTGCCGGCGCGCGCTTTGCCGGAACATAAGCGGCCGGAGGTCGAAATATGGCTGAACATAGTGATTCCCTTGCTCATCGTGCTCACCCGCACGGATATCATCGTTTTATGCCGGGCGAGTCTTGATGGCAGGGTTGCAGCAGAGGGAAAAGCGCGCGCGCCTGTTTCCGCCTGCCGGCGCCCACCGCGCCACGGCCAGTGTTCCCGGTCCCGCCTTGCAGCGGGCCGGGTCGCTCAGGCCGGTCTCCGGGCTGACGAGCAAAAGGCTTACCCTTCGGGCGTTGGCCTTTATGCCGCAGCGCCCTTCCCGCGCGCTTTATACGTTGAGCATAAAGCGGCGCAGTGGCATGCGTTGCGGCTGTCTCGATCACCGTTGCGGGGGCAGCGTCGGATTGGGCACCGACTTCCCGTTTCACCGCCGTAAAAGCCTACGGCTGGCACCTGAGAGTGCGCGTAAGCTAGCAAGTTGCGCGCCGTAACGCAACGCTGCCAACGGGATACCTACAGCGCCATGACCAGCCCGTGGCGCACCCGCCAGACGCGCTCGGCGCGGGCTGCCACGTCCTGGTTGAACCAGCCGTTCATGTCCCGCAGGCGCCGCTCGGCCCGGGCCATGGGCACCATGCCGCAGCCGATCTCGTGGCCAATAATAATCAGCGTTGCGGCGCCAAGGCGGGTATCAAGCGTCTCGAGCGCGGCCTGCCACTGCCGGCGCAGGGCGTCGTCGTCCGCCGACCGGGCAAGCAGCGCCTCGAGCCAGGGCAGCACGCCGCACAGCACCGTGGGCGCGTCCGTCGCGTCGGGGCCGGCAGGCTCCATCCGGCCAGCAAGGGTATCGCCGGGCGTCAGCGCCTGCCAGTCAGCATCAGGCCAGCGCTCGGCTACGGCGTCGCGCTTGCCGGCGCGGGCACCGCCGAGGAACAGCTGCACTGCCAAGGGTCATCCTCCTCTGCGTTAGGCTCATACGTTAGCTGCCAGCGCCGCCCTTCGGCCTGGCCCACGGTGGCGTCCCAGAACGCCACGTTTTCAAAACGCCGGCGCAGCTCGCGAATCACTCCGCCGTGGGCCACGGCCAGCACTTTTAGCGGTGCCGAGCCGCCCACTTCGACCGCCGTCTTGGCAACTTGCGCCAGCCAGTCGTCCAGCCGGGCGCGCAGACCGGCGCCGTTTTCGCCGCCGGGGATACGCTGTTCGCCGACGCTGTCGATCCAGGCGCGGTAGTCGGGCCGATCCTTCAGCTCGTCGTAAGTCTTGCCTTCGTAGTCGCCGAAGTCGATCTCGCGCAGGCGCGGCTCGAAAGCGGGGGCCGCGCCGTTTTCTGCGGCCGCCCCGATCCACTCAAGCGTCTGGCGGCAGCGTCTCAGATCGCTTGAGTAGATCAGCGTAAAGGTTTCGCCGCCGAGGGCGATGCGCAGCCGCTCAAGGGCCGCTTCCGCCTCGGGGAAGGTGAGTTCAATATCGCGCTGGCCCTGGTAGCGTCGCTCCAGGTTCCAGGCGGTCATGCCGTGGCGAACTGCCACCAGCTCCACAGACACAGCAGCAGCCATAGCTCTCCTCCTTCGATCATGGCACCGGCGAGATCCCCGGTAATGCCCCCAAACCCTCGCTTGAGCGCCCGGCGCGCGATGAGAAAATAAAGCCCCGCGGCCACAAGCGCCGGCCACACGCCGGGCCAGACAAAGGCCAGCGCAAGCGGCGCGGCCAGCGCAAGCGCGGCGTCCCCGGCTGTCAGCGAGCGCTGCCAGGCATGGGCCAGCCCGCTGGGCTTGGCGCAGGGAATCAGCGCAAGCGAAGCAGCGCCGAGCCAGCGCCCCAGCGCCGGCACCATAACCAGCCAGCCAAAGGGCGCCGCTTGGGCGATAAGCGCCCAGAGCAACACGCCTTTCCACGCCAGCAGGAAAAACAGCGCCAGCATGCCGAAGCTGCCCACCTGGGGGTCCTGCATGATGGCAAAGCGCCGCTCCAGCGGCTGGTTGCTGCCCAGCGCATCGGCCATGTCCATCAGCCCGTCCAGGTGCAGCCCGCCGGAAAGCCCCACCCACAGGCTGAGCAAAAAAAGCGCGGCAAGCGGCGCGGGGACAGCGGGAACCCCCTGGCTCATTAGGTAGGCGGCGAGCGCCAGCACGCCGCCCACAAGCGCGCCCACCAGCGGATAGGCGCGCACCGCCCAGCGCCTCGTCTCGGGCGTCCAGGGGCAGGCGACCGACACCGGGAGGCGGGTTAAGAACTGCAGCGCGAGTATCAGCCCAAAGGCGGCGTTTTTCATCGGCGTGCGTCCCCCCGATCCCTCATGCTCGCCGGCTTCCACTCAAGGGGCTGCCCGGCAGCCACTTCCAGTACCGAGTCGGCGCGGCGGGCCACCAGCCGGTGCGCCCGCTGCAAAAACGCCACGTAGCGCCAGGTCTCAGCGTCGTCGGACAGCAGCGCTTCGTTGAGGTCGTTGGAGACGATCGCCAGCGTCATGCCGCGCCGGCGCGCGGCGTTCAGGCACTCCCCCAGATCCGCCAGCGCCTGGTCGGGCGTCACCGGCTCGGCCATAAACGGCCTGGCCGGCGGCTGGGGGTAGAGCACCTGGCTTGCCCACAGCGTCAAACAGTCCAGCAGCGCCGCGCCGCCGTCGGGCACCCGGGCTATCGCCGGGGCCAGCGCCAGCGGTGCCTCCAGCGTTACCCAGCTCAGCCCCCGGGAGGCGCGGTGGCGGGCAATGCGCGTGGCCATCTCGGCGTCGCTCGCGTTCGCCGTGGCAATGTAATAAGGCGCTGTGGCGCCGGCGGCCTTGCGCACTTCGGCCTCGGCCACTGCGCTTTTCCCCGAGCGGGCCCCGCCGCTAATAAAGACTATCATCGAGCACCTCGAGCAGCCGGTTGTTGGCCGCCCTGTCGCGCAGGGCAAGACGCAGCCAGCGGCCGTCAAGCCCGGCAAAGCCGTGGGTATGGCGGGCGAGAATACCGCCGCGCAGCAGCCGCGCCAGCAGCGCCTCGGCGTCCAGCCCTCGCCGGCGGGCGTCACCGCCAGGGCGCAGCAGAAAAAAGCACGTCTCGCCGGGCACGACCTCAAGCCCTCGGCCTGCAAGCGCCCGGTGCATGCGCGGGCGCTCTTCGGCGAGCCAGGCGTGGGTGCGTTCGGCAAAGCCCTTATCGGCCAAAAGCGGCGCCACCAGCCCCGCCGCCAGCCGGTTGACGCTCCAGGGCGGCTGGCGGCGCGCCATGGCGGCAATCACGTCAGCGCTTGCCAGGGCGTAGCCCAGCCTGAGCCCGGGCAGGGTATAGAACTTGGTCATCGAGCGCAGCAGAACCAGGTTGGAATGCCCGGCAAGCCTTGCCGGCAGCGCCTGAGCGTCTTCGGCCGCGGTGGTCAGATCAATAAAGGCTTCGTCCACCACCACGCGGCAGCCCGCCGCCGCGGCCCGAGCCAGCAGCGTCTCTACCCTGGCAAGCGGCAGCAGCCGGCCGTCGGGATTGTTGGGCCGGCAGAGAAAGACCGCGTCGAGGCCGTCGAGGGAATCGTCCGGGTCAAGCTTGCACACCCTGGCACCCACGCCGCTCAGGGCACGGGCGTACTCGTTGAAGGTGGGAGTCACAATCCCCGCGCGGCCGCCGGCGCACAGCCCCGCGGCGAGAAAAATCGCCTCGCCGCCGCCGTTGGTGACCAGTATCTGATCGGCGCTCACGCCGTGATGGCCGGCAACGGCCGTACGGGCCTCGACGTAGTCCACGTCCGGATAGCGGGAAAGCTCGCTTGCCTGTCGCCCCAGCCAGGCCAGCACCCACCCGGGCGGCCCCAGCGGGTTCAGGTTGGCGCTGAAGTCCTCAAGGGGATGATCCGGCGGCAGGCCGAAGCGCTCGAGCAGCGCCGCTGCCTGCCCGCCGTGGCGGGGCCACTGGCCAGCTGTTTTCCGAATGCTTGGCTCCATTAGCCGACACCTCCCGTTTTCATCAGCCACGCTGCCGCGACAGTCACCCCCGCCGCCAGCGCAAAACACCGCCCCCAGGCGGCGTGCATCAGGGCGATGGCTCGGCGAACATGGTCGGGGCCGGGCGTTTCTCGCGGCTTGCCCAGAGTAGCGCCTTGGGACACCACGCCCTGGTAGGAGCTCGCCCCGCCAAGCGCAACGCCCAGCCGGTAAGCCACCGCGGCCTCGGGCCAGCCGGCGTTGGGGCTTGCGTGCTTGGGCGCATCCGCGCAAGCGCCCTGCCAGGCGCCGCGATGGCCAAGGCAAAAGCACAGCGCGGTCATCCTCGCCGGCAGCCAGTTGACGGCGTCGTCGAGCCTCGCGGCGGCTCGGCCGAAATGCTCGTGGCGCGGGGTGCGGTAGCCGATCATCGAGTCCAGGGTGTTGACCGCCTTGTAGGCCAGCGCCAGCGGCGCGCCGCCCAAAAGCGCAAACAGCAGCGGCGCGACGATACCGTCCGAGGTGTTTTCCGCCACGGTTTCTACCGCGCCCCGGGCAATGCCGGCCTCGTCGAGCGCTTGGGTATCGCGCCCGACTACCCTGCCAAGCGCCGTTCGCGCGGCGGGCAAGTCGCCATTTGCCAGGGGCGCCGCCACGGCGCGGCCGGCATCGCCAAGGCCTTTGATGGCAATCGCCGTCGAGACCAGCCACAGCTCGGCGGCAAGCCCCAGCCAGGGGTGAATCGTCTCAAGCCCGCGGCACGCCAGCCATGTCGCTACAAAAGTGCCGACAACGGTGATCAGCACGGTGGCCAGGCCGCCCAGCCGGCGGGCCCGGGCGGCGCCGCGGTTGAGCCAGGCTTCCAGCGCGCCGATGAGCCGGCCCATCAGCACCACCGGATGCGGGATACGGCGCGGGTCGCCCACGGCGAGATCCACCGCCACGGCGGCGGCCACCAGTGTGGCAAGCCTGATACCCGGCGTCATGAGCAGTGCTCCGTACCGCCCCTGAGCGAATCGCGCACGGCGCGGTAGACCGTGCGGCCAACGGCGCGACCAAGCTCGGTGCCGGAGCCGGCGTAGGGCGTGGGCGCGCCGCGCTGGGTGGCAGCAACGCTCACGCAGTCGGTTGACGTGCCGGTGGCCGGCGTGCGGCTGCCGGCATCCACAACGCGTTCATCGCTCAGCGCCGCGACCTTGGCCTCGGTGATGGACAGGCAGGCGTTGACCATGGCCCCCGGCGTCAGACAGGCGTCGACAAACACAAAAACGTTGATCGTGCCGGCCCCCGGCCCGGGGTCGGCGCTCTCGGCGGTAATGTCAACAGCGTTGCCGCTGCCCGCGGTGGCAAGCGTCAGCACGGCGCGCTCCCGCCTGCCAAGCGGGGCGCTGTGAAGCGCGGCGCGCTTGAGCTTGACCGCGGTCATCATCGCGATGGCCGCGGCCGGGTCAACGTCGCGCTGGCCCAGCCAGCGGTCAAGATCGGCACTCGGCATGCGGCCGGCGTAGTGCTTGTCCACGTAGAAGTTGCAGAAGTGCTGCGCGGTGCCAAAGCCGCCGCCCACCAGCGCGGAACTCAGGGTAGCGAGCGGGGCGTTGGCCCGCAGGTGAATACAGCCGCGCGTAAAACGCCCCCGGAGCCCGGCGCTGAAGGCCAGCGGTCGGACGGTCGGACTTGCGCCATGGCCAGCCCTGGGAATCACGAGCGGGTGTCGTCCACGCCGGCGTCGCCGAAGGTCGCCATTTCCGCGAGCATGGCGCAGGCGGCCTTTAGCAGCGGGAACGCCAGGGCCGCACCGGTGCCCTCCCCCAGGCGCATGCCCAACGCCAGCAGCGGTTCGGCGTGCAGCACCTCAAGGGCAACTTCGTGGCCGGGCTCGGCGCTGCGGTGGCCAAAGATCAGGTAGCCGCGAACCTCGGGGCAGAGCCTGTCGGCAAGCAGCGCAGCCACGGTGGCAATAAAGCCGTCGACCACGCAGGGCACGCCCCGCGCCGCGCCGGCGATATAGGCGCCGGCCATGGCGCCGATCTCCAGCCCGCCCACGCTTGCCAGCACGTCAAGCGGGCTGCCGGCATCAGTCGGGCGGGCTTCAATGGCGCGCTCGATCACGCTGATCTTGTGCGCCAGCTTCGCCTGGTCGATGCCGGTCCCGGTGCCTACCAGCCGCGCCGCCGGCTGGCCGGACAGCACCGCGAGCACCGCGCTTGCCGCTGTGGTGTTGGCGATGCCCATGTCGCCCACGATCAGGCAGCGGCAGCCGGCATCCAGCGCGCGCTCGGCGGCGTCAACGCCGACGTTCAGAGAGGCGGCGGCGTCCTCCCGGCTCATGGCCGGGCCGCGGAGCATGCTGGCCGTCCCCCGACGCACCCTGGCGTTGACCACGCCCGGCGCCTCCACGTCGCCCGCCACGCCGACATTGACCACTTCAAGACGCGCGTTGATCTGGGCGGCAAAGGCGTTGATGGCCGCGCCGCCGGCGGCAAAGTTGGCGACCATCTGCGCGGTGACGTCCTGGCCAAAGGCGGAAACGCCCTCGGCGGCCACGCCGTGATCGGCGGCGAACACAATACAGGCCGGCGGGCTCACCTCGGGTTTGGCCCGGCCGGTGATTTCACCCAGCTGTACGGCCAGCGCCTCCAGATCGCCGAGGCTGCCCGGCGGCTTGGTCAGGGTATCCAGATAGGCGCGGACGGCGTCTCCGACCTTGCGCTCAACGGGGCGAACGCGCGCGGCCAGCGCTCTGAACGCGGGCGCGGCGGATAAAGGGGGCATAGCGTGCTCCGGGCAGGCAAGAAAACGGCGCTCAGCATAGCAAAGCCGGCAGTCCCTCACCTAGCCCGGCAAGCCTTGACTCTTTTCCCGCAATATCCCAGCTTATTAGCGAGCGGAGCCTAACTACCCGATGATAAACGACAATGACAAACGTCCTGCTTGCCGCTGACTCCGCCGGCCGGCGGGCCAACCAGGAAAGAAACCTGCCATGAAGAAACGCCCCTCTGACGACGCCAGGACCCGCGGCATCCACGAGCTTTATGCCGAAGACCCCGAAGCGGCCGACAGGCAGCTATGGGATCGCGAGGTCGATCCCACCAGCCGCCGCGGCTTTTTGAAGCGCTCAAGCCTGCTGGCCATGGCCGCCGCGGTGGGCGGCTCTATTCCCTTTGCCGACCGCATGCCCGGCGGCCTGATTCCGGCAGCGCTGGCCCAGAGCGACGAGTCGTTCGAGCTGGAAGGCAAGGACGGCCTGACCGTGCTCAACGACCGGCCGATCAACGCCGAAACGCCGCCCCACCTGCTTGACGACGACGTCACGCCGGCCAGGCACATGTTCGTGCGCAACAACGGTATCCCCCCGGCCATTGAGGATATCGACGCCGACAGCTGGGAGCTCGAAATCGGTGGCGAATCGTGCGAAAACCCGCAAAGCTTTACCATTGCCGAGCTCAAGGAGCGTTTCGAACACCATACCTATCAGCTCACCGTGGAATGCGGCGGCAACGGCCGCCACGAATACGTGCCCTCGGCCAGCGGCAACCAGTGGACCACCGGCGCGGTCGCCTGCCCGACCTTCACCGGCGTACGCCTGCGCGACGTGCTGGAAGCCTGCGGCATCGCCGACGACGCCGTTTATACCGGCTACTACGGCGCCGACAGCCACGCCAGCGGCGATCCCGACCGCGATCCCATTTCCCGAGGCGTGCCCATCGACAAGGCGCTGGAAGACGAGTCGCTGATCGCCTGGGCGATGAACGGCGAGGACATCCCCTACCTCAACGGCTACCCGCTGCGCGTGGTCTGCGGCGGCTGGCCGGGGTCGGTGTCCGGCAAGTGGCTCAAGCGCATCGTGATTCGCAACCAGAAGCACGACGGCACCAAGATGGCGCCGCCCTCCTACAGCGTCCCCAAGCACCCGGTGGCGCCGGGCAGCGAAGTGCCGGACGAGGACTTCGTCACCATTCACTCGATGCCGGTGAAATCGCTGGTGACCTTCCCCGAATCCGGCACCGAGCAGTCGCTCGACGACCCGATGACGGTACGCGGCCACGCCTGGGCCGGCGACCTGAGCGTCAAGGAGGTGCATGTCTCCATCGACTTCGGCGCCACCTGGCAAAAGGCCGAACTGAAGGATGCGCCCAACCGCCTGGCCTGGCAGCGCTGGACCGCCTCGGTGGAGTTTCCCGAACAGGGCTATTTTGAAATCTGGGCCAGGGCCACCGACGAGAACGGACGCTCCCAGCCGATGGTCGTCCCCGGCTGGAACCCCAAGGGCTATCTCAACAACGCCTGCCATCGCATCGCGGTCCAGGTGGCCTAGGAGGCTTTTATGCGTGTCTTATCGTGTTGGCGCAAGGCGGCGCTGCTGGTTGGGCTGGCCAGCCTTCCGCTCGGCGCCCAGGCCCAAAAAACCGATGCCGATACCGGCCTGATCAAGGCCGAAGGCTGGGAGATGGTCAAGGGCAACTGCACCATTTGCCATTCGGCCAGGCTGGTCACCCAGAACAGCGGCTCGCGCGGCCACTGGGAATCGCTTATCCGCTGGATGCAGGAGACCCAGGGGCTGTGGGAATTCGAGCCTGACGTCGAAGCCACCATCCTCGACTACCTGGCCGACAACTACGGCCCGGAGGAAAGCGCCCGTCGCCTGCCGCTGCCGCGCACCGACCGGCCCGACAACCCCTACCCCACGGTGTCCGACGCCGGGTAGCGTCAGCGGGCCTGATGGTGGAAGCGCTCGGCGGCCTCCCGGGCCAGCCGCTCGATGCCGGCCCAGTCTTCGGCGTCGATCAGCGCCCGGGGCGTAAGCCAGGAGCCGCCCACGCACATGACGTTGTCCAGCGCCAGATAATCGCCGGCGTTATCCAGGCGGATACCGCCGGTCGGGCAAAAGCGCGCCTCGGCAAGCGGCGCGCTGAAGGCTCTGAGCGCGGCGACTCCGCCGCTGGCCTCGGCCGGGAAGAACTTGAAGCGGCGGTAGCCGTACTGCCACCCGGCCATCACTTCGGAGACGCTGGCAATGCCCGGCAGCATGGGCACCGGGCTTGCCATCCCGTGACGATAAAGCGCCTCGGTGGTGCCCGGCGTGGCCACGAAATCCGCCCCCGCCTGTTCGGCCTGGCGGTACTGGGCCGGGGTGAGCACCGTGCCCACGCCGACGCTGGCGCCGGGCAGCGCTTCGCGAATGCGCGTGACGGCATCCAGCGCGCAGCCGCTGCGCAGCGCCACTTCCAGCACCGGCAAGCCGCCGTCGTAAAGGGCTCGGGCCACGGGCACGGCGTCTTCCAGCCGCTCCACGGTGATCACCGGGAGCACTTCGGCCTTCAGGCAGATGCTGTCAAGCTCGGCGGTACGGGTCGAGGGTAGCTGTTTATCCATCATGGGCGTCTCCGAAATGGCCGCGGGCGCTTTACCGTCAGCCCAGCGTTACCGGAAGCATATGCTAGCCCACCTCATCCCGCCAGGGTGGCGCGCACCTGGTAACCGGTGTATTTGCGCAGGTTGATCACCCCGGTATCGAGCAGCAGATACTGCCCCTTGATGCCCTCAAGCACGCCCTCCACCAGCGGGGCCTTGTCCAGGTTGTGCGAAGCTACCTTGTGGGGAAACGCCCTGACCGGATAGCCAAACGTCTGGGCTTTGGCATCCAGCCGGCGAATGGCGTCATCGCCGTGGATCTCGCGCAGCGCGTCAAGCCCCGGGCGGAACTGCTCGAGCAGTCGATCGCGCTCGGCATAAAGATCAAGGGTATCCACCTCGCCTCTGAGCATGGCGCGCCAGTTGGTGCGGTCGGAGACCGCCTCCTTGAGCAGAACCTCGACAAACCCGGCCTGCTGGCGGCTGGCCACTTCCAGTATCGGCAGGCCCTGGATGGCGCCCTGATCCAGCCAGCGAGTGGGCAGCTGGGTCTTGCGGGTGATGCCCACCTTGAGCCCGGAGGCATTGGCCAGGTACACCTGATGAGGCGTAAAGCAGTGTGCTTCGCCCCACTCGGGCTCGCGGCAGGTACCTTGAAAATAGTGGCACAGCTCGGGTTTGACGATGCACATGTCGCACCGTGCCAGGCGCTTGAAGCAGGGGTAGCAGTGGCCCTGACCGTAGCTTTTCCGGGTGTGCCGCCCGCAGTGAACGCAGTGAATGGCACCCTGCCACTCAAGGCGCAGCGGCGTGCCGATACGCTCATTGAGACTGGCTTCTCCCCCGCCGACGCGCAGGCCGTATTCCACTCGGCCCTGAGCGTCCGGCGCGGCTGCCATTTTGCTCAGGCCTCCGAGCAGCGTTTCGACCCTGCCGTCGTCAACGGCCACGGGTGGCATCCTCGCCAAGGCCGGCCATTGCCGGCGAAACGCCGCTGCCGTCGCTTCCGGCCCCGCAGGTACGACGGCTCAGGTAGCCGACGCGCTGATCCTCGGGAACGCCGCTCTCCACTTCGTAGCGCATCACCGCCTCCAGGCACAGCTCGGTCTGCTCGGCCGTCAGGCGTCTGCCGTCGGGCCATTTGCCCAGCGCCACCGCCTCCTTGAGGCTGGCGTATAGAGTCGGCGTCATCTGGCGGATCATTTTGTCAAAGGTCATGTCACTCATGGCAGGCTCCGAACGGGTCATGGCAGCTGCCGGCGCTCGCCCCGGCGGCGCTTTCGACAGCGGCCTCAGGATATCATTGCCCCGGGCAGAAAACTCCCGGTGCCGGACTCAGCGCCGCGACGAGGCGAACCAGCCGGTGGCCAGCCCTACCAGCAGCCCGCCCAGGTGAGCTTCGTTAGCCACGTTGCCAAATCCGACCTGCTCGGCCATGGCGGTCATGGTGAACACCATCCAGCCCAGCATGAAGACCACCAGCATGGCAGGCACGAAAAACCCGCTGTTTGGCCTCCGCCGCGACATGATCCAGACGTGGCCCAGCAGCGCATAGACCACGCCGGACATGCCGCCGAACAGCGCCGTGCCCGTAGCGTACTGGGCCAGGTTGGCGCCGACGCCTGCCGCCAGCACCAGCGCCAGCATCCAGCGGCTGCCCTGCAGCACTTCGACCTGACGGCCGAAAAACCACACCCACATCAGATTGAAAATCAGGTGCATCCAGCCAAAGTGCAGAAAGGCGGGGGAAATCAGCCGCCATAGCTGGCCGCCGGCAAGCCCCTGACCCAGCGTGCCGTACACCAGGTCTTCCCCGGCGATACCGATCGGCACGATGGTCAGCTGAACAATCAGCCAGTCGCCAAGCACCCCGATCAGCGCAAAGATGATCAGGCACAGGCCGAGCGTCGTCGCCGTCACCGGCACACGCCTTGTCAGCGCGGTGAGCCCCGAGCGTCCCGACTGGCGCCGCTCGGGGGCCGGCGTCAGCGACTCGCCGCGCTGCCAACGCCCGACCACCTCATTGAGCGCCGCGTGGTGTGCCGGATCAGCCAGCCACAAAAGCTGCCCTTCGGTTTCCCGGGTAATGCGATGGCCGATGCGGTGCTGCCAGAGGGCCTGGCGCAGCGGGCGAGTATCGGCGTCGAGGGGCAATAGCATGACGGGCTGCATGAAACATCTCTTATGGCATCTCTACAGGGCATTTTGCCACATTCGCCGGAACGGCTCACGGCGCGGGCCAGCAAAGCCGCCGCCCAGACGAAAAAATCCGGCGGTGGGGGCCGCCGGATAAAGCAAGGGATCATTCAAGGGAACACCCAATCAGATGGCGCTCGGCGAATAAAGTTCACCCGGTTTCAGAAAAAAATGTCACTGAAGGTAAAAACAGGCTCAGCCCGACAGCAGGCTCTCTTCCCGGGGGACTCGCACCCAGACGAAACGGTCGGCGTTGAGCGTCTGCTCGCCGCTCCAGCGGTAGGCGACCAGGCGACCGTATTTCACCGCGCTGTAGTCCAGGCAGGCAATGTTGTGGGTCGGCAGCGAAGGCACGCCTTCGCACCAGTAGTGGCCGATAAATAGCGGCGGCTGATCGCTGCCGTAGTAGCTCAGGCGGCGGCGCTCGCCGGGTTCCAGCAGCCGCGACTCCAGATCGCCGGGCAGGTTGTCCGGCTGAAACACCACGTCGCCCCACACCACGGGGTCTTCGCTCCAGAAGTGGGCGCGAAAGCTGCTGCGCGTAAAGCCGTCGCCGGAGTGGATCTTGATGCCCCGGGGCAGCGGTATGTTGGCGCCGCGCGTCAGGCGATCGAGAATGGCGAAGGCGTCGGTGGAGGCATCGGTGGACTCTTCCAGAAAGGCGTCATCCATGCAGGCATCCGGGCGGCGCCTTGTCAGCCGCTCGATCAGGCCATGGTCCCAGCAGGCGTGAACCACGCGGATGCCGTCGATTTCCAGACACAGCGGGATGGTCTTGAACCAGGCCAGAGTGTCTTCCCACTCGTTAGTGTAGTCGTAGTACTGCTCCAGGGTTTCGCGGATCAGGCGGTTGTTGCGCGGGGTGTGCTCGCGCAGCCAGCGCTTGCCGCTACCGGGCGGCGCGGGGTAGCTGTAGGCCAGGGCGTTGTATTCGTGGTTGCCCATGACGATATGGGCTTCGCCCTCTTCGACCATGCGCCGGGCCACGGTGACGGCCAGGCGGATGCGCGGCCCGCGGTCAATCAAGTCGCCGAGAAAGATCACCTTGCGTCGGGGGTGGCGGTATACGCCGCCGCGCAGCTCATAGCCGAGCTTTTCCAGCAGCGTGACCAGGGTGGCGCCGCAGCCGTGAACGTCACCGATCAAGTCATAGCCTTCAAGCCGCGGCCTGCCCTGCGGAGTCTTGCCCATCTTCAGTCTCCCAGCCGGTGGCTCCAGCCCAGTTTGCTGCGCAACACTTCGTAAAAGTTGTGGCCCAGCGGATGCGCCAGCTGCACCCGTTCGGGCTTGCGCCTGATGACCAGCACGTCGTCGGGCTTGGCCACGGCGCGGGTCTGGCCGTCGCAGCTGACATGGGGATAGACCAGGTTGGTCTCGCCGATGTGAATGCGTATCTCGCTGGCGGCGTCGAGCACCACCGGCCGGCTCGACAGCGTATGCGGAAACATCGGTACCAGGGTGACCGCTTCCAGCCTGGGGTGCATGATCGGCCCGCCGCCGGCCAGCGCATAGGCCGTGGACCCCGTGGGCGTGGCGACAATCAGGCCGTCGCTGCGCTGGCTGTAGACAAACTGACCGTCCACGAACAGCTCGAACTCGATCATGCGCACGGCCTTGCCCGAGTGCACCACGATCTCGTTGAGCGCCTCGCCGTGGCCCACCGCCACGCCGTTGCGGTAAAGCTCGGCTTCCAGCAGAAAGCGCTCTTCGCGCTCGAAATGGCCGGCCAGCACCTCGCCCACTCGCTCTTCCAGCTCCACGGGGGAAATATCGGTCAGAAACCCGAGCCGGCCGCGGTTGACGCCCAGCAGCAGCGTACCGGTTTCGCACAGCGTGCGCGCCGCCCCCAAAAGGCTGCCGTCCCCGCCGATGACGATGACCAGATCGCACAGCTCGCCCAGCGCCCGGCGGCTGGTTTCCGGCATGCCGTGGTCCGGTATCACCGTGGCCGTGCGGTCCTCGACCACCACGCGGTAGTCGCGCTCGCCAAGGTAGCGAATCAGGCGCTTTAAAGAGTCGACGACCTTGTCGCTGCCCAGCCGGCCAATCAGGCCGATGGTGGTAAAAGGCCGGGCGCCGCCGGGAGCGCCCGGGGCGCCGGTAGCAGTGGCTGTGTCAGTCATTGAGGCAACTCGTTAACATCGGCCTGCATTATGTCCACCCGAACGCCAGCGGGCAACTCGCTCAGGCGCGACCGGCCCCCTGCCCGGCCGATCGGCGCCGCTACCAGTGCCGGCGATAATACCGCTGGTTCAGCCACAGGGAGGCGGCAATGATCGCCCCTCCCAGCGCCAGCCGGTCAAGCTCGGCCTCGCGGTTCCACAGCAGCAGATTGACCACCAGCCCGGCCGGCACCAGGGCATTGTTCATGATCGCCAGCACCCCGGCGTTGACCCTGACGGCACCCCGATTCCAGAGAAAGTAGCCGCCGCCCGAGGCGGCAAGCCCCAGCCACCCGAGCACCAGCCACTGGGTCGAGGTGCGCGGCAGCGCCGAGGCGTCGCCCAGCAGCACGAAGGCCGGCAGCGCCACCGCCAGCGCGCCGAGGAAAAACCAGCCGAAAACGCTGTGCCAGGCAAGGTTTTCCGGTAGCGAGACGGCCAGCCGCCGGTAACCCACCTGGCCCAGCGCAAAGCACAGATTGGCCCCCTGTACCACGGCGAAGCCGAGCCAGAAATCGCGGCTGATGCCGTCGTAGCGGATGACCGCCGCGCCCGCCACGGCCATCAGCGCAGTCAGCAGATAAAGCGGGGTAAAACGCTTGAACAGCGCATCGTCGAGCAGGGCAATATAAAGCGGGGTGAATATCGTGAACAGCAGCACCTCGGGCACGCTGAGCAGCAGAAACGACGAGTAGAAAAACAGATACATCACGCCCAGCTGCAGCGCGCCCACGGCCATCAGCGCCAGCCGTTTGCCTCCGGTCAGCCGTGCCGGGCGCAGAAACGGCAGAAACACCAGCGCGGCAAGCGTTACCCGCACCAGCACGGCGAAGTAGCTGTCGACCTGGCCGGCGAGATAGGCACCGATCAGCGAAAAGGAAAACGCCCATAGCCCGGTCACGCCGACAAGATAGCCCAAGGTAAACCTCTTTTGATAAAAATGTTTACCTCAAGTATAACGCCCCGGGCCGCCCAGCCCAATGGCTTCAGGGCCGGCGCAGCCAGGCAATGGCATAAATAACCCCGGGTATCCATAGCAGCAGCGTCAGCGCCGCGCTGATCGCCACGCGCCGGCCGTTGCCGCCGCTAAGCCCCACGGCCAGCGGCGGCAGCAGCACCGCCAGTGCCGCATAGGCAGCGTTCAGCACGGCCGGTTCGCGCTTCTCGGGCACGTCGGGCATTTCAAGCTCAAAAGCCTGCTCGGGCGCGGGCGGGGTAAAGTGCCCCACTGCGGCGCTGGCCGGCTTTGGCGCTGTGCTGGCGGCCTCGCTGGCGCCCGCATCGGGGCGCTCGTCTACCGATGGCGGCGGCTCGACCGGCTCCTGTTCCTGCTCGCGATGCGCTTCGCGGTCGATTTTCTGCTCCAGAGAAGCGGCGCCTTCGGCCAGCTCACCGTGATAGCGCTCCCAATCTTCCCAGTCGTGGGGCGTTCCCGTTTTGGGACGATGCTGCCCGGCCTGCCGGGCACGCTCCCAGGCTTTTTCTTCCAGGGTGTTGGTGCGATCCGGATCACTGTCCAGCGCCACGCCTTTGCGGCTTAAATACTCGCGTGCGTCCATGGGCGTACTCCTGCCGGGTCAACGGCTGCGAAATGGGCTAATGTCTAAGATGGCGGCCGTGAGCCCGTTATTCAACTACGCTTGCGCTTACGGACGCCCTCTGACAGCTGAATAGGAGAAGGTCATGCTAAAGGCCTCTGCGGAAACGGTTCTCAGCATCATGTCCCGGGACTGCTACCGGGTGACACTGGACACCCCCATCACCACGCTTGCACGGGGGCTCACGCTTCACCGCCTTCCCGGCGCCCCGGTGGTCGACGAGGCCGACCGCCTGGTGGGGTTCATTTCCGAACAGGACGTGCTCGGCCAGATACTCGACAGCGTGTATCACGACGACGAAGCGCCGCCGGTCAGCGAGCTGATGCGCAGCGACGTGCTGAGCGTGTCGCCGGACAAGAGCATCATCGACCTGGCCCAGGAAATGCTGGGTGCCAAGCCCAAGATCTACCCGGTGGTTGAGCAGGACCGGCTGGTGGGCATGGTGACCCGGCGCGATGTCCTCATGGCCTTGCTTGCCGCGCACGGCCGCTAAGCCTGGCGCCGCAGTGCGGCGCCCCACCAGGCGATGCTCCTGAAGTCAGGGCCAAAAGCGCCACCGCCAAGCGTTTCGGCTCCAGGAAAGCGTCGGCTCCCACATCCCTGCCCATAAAAAAGCGCTGCCCGAAGGCAGCGCAAGCAAGGGATCAAAAAAACAGTAGGCCAGTCCAGCAATAATCGCGGGGCAACAGCCTTGGCGACTGCTCTCGCTATGCTGTTGGTACCTACTCAGACAGCCCTTTTGATAAAAGTTCACCGGCGGGCAAATTTTTCCGCCGAGCGCGTCTGCGTATAATGCGCAGACGCCGCATCCACTCACTCTGCGTATTCGCTACGCACAGGCCGGGAGCCGCTCAATGGCGCTTTATCTGCTGGTATTTGGCGTTTGCCTGCTGGTAATCGGCAGCACGGTCGTGGTGCTACTGACCACCCGCACGCCGCGCTACCGCACCGAATCCCACCACCTGCTCGAGCTTTTTGACAAGGCGCTGGAAAGCCGAGTCAGCGAAAGCGAGTGGCACACGCTGATCGGCTACCCGATTCGCCATGATGAATACCTGGAAAGCGTGCGCCGCCGGGCGTCCCACCTCATGGAAGAGCACGGCCGCCACTGGCAGCTTGCCCAGGGCAAACCGCTGCTCAACGCTACCGGTCAAAAGGAGCTCCGGGCGCTTCGTGACCACCTCTCTGCCCGCATGGCGCTGGAGCACTCCTGACCGACGCCCCGGCCCGCGACGCCGCACAGGCGTCGCCACCAAAGTCTGAAGAGCTCTTCATCTCGGGACGCCTATCATGAAAGAATGGCGTATTATCCGCTCACGGGCGCCTGCGATCTATCGCGGCGTCGTGGGTACTGCCTGATTCATTCCGTCTTTCCTCGGGGACTTCAATGCTCAACGCCAAGACACTGCGTGACTCAGCCACCTGGCAAACCGATCCCGATACGCTGATGGAGCGTATCAGCCAGCATTACATTGTCGATGAAGACCGCTTTGTTCGCGAGCTGGTCAAGCTGCTGGATACCGACCGCGACAGCTTTGCCCGCATTGAAGAGGATACGGCTTCGCTTGTGCGCGAAGTGCGCAACATGGACACCGCCGTCGACACCATCGACGAGCTCTTGCAGCAGTACAGCCTGGACACTCACGAAGGGCTGATGCTGATGTGCCTTGCCGAGGCCATGCTGCGTATCCCCGACAAGGCCACGGCCGATGCCCTGATCGAGGACAAGCTCGGCCCCGCCGACTGGAACGCCCACGTCGGCAAGAGCGAATCCTGGCTGGTCAACGCCTCGACCTGGGGGCTTTTGACCACCGGCCGGGTGCTCAAGCTCGACCATCCTCGGGACGGCCACCCCGCCGGCTTTATCAACCGCATGGTCAACCGCATGGGCGAGCCGGTGATTCGCCGCGCCATGGTCGAGGCGATGAAGATCATGGGCCGCCAGTTCGTGCTCGGCCGCGATATCGACGAGGCCCTCAAGCGCTCCAAACCGCTATTCGACAAGGGCTACACCTACTCCTACGACATGCTCGGCGAAGCCGCGCGCACCCGGGACGACGCCCGGCGCTACTTCGATGACTACCAGCACGCCATCCGCCACGTCGGCCAGGCGCGGCAGAAAATCGGCGACAAGGCCCCGGCGCCGTCGGTGTCGATCAAGCTCTCGGCGCTGCACCCGCGCTACGAATTCGGTCGTCGGGAGCAGATTCTCGAAGAGCTGGTGGAAACCGTCATCGCCCTTGTGACCACCGCCCGCGAGCTTGACGTCGAGCTCACCATCGACGCCGAAGAGGTCGACCGCCTAGAGCTTTCCCTGGAAGTCTTCCGCGCGGTCTACGAAAGCGACGCCGCCCGGGGCTGGGGCCGTTTCGGGCTGGTCGTGCAGGCCTACGCCAAGCGTGCGCTGCCCACGCTGCACTATATCAACCGGCTGGCCGACCAGCAGGGCGACGAAATTCCGCTCAGGCTGGTGAAAGGCGCCTACTGGGATACCGAGGTCAAGGAGTCCCAGCAGCTGGGCGTCGAGGGCTACCCGGTGTTCACCCGCAAAGCCGGCACCGACGTGGCCTATCTCGCCTGCGTGGAGTTTTTGCTGTCTCACGATACCCAGGGGCGCATCTTTCCCCAGTTTGCCACCCACAACGCCCACACCGTCACCGCCATTCTCGACCACGCCAACCGATACGATCGCCCCTTCGAGTTCCAGCGCCTGCACGGCATGGGCGAGGCGCTTTACGACGCGGCGCTTAAGCGGGCGCCCCAGGGCACCTACTGCCGCATTTACGCCCCGGTCGGCGCGCACAAGGACCTGCTGCCCTACCTGGTGCGCCGGCTGCTGGAAAACGGCGCCAACTCCTCGTTCGTCCACCAGATCGTGGACCCGGACGTACCGGTGGAGTCTCTGTGCGAGCATCCCGTTGATACCCTGGCCGCCCAGGACTCCTATTCCAATCCTCGCATTCCGCTGCCCCAGCATCTCTACGGCCCGCGGCGGCGCAACGCCCGGGGGGTCAACCTCAACATCCGCAGCCATTACGATCCGCTGATGGAGCAGATGGCCGGCTTCATGGAGAAAACCTACACTGCCCGGCCGCTGCTGGCCTTCGAAGTGGACGACAACGCCTCAAGCACCCACGCCGTGACCTGCCCCTTCGACCGGCGCCAGCGTCTGGGCAGTATCCAGTGGGTCACCGCCGAGCAGACCGCCCGGGCGCTGGACGCCGCCTGGGCAGCGTTTCCCGACTGGGACGCCACCCCGGCTACCGAGCGCGCGGCGATTCTGCGCCGCTTTGCCGACCTGCTGGAATCCCACATGCCCGAGCTGATGACGCTGTGCTCCCGGGAGGGCGGCAAGCTCTTGACCGACGGCGTGGATGAAATCAAGGAAGCGGTGGACTTCTGCCGCTACTACGCCATGCGCGCCGAGGATATTTTCGCCGAGCCGATCGAGCTCCCCGGCCCCACCGGCGAATCCAACACCTTCGAGATGGGCGGCAAGGGCGTGTTTGCCGCCATCAGCCCGTGGAACTTCCCCGTAGCCATCTTCTGCGGCCAGATGGTCGCCGCCGCGGTATCGGGCAACACGGTGCTGGCCAAGCCCGCCGAGCAGACGTCGCTGATTGCCCACCGCGTGGTGGAGCTTCTCTACACCGCCGGCATGCCGCGCAACGTGGTCCAGCTACTGCCCGGCGACGGCGAAACCGTGGGCAGCGTTCTCACCGGCGACCCGCGCATTACCGGGGTGGCCTTTACCGGCGGCACCGATACGGCCCGGGTGATCAACCGGGCGCTGGCTGCCCGGGAAAACGCGCCGCTGCCCACGCTGGTCGCCGAGACCGGCGGGCTCAACGCCATGATCGTTGACTCCACCGCCCTGCCCGAACAGGTCGTCGTCGACGTCATCCAGTCGGCGTTCCAGAGCGCCGGGCAGCGCTGCTCGGCGCTGCGCGTGCTCTACCTCCAGGAGGACGTGGCCGATCGCGTCATCGAGATCCTCACCGGCGCCATGCAGGAGCTGCGCGTGGGCGACCCGCGCGACCTGGGCACCGACGTCGGTCCGGTCATCGACGAAGACGCCAAAGCGCAGCTGCAGGCGCACATCGACGCGCTGACCGACGAAGGCCGGCTGATTGCCCAGACGCCGCTGGACGAGACTATCACCCAGCACGGCACCTTCGTCGCCCCGGCGGCGTTTGCCATCGACGGCATCGACGCGCTGGCAAGCGAAAAGTTCGGCCCTGTTCTGCATATCGTGCGCTATCAAGCCGACGAGCTGGACCAGGTCATCGACGCCATCAACGCGCGGGGGTACGGGCTGACCTTTGGCGTCCACAGCCGCAACGCCACCTTCGCCGAGGACGTGGCGCGCCGAATCCGCGCCGGCAACGTCTATATCAATCGCAACATCATCGGCGCGGTGGTCGGCGTGCAGCCGTTCGGCGGCCAGGGGCTTTCGGGCACCGGCCCCAAGGCCGGCGGTCCCAACTACCTGCAGCGCTTTGCCTCGGAAAAAACCGTGACCAACAATACCGCGGCCCTTGGCGGCAACGCTTCTCTGCTGGCCATGGGAAACGACTAGAATAACGACACAACAAGCAAGAAAGGAGAAGGTCTCATGGCTATTGGCGTCTGGATCAGCCTGTTTACGTATTTCGCGCTCATGCTGGGCATCGGCTTTTATGCCATGCGCGCCTCAACGTCCACCTCGGAAGGCTACATACTCGGCGGCCGTTCCCTGAGTCCGCCGGTGGCCGCGCTCTCCGCCGGCGCGTCAGACATGAGCGGCTGGCTGCTCCTGGGGCTGCCCGGGGCCATGTTCGTCTCGGGCTTTGCGTCGGCCTGGATCGGGATCGGGCTGTTCGTGGGGGCTTTTGCCAACTGGATTCTGGTCGCGCCGCGCCTTCGCGAACAGACGGTGCACTACGGCAACGCCATCACCATCCCCCAGTTTCTGGCCAACCGCTTTCCCACCCGGGCCATACCGCTGCGGACCGTGTCGGCCATCGTGATCGTGGTGTTTTTCGCGGTTTACACGGCCTCGGGCCTGGTGGCGGGCGGCAAGCTGTTCGAAAGCGCCTTTACCGACGTCATCAATATCGGCGGGATGAGCGACTACTCCGCCGGCATCGTCATTACGCTTGGCATCGTGCTGGCCTATTCCGTGGTCGGCGGCTTTCTGGCGGTGAGCATGACGGACTTCGTGCAGGGCTGCATCATGATGCTGGCGGTGGTCATCATGCCGCTGGTCGTGCTCTATGGCGAAGGCGGCGGCGGGCTCTCCCAGGCTTCGGAAGTCCTCAACGAAACCGATCCCACCCTGCTCTCGTGGACGGACGGGCTGACCTTCATCGGCTGGCTCTCGGCGGTCACCTGGGGGCTTGGCTATTTCGGCCAGCCGCACATCATTGTCCGCTTCATGGCCATCCGCCGTCTGAAAGACGTGCCCACGGCGCGCAATATCGGCATGAGCTGGATGTTCATCTCGCTGTTCGGGGCGGGCTCCATGGCCGTGCTCGGCCGTGCCTATGCCGTCCGCAACGGCATGGACGTCGAGGATCCGGAAACCATCTTTATCATCCTCGCTGAGCTGCTGTTTCATCCGCTGATCACCGGCTTTCTCTATGCGGCGCTGCTTGCCGCCATCATGAGCACCATTTCCAGCCAGCTGCTGGTGGCCTCCTCCTCGCTGACCGAAGATTTCTACCGCCTCTTTCTGCGCAAGGAAGCCACGGAAAAGGAAGCCGTCAACATCGGCCGGCTAAGCGTGGTCATCGTGGGGCTGGTCGCCGCCACCATTGCGTCGAACCCGGACTCCCAGGTGCTCGGGCTGGTGAGTAACGCCTGGGCGGGCTTTGGTGCCGCCTTCGGGCCGCTCATCATCCTGTCGCTGATGTGGTCGCGGACCAACGGCGCCGGCGCCATCGCCGGCATGATCGTGGGTGCCGTGACCGTCATGGCGTGGATTGCGCTGGGCTGGAACGCAAGCTTCATGGGCGGCCCCGGCATTTATGAAATCATCCCCGGCTTTATCGCCTCCTTCATCGCCATTCTGGCGGTGAGCCGCGCAACCGCCGATGCCGGCGAGTACCAGCATATCGCGCGCTAAAAACCCGGGCTAACGCCCAGCGTGATGAAAGGCTCCTGCGGGAGCCTTTTCACTTTGTAAGTAGCATTGACTATGTCTTTGGAGGTAAAAGAGCAGTACCACTTGCGCTGGATCAATAATTGACGGGTTCCGGGCTTTTACACTGCTACCAGTGATCAACGGCAAATGCTGCCTGCCGCTAACCCCAACCACTGGAGTGATGACACCATGCGCCACACTGTTCTTCCTGCTCTGCTTGCCGCCGGCGTTGCCGCTGCTGCCTTTACCGCCAGCACCCAGGCGTTCGCCTACGGCGCCGGTGATCTCTACACCCGCGTCGGCGTCGCCAAGGTATCGCCGAAAAGTGACAACGGCGACATCCATGCCCTGGGCATGACAGGCCTTGGCGTCGATGTCGACGACGACACCGGCTTCGCCTTCACCCTGGGTTATCGCTTCCACGACAAACTGGGCCTGGAGCTGCTGGCCGCCCAGCCGTTCAAGCACGACATCAGCATTGCCGACGGCGCGGTCAACGGCGAGACCAAGCACCTGCCACCCACCTTGACGCTGCAATACTATCCGCTGGGCGGCACGCCGGCCCGGGTTCAGCCCTACATCGGCGCGGGGGTCAACTACACCCACTTTTCCGACGAGGAGGTCGACGTACCCGGCGCTTCGCTGGATCTGGATGACTCCTGGGGCGCGGCCGGACAGCTCGGCATCGACGTACTGATCGACGAACACTGGGCCATGAACGCCGCTGCCTGGTATATCGATATCGATACCGACGCCAAGGTGGCCGGTGCGGATGCCGGTACCGTAGAAATTGATCCGGTGGTGGTCATGGGCGGCATCAGCTACCGTTTCTAGGGGCCGTTGACGTTTCGTGCTGCCCAGCGAAGAAAAGAGCAGGCTCGTATTGTTGAGGTTCTTACACCAGCACGACACGAGCCCGCGATGCCCCAACTCACGTCGACTGATACGCACTGATCAAAGCGGAAGACGGTGTTGCTTCAAGAAACCCTCGATGACAAGCCCGGCTTACGCATGGCGGTCGAAGGCGCGATTGCCTGGCGATTTGATACATTGGAAAAACATTAAAAGGTCGCTGCGGCCATGGCATCTGCGCTTCCGTGGCTTTCGATGTGAAGCGTCAACGCACCCTGGAAAAATCCGTATTCTCTGTTAGGTTCAAATAGTGAGGAGATTCAAAAAACGTTCTCGTTTCGAATCACGTCCTGATATCGCGTTACAGGTAAAAGGAGTCAATACCATGGCAACCTGCGATCTTTGCGGCAACGATTACGACAAATCCTTTACGCTTACCCTGGAAGGACAGACCTATACCTTCGATTCCTTTGAATGCGCCATTACCAAGCTCGCGCCGAGCTGCGCAACTTGTGGCTGCCGAATCGTCGGTCACGGTACCGATCGCGATGGCAAGACCTACTGCTGCGATCATTGCGCGGGACAGTGACCCGGTCAGGCGTCAACAAGTTGCCACCAGGAATACGGCTTCTTGCCCATCGCCGAGATAGCACACGGCATCTCGGCGATCATTTCCCCTGCCTCCTTCCAATCGACGTGCCCCCAGCACTACGGTAGAAACTGAACAAGTCACAATGCCTGTTGTTGAGGGGCGACAGCACCAGTACCGAGCTTGGCAATGCTGCTGTCGGCAGCCGGTCCAGGCGGTAATGCATGAACGACCACGGCAGCGGCGAGAGTTGTAGTACTAGAGGCTAACTCCCAAGAGCGATGTTCCTTTTTGTGCCGCTCTCCCCACACACTGGCGCTGCCCCTCGGGCAGCGCTTTTTTAGCCGGGCTCAGGCCTGGTTGATGACGGCGTCGACCCGCTCGACGCTCTGTACCACCAGCAGCTGATCGCTGGCCCGCACGCCTTCCTGCTGCAGATAGGCCTTCACCGCTGGCGCCACCTCGCACTTTTCCGGCAGCGCAGCGCCCTCTTCAAGGAGTCCGCGCAGCCGCGCGACAAACACGAAGCGCAGCCACTGCGGCAGGGACATGGTATCTATACAAAACGGCTGCCGGCTGGCAAACGCCGCCGGTGTCGGCGTCTCCACTCGCCACAAGCCGGCGGTTTTCAGCGTGGCTTCCAGCGCTTCCAGCGCCTGCTCAAGCTCTTGTCGTGTCTTCATGTAAAGGACTCTTCAGGTAAGGAAAGGACGATAGCGGCAACCATACAAGGGAAGCCGCGCATTGTCCCAGCGCAGACCGACGCTGCCAAGCGTCGACACCCGGTGCCACGCCATGCGCCGCCGATGTAACGGTGGATAAAGCTTCGAGGCTACCGGGATCGCTCGCCGATTCACAGAAAACCTGAAAGACGCTGTGGATAAGCTCTGGAAAGATCGCGCAGCGCTCGATTTCCCGGGCGCGAGATGCCGCTGATCAGTTTTTGAACAATGCCGCCCGACCCAGCGTTTTATCGCCAACGGCTGACACCCGCCGAGCGGCAAGGTAAAGTGCAGGCTTGCAATGCGGAAGGATGCCATGCAGCCGATTCAAACCCTGGACGACTTTTTTACCCGTAGCGGGGCTGCCCTCGCTCTTTACCACATGGGCCGGCGGGTGACGCCCTGCCCGCGCGATACCCTGGCCGCCTTCGAACACGGCAGCGTTCCCTGGCCCGAGCCCTGGCAAGGGCAGGCGCGCCTGGCGGCGGTGTTTCGCCTGGGCAACATGCCCGATCCCGCCATCTGGTTTTTAAGCCTGCCGCTGGACGAACAGGGCTATCTGTCGCCGGCTCGGCGGGATGCGTTTCTGCAGCGCCTGCTGGAAACTCTGGGCCGCGATGCCCATCGGGGTGGCGGGGAAAACGGCGACGCCGTCGAGCATCTGATGCACGACAACCCGCTGGCCTTTACCCCCGATACGACCTTCCAGGCAGTACTCAACGCCCGTGCCACGCGGGATGCCGACCGCCCGCCAAGCCAATATCTGGCCGGCGTGAAAGCCTTCATTGAAGGCCGCCACGGCGACTGGGAGTCCCTCGGCCTCCAGGGCCTTGCCGATTACGCCATGCGCCTGGACGAAACCCGCCAGCATAGCCTGGCGCAAGCGCTTGAAACGCTGCCTGTACAGGTGCTGCGCACGCTTTGCCACTGTCTGGAACACCGTCCGCTGGCCCCGGCGCTGGTTGCCGCGCTTTGCCAGCGGGGCGAAGCGGCGGCGAACCAGGGGGACGTGGAAACCTTTTGCGCCTGCATCCGCGCCGTCGGCAGCAGCCGGGACACCCAGGCCGGCGCCTGGTATACCACCCTGCTGGCCGATACCGCTGCCTGCGGCCCGGATACCCTGGCCGCCATGGCCGGCCGCGGCTGGCCGCTGCTGGAAGACGGCGAGCGCCTGCCGGCCTTTCTGGCGCGCCTGGCCGAGAACCCGCGCGTCGACTTTGGCGCCGTCGTGCGCGATCTGGCCCTGATTCCCCGTCTGCGGCTGCCGGTCATTACGCTGCTGCGCGATGCGCCGGAAGGCTCCCGTCTTCATGCGCGGCTGAATGCGCTCACCGGCAACGCCTGAGCGCCGCTGCCGCCCCGGCACCCTGGCGGGCAACGCCGGCATGACGGCACGGCCACGCTGCTTGACCAGGGAGATTCGATGGTGAAGGAGACGACACTGTGAGAGAACTGCCCTATCAGGCCAAGGCCATCATCGGCCGGCGTGAAATGGTCACGCTGCCGGAACTCGACCTATACTTGTGCTGCAAGGCCGACACCGGTGCGCGCACCTCGGCACTGCACGCCGAAGACATCGAGGTATTCGATGACGACGACGGGCTTCCCTGGGTACGCTTTGTCACCCGCAGCGGCGGACAGGACACGCCGGCCCGGCAGCTGACGCTGCCGCTGCACGACCGGCGCCGGATCACCAGTTCCAACGGCCAGGCCGAATACCGCTACGTGATCCGCACCGTGCTGCAGCTGGGTGAGCTGGCGTTTCCGGTGGAGCTGACGCTGACCGACCGCCGCCAGATGCGCCACCCCATGCTGCTCGGGCGCCGGGCCATGCGCCGGCTGCTGGTTGCCCCCGGCGCCTCTTTTTTACACGGCGAGCCCTAGCGCCACAGCGGCTTGTCCCTCACCAGCCTGGAGTTTCTCATGCGTATTGCCCTGCTATCGCGTAATCGCCGCCTGTACTCTACCCAGCGCCTGGTGGAAGCCGCCGAAGCACGCGGGCACAAACCCCGGGTACTGGACACGCTGCGCTGCTATATGAGCATCGCCTCGCACCGTCCCACCATCCATTATCGGGGAGAAAACGTCGAGCCGTTCGACGCCGTGATTCCGCGCATCGGCTCATCGGTGACCTTTTACGGCTGCGCCGTGCTGCGCCAGTTCGAAATGATGGGCACCTATGTGCTCAACGATTCCGTGGCCATTGCCCGCTCCCGGGACAAGCTGCGTTCGCTACAGCTGCTCTCGCGCAAGGGGCTGGGTCTGCCGGTCACCGGCTTTGCCCATTCCCCCGACGATATTCCCGACCTCATTACCATGGTCAAGGGCGCACCGCTGGTGATCAAGCTTTTGGAGGGCACCCAGGGGATCGGCGTGGTGCTGGCGGAAACCAATCAGGCAGCGGAGTCGGTCATCCAGGCCTTCATGGGCATGAAAGCCAACATCATGGTGCAGGAATACATCCGGGAGGCCAAGGGGGCCGACATCCGCTGTTTCGTGATTGGCGACAAGGTCGTCGCCGCCATGAAGCGCCAGGCCGCCGAGGGCGAGTTCCGCTCCAACCTGCACCGCGGCGGCAGCGCCAGCGTGATCCGCATTACGCCCGAGGAGCGCTCCACGGCCATTCGCGCCGCCAGGGCCATGGGGCTGCGCGTGGCCGGCGTGGATCTTTTGCGCGCCCATCACGGGCCTGTCATCATGGAAGTCAACTCTTCCCCGGGGCTGCGCGGCATCGAGAGCGCCACCGGCCAGGATATCGCCGGGCTGATCATCGAACACATCGAAAAGAATGCCGCCCCGCGGCGCAAGGCACCGCCACGGCCAAAGGGCTGATATGGCAGGTGAAAAATAAATCGGCGGAGGGGTGGCAAAACCGCGCCGCCGCCGCCACAATCTGCGTCACCGAAGGAGGTAGACGCTCATGTTTCTCGATAATCGCCAGGTGGCGATGGACAGCGTACTGGAAGCGCTGGCCGACAGCATCGACTATTTTCAGGATAATATCGAACGCCTGCGGCCCTCGCTGCGCGAAAGCCTGAAACCCCTGTACGAAGAGCGCCTGAAGCAGATGCACAGCCTGCAGAGCCTGGCGCGCAAGCATCTGAAAATGCTGCCTCGGGATGCCGACGTCGAGCGCGATGACTTCCTCTGGCTGTGGAGCCGGCTGAAAAGCTTTGTCGGCAACGACAGCCAGGTGCTGATCAACGAGCTATTGGAGCAGGAAAGGGTGCTGATGCAGGCGCTGTCGACGCTTTTTACCCATCCGCTACCCGATCCGATAGAGCCGATCATCGAAGACTGCATGAAAGGCTGCCGCCGGCTGATCCGCGAGCTTTACGGGATGCAAAAGCGCAAGGCGCGGCGTTAAAGACCGCCCAGAGCTCACTCCCCGGGAGCGGGCAGCACGTCAGCAGCTTCCGGCTCTCCCGGCAGAATGCCATCCAGCGCCTGCTCGCCGGGTAAGGGCCTGCGTGACCGGGCCTTGTCATCGTCTGCCGGTACACCGACCGCGGGCGCCGGCGATATCGGCTCGGCAGGCCCCAGAAAATACGGCTCGCGCGCCCAGAGATACAGATCCCCTAGCGTTGCTACCCGGGCAAGGGCCTCGCGCAGCCTGAGCCGCCACTCCCCCTCTACCGCGCCGTCGCTGGACACGCAGCCGGTCACGTCCATGCCTTTGGCGCGGGCAATGTATATCGCCCTCGGCAAATGCCAGCGCTGGGTAATCAGCGTGGCCCTGTCCAGCTGAAAAACGTCCTGAGCCCGGGCCAGGGTGTCGAAGGTGCTGAAACCGGCAAAGTCCATGGTCAACCGCTGCGAGGCCACGCCACGGGCGCTGAGGTCCCGCCACATGGCCCGGGGCTCGTTGTACGAGCGGGTGCGGTTATCCCCGGACAGCAGCAGATGTTCGACCCGGCCGTTTTTCACCAGCCGGGCCGCCGTGTGCATGCGGGCGATGAAGTGGGGGTTGCGTACGCCGGTGCGCGTCCAGCTCGACGTGCCGAATACCACGCCTACCGGCTGGGCCCGACAGTGATCCACCCGGGAATCGATATACGGAGCGGTGCGCGTCAGCACCCAGATATTGCCTGCCACCAACAGCAGCACCGCCAGGAGTAACAAGGCGCCCAGCACCATCAGCAGCTGCCTGATCCCGCCGAGCAGCCGCTGCATCACCTGACGCGCCTCGCTGGCCGGCGGTTTCGGAGGTTAAAACATGCCCAGTTCAAGCTTGGCCTCGTCGCTCATCATCTCCCGGCTCCAGGGCGGATTGAAGACGATTTCGGTGTGCACTTTCTGGATCTGCGGCGCCCCCAGGATCTTGTTGCGCGCGTCGGCGGCAATCACCTCACCCATGCCGCAGCCCGGCGCGGTCAGCGTCATGCGGATGGTGACCATGAGCTCGCCGCTGATCAAACGCTCGAAGCGGCAGCCGTAGACCAGCCCCAGCTCGACGATATTCACCGGGATCTCGGGGTCAAAGCAGGTGCGCAGCTGATCCCAGACGAACTGCTCGACGGCTTCGTCGTCGGCGTCCTCGGGCAGGGTCGGGCGGGGCAGCGGCTCAAGCCCCAGAGCGTCAAGATTGCTGCCCTCGATCAGGTACATGCGTCCTTCAAAACCGACGCTCACCGTGCTGCCCTTGGCCTGCATGACGCTGACCACGCTGTCTTCTTCCAGGGTCACGGTGTTGCCGAAAGGAATGACGATGCCGTCGACGTCGCGCTGCAGGGGCAGCATCTGGCCGTTTTCCAGCCCGGCAATCTGCTCGATATCCATAGCGCTCCTCAGCGTAGCATGCCAATGACGCGGTTAAGCGCGGCAATAAAGGTATCCACTTCTTCCAGGGTGTTATACGCCGCAAACGAAGCCCGGCAGGTGGCTTCCACACCGAAATGGTGCAGCAGCGGCTGGGCGCAGTGATGGCCGGTGCGGATCGCCACTCCCAGCTGGTCGATGAGCAGGCCGATGTCCTGGGAATGCGCGCCTTCCACCACAAACGACAGCACGCCGGCCTTGCCCGGCGCCGTGCCCAGGATGCGCAGGCCGTCAACGTTGCCAAGGCCCTGGGTTGCGCGCTCCAAAAGCCTCTGCTCCCAGTCGCCAATGGCCCCCGGCCCGACGCTTTGCAGCCATTCGAGCGCGCGCCCCATGGCAATGACCTCGGCGATGGCCGGCGTGCCGGCCTCGAACTTGTGGGGGATCTCGGCAAAGGTCGAGCCGTCAAACGACACCGTGGCGATCATCTCGCCGCCGCCCTGCCAGGGCGGCATGGCCTCGAGCAGCTCGCGCTTGCCGTAAAGCGCACCGACGCCCGTGGGGCCGTAGGCCTTGTGCCCGGAAAACGCATAGAAGTCCGCGTCGATGGCCTGCACGTCCACCGGCTGATGGGGCACGGCCTGGGCGCCGTCCACCAGGATCAGCGCGCCGGCCTGGTGCGCCGCCGCGGCCATGTCGGCCACCGGATTGACGGTGCCAAAGGCGTTGGACACATGGTTGACGGCCACCAGCCGCGTACGCTCGTTCAACAGCTCGCGGTAGGCGGCAAGGTCCAGCGCGCCGTCATCATCCACCGGGATGACCTTGAGCGTAAAGCCGATCTCCCGGGCCAAAAGCTGCCAGGGGACGATGTTGGAGTGGTGCTCAAGCATCGACACCAGCACCTCATCGCCGGGAGCGAGGTTGGCGCGCCCCCAGCTGTTGACTACCAGGTTGATGGCCTCGGTGGTGCCCCGGGTGAAGATGATCTGGCGGGCATCCGCGGCGTTCAAAAAGCCGCGTACGGTTTCCCGGGTGCCTTCAAAGGCGGCCGTCGCCTCGTCGGCCAGGGTGTGCAGGCCGCGGTGAATATTGGCGTTGTAGCGACCGTAGTAGTCGTTGAACACGTCAATTACCGGCTGCGGCGTCTGGCTGGTGGCCGCGTTATCCAGGTACACCAGCGCCTTGCCGTGCACCTGGCGTTCCAGCACGGGAAACTCCTGGCGCAGCCGCACCACGTCATACGGCGCCGCGGCAGTGGCCGGCGCGGCATCGACGATACTCTGAGACATGCGGCACTCCTCTTGTGTGGCCCTGGCCATTGCCTCAGGGCGCGCCGGCGGGGTGGCGCGCCGTTTCTTCAGCATGGCCGGGCATCGGTCAATCGTTCAGCGCCGTGGACGCCTCGACAAGCCCCACCAGGTTAAAGCGGTCGGGCAGCTTGCCGGCCACCGTCAGCTCGACTCGCTGGGCGATAGCGTCCAGCGCGACCTCTTCAAGCACCTCGCCGGCAAAGGCCAGCGTCAAAAGCCCCCGAGCCGTCTGCTCGTCCAGCCCCCGGGTGCGCAGGGCAAAGATCGCCTCTTCGTCCAGCTGGCCGGTGGTGGTGCCGTGCGAGCACTTGACGTCGTCGGCGTAGATCTCAAGCTCCGGCTTGGCGTCGATGTGCGCGCGGTCGGAAAGCAGCAGGTTCTGGTTGCTCTGATAGCCTTCGATCTGCTGGCTGTCGCGATGGACATAGACACGGCCGTTGAAGACACCGTGAGCGCGGTCGTCAAGCACGCCCTTGTAGTTCTCGTTGGAAAACGTCAGCGGCGCATTGTGATTGACCTTGGTATGATTATCCACGTGCTGGCGACCCTGGCCGAAGAACAGCCCGTTGAAGGTCGCCTCGGCACCCTTGCCGTTGAGGTCGCTGATCAGATCGTTGCGCACCAGCGCCCCGCCGAGATCCATATTGTGCGATACGTAGCGGCTGTCGCGCGCCTGCTCCACGTGGATGCTGGCGATGTGATAATCCCCCAGCGGCGCTTCCTGAAGCTTGTAGTGGGTAAATATCGCCCCCCGGCCCAAAAACAGTTCGGCGACCAGGTTGGTGAAGTTTTTCGCCCCGGCGTCGCCGGTATGGTGCTCGATCACGGTCGCTTCGCTGCGCCCGGCAGCTTCCACCAGCACCCGCGGATGGCACATGGTGGGCGCTTCGTTTTCCCGGGATAAAAACTGCAGCAGAATGGGCTTTTCCACCACGCAGCCGTCGGCCAGGCGAATCACCGCGCCCTCTTCCATAAAGGCGGTGTTGAGCGCGGTAAATGCGGAAAACTCGACGCCGGTCAGCCGGCCAAGCGGGCCGCCCACGGCTTCGTGGTTCTCCTCGAGCGCCTGGGAAAGCGGCAGCACCTGAACGCCATTCGGCAAGTCCTGCAGATCGGACAGCGCCGGGGCGTAGACACCGTCGACAAACGTCAGGCGGTGGGCCTCGACGGGCAGCGTCAGCGCGGCCGCATTGGCGGGGGAAAACGCGTCGCTGTCGGTCAGGGCAAAGTTGCCCCGGGCGATGTCGCGCACGTTGGTGTATTTCCACTCTTCGTCGCGGCGGGTAGGGAAGCCCACGGCCTCGAAACGCGCCGCGCCGGCCTGGCGGCGGGCAGCGATCCAGGAGGGCTCCGGCCCGCGCTGGCTATTTCTGGCGTTCAGCGTTTCCAGAAACGTTAGCGTATCGCTCATGCCGCTGACTCCTCGATTCCTTCATAGCCGTTGGCCTCAAGCTCGCGCGCAAGCTCGGCGTCGCCGCTTCTGACAATGCGGCCGTCGATCAGTACGTGAACCTGGTCGGGCACCACATAGTCCAGCAGGCGCTGATAGTGAGTGACCAGCAGTATCGCCCGCTCGTCGTTGCGCAGGCTGTTGACGCCGCTTGCAACTACGCGCATGGCGTCGATATCCAGCCCGGAGTCGATTTCGTCGAGCATGGCAAGCTTGGGCTGCAGTACCAGCATCTGCAGGATCTCGTTACGCTTCTTTTCCCCGCCGGAGAAACCCTCGTTGACGGCACGCTGCAGGAAGCTGGCATCCATCTGCATGGAGGCGATCTTTTCCTTGATCAGCTTCATGAATTCCGGCGCCGGAATTTCACCCAGCCCCTGGGCCTCGCGCTGGGCGTTGAGCGCCGCCTTGAGCAGGTAGATGTTTTTGACCCCGGGGATTTCCACTGGGTACTGAAAGCCCAGCAGCAGGCCGGCCCGGGCGCGCTCCTCGATATCCATCTCCAGCACGTCGCGCCCTTCGTAGGTGATCGTGCCCTGGGTCACCTCGTACTCTTCCTTGCCGGCGATGACTGCCGACAGGGTGGACTTGCCCGAGCCGTTGGGGCCCATGATGGCGTGAACCTCGCCGGGGTTGATGGTCAGGGACAACCCTTTGAGGATCTCGTTGCCTTCAACCGTGACGTGCAAATCGTTGACTTCAAGCATGCTGATACCTTGTAAAAAAGATGACCTTGTAGCCGGGCGTTTCGCCGCCCGGCAGCGCCTCGCGCCGGGGCGTTAGCCCACCGCGCCCTCCAGCGTGACGTTGAGCAGCGCCTCGGCTTCCACGGCAAACTCCATGGGCAGCTCCTGGAAGACATCCTTGCAGAAGCCGTTGACGATCATGCTCACGGCGTCTTCCTCGGTAATGCCCCGGCTCTGGCAGTAGAACAGCTGGTCTTCGCCGATCTTCGAGGTCGTGGCCTCGTGCTCGACGGTGGCCGTGCTGTTGTTGATTTCCTGATAGGGGTAGGTATGCGCGCCGCAGGTGTCGCCGATGAGCAGAGAGTCGCACTCGGTAAAGTTGCGCGCCCCCTTGGCCCGGGGCCCGATCTTCACCAGACCGCGATAGGACTGGTTGCTGCGGCCGGCAGAGATCCCCTTGGAAATGATCGTCGAGCGCGTGCCCTCGCCGATATGCACCATCTTGGTGCCGGTATCGGCCTGCTGGCGGCCGTTGGTGACCGCCACGGAGTAGAACTCGCCGATGCTGTCCTTGCCGCGCAGCATGCAGGACGGGTACTTCCAGGTGATGGCGGAGCCGGTTTCGACCTGAGTCCAGCTGATGCGCGAACGCTCGCCGCGGCAGTCGCCGCGCTTGGTGACGAAGTTATAGATGCCGCCCACGCCGTCTTCGTCGCCGGGGTACCAGTTTTGCACCGTGGAGTACTTGATATAGGCGTCGTCCAGCGCTACCAGCTCGACCACGGCGGCGTGCAGCTGGTTTTCATCGCGCTGGGGCGCGGTGCACCCTTCCAGGTAGGAGACGTCGGCGCCGCTTTCGCAGACGATCAGGGTGCGCTCGAACTGGCCGGTGTTTTCCTGGTTGATGCGGAAATAGGTGGACAGCTCCATGGGGCAGGATACGCCCTCGGGCACGAACACAAAGGAGCCGTCGGTAAACACCGCCGAGTTGAGCGCGGCAAAGTAGTTGTCGTTCTGGGGGACGACCGTGCCCAGGTACTGCTTGACCAGCTCGGGGTATTCCTGCACCGCCTCGGAGATCGAGCAGAAGATCACGCCGGCTTCGGCGAGCTCTTCCTTGAAGGTGGTGATCACCGATTCGGAGTCAAAGACCGCATCCACGGCAACGTTAGCGCCAGCTACCCCGGCAAGGGCTGCCCGCTCGTGCAGCGGAATGCCCAGCTTTTCGTAGGTTTCCAGAAGCTTGGGATCGACTTCGTCCAGGCTCTGGGGACGGTCTTCAGGGCGCTTGGGCGCGCTGAAGTAGGAGATTTCCTGGTAGTCGATGGGCGGATAGTTCAGGTGCGCCCAGGACGGCTCTTTCATCTCGAGCCACTTGCGGTACGCCTCCAGGCGCCATTCGAGCATCCACTCGGGCTCGCCCTTCTTGCGGGAAATAAACGCGATGGTGTTCTCGTCCAGCCCTGGCGGAAGCGTGTCGCTTTCAATGTCGGTAACAAATCCTTCCTTGTACTCGCGACGAACCAACTGTTCCATTTCTTCAGTTGCCATTGGTGTAACCCTCCGGGCAGTTGGGCAGGCAAGACCTGCTCGCCTGTGCGTAAATAATGACGGCTCAGGCCATGGCCGCCGGTAGACTGATGCTTTGAATAGGCAGGCGTACCGGCAGCTTGAGCGGCGCGGTATCCGCCAGGTGCGCAAGCGTCACGCTTTCCAGCAGCGTGCGAATGGCAAGCGACACCCGCTGCCAGTTGTCCGCTACGCCGCAGGTGTCAAGGAGCTCGCAGTCGCCTTCGTCGTGGCTGCATTCGGTCATGGCCACCGGCCCTTCCATGGCGGCGATGATATCCGCCGCGGTGATCCTGGAGGCCGGGCGCGCCAGCCGGTAGCCGCCCTGAGCGCCGCGTACCGAGGTCACAAGCCCCGCACGCACGAGCATCTTGAGCGTTTTTCTGACCGTTGGCGCCGGCAGCGACACCGCCTCGGCAAGGTCAGCGGCCGGGTGAGGCCTGTCCGGGTGGCGCGCAATCCAGGCCATGACCACGGCGGCGTAATCGGTCAGCCGCGAAAGCTTGAGCATAGCGTCTCCCCTCTTCACCGGCGGCGCATGCGGCCCCGGCATTCGATTGGGGACCATTTTAGTCCTGTATCCAAGCGTTGTGAAGCCTTGAGGCAAAATACCCGGGGATACATTGATTTTTTCGGCACGTTCGACTCATTTACCAACAAAAATGCAAACCATTACTATTTATAGCCAGACTGCCAACGCCATGCGCCCATAAAAAAACCGCCGGCACAAAACGTGCGCGGCGGGTTGACAGCAGATCGGCCGGCGCTGGCGCCGGCCTGGCGGCATACGTCAGCCGCGCTTATAGGTGCCGATCAGCCGGTTCATGCCCAGCAGGTGCGGCTCGACCTCTTGCAGCAGCTCCACCATGCTCAGCCCTTCGGGCAGCGAAGTCTGGGTATCCAGCGCCAGCACCCAGAAATAGTAGTGATGCTTGCCGTGGCCTTCCGGCGGCATGGGCCCTTTATAGCCGGTTTCCCCGGCGTCGTTTTTTCCCGCCGTGCCAACCTGGGTATTTTCTTCAAGCGCCAGAGTCTCGGCCGGCAGGTTGTAAAGCGTCCAGTGGACGAAGCCGTAGGTGCCGTGCTGCACCAAAGGCGCGTCGGGATCATGGCAGATGACGGCAAATCCCTTGGTGCCTTCCGGCGGGTTTTTCCAGGCAAGCGCCGGCGAGACGTCATCGCCTTCGCCCGAATGCTTATCAGGAATCGCACGGTGATGCTCAAACGCCGAGCTTGTCACTTCAAGCGCTGACGGAACAAATGCCATATCCACCTCCTTGCAGTCGTATGGAGTCCGGCCATGCCGGAACAGGTGAGGATTACCCTAACCATCAGGCTCGCCGGCCGCAAGCTGCGCCGGCGAGAGCCGCCGGCTACTTGAGCCGTTCAAATACCGTTGCCACGCCCTGCCCCATGCCGATGCACATGGTGGCAAGCCCGTAGGTGGTATCGCGGTCTCGCATGACGTTCAAAAGCGTCGTGGCGATCCGCGCTCCGGAACAGCCCAGCGGGTGGCCCAGCGCAATCGCTCCGCCGTGCAGATTGACCTTCTCATCCAGAGCGTCGAGAAAGCCCAGGTCCTTGAGCACCGGCAAACTCTGGGCGGCAAAGGCTTCGTTGAGCTCGACGGCCTGGATATCGTCGGCGGTAAGCCCGGCCGCCTTCAGCGCCTTCTGGCTGGCGGGCACCGGGCCGTAGCCCATGATCGAGGCATCGCAGCCGGCAACGCCGGTGGACACCACCCGCGCCAGGGGCTCAAGTCCCAGCGCCCGGGCACGCTCGTAGCTCATCACCATCATCGCCGAGGCGCCCACGGAAAGCGCCGACGAGGTGCCGGCGGTAATCGTCCCGCCTTTGGGGTCGAACACCGGCTTCAGCCTGGCCATGTCGTCAAGGTTGGCGTCGGCACGGATCACTTCGTCGCGCTTGATCAGCGCCTTGACGCCGTCGGCGTCGTGACCCTCGATGCCGATGATCTCGTTGTCGAACAGTCCCTTTTCCGTGGCGGCCTGGGCCAGCTGCTGGGAACGCACGCCGAATTTGTCCTGCTCTTCCCGGGTAACGCCGTGCATCTTGCCTAGAAGCTCGGCGGTGAGCCCCATCATCATCGCCGCCTTGGCGGCGTATTTGCTCATCGCCGGGTTGATGTCCACGCCGTGGGTCATGGGCACGTGTTCCATGTGCTCGATCCCGCCGATGAGGTACATATCGCCCATTCCGGCGCTGATGTTGGCGCTGGCGATATGCAGGGCGGTCATCGACGAGCCGCACAGGCGGTTGACCGTCTGCGCCGGCACGCTTCGCGGAATGTCGGTCATGATGGCGGCGTTGCGGGCGATGTTCATGGCCTGCTCCTGGGTCTGGTTGACGCAGCCCCAGATCACGTCGTCCACCTCGACCGGAGTCAGATTGGCGTTGCGGTCAAACAGCGCCTGCATGGTGGCCGCCGACAGGTTCTCGGCGCGCACGTGGCGAAACGCGCCGTGCTTGGCGCGGGCCATGGGGGTACGAACGGCGTCGACCACCACGGTGTCTCTCGGGTTCAAACTCATCTTTCCTCTCCTCTGCGCGGCGGCTTATTCGGCGGCGTCGTAAAAGCGGGCGTTGTCCCGGGCCATCTGGCGCAGCTTCTCCGTCGGCGCATAGAGCGGCCCCAGCTCGTCGGCGAGGCTATCCGCCAGCTTGACGAACTCGGCCGCCCCCTTGGCGTCGACGTAGCGCAGCGCGCCGCCGCGGAAAGGCGGAAAGCCGATGCCGTAAATCAGCGCCATGTCGGCTTCCGCCGGCGTGGCAACGATGCCGTCTTCCAGGCAGCGCACGGTTTCCAGGCACAGCGGCACCATCATCCGCGCAATGATATCGTCGTCGGAGAGCTCCGCCTGCCCCCGGATAACTTCCTCGAGCAGCGTGTAGGCGGTGTCGTCGCTGACTTTTTTCGGCTTGCCCTTTTTGTCTTCCTCGTAGGCGTAAAAGCCTTTGGCGTTTTTCTGTCCCAGGCGATCGTTATCGAACATGAGCTCGATAGCGGTCTTGCCCTCCCGCGCCATGCGCTCGGGGAAGCCTTCGGCCATGACCGCTTGCGCATGGACGGCGGTATCCATGCCCACCACGTCGAGCAGGTAGGCCGGCCCCATGGGCCAGCCGAACGTCTCCATGACCTTGTCGATACGCTGGAAATCCACGCCCTGCTCCACCAGCAGGCTGAAGCCGCCGAAATACGGAAACAGCACGCGGTTAACCAGAAACCCGGGGCAGTCGTTGACCACGATCGGCGTTTTGCCCATGGCCTGGGCATAGGCCACGGTGGCGGCCACGGCGGCGTCGGCAGTCTTTTCTCCGCGGATGACTTCCACCAGCGGCATGCGGTGCACCGGGTTGAAAAAATGCATGCCGCAGAACTGCTCGGGCCGCTTGAGGTGCTCGGCCAGCCGGCTGATGGAAATCGTCGAGGTGTTGGAGGCCACGATCGTGTCCTCGCTCACCTCGGCTTCCACCTCGGCCAGCACGCCGCCCTTCACTTTGGGGTTTTCCACCACGGCTTCGACGACCAGATCCACGCCGTCGAAATCGCCGTAGGAAAGCGTCGGACGGATGTTGCTGAGCCGCTCGGCCATTTGCTCGACGGTGAGCTTGTTGCGCTCGATCTGCTTGCCGAACAGCTTGCGGGCTTCTTTCAGCCCCAGCTCCACGGCGTCCGCCTGAATATCCTTCATCAGAATGGGTGTGCCCTTGGAGGCGCTCTGGTAGGCAATGCCACCGCCCATGATGCCGGCGCCCAGCACCGCCGCCTGCGCGATCCTGTCAGCCTGCCTGGCGTAGGCGCCGGCCTTTTTCTTCACCGCCTGATCGCTCATGAACAGGCCGACCAGGTTGAAGGCCACATCGGTCAGCGCGAGCCTGGCAAAGGCCTCGGCCTCGATGCGCTGGGCGCGCTCCCGGGTCTCGCCGGCGCCTTTACGGATCACCGTGATGGCTTCTACCGGTGCCGGATAGTGCGGCCCGGCCTTGCCCGCCACGTAACCCTTGGCAGTTTCAAACGCCAGCATCTGCTCGCTTGCGTTGAGCTTGAGCGGACCGGTCTTTTCGGCCCGCCGGGCGACGGTATCGAGCTCGCCGGCGTTGGCCCGCTCAAGCAGCGTGCGCGCCGCTGACGCCAGCGCATCGGCGGGCACGACCGAGTCCACTGCGCCCACGGCCAGCGCGGCATCGGCGCGGTTCTGGGTGCCGCCGGCAATCCACTCGACGGCATTGTCGGCGCCGATCAGGCGCGGCAAGCGCACGCAGCCGCCCCAGCCGGGCACGATCCCCAGCTGGGTTTCGGGCAGGCCGATTTTCGCGGTGTCGGCCATGATGCGAAAGTCGGCCGCAAGGGTGATCTCGCAGCCGCCGCCCAGCGCCAAACCGTTGATGGCCGCCACCGTAGGGAACGGAAGGTCCTCCACAGCGTTGAAGATGTCGTGAACCCTGAGGTTCATGTCGACCAGATACTCTTCGCCCTTGTCGAAGAGGCCGTGGAACTCGGTAATATCCGCCCCGACGATAAAGGCTTCCTTGGCGCTGGCAAGAATCAGCCCTTGCAGGCCGCTTGTATTGCGCAGCGCGGCCACCGCGTCGCCAAGCTCCTGTATCGTCGCGCTGGAGAGCGTGTTGACCGACGCCTCCCCGGCATCAAACGTAAGGGTCGCGATACCGTCTTCGTCGCGCGACACCGTAATGGCACTACCTTGATAGATCATCCGCGCTGCTCCACAACGTTTATATTCATACGCTCGTTTTATCGCCTAAGCCTGAGTCACACCCCGGCCCTCGTCAAGCCTCGCTCATTCCTGCCGCGCCAACAAGCCGCGCGACGGCGTCTGTGTTATTAATAGGCGGTTTTCAATTGCCGGACCGCTAAGCCATGCCCCCCTACCTGACCTCTCGGCGCCTTGCCCAACTCCAGGCGCTGGTCGAAACTCTGATAGCGCGCTTAAAACCCTGGAGCTGGCTATGGCCGCCCGTGGCCTTCGGCGCGGGGCTTGGCAGTTTTTTTCTGGTGGATCGCCAGCAGTGGCTGGGGGCCGCCCTGGCGCTGGGGCTCTTGTTGGCCTGGCTGCTGCTGCTCTCGGAAAGCCTGATCGGACGCTGCCTGGCCAGGCGCGGTTACCCTACTCTGCCCCGAGGCATCAGCACCTTTATCGCTCAGATGATCCATCAGGAGACACTTTTTTTCACCCTGCCGTTCGTGCTCGCCACCACCGTATGGAACAGCGGGCAGAGCCTTTATGCCCTGCTGGTCATGGCCATGGCGTTGTTGTCGATTATCGACCCGCTGTATTACGGCGTCGCCGGGCGCTTTCGCAGCCTGTATTTCATCTTTCACGCCCACTGCGTATTTCTGGTGATGCTGGTCACGCTGCCGATCATGCTCCACCTGACCACCGGCGAAAGCCTGAAGCTGGCGCTGGCTGCCACCCTGGTGGTGGCGCTACCCAGCTTTTTGCATCTGCTGAAGTATAAATCGCCGAAGCGCTGGCTGGCCTTTATCGCTATCGCCCTGTTGCTGGCACTAGGGGGCTTTGCCGGACGTATCTGGGTGCCGCCGGCCAGTTTGTGGCTGACCGGCAGCGCCATTTCGCCGGCGCTCGACATTCAAAAGCGTCAGCCTCAGGGAGCCGCGGCGCTGACCCCGGAAGCCCTGCAGGCCGAAGGGCTTTATGTGTATAGCGCCATCCGCGCACCTCGCGGCCTGAGCGAAACCATTACCCATGTGTGGTACCAAAACGGTGAGCGACTTGACAGCGTGGCGCTGGAAATAGCCGGCGGGCGCGAAAAGGGCTACCGCGCCTGGAGCCACAAGCAGAACTTTCCCGACGACCCTCGCGGGGACTGGCGAGTCGACATCATGACCGCCGGTGGTCAGCGGCTGGGGCTTTTACGCTTTCACGTAGCCGACGACCCGGCGCTGGCGACGCGGGCAGACAGCCATATTCAGCCGGCCGGCATCAGCCTGCTGCATCTGCGAAAGCTCGTGCCCGGCCAGCTGAAAGAGGCCCCATAGCGGCGGCCGGGCTGCGCGGCATCTTGCATTACGCCATTGCCGGGTTGACAATTCTCGCAACGGCTTTTCTTTACGCCTTGACAGGCGTGTTTTCTCTTTTTATCGATAGTAGGGCACCCATGGCTACGTCTCTCGGTTTTCGCATTGCCCGCCTCCCGCACCTCTGGCGCTCCATTCTCGATCGTCGCCTGGCGCCGCTGGGGCTGACCCAGACACGCTGGGTCACGCTCTACCATCTGTGGCGCATGGGCGACGGCCAGCCCCAATGCGACCTGGCTCGCGCCATCGGCGTCGAGGCGCCCTCGCTGGTGCGCACCCTGGGTCAGCTGGAAGAGCAGGGGCTGATCGAGCGGCGCGCCTGCGAAAGCGATCGGCGCACCAAGCGCCTCTATCTCACCGCCGAAGCCATGCCGCTGCTGGACAAGATCAGCCGCGTCGCCGATGAGGCCCGTCAGGAAATGCTCGCCGGGCTGAGCGAAGAGAACATCGAGCAGCTGGATAGCTGGCTGGCCGTTATCGAGAACAACGGGCTAACGCTTCAGGAGCGCGATCACAACATGGAAACGGTATAGCCCTGCGGAATTAGTGGCGCGAACGCGGCCGCGTGCCGGGCACGGCAGGTGGCCGGGCCTCTGGGCGATCAGCGTAGCCGCTCAGGGCATCGCGCAGCGCAGCCGCCTCTTTAACGCAGGGAGCAAAGCTCTCGGCGGTAGCGGATTCCCACCACCAGAGCGTGAGCGCCGCGGCGCTGGACTGCACCACCAGCACGTCCTCGGGCAGCTTTGCTATCAGGGCTTCAAGCGCTTGCCGGGCGCTTGCCGGCAGCGGCCTGAGCGGCGCGATGCGAAAACGCCACCCCGGGCAGTAGCGGTCTAGCTCGGCGCTGGCCACGCTATCGCGCACCAGCACGAAATCCGGCCCCGGGTGCTCATCGGGGTAGCGTAGCCGATAGGCCGGCATCTTGTCCTTGACCCGGTGCAGCGGCGCTTCCCGGTGAGCGATTTCCACGCCGCGCTGCCGCGCCATCTCGCGCAGGCGACTCTGCCGACGCTGGCGCGGGCTGGGTTTTAGCCACATCACCGGCGAAACCACCATCAGTATCGCTGCCACCACAATCAGCCACTGCATGCTCAAGCTCCTGTTTTAGCACGCTATCCGTTGTTAATTCAGCCGCGCCGGCCTAAAGTGAAGGCCAGGATCAATGCCGTTTCCGGTACGGCCTGATCCGGCCTGTTGGCAGCCCCCTGCAGAGACAAGCCCGGCTCTTGCAAAGCGCTGGCCCTCTTCAGGACGAACAGTCACTCACCGTAGCCGGCAAGCAACCTCAGTACGAAGTTTCACCACCGCGGAGGGATAACATGAGCTATCACCACATTCTGGTAGCGGTCGATCTGACCAAGGATTCGCACAAGGTCCTGGAGCGCGCCATGGCGATCGCCGAGCGTAACGATCACGCCAAAATCTCCATCATGCATACCCTCGAGCCGCTGGGGTTTGCCTACGGCGGCGATATCCCCATGGACCTGACCAGCATCCAGGATCAGCTGGACGACCACGCCAAGAAGCGACTTAGCGAAATTTCCGCCTCCCACGTGGATGAAAACAACCAGCACGTGGTGGTGGGCATGCCGGATACCGAAATACACCGCTTTGCCGGCGACAACGACGTCGACCTGATCGTGGTGGGATCCCACGGCCGGCACGGCTTTGCCCTGCTGCTGGGTTCCACGTCCACCGGCGTACTCCACGGCGCCCAGTGCGACGTACTGGCCGTGCGCGTCGGCCAGAAAGGCGAGGAAAGCGACGAATAAAGGCCGTTAAACGGCCAGTGAAAAGGCGCCGTCGGGCGCCTTTTTTGTCTGCCTGCCGCTGTTTTTGCACCCCGCCGAGCGCTACTCGCCTTCGGCCATGGCCTCAAGTTCCATCCAGCGCTCCATCATCGCGTCGAGCGCCTGCTGGGTATCGCTCAGCTCCTTGAGCCGAGCCTCCACCTCTTCGGTCGGCTGCTGATAAAAGGCCGGATCGGCCACGTTTTGCTCTAGCGTCTCCACCTGAGCCTCCAGCCGCTCGATCTCGGCCGGCAGGCCGTCCAGCTCGCGCTTCAGCTTATAGGAAAGCTTGACGTTTTTTTTCGCCGGCGCCGCCGCGGTCTTTTTCGCTTTTGCCGCGCGCTTCTGCTCGGCAACCGGCTCGGCTTGCTGGCGCGCCGCCCCTTCCCAGGGCGCCGGCGGCAGCGTGCCGCCCTGGCGTATCCAGTCGGTGTAGCCGCCGACGTATTCGCGCACCCGGCCTTCGCCTTCAAACGCCAGCACGCTGGTGACCACGTTGTCCATGAAGGTTCGGTCGTGGGAGACCAGCAGCAGCGTGCCGTCGAAGTCCAGCAGCAGCTCTTCCAGAAGCTCCAGGGTTTCCATATCGAGATCGTTGGTCGGCTCGTCCAGCACCAGGACGTTGGCCGGCTGGGTAAACAGCTTGGCCAGCAGCAGACGGTTGGACTCACCGCCGGAAAGCGCGCTGACCGGCTGGCGCACCCGCTCCGGGGTAAACAGAAAATCCTGCAGATAGCTCATCACGTGGCGATCCTTGCCGCCAACCGAGACCCGATCGCTACCCTGAGCCACGTTGTTGAAGACGGTTTCCTCGGGCTCAAGCCCGGCGCGCAGCTGGTCAAAATAGGCCACGTTCATATTGGTGCCCAGCCGCACGCTGCCCTCGGTGGGCTCGAGCTCACCCAGCATGATCTTCAACAGCGTTGTCTTGCCGGCACCGTTGCGGCCCAGAAAGCCAATGCGGTCGCCGCGCTGCACTTCGAGGCTAAGGTCATCGATGAGCGTATCCTCGCCGTAGGAATGGGACACGTGCGCCAGTTCAATCACCCGTTTGCCGGTGCGCTCGCCCCGGTCAACGCTCAGATTGGCGGTGCCTTGACGCTCCCGGCGCTGGCTGCGCTCGGCGCGCATTTTCTCCAGCGCTCGTACGCGGCCTTCGTTGCGCGTGCGCCGCGCCTTGATGCCCTGGCGTATCCAGGCTTCTTCCTGAGCGAGCTTTTTATCGAACTCGGCGTTTTCCCGGGCTTCCACCTCCAGCTCGTGCTCCTTGCGCTCCTGGTAGGCGGCGTAGCTGCCGGGATAGCGCCCCAGCTTGCCGCGATCGAGCTCCAGGACATGAGTCGCCAGGCGCGAAAGGAAGGCGCGGTCGTGGGTGATCAGCAGCACCGCGCCGTCAAAGGCCAATAGCTGCTCCTCAAGCCAGGCAATGGTGTCCAGGTCCAGATGGTTGGTGGGCTCGTCCAGCAGCAGCAGGTCGGGCTCGGCCACCAGCGCCCGGGCCAGCGCCACCCGCCGGCGCCAGCCGCCGGAAAGCGTGTTCATGGCGATATCGGGCGGCAGACCCAGCCGCGTGAGTATGACGTCGATGCGCTGATGAAACGACCAGCCGTCAATGGCCTCGATGCGCGTTTGCAGCGTGGCCATGCGCTCCATGTCGGGCTCGTCGGCGTGGATCAGGTGATGGTATTCCGACAAGAGCGCCCCGGCCTCGGGCAGGCCCTGGGCGACCATATCAAAGATCGTCATCCCCGACGAATCCGGCAGCTCCTGGGCCAGCACGCCAATCTTGAGCCCCGGCGCCCGCCAGACCGTGCCGTCGTCGGGCTGAATATCGTCGGCGACCAGCTTCAAAAGCGTCGATTTACCCGTGCCGTTGCGCCCGACCAGCGCCAAACGCTCGCCTTTTTCAATGGTCAGATCGGCGCGGTCGAGCAGAACCTGAGTGCCGTAAGCCAGCTGTAGCTGTTCCAGTCGTAACAAAGTCACGCCGTCTCCTCCTCGTATTGCCAGGCGGTAGTGTAACCTATGCAGCCGCGCAGGTGGTGGTCTCGCCGCCAAGCTCGTCAGGCGTTACACTGGCCGCGCCCGTCACCATGCCCGTTATTCTTCATTGACGCTTTACAGGAGCCCCGTGTGGCCAACGCTTTCCCTGACGACGTCCTTCCCGAGGCGCTGCGGTTTCGTTCGCCGTCGCCGCTGGTGGATATCGGCGCCAACCTGACCCATCAAAGCTTTGCTCACGACCTTGACGCCGTACTCGCCCGGGCGCGGGCGGCCAACGTCGCGGCGCTGATTCTCACCGGTACCGACCTAGAGCACGCCAGGCAAGCAGCCGCGCTGAGCGACCGTCATCCGGGGCTTTACGCGACTGCTGGGGTCCACCCCCACGATGCCAGCGGCTGGAACCCGACACTCGCCGAACATATGGCCGCGCTTTATGCCCACCCGAACGTGGTCGCCGTGGGCGAGTGCGGGCTGGACTTCAACCGCAACTTCTCCACGCCCGCCGAGCAGGAGCAGGCGTTCGAGGCGCAGCTGACGCTCGCTGCCCAGCACGGCCTGCCGCTGTTCATCCATGAGCGCGACGCCGGGCAGCGCATGCGCGAGATGCTCGAAAGCTGGCGCGACGATATCAACCAGGCCGTGATCCACTGCTTCACCGCGGACAAAGACACGCTTTACGGCTATCTGGATCTGGACCTGCACATCGGCCTGACCGCCTGGCTCTGCGACGAGCGCCGGGGACATCACCTGCGCCCGCTGGTGGGCGACATTCCGCTCGAGCGGCTGATGGTGGAGACCGACTGCCCCTACCTGCTGCCGCGCAACCTGCCGGCCAGGCTCAAGGGCCGGCGCCATGAACCGGCGCTGCTGCCGTGGATCGTGCGCGAAATCGCCCACTGGCGCGGGATGGACGAAGCCGCGCTGGCCGCGGCCACCACCCGTAGCGCCGCTGCGTTTTTCCGCCTGCCCGACTCGGCCGTGCGCGCCACCTGCCAAGAGACCACTGCATGAACGACGAGATGCCGGGATTTATCGCGCTGGAAACCACCGACGACGACGGTCTGCCGTTGGCCGTTGCCTGGTCGCTGCCCGACGGGCGCATCAAGCACACGCTGATCCAGCCCGACGACAGCTGGCTGGACGAGGAGTCCAGCATCGCCGGGCAGTACAGCATGGAAGAGCTGGAAAGCCTTGGCGTGAGCCCCCTCGACGTGATCCGCGAGCTGGAAAACGATCACTTCAACGCTACGCTCTACACCAACGGCAGCGGCGAGGAGGACCAGGCGCTGGCGCGCCTTTTCGACACCTACGGTCTCGACCCCTTTGTCGAACTGGCTCCGGCCGAGGCGCTCTATGACGCCGCCGGACCGGGCGAGTGGCAGCGCCAGCGCGGCGAAACCTTCAGCGAGCTGGGGCTTGAGCCCATGCGCCCCGAGCACGAGGTCGAAGCGATGCTGCACCTGCACCGGCGCCTTATTGCGCGCTAGCGGCGAGCGCCTCGCGCCCGGCCTGGCAGGCCTCATCCAGCGTGGCCGCGTGTTGATAGTAGCGGTGAAGCGTCGCGCGAAACGCCGCTGCTCGGGCGGGCAAACCGGCTTCAAGGTAGCGCTGCGCCCTTTCGCGCACTTTTTCAGCAAAGGCGTGGCGGTCGACCTCGGCGTCGCCGTCGAGGTTATCCACGCTGACGTTGAACTCGCGCCCGCAGGCCTCGGCAAACAGCGACTCCAGCGCCTGGGGAGCGACCTCCGCCTGCTCGAACGCCCGCTGCTGCTGCTCGTTACGCCCGTCGGGCAGATACCAGTAGCCGTAGTCTTCGCACATACGCCGCTCGGCGCCGGCAATGCACCAGTGGCTGATTTCGTGCAGGGCGCTGGCGTAAAAGCCCCGGGCGAAGATGATCCGGTGATACGGCGTGCCGGCATCGGCCGGGGCGTACAGCGGCTCATCTCCCCCGCGAATCAGGCGCGTCTGAAAAGTTGAGGCAAACACGCCGTCAAAGAGGGCAATAATATCGTCAAGCGTCCAGCGCTGCTGGTGGGTGGCGCATGCTGCTGATACCACTTCAACTCCTTGGCGAATAAGGCTTGAGCGGGCAGTATAACGTCGATCAACCGCCAGGCTAAGCCGATCATTTTGCAGGATGACTCACGCGAGACAGGAGACCGCCTTGAGCCCCATTGCCTCCCGGCTGAAAACGCGCTACTGGCCCGAAACACGCCTGCTGGCAAGCCTGGCGCTGCCCATTTGCGGGGCCCAGCTGGCCCAGGGCGGCATGAGCGTGGTCGACGTCATGATGACCGGGCGCCTGAACGCCACGGCGCTGGCGGCGGTCTCTGTGGGCTCAAGTCTGTGGCTGCCGCTGATGCTGTTCATGACCGGCACGCTGATGGGCGTCACGCCCATTGTGGCCCAGCTGCTCGGCGGGCAGCGCTACGCCGACATTCGCCCGGCGGTACACCAGGCGCTATGGGTGGCGCTACTGCTCGGGGTGTTGTCGGCAAGCCTGCTGTGGCTGGCGGTAGCGCCGATCTTTGCCCTGATGGACGTGCCGCCCGAGGTGGCCAACGCCTCTTCCGCTTACCTGTCGGCGCTGGCCTTCGGCATGCCGGGCGTGGCGCTTTTTCAGGCGCTGCGGGCATTTTCCGACGGCATGAATCATACTCGCCCGTCGCTGTGGATCAGCCTGATCGGGCTTGGTGTGAACATCCCCAGCAATTACCTCTTGATCTACGGCGGCGACGGCCTGGCCGCCATATTCGGCGCCTGGCTACCCGACGTTCTCCAGCAGCTGCCCCCCCTTGGCGCCTTTGGCTGCGGCATCGCCACCGCGCTTTCCATGTGGTCCATGACGCTGGCCATGGCGTTCTACACGCACCGGGGGCGAGCCTACGACTCGGTCAAGGTGTGGCAGCGCCTTACCTGGCCCCGAGCAAGCGGACTGCGCGAGCTGGCGGTGGTCGGCCTGCCCATCGGCATCGCCATCTTTGTCGAGGTGACGCTGTTCACACTCATCGCCCTTTTTATTGCAAGCCTTGGGGAGATCACCGTGGCCGCGCACCAGATAGCTTTCAGCTATACCGGTATTCTGTTCATGCTGCCGCTTTCCCTGAGCATGGCGCTGACCGTGCGCGTGGGTAATACCCTGGGCCAGAATCGCCCCGCCATGGCGCGGCTGGTAGCGGGCAACGGCGTTGCCATCAGCCTGGTCGCGGCGGCGATCAACAGCTTCCTGCTGTGGGTCACCGGGGCCTGGGTGATTGCTCTTTATACCCCCAACCCCGACGTGCAGCAGCTGGCCGTTTCGCTACTCTCCCTGGCAGCGCTTTATCAGGTATCGGATTCGCTGCAGGCCAACCTGGCCGGCGCCCTGCGCGGCTACAAGGATACCCGCATCGTCATGCTGATCACGGTGCTTTCGTACTGGTGCGTGGGGCTTGGCGGCGGCCACTGGCTGGGCACCCGCGGCGCCGGCTCGCTCAGCGGCCCGCTGGGGGTACACGGTTACTGGCTGGGGCTGATTGCCGGGCTCAGCACGGCCGCGGTGCTGCTGGGGTGGCGGCTGCACAAGATTAGTCGCCACCCCCGCGCTCGGGGCGCATTCACAACGTGATGCCTCGACGCCCGGTTCGTCGCCTTGCGGCTGCCCCGGCCATCGCCCTGCTGCTGGCCGGCTGCGGCGACAGCGGCGTGGAGCAGCGCTGGGCCGACTATCACCGCGCGCTTGAGCAGTCGCTCGACACGGCCCCCATCGTCCGCTCCTCCCCGACCAACATCAGCAAACTGCCCCGGCGCCGTGATCGCCTATTCGACATTGAAGACACCCGCGAAGGAATACTCGACGTCTACGCGCTGCGGAAGTGCCGCATCGTTTCGCTGGTAGCCGGGCGCAACAACCAGCTGGGACGCGTCGCTCCGCCCAGCCAGCAGTGGCTGTACGAGCGCAAGCTGTGGCAGCGCCTGAGCGGCTGCTGGAACACGCCGGTGCCCGACGGCCTCGCCGATGATGACCGCCAACGCCTGCGCCGGCTGACGCTGACCAAGACCCGGCAGCTGCCCTACGTCAGCTGGAATGCGCTATTCGATTCGGAAGAGTGGGAAAAAAGCTTTGCCCGGGCGAGCCATGCTATCGATTTCAGCCAGGCCAATATAGCGCCCGACCTCGCGGCGCTTGACTATCTGACGGCCATGGTTCGACACCAGTTCAGCCGCGAGTGGGTGCCGGATTCCGGCCGGCTTGAGCAGCAGCTCAAGACCCTGCGCTCCCGCCCGCTTACCGCACAAACGCTGCGCACGCTGATGCTCGCCGCCCAACGCCTGGATGAGGCCACTGCCGCGCTGCGCCAGGCCCCGTCCGGGCACTGCCTGCCATCCCGGCAACCCCCGGCGCTCGACGCCACCCGCAAGAAGGCCGGGCAGTGGTTAAGCGCCGTCAATGCGCTGTTCGAAAGTCTGCCGGTGACGCCTCCCCCGGCGATGAAAAGCTACCGCCGGCGCTGGCTATCGCTCGATAACCCCAAAGCCCCCTGGGCCTCGTTCCAGGCGGCTCTGAACGAGCATCACGCCGAACGCCTGCGCTTTCAGCCCTGCCCCGACGAATAAAGCAGCAAATCCCGGGCCACGCTTAACCTTCCTCTCAAGCTATGCTATTGGTGATGGGCAGGCAAGGTGACATCTTGCCGCTATCGAGGCCATGCAGCATCAGGAGGGACATCATGGGCGCATCCTTGTCATCCCGCTCTGCCCGGGTCATCGATCTGGAGACGGTACGCCGGCGTCACCAGGCGCAGAAGCAGCTGGTACGCCTGGCGCCGGAGCTTGACGGGCTGGAAATGCTCTATCAGTTCGATACCGATACGGAAACCGGCTATAGCCTGCCGGTACTTGCATGGGGGCTGCATCAGGACGGCAGCGTCGACGGCCTTGTGCCCTGGATGGCCACCCTGACACCGTGCCCCCATATCAACAGCGAGGAAAACGGCCGCTTTATCGGCTATCGCGATCCGGAAACCGAAGAAATCTTTACCGCGCCGCCGGAGCATAAATACGACGAGCTCCAGGCCGCCGCCACGTACTTTGAATACGAATCCTCAAGCGAGGTCACGCTGATCCAGCAGCTGCCCGATACCCAGGGCACCCACGCCCTGTGCATGGATACGCCCCACACGCCCTGGCAGATGAAGCCCGTTTACGGCTGGTCGCTTTACAGCGACGGCAGCGTCGATGCGCTTCTCGCCGACGAGCAGCAGGCCATCATGACGCCGGTACTGCTGGGCGACGAGTGTTTGTATAACGCTCGCTCACGCCATCCGCGGCTGTATTTTTTTCAGCGCCATATCGCCAACCGCATCATGGAAGAGGATCCGGCCACCCTGGATGCCCTGGCGCTCATCGTCGTCCCCCAGGGCGACAACTAGCTCACCCGGCGGCGTCTGCTGACCCGGACGCTTTCATGGGCCAAGGGTTGGCTCACCCCGCCAGGCGGATAAAGTACCGGTAAATCTCATCTGTCGTATGCTGTTCCATCAGCTCATGGCCGAGAAACTGGCAAAACTTCGGCACGTCGCGGGTGGTGGCCGGATCGGTGGCCACTACCTGCAGCACCTCCCCCGGTGCCATGTCCCTCACCCGGTTATGCATGAGCATGACGGGCTCGGGGCAATACAGGCCGCTGGTGTCCAGCAGCGCATCGTACTCCGGCAGACGGGCAGTCGTATCAGGCATGGTTCTCTCGCTCAGTCGTCAAACGCTTTCGGCATCAGGCATGTCGGCTGTCAACAGTCGCACATGCACGGTCACCTCTTCGCGATCATGGTAAAGATGGCGGCACGCCACGGCAGCGTCAACTCCCGCCTGCTCCAGAGCGTACTCCAGGCGACTCAGGCAACGCTGAACCTCTTCCCAGCGCTTTTTCATCGGCAACTTAAGGTTGAACACCGCTTCGCGGCACCAGCGCTGAACCAGCCAGCGCTCGACCATGGCCAGGACCCGAGCCGGCTTGTCCACGATATCGCAGACCAGCCAGTCAAGCCGCTCGGGCGGCGCCCAGGTAAAGCCGTCCTCGCCCAGGTGCTCTACCTGTCCGCTTGCCATCAGGGCCTTGTCCATGGGGCCATTATCAATCGCGTAGACGTGCATACCGCGCTGCACCAGCTGCCAGGTCCAGCCACCGGGGGCCGCGCCCAGATCGGCCGCCTGCATGCCTTGTGCCAGACGCTCATCCCACGCTTCGCGCGGCACAAACTCGTGCCAGGCTTCCTCCAGCTTCAGCGTCGAACGGCTGGGCGCCCGCGAGGGAAGCCGCAGCCGGCGGATACCGCCGGCAAGCTCGCTGCGATTGCCGGGAAAGCTCATGCCCAGCTGTACCTGGCTACCCGAGAGCCACAGCAGATGCAGGCGCCGACCGCCGGCCTTACGGCGCAGAGCGCCGCGCTTTTTCAACAGGCCTTGCAAGGGGCGCGTCAGCGCCTTGGCCAGCCGCGCCAGGGACTTGCCGTCGTTGGTATCGGGGGTTTCATGCCAGATGCTGTCAAAGCTCCACCCGGCCTCGCTGACCTGGCCGGCAATGGCGCTCAGACGATCGTCCCGCGACAGGGTGAGCGCCGGCAGCGCCACCAGACTTTGCCGGGCAAACACCAGCCGCGAAAACGCCACGCCGCGCTGCAGCGCATTGGCCGTTCCCCCGTCCGTACGCGTCACGCCGGCCCAGCCCGCGCCGGCTACCCCCTTGACATCGGCACCGTGCTGCGCTGCATGATACAGAAGCTCTGCCTGGGCGTCCCGCTCGAAACCTTCCCGGCAGTAAACCAGCCACGTTGCCGGCACCGTCTGCTTCACCTGCTGTCCCCTTGCGTCTCATGGAAAACGGGGCTGCATGATAACACGGCTGCCATTGTCTCCTGTATCAAAGCCGCCTGCCCCGTCACCCGTCGCTAGCGCGCATGGGTCAATCACGCCTTGGCAGCGCTGCGAGTGGCCATGGCGGCGGGCAGACCTGATCACCTTCCTCAATCCGATAAAGCATAGGGTATGCAGGTAAAGCATAATAAGGTCTAATAAGAAGGCTTTGTCATCCGCACACACATCACCGAACAAGGTAACAAGACCATGCCCGAGACACAGGATCCCCAAAAGCACCTTGAAACCTACGTGCCCGATACGCTGGCCAGCCTGAAAAAAAGCAGCCCGGCGCAAACCGAGTTCTATCAGGCCGCCGAAGAAGTGCTGGAGTGCTTGCGTCCGCTGTTCAAGCGCTGCCCGCACTACCTGGAACACAATATTATCGAGCGCATCGTGGAGCCCGAGCGCCAGATCATGTTCCGCGTTTGCTGGGCAGACGATAACGGCAAGGCGCAGGTCAACAAGGGCTACCGCATACAGTTCAACTCGGCGCTGGGGCCCTACAAGGGCGGCCTGCGCTTCCACCCCAGCGTCACCTCCGGCACCATCAAGTTTCTGGGCTTTGAGCAGATTTTCAAAAACGCGCTCACCGGCCTGCCCATCGGCGGCGGCAAGGGCGGTTCGAACTTTGACCCCAAGGGCAAGTCGGATGCCGAAATCATGCGTTTCTGTCAGGCATTCATGACCGAACTTTATCGCCATATCGGCCCTACGACCGACGTACCCGCCGGCGATATCGGCGTTGGCGCACGCGAAATCGGCTATCTCTACGGCCAGTACAAGCGCATGACCGGCCGGCATGAAGGAGTTCTAACCGGCAAGGGCCTCGACTGGGGCGGCTCGATCGGCCGCAAGGAAGCCACCGGCTACGGCGCCGTCTACTTTGCCCAGAATATGCTGAAAGCGCGCAAAGACAGCATCGAAGGCAAAACCTGCCTGGTATCCGGCGCGGGTAACGTCGCCATCTACACCATTGAAAAACTGCTCGAGCTCGGCGCCAGGCCGATCACCTGCTCGGATTCCGGCGGCACCCTGCACGACCCTGACGGCATTGACCTGGCGCTGCTCAAGGAACTCAAGGAAGTCGACAGCCTCTCCCTCGAGACGTATCTGGAAAGGCGCCAAAGCGCCCGTTTCATCAAGGCCGCCGATTACCCCGAAGATGGCCACGCCGTATGGCATATCCAGGCGGACGCCGCCTTCCCCTGCGCAACGCAAAACGAACTGACCGCGACCGACGCCAGGGCGCTGCTGGCCAACGGCGTTGACTGCGTTAGCGAAGGCGCCAACATGCCCTCCAACGCGGATGCCATTGACTGCTTTATCGAGGCCGGCATCGCCTACGGGCCGGGCAAGGCAGCCAACGCCGGCGGCGTGGCCACCAGCCAGCTGGAAATGGCCCAGAACAGCAGCATGGAGCAGTGGCCACTGGAAAAGGTCGACGACAAGCTCAAGGCCATCATGGCCGATATCCATCAGCAGTGCGCCGATACGGCCGCGGAGTTTGATGCCCCCACCAACCTGGTGCTCGGCGCCAACATTGCCGGTTTCCGGCGAGTGGCTGACGCCATGATCGATCAGGGCATCGTCTGATCGTCTTGTCGGCGCAAATAGCGTATAATGGTGGCCGACACAGTCCTTCCCCCTCCTTTCGGGGAAGGACTGTTTTTATTGGCTATTGCGCATTGCGCTGTCTATTCCAAGGAGAGCACCATGGGATACCGCCCGCCTATCATGATTAATCGACTCGACGCCGAGCGCCTGCAGCGGCTGATTGACGATGCTTCCGACAAGGACCTGGACGTTGCCGAGCTTCTTGAGGCGGAGCTGACACGCGGGGAAGTGGTGGATCCGGCCGATGTGCCCGATGATATTGTGAGTATGAACAGCCAGATCCAGTTTACCGACCTGGAACGTAATCGCCAGATAACCCGCACCCTGGTCTATCCGCACGCCCTCGGCAGCGTCGAGGATGCCATTTCCGTCATGGCGCCTATCGGAGCCGGCCTGATTGGCCTTCGCGTAGGGGACATTGCCGACTGGCCGCTGCCCAACAACGGCAAAGCTCGTCTGCGCATCGATGCCGTTTTATGGCAGCCAGAGCGCGAAAGGCAGTACCACCGCTAATGAATCGCAAATAAAACCCGTACCAGCGTATTTGCTTGCTGACTATGTGCTGATATCAGGCTTTATTGGAAGGCCGGCTTACCGGGCGACGCCGGCCTGCTTCGGCTGGACTTGTCTTCCACGCACACAAAAAACCCGGCACGGGGCCGGGTTCTCTGTGTATCAGTGCCTGACGATGTCCTACTCTCGCATGGGGAGGCCCCACACTACCATCGGCGCTGAGCGGTTTCACTGCTGAGTTCGGCATGGGATCAGGTGGTTCCTGCTCGCTATGGCCGTCAGGCGTAACCGGTGACATATCATGCCGAGGGTGATCGTCTCGTGTCGTATCCGACGACTTTACTGTCTCATCGTTGTCGCGACCCGACCCCTTGGGCGTTATAGGGTCAAGCCTCACGGGCGCATTAGTACCGGTTAGCTCAACGCCTTGCAGCGCTTCCACACCCGGCCTATCAACCAGCTCGTCTTGCTGGGCCCTTCAGGAGGCTCACGGCCTCGGGGATGTCTCATCTTGAAGGGGGCTTCCCGCTTAGATGCTTTCAGCGGTTATCCCGTCCGCACTTAGCTACCCGGCAGTGCCACTGGCGTGACAACCGGAACACCAGAGGTACGTCCACTCCGGTCCTCTCGTACTAGGAGCAGCCCTTCTCAAACATCCGACGCCCACGGCAGATAGGGACCGAACTGTCTCACGACGTTCTAAACCCAGCTCGCGTACCACTTTAAATGGCGAACAGCCATACCCTTGGGACCGACTTCAGCCCCAGGATGTGATGAGCCGACATCGAGGTGCCAAACACCGCCGTCGATGTGAACTCTTGGGCGGTATCAGCCTGTTATCCCCGGAGTACCTTTTATCCGTTGAGCGATGGCCCTTCCATACAGAACCACCGGATCACTAGAACCTGCTTTCGCACCTGCTCGACGTGTCTGTCTCGCAGTCAAGCACCCTTGTGCTCTTGCACTCACTGCACGATGTCCAACCGTGCTGAGGGTACCTTCGTGCTCCTCCGTTACACTTTGGGAGGAGACCGCCCCAGTCAAACTACCCACCACACACGGTCCTCGATCCGGATCACGGATCGGAGTGAGAACGCCAATGATGCCAGGCTGGTATTTCAAGGGTGGCTCCCCCCGGTCTGGCGACCGGGGTTCCAGGCCTCCCAGCTATCCTACACAAGCAACATCGGCGTCCAGTGTGAAGCTATAGTAAAGGTTCACGGGGTCTTTCCGTCTGGCCGCGGGTACACCGCATCTTCACGGCGATTTCAATTTCACTGAGTCTCGGGTGGAGACAGCGTGGCCATCATTACGCCATTCGTGCAGGTCGGAACTTACCCGACAAGGAATTTCGCTACCTTAGGACCGTTATAGTTACGGCCGCCGTTTACCGGGGCTTCGATCAAGCGCTTCGCCGGAGCTAACGCCATCACTTAACCTTCCGGCACCGGGCAGGCGTCACACCCTATACGTCCGCTTGCGCGTTGGCAGAGTGCTGTGTTTTTAGTAAACAGTTGTAGCCACCTGGTATCTTCGACCGCCTTCCGCTCCGTCCGCGAGGGACTTCACGTACCGGCGGCGTGCCTTCTCCCGAAGTTACGGCACCATTTTGCCTAGTTCCTTCACCCGAGTTTTCTCAAGCGCCTGGGGATTCTCACCCTGACCACCTGTGTTGGTTTGGGGTACGGTCCCACCGTATCTGAGGCTTAGAGGCTTTTCCTGGAAGCGTGGCATCGATGACTTCCAGCCCGTGGGCTGTTCGTCTCGTCTCTCGGCCTTGAACCACCGGATTTCCCTGATGGTTCGGCCTACGGACTTTCACCGGGACGACCGTCGCCCGGCTCACCTAGCCTTCTTCGTCCCCCCGTCGCAATACTGTGAGGTACGGGAATATTGACCCGTTTCCCATCGACTACGCCTTTCGGCCTCGCCTTAGGGGCCGACTCACTCTGCTCCGATTAGCGTCGAACAGAAACCCTTGGTCTTCCGGCGAGGGCGTTTTTCACGCCCTTTATCGTTACTCATGTCAGCATTCGCACTCGTGATACCTCCAGCAAGCCTTTCGACCCACCTTCATCGGCTTACACGACGCTCCTCTACCACGTATCCCGGAGGATACGTCCGTAGCTTCGGTACCTGATTTAGCCCCGTTACATCTTCCGCGCAGGCCGATTCGACCAGTGAGCTATTACGCTTTCTTTCAAGGATGGCTGCTTCTAAGCCAACCTCCTGGCTGTCTAAACCTTCCCACATCGTTTCCCACTCAATCAGGATTTGGGGACCTTAGCTGACGGTCTGGGTTGTTGCCCTTTCCACAATGGACGTTAGCACCCACTGTGTGTCTCCCACGCTGGCACTCACCGGTATTCGGAGTTTGCCTCGGGTTGGTAAGTCGGGATGACCCCCTAGCCGAAACAGTGCTCTACCCCCGGTGGTGATACGTGAGGCGCTACCTAAATAGCTTTCGAGGAGAACCAGCTATCTCCGGGCTTGATTAGCCTTTCACTCCGACCCACAGCTCATCCCCGCATTTTTCAACATACGTGGGTTCGAGCCTCCAGTTGATGTTACTCAACCTTCACTCTGGCCATGGGTAGATCGCCCGGTTTCGGGTCTATTCCCCGCAACTTGTCGCCCGGTTAAGACTCGCTTTCGCTACGCCTCCCCTAATCGGTTAAGCTCGCTACGGAAAATAAGTCGCTGACCCATTATACAAAAGGTACGCGGTCACCGAACGAGTCGGCTCCCACTGCTTGTACGCACACGGTTTCAGGATCTGTTTCACTCCCCTCACTGGGGTTCTTTTCGCCTTTCCCTCACGGTACTGGTTCACTATCGGTCAGCCAGGAGTATTTAGCCTTGGAGGATGGTCCCCCCGTCTTCAGTCAGGGTTACACGTGCCCCGACCTACTCGATTTCACGCGATCGGACTTTCGACTACGGGGCTGTCACCCACTATGGCGGCCCTTCCCAGGGCCTTCGTCTAGTCGTTCACGCGCTTAAGGGCTGGTCCCCGTTCGCTCGCCGCTACTGGGGGAATCTCGGTTGATGTCTGTTCCTCGGGGTACTGAGATGTTTCAGTTCCCCCGGTTCGCCTCGTCTCCCTATGGATTCAGGAAACGATACTCACCTTGTGGTGAGTGGGTTGCCCCATTCAGAGATCGCCGGGTCAAAGGTTGTTTGCCACCTCGCCGGCGCTTATCGCAGGCTGCCACGTCTTTCGTCGCCTCTGGCTGCCAAGGCATCCACCGTGTGCGCTTCATTGCTTGACCCTATAACCCCAAGGGGTCGGTGTCGCAATGACAACGATTGCCGGATACGCTTGAGACGTATCACATAATCTTCTTGCGAAGATCGTTTTGTCAGCATGATATATCTTGTTAAAGAGCACTGCCTGAAAGCAGTCATAAGCGTCGTGACGGTTCACGGAGCTTATGACTGCTCAGGGGCACAGCGATCAGGCAATTCATTGTGGGCACTTGCCGGGCGGATGACGCATCGGTTAAGGAGGTGATCCAGCCGCAGGTTCCCCTACGGCTACCTTGTTACGACTTCACCCCAGTCATGAACCACACCGTGGTGATCGCCTTCCGAAGTTAGGCTAACCACTTCTGGTGCAGTCCACTTCCATGGTGTGACGGGCGGTGTGTACAAGGCCCGGGAACGTATTCACCGTGCCATTCTGATGCACGATTACTAGCGATTCCGACTTCACGGAGTCGAGTTGCAGACTCCGATCCGGACTGAGACCGGCTTTACGGGATTCGCTGACTCTCGCGAGCTCGCCGCCCTTTGTGCCGGCCATTGTAGCACGTGTGTAGCCCTACCCGTGAGGGCCATGATGACTTGACGTCGTCCCCACCTTCCTCCGGTTTGTCACCGGCAGTCTCCCTGGAGTTCCCGACCGAATCGCTGGCAAAGAGGGACGAGGGTTTCGCTCGTTACGGGACTTAACCCAACATTTCACAACACGAGCTGACGACAGCCATGCAGCACCTGTCACTGCGTTCCCGAAGGCACCCCGAGATCTCTCTCGGGTTCGCAGGATGTCAAGGGTAGGTAAGGTTCTTCGCGTTGCATCGAATTAAACCACATGCTCCACCGCTTGTGCGGGCCCCCGTCAATTCATTTGAGTTTTAACCTTGCGGCCGTACTCCCCAGGCGGTCGACTTATCGCGTTAACTTCGCCACAAGGGTCTCAAGGACCCCAACGGCTGGTCGACATCGTTTACGGCATGGACTACCAGGGTATCTAATCCTGTTTGCTACCCATGCTTTCGCACCTCAGCGTCAGTGTCAGTCCAGAAGGCCGCCTTCGCCACTGGTATTCCTCCCGATATCTACGCATTTCACCGCTACACCGGGAATTCCACCTTCCTCTCCTGCACTCTAGCGCGACAGTTCCGGATGCCATTCCCAGGTTGAGCCCGGGGCTTTCACAACCGGCTGATCGCGCCGCCTACGCGCGCTTTACGCCCAGTAATTCCGATTAACGCTTGCACCCTCCGTATTACCGCGGCTGCTGGCACGGAGTTAGCCGGTGCTTCTTCTGTGAGTGATGTCGTTCCTGGCGGGTATTAGCCGCCAGGCCTTCTTCCTCACTGAAAGTGCTTTACAACCCGAGGGCCTTCTTCACACACGCGGCATGGCTGGATCAGGCTTTCGCCCATTGTCCAATATTCCCCACTGCTGCCTCCCGTAGGAGTCCGGGCCGTGTCTCAGTCCCGGTGTGGCTGATCATCCTCTCAAACCAGCTACGGATCGTCGCCCTGGTGAGCCGTTACCCCACCAGCTGGCTAATCCGACATAGGCTCATCCGATGGCGGGAGCCTGAGCCCCCTTTCTCCCGTAGGACGTATGCGGTATTAGCCCGAGTTTCCCCGGGTTATCCCCCACCACCGGGCAGATTCCTATGCGTTACTCACCCGTCCGCCGCTCGACGCCCAGGAGCAAGCTCCTGTCGTTTCCGCTCGACTTGCATGTGTTAAGCCTGCCGCCAGCGTTCAATCTGAGCCATGATCAAACTCTTCGGTTTCAATCATATAGTCCGTTGAGCGGACCAAACTTGGCTCAAGGTATCAAACGTCTCAAACGAGACCCGAAGGTCTCTGACGAGTCGCTTGCCTTGACGATAGGTGATTTGTCACCCACCCAGGCAAGCGCCCACATGAATTACCTGATCAACTTGTTAAAGAGCGTCTCGCGTTTTGCGGCGAGGAGGGCGTATTCTACACGCCTTTGAGCGGCTGTCAACGGCGATTGTTTCGAATCGCGTAACTCGTTGAAACCACCGGCCTTTTGGGGCCTTTCGCCGCCGGTGACGGTTTGGCGTCGTCGGCAGCGAATATATACTATAGAAGCTTTCTGGCTATTTGGCAAGGAAAAGCATAACTTTCGCGTTTCGCTACCAGAGAAGAAGCTAGCTGTGTAAACTCACCAGGTTGTTCACGGAAAGCCCCAACCGGCTAACCGGAGGGTGATAGTTCAGGCTGGCATGTGGCCGGTGCCAGTTGTACTGGTGAAGCCAGGCGGAAAGGTGTTTGCCTCGCTCCTCCGAGCTCTCATAAGACTGGGCATAGGCCCACTCGCGCAGAGCGGTTTGAATGAACCGTTCTGCCTTGCCATTGGTGCGGGGCGTATAGGGGCGAGTGCGCTTGTGCTTCAGCCCCACCCGCCGGCACAGGCGGTGAAACGCCCGGGACCGGTAGCAGGCGCCATTGTCGGTGAGCACCCGCGTGAAGCGAGTCCCCAAGTCTCGATAATATCGTATGGCCTCCAATAGCGCATAACAGGCGCTCCAGCCGGTTTCATCAGGGTAGCGGGTGCCGAAGGCCACCCGTGAGTGATCGTCGATGGCGATGTGGACATACTCCCACCCTGCACCACGCGTGGTCTGTTGGCGATCGCCGGTGACCCGATGCCCCGGGCGCGCGAAGCAGCCGAGCTTCTTGATATCCAGATGCAGGAGATCCCCGGGTGCGTCGTGCTCATAGCGATTGCTGGGCCTTGGCGGTGTCAGAGCCGCCAAGCGATTCAGCCCCTTGCGCTTGAGAATGCGCGCTACCGTGCTCTGGCCAACCCCCAGCGCCTGGGCAATCTGGCAATAGGTCTGGCGTCGCTGACGACGCTCGACGATCTGCTCCACCGTCGTTGCGTCGGTCGCCCAGGGACTTCGGGCAGGGCGTGACCGACGGTCCTGGAGGCCCTCGAGTCCCTCCTCACGGAAACGACGCACCCATTTGTAGGCCGTTCTCACACTGACGCCCTGGGCTTGCGCGACCTCTCTGGGCCGCAACCCTTCATCGATGACGCGAGCGACCAGCAGGGCTCGACCGTGCGGAGTGAGTCGGGCATTCTTATGGGTGTTCATCCGGGCCTCCTGGAGAGATTGGTTGGTTTGCATCTCCAGTCTTCCGGGTTGGCTCCGGATGAACAACCTACCGAGAGATCACAGCTAGCCCGCCTGGAGTAGAAGGCTCAGCGCAGAACCAGTGCACAGGGTCAGCGATATAATTTGCAGCCAGCGTCGATTAAGCTTCGGGGCTACGCGGTTGGCCAGCCCATTACCCAGCAGCACCGCCGGCAGAAGCGTCGCTGCAATGCCAAAATGCCATATCCCAATTTGTCCGGCCACGGCCAGGGTAAACAGCGTGAGAATAGAGGTCAGGATAAAAAACGCGGCCAGATTGCCCCGCACACGGTCGGGCGGCAAGCCGTGCATGAGAATCACCATCGGCGGACCGCTGATCGAGGCTACGGTACCGAAAACCCCCGACAGTACGCCGGCACCAAAAAGCGTCTTGCGATTTACCGGCAGCCGAAACCGGAACAGCGTGACCAGAACGGCAAACAGCACAATAGCGGCAATCAGCTTTTCCAGAATCACCATGGGGGCGGCGAGCAGCAGCCAGGCGCCCAGAACATTGCCCGGCAGCCGCCCGACCAGCGCCATGCTGATCGGCCCGAGGCTCACTTCGTGGCGATAGTAGCGCACCATCATCAGCGATACCGTGAGCCCGAACAGCACCAGCACCACCGGCACCAGCCGGGGTTCCAGCATCAGCAACAGCGGCGCGCTAACCACCGCCAGGCCGAACCCGGTGGCGCGCTGAACAAAAGCCCCAACCGTCAGCACCGCCGCCGCGCCGAGCCACAGACGCGGCGTCATATCAAGCCAGGCAAAGACATCAAGCATGATCGGGCGAAACGTCGGGCCCGGGTTTGGGCGTCAGCCAGCGCACGCCCACGTTGCCTACAGTCGATGCCATCAGCATGGTTACCACCATCGGCCACATGTTCTCGATTTCGAAATAGCCTACCAGGATACCGGCAAGCGCTCCGCTGCTGAACTGGATGCCACCCAGCAGCGCCGTGGCGGTCGCGCTGATATGGCCGAAATGATCCAGCAGCGAAGAAATGGAGTTGGGCGTAATCAGGCCGATCATTCCGGTAAAGCACATCACCAGCGCAACCACCACCGGCAGGCTATTCAGCCCCAGGGCGGTAACGAGCACCAGGCCGGACGACGCCGCCAGCTGCACCGCCAGCCCCAGACGCAGGTTCTGCTGGGGCGTTCGCGTTTTCAGCAGCGCAATATTCACCCGATTGGACGAGGCGATAATGATCACGTTGGCGCCAAAAACAAACGGATAGAGCGCCGGCGACAGGGAAAAATATTCCATATACACAAACGGCGATGCGGTCACAAAGGCGAACAGGCCGGAAAACGCCGTGGCGACCGCACAGATATAGCCCATTCCCTCGCGGTGGCGGAGGATGCTGGCATAGTTACCAATCACCTGCCGAGGCGACGCTGCCGGCAGCGTCATGTCCCGAGTTTCGGGAAGCTTGGTGCCCAAAAGCCACAGCAAAAACAGCGCATAGGCCGCAAGAAACACGAAAATCAGCCACCAGTCCACGGCATGCAGCAAGGCACTGCCTACGCTTGGCGCCACCAGCGGGGCCAGCATCATGATCATGGCCATGGTCGACATCACCCTGGCCGCTTCTCGTCCCTGGAAACAGTCGCGCACAATCGCCGCCGAGTTGACCACGCAGGCACCGCCCCCCAGCGCCTGGACAAAGCGCAGCGCCAGCAGCTCGGACAAACTATCGACCTGGGTAAGCATCAGGCTCGCCAACGCAAAAACGGTCAGCCCGCCGGTGAGCACGGGCTTGCGCCCCAGCCGATCGGAAAGCGGGCCAAAGCACAGCTGGCCCAGCGCAAAGCCGAACAGAAAAATGCTGATGGAAAGCTCGGTATGGTGGATACTGGCACCGATGGTATCGGCCAGCGCTCCCATGGCGGGCAAATAGGCATCGATCGCAAACGGTGCCAGCGCCGTATTGGCAGCGACCAGCAAGGCCACGCGACGAGGGTTAAGTTCCATGCAGCTCCTTAAATTCAGAATAAATGGCGGCACCTACTGGCCGGAAAGCGGTAAAATGAATCCTGAGGTAGCTAATCATAGATGATTTAGCCCCTCCTGGCTGCGCTGTTCGAGGCGCTGCTGCCTTGCTAGAGTACGGCCACGATATCAAAGGAGCGTGCCATGGCGAAAAGCCTGCTATCCCAACTCAAGCAAATGACGACCGTGGTCGCCGACACCGGCGATCTGGACGCCATCCGCCGTTTTCGGCCCCACGATGCCACCACCAACCCCTCGCTGATTCTGCAGGCCGCCCAGCAGGAAGACCGCCGCGAGCGGCTGGCACGCATTGCCGGCGAGAGCCGCGATTTGGACGAGGCTCTGGACCGGGTCGCCGTGGATATCGGCAGCGAAATCAGCGCGCTGATACCCGGCTATGTGTCAACCGAAGTCAGCGCCCGGCTGTCGTTCGATCGCGAGGCCACCGTTGCCCGAGCTCATTCGCTGATCGAGCACTACCGGCAGGCCGGCGTGGACCCCGAACGCATTCTGATCAAGATCGCTTCCACCTGGGAAGGCATCCAGGCCGCGACTCAGCTGGAGCGCGAAGGCATCCAGACCAACCTGACGCTGCTGTTTGGCTTCACCCAGGCAAAGGCTTGTGCCGATGCCGGCGCCACGCTGATTTCACCGTTTGTGGGACGCATTCTTGACTGGCACAAAGCCCGGAACCCCGAAGCGGACTTCAGCGGCCAGCGCGACCCCGGCGTGATCTCGGTGAAACAGATCCATGACCATTTCAAGGCAAACGGCTATTCCACTGTCGTCATGGGCGCCAGCTTTCGCAACACCGACGAAATCCAGGCGCTGGCCGGCTGCGACCGGCTGACCATTTCGCCCAAGCTGCTGGGCGAGCTGGAAGAGCAGACGGGTACCCTGGCCCGCCAGCTCAGCGCTACCGGTGCTGGCACCTCCACCGAGGATGCAGCGTCGCTGGACGAAGCGACCTTTCGCTGGCAAATGAACGAAGACGCCATGGCTGACGAAAAGCTCGCCGAAGGCATCCGCAAGTTCATGGCGGATCAGCGCCGGCTGGAGACGCTGCTAGGGGAGCTTGGCCATAAAGGATAGAGCACGCGCCATCAGCGCGCTCTCGCGCCAACCTCAATGGCGGGAGGGGCTGTCCTGGGCTTCGAGCATGTCCACCAGCGGCTGAAACTCTTCGCGGTTATGTTCGTTCATGTGCATCAGAATGCGGTGGGCTTCCAGAATGCGCTCGCGCAGCCCGCCCTCGTCCGCCTGCACTTCGGGCAGATCTTCGGCATCGTCGGCCGGGCTGTGGCTCAGCGGTGCGGAAAGCAGCGTGAAAAAGCGGGAAAATCCCATTACATCAAGCATTTGGCGCACATCGGGATTATCGGCAATGATAGTCGGCGGCTGCTCCAGGCGGCCTCTTACCGCCATGGCCACCTTGGCCAGAAACCCCAGCGCCGTTGAGTCCACGTTGCTCGCTTCGCGCAGGTCGATCATGACCGCCCGCAGCCCCGGCGTCTGCGCCAGCTGCTGCGCCTGGGTGTCCAGCGTGGCACAGAGCGTCAGGCGCACGTCGCCGCACAGCTTGAGAACAAACACCCCGGAATCGAACGCCGCCTTGATGCGACCTTCCTCAGTCAGCATGACCAAATCCGCTCACCATCATGATGGTTAAATCATCGGGCAGCGCCTGCCGGTCATCACTCGCCTCATCCGGCCGGCGCGCCTGTACCAGGTCAATATAGGTGCTGGCTCGGGCAAGCCCGTCGCGCAGCTCTCCAAGCGACGCGCTTTGCGCCAGCAGCTGCTCCAGCTGACCCAGCCGCGCGTCGAGCGTTTCCCCCGGCAGGCACTCCAGCACGCCGTCGGAGCACAGCCATAGCGCAAAGTCATCCGGCAGCGCACACTCAAGGGCGGGGTAGACCGCATCCGGAAACAGCCCCACCGGCATGCCCTCGCCTTCCAGACGCTCAAGCGTGCCGCCAGTTTGCAGCATGGGCATCGGCAGCTGGGCGCCCAGCGAATAGTGCAGCTTCCGCTCGGCGTGGTCAATCACGCCGGCAAACAGCGTCGCGTGCTTGCCAATATCGCTATCCTGAAGCTCGCGGTTGAGAGAGGTAAGCCAGTCTGCCGGCATGCGCTCGGGAGCGTCGCCGTCCCACTCATGCAGCCAGCGCGTAAACAGGTATTTCAGCAGCACCGTCACAAAGGCTGACGACGCCCCGTGGCCGGAGACGTCGGCAAAGTACAGGGCGCTATAGCGATCATTGTAGCGCTGATAGCCCAGAAAGTCGCCGGAGAGATACAGCGACGGCGCCAGCCAGTAGTCAAAGCGTACCCCGCCGAACACGCGCGCCTGCCGCGGCAACAGTCGGCGCTGAATATAGCCGCCGCTTTGCTGGTCCAGACGCAATAGCTCAAGCCGAGCCTGGAGGCTGTCATTCTCCCGGGCCAGCTCTTCGCAGCGCTGCCGACACGCGTCGAGCGATTCACGCATGGCGGTGTCGCGCTTGCTTTCGTGCTTCATTCCAAGCCTCAATCGGCGGCGTTATCGTCGCCGGAATCCGCATCGTCAACGTTTGCGTCATCAAAATCCGCGTCGTCAAAGTCAAAGTCGTCTGCGGCAAAGGGGTCATCTCCCAGCTCGCCGTCGCTGATCTTGAAGGCGCGGTTCTGCAGGTAGGCATCGCGCATGAAGCGATAGCGATCTCCCTGAATCAGGTCTTCCTGGTCAAGCAGGCCGGCACGCTTGTCGATCAGGTTGAGCGCGCCCAGCGCAATCCTTGTTTTATCGTCGTCGACGTAGGTGACCGGGTAGGTGGCGATATCCGCCGGCAGGCCGGTAGCGTCGCGCAGAGTGCTGGGGCCCAAAAACGGCAGCACCAGGTAGCGCGAATCCGTCCAGCCCCAAGTGGCCAGCGTCTGGCCAAAATCTTCTTTCTCCTGGCGAATATCCATCTTTGTCGCCACGTCAAAAAGCCCGCCGATGCCCGCCGTGGTGTTAATCAGCAGGCGCGACGTCGCGCGGCTGGCGTTCTCGCCCTTGCCCTGCAGCAGGCTGTTCAGCACCGTGCGGATTTCCCCCAGGTTGGAAAAGAAATTGCCCACGCTGTCTTCCACCGGCTCGGGCGTAATCGTGCGATAGCCCTTGGCAACCGGGCGCAACGCATAGCGATCCAGGACGTCGTTGAACACGAATACCTTGCGGTTGAAGCCTTCCCAGGGGTCTTCCGGATGCGGCTCGCCTTTTGTCGCGCTGCTGGCACACCCGCCAAGCACCACGGTGAGCGCCACGGCAGGCATCAGGAGGGCTGCGCGTTTAACGCCCGGCGCAGGGGTGAGGCGGAAGTTATCTGGCATGGAAATCTCTTCAGGGGTGGTCATGGAATCAAACCGGCGACGCTAGGCTTTCTGCATCACGACGCTGCCCGCGCTGTAGCCGGCACCGAACGAGCAGATAATGCCGATATCGCCGCGCACAAGCGAGTCGCGATGCAGATGAAACGCAATAATCGATCCCGCCGAGCTGGTATTGGCATAGCGGTCAAGGATGACCGGCGCCTGCTCCGGACCGGGGTTGGCGCCAAGCACCTTGCGCGCGATCAGGTCATTCATGTTCTGGTTGGCCTGATGCAGCCAGAGCCGACTCACGTCCTCTGCGCCAAGCTCGAGAGAAGCCAGATGCGCGCAGAGCAGCCTGGCTACCAGCGGGCAGACCTCCTTGAACACCCGCCGTCCTTCCTGGACAAAAAGCTTGTCCAGCGCGTTGGGGTCGGCATCGGTTACGCGATTCAAAAACCCGGCGTTATTGCGAATGGCATTGGAAAACTGCGTGACCAGCCGGGTTCCGAGAATGGCGTAGCGCTCTTCGGCCCGGGCAACCGCGTCGTTTTCCAACACCATGGCGGTACAGGCATCGCCAAAGATGAAATGGCTGTCGCGGTCGCAGAAGTTCAAGTGCGCCGAGCAGATCTCCGGATTGACGATAAGCGCGCGTTTGACGCTGCCCGAGGTAATGGCGTTGGCGGCCGTTTCCAGCGCAAAGGTGGCCGAGCTGCAGGCCACGTTCATGTCAAACCCGTAGCCGCCGGCTCCCAGCGCCTGCTGCAGCTCGACGGCCACGGCCGGATAGGCGCGCTCCAGGTTCGAGCAGGCAACGATCACAAGCTCGATATCATCCGCTTCTATGCCGGCGCTGGCAAGGGCCTGACGGGCCGCGTCAAGCGCCATCTCGCACTGGATCGACGGCTCGTCGTTACCCCGCTCGGGCAGGTGCGGGCGCATCCGCTGCGGATCCAGGATACCGTCGGCATCGAGCACGTAGCGGTTTTTGATGCCCGAGGCCTTCTCGATAAAGGCGCTGCTGGAATACTCGAGCGCTTCACGCTCGCCGGCGGCAATGGCGTCGGCGTGGCGGTCGTTCTCGGCTTTTGCCCAGGCGTTGAACGCCTTCACCAGCGCCTCATTGTCCACGGCGTGCGCCGGGGTATAAAGCCCGGTACCGGTAATTACCACCTGTGTCATTCGCCCTCTCCTCCCGGCGGTACGCCGCCCCATTGTTGATTAGGCCTGAGTGATCTCCTGCCAGCGCTTTTCCAGCCGCTTGACCGATACCGGCATGGCCGTGCCCAGCTGCTGGGCAAACAGCGATACCCGCAGCTCCTGCAGCCACCAGCCAAACGCTACCAGCTCAGGCGCCTCCACCCGCCCCCGGCGCTCGCTTTCGCGCCGGGCGTCAAAGCGCGCTTCCAGCGACTGGATTTCGCCCATCAGCAGCTGGTCGCGGCCGCGCTCTCGGGGCGCCTTTTCCAGCCGGATCAGCGCGGCCTGCATATAGCGCGGATAGTGCTCAAGCCAACTGCCGGCATCGCACAGAAACCCGGGGTAAACCAGCCGCTGCATCTGCGCCTTGATATCACTGTAGACCAGCGCCAGGGCAAAGTTTAGTTTGCCCTTGAGCACCTTGGACACCTCCAGGTGCTCCTTCAGGGCAGCGTGTGCCTGTTCCAGCAAGGTTTCCGCGTGGGGGATAATGACGTCGCCGGCTTCCTGCAGACGCTGCTCCAGAGCGGCAGCCGAGCGCGGCAGCGGCGCCGCCGCCACCACCTGGGTAAAGACAGCCTCGACCAGATCGTCGATAAAAGCCTGCTTGCTGCCCACCTTGGCAAACAGCAGCGCGCAGGTTTCCACGCCTTTCAGCCGGCGAATCTGCCTGACCCATTCCGGGCGATGGGCCATGGCCAGGCGCGCCACGCCCTCCTGATGGGCGGCTTCAGCTTTGGCCGGGTGGTCCAGCAGCGACACGCTGAAGGACTCCCCCTCCTTCAACAGCGCCGGATAGGCTTCCACGCGGATTCCTGCCTGATCGGTCACCCGAGACTCCGGCAGCGGCCTCTCCGGCAGGCCTTCCACCGCCGGCGCTTCGCTTGCCTCGGCGGCAAGCGCCTGGGCACCCTGGCTTGCCGCGTCTTCAAAGCGCTGCTCCAGCGCCCGGACATCGCGCCCCTGACCCAGGGTCCGGCCGTCGTGGGCCACCACGCGAATGTTCATGATCAGGTGCGGCTCGAGCTGCTCCAGCCGCCAGTCTTCGGGGCCGACTCGGGTGCCGGTGCGCCGGCGGATAAACTCGCCCAGTGCTTCCGTCAGCGGACGGTCGTCGGGCACCAGCGTTTCCAGCGCGGCATCCACCCAGTCAGGGATAGGCACCACCTGGCGGCGCAGGCGCTTGGGCAGCGACTTCATCAGCGCAATGCATTTGTCGCGCAAAAGCCCCGGCACCAGCCACTCAAGCGCGTGTACCGGCAGCTGAGGCAACATGGCCGCGGGTACGGTGAGCGTCACGCCGTCGTCCTCGGCCCCCGGTGCGAAGTGGTAGCTCACCGGATAGCTCACGCCGCCCAGGGTCAAATGGTCCGGGTACTGCCCTTGAGTGACCTCTTTGGCCTCCCGAGCCTTGAGGGCGTTCAGGTCAAACTTGAGCAGATCGGGATTGTCGCGCTCGGCCTTCTTGCGCCAGCTCTCAAAGCCCTTGCCGTTGACGATATCGGCGGGAATGCGCTCGTCGTAAAACGCAAACAGGGTTTCTTCGTCGACGAGAATATCCCGCCGCCGGGCGCGGTCTTCCAAATCCTCCACTTCCTCGATCAGCGCGCGGTTATGGGCAAAAAACTCGCCCTGGGTGCGAAACTCGCCCTCCACCAGCGCCCGACGGATAAACAGCTCCCGGGACTCCTCGGGGGCAATGGCGCCGAAGTTGACCTTGCGCCCGCTGACGATGGGCAGGCCAAACAGCGTCACCTGCTCTTTGGCCACCACCTGGGCGCGCTTCATTTCCCAGTGCGGATCGCTGTAGCTGCGCTTGACCAGGTGCCCCGCCTGAGGCTCGATCCAGGCCGGATCGATTTTGGCGACGGTGCGCGCAAACAGCCGCGAGGTTTCCACCAGCTCGAAGGCCATCACCCACTTGGGCGTCTTTTTGGCAAGCCCCGAGCCCGGGTGAATCACGAACTTGCGGTTGCGCGCGCCCAGGTAGTCGCGGTCCTCGGTGAGCATGCCAAGGTTGGACAAAAGCCCCGAGAGCAGCGCCTGGTGCAGCTTGCCCGAGGTCTTGCGCCGGGCCTGGCGGGCTTCTTCCTCGCTCTGCTCGGGGTCGCCGGGCGGCGCGGGCGGCACCTCGATATCCATATCGCGCAAAAGCTGGCGCAGCTGGCGGAACGTATCGTGCCATTCGCGCACGCGCAGGTAGTTGATATAGCGCTCGCGGCACCAGCGCCGAAGCTGGTTGCCGGACAGCGCCTCCCGGGCATTTTCGATGCCGTGCCAGAGGTTGAGCAGTGCGACGAAGTCGGATTCCGGCGAGTGCCAGCGGTGGTGGGCATCGTCCGCGGCCTGACGCTTGTCGGCCGGGCGAGCGCGAGGGTCCTGGATCGACAGCGCCGAGACCACCACCAGCACCTCGTATAAACTGCCGCGGTCGGCGCCGGCCAGCACCATGCGCGCCAGCCGCGGGTCGATGGGCAGCCGCGATATCTGCCGGCCAAGTCGGGTCAGCGCATTTTTATCGCTTACCGCGCCGAGCTCATGCAAAAGCCTGAAGCCGTCCTTGACAAAGCGCGGGTCCGGCGGATCGACAAACGGAAACGCCTCGATGCTGCCAAGCTTCAGCGAGAGCATGGACAAAATTACCGAAGCCAGGTTGGTGCGGCGAATTTCCGGGTCGGTAAACTCGGGCCGAGCAAGAAAGTCGTCTTCGTCGTAGAGGCGAATACACACGCCTTCGGCCACCCGCCCGCAGCGGCCCTTGCGCTGATTGGCGCTGGCCTGGCTCACCGGCTCCACCGGCAAACGCTGGATCTTGGCGCGATAGCTGTAGCGGCTGAGACGCACCAGCCCCGGGTCGATCACATAGCGAATACCGGGCACGGTGAGCGAGGTTTCCGCCACGTTGGTGGCGAGCACAATGCGCCGCCCCTTGTGCGGGGCAAACACGCGATTCTGCTCGGCGTTGGACAGCCTGGCATACAGCGGCAGAATCTCGGTGCCGCGCAGATTGGCCCGGCGCAGAGTATCGGCGGCCTCGCGGATCTCGCGCTCACCGGGCAGAAACACCAGCACGTCCCGGGGACCGTGCTGCCAGCGGTTATCTCGCTCGATCTGCTCGATTTCTTCTACTGCCTGGACAAGGCCTTCCTGCAGGGAAAGGTCATCCTCGTCGTCGGCGTCGCGAACCAGCGGCCGGTAGCGCACCTCCACCGGGTAGGTTCGCCCGGTCACTTCGATCACCGGCGCCGGCGTATCGTCAGTGCCGAAATGGGCGGCAAAGCGATCCACGTCGATGGTGGCCGAGGTAATGATGACCTTGAGGTCCGGGCGCTGGGGCAACAGCCGCTTGAGGTAGCCCAGCAGAAAGTCAATGTTCAGGCTGCGCTCGTGGGCTTCGTCGATGATGATAGTGTCGTAGCGCAGCAGCAGGGGGTCGTTGCGGGTTTCCGCCAGCAAAATGCCGTCGGTCATCAGCTTGACCAGGGTGGTATCCCGGCTCTGGTCGGTAAAGCGCACCTGATACCCCACCTGCTCGCCCAGCGGCGTTTCCAGCTCTTCGGCCAGACGGGTCGCCACGCTTCTCGCCGCCAGCCGGCGCGGCTGGGTATGGCCAACGAGACCGCGGCGGCCGCGGCCGAGCTCCAGGCAAAGCTTGGGCAGCTGGGTGGTCTTGCCCGACCCGGTCTCCCCGGCCACGATCACCACCTGGTGCTCGGCAAGCGCCTCGAGAATATCCTCCCGGCGCTCCACCACCGGCAGCTCCGGCGGGTAGTTGAGCGTGACCCGCTGCTCCCGGCGCGCCTGAACCACCCGGGCAGCGCGCTCCACCTCCCGAGTGATTTCGCCCAGGCCGCGATCAACGGGCTTGCCGTCACCGAGCCGCCGCTCCAGGCCGGCCAGACGACGCTCCAGGCGACGGGCGTCCTTGATCATCAGCGCAGCGGTTGCCCGACGCAACGCCTGCAGGCGCTCGGCGGGGCTTGCGCCTTCAGCCGGGAGTACGGGCGGCGTCAGGGTCGAAGAGTCTGAGATATCGGCAGTCACGGTCGGCTCTACTTCATCGGCGGTGGCCATCAACAATCGGCCCGCTCGGGTGAGCGGGCCGGCGAGTATAACGCTTTCGGGCAAGCGGTACCTACCCCGAGGCAGAAATCCCGATCACGACGGCTTGCCCGCGCGGCGCCTGGCGACGGACTCGCCGGCAACGCCGAAGTCCTGTACCTCCACGTCGGACAGCAGAATGCGCACGCTTTCCGGCGTGCAGTCGATGGCGTCCACGCAGGCGTCGGTGACGTTCTGGATCAGCGCTTCCTTCTGCTCGGCGGTGCGGCCTTCAATCAGCTGGATATTGACAATGGGCATACAACCTCCATTTATGGAAATTATTTTTGAAACACTGAGTCCGCGATCATTCCAGCTTCGTGGCGCCGAGTAAAGCCAGGCGTTACGACGCTTCCGCGCCGCAATGCTCGTCGCGCAGCTGGCGGCGCAGCACCTTGCCCACGTTGCTCTTGGGCAGCTCCTCCCTGAACTCGACGTGCCTGGGCACCTTGTAGCCGGCGAGCTCTTTCTTGCACCAGCGGCGCAAGGTTTCGGCGTCGAGTTCGGCACTGTCGGTGACCACGAAAAGCTTGATCGCCTCGCCGCTGTCGTCGTCGGCAACGCCGACCGCGGCGACTTCGCGCACGTCGGGGTGGGCGGTGACCACGTCTTCGATTTCGTTGGGGTAAACGTTGAAGCCCGACACCAGAATCATGTCCTTCTTGCGGTCGACGATGCGCACGTAGCCGTCTTTTTGCAGAACGGCGATATCCCCGGTGGCAAACCAGCCGTCCTTGAGCGCCCCTCGGGTATCGTCATCGCGCCGCCAGTAACCCTTCATGACCTGAGGGCCCTTGACGCACAGCTCGCCGGGCTCGCCCAGCGCCACGTCATGACCGTCCGCGTCCACTGCTCTCACCGAGGTGCCGGCTACCGGCTTGCCGATCGTCCCCAGCTGGATGGCGTCGCTGGGGTTGAAGGCCACGATCGGTGAGGTTTCGGTCAAGCCGTAGCCTTCGGCCACCGGGCAGCCGGTGACCTCTTCCCAGCGCTCGGCAGCGGCTCGGGTCAGCGCCATGCCGCCGGAAATGGTCAGGTGCAGCCGGGAAAAATCCAGCTGCCTGAAATCCTCCCGGTGGCAAAGCGCGTTAAACAGCGTGTTCAGGCCGATAAAGGCGCTGAACGGCTGCTTGGCCAGGGTTTTGACAAAAGCGTCCAGATCCCGCGGGTTGGGTATCAGCACCGAATGGTTACCGGTATTCACCAGAAACAGGCAGTTCACGGTAAACGTATAGATATGGTAGACTGGCAGCGGCGCAATCACCCGCTCTGTGCCCTTGCCAATATTCTCCCCGATGGCCTGGCGCGCCTGCAGCATGTTGGCCACCAGGTTGCCGTGGGTCAGCATCGCTCCCTTGGGCTTGCCGGTTGTGCCGCCGGTATATTGAAGCGCAGCGAGATCGTCCAGCGCTTGCGGCGCATCACGCTGTTCAAGGCCGCGCCCCTTCTCCAGCGCCCGGCGCAAAGGCGTGGCATCGGCAAGCGAATACGCCGGCACCATTTTTTTCACGTACTTGACGGCGGCGTTGATCACCCAGCGCTTGGGCGCCGGGTGCAGGTCGGCAAGCTCGGTTACCACCACGTGGCGAATACCGGTCTGCTCCCGCACCTTTTCCAGCTTGGCCGCCATGTTGGCCAGAATCACGATAGCGCTGACCTCGGCATCCTTGAACTGATAGGCCATTTCGCGCTCGGTGTAGAGCGGGTTGGTATTGACCACCACCATTCCGGCGCGCAGCGCGCCGAATACCGCTACCGGGAACTGCAGCACGTTGGGCAGCTGAATGGCGATACGGTCGCCGGGCGCAAGGTCGGTCTCGTGGGTCAGCCAAGCGGCAAAGCTTGCCGACAGGCGGTCCAGCTCGTCAAAGCTCAGCGTTTGCCCCATGCAGGTAAAGGCAGGCCGGTCACCAAAGCGCGCGACGGCCTGGTGCCACACGTCGGTGATCGAGCCGTACTCTTCAACGCCTTCAAGCGCCGGCCCGTGGAGCGCCGGGTCATTTCCCGGCCCGGAAAAATCAGCGTGTTCGCTCATCAGCCGTCTCCGCTATCCGCGCCGGCCAGAGGACCGACGTTGTTATTGTGTCAGATACGGTTGTTGTAGCAGCCATGGCGGCGCTTGTCTCGGGCCGGCACTTTTCAACGCCTGCTTGAACCCCTGCCGTTTCCACCACGGCCGCTGTCAGGCACTGTTGGCTGCCTGGTTCTCGCTGGTATAGCGCGCCTGTATCTCGCCGTCCTTCCATACCAAAAGCTCCCCCGGCACCATGCGCTGCCATTGCTCGTTATGGGTCAAGGGCTCGGTAGCAATGACCGACACAATATCGTCAGGGGTGGTGTGCTCGACAAAGTTCACCGTCAGCTCGGCATCGGAAAGCTCGGCCTCGCCGAAGGGCGCACGCCGGGTAATGTGCGCAAGCTTCGTTGTGCAGTAGGTGTACAGATAGTCACCGTCGGAGAGCAGCAGGTTGAACACCCCAAGCCCCCGCAGTCGCTCGCACAGCGCATGGAGGGTCTGCCACAGCCGCCGTGGGTCGTCCGGCGGCACGGGGAAGATTCGGCGTATCTCGCCGAGCAGAAAACAGCAGGCGTGCTCGCTGTCGGTGGTCCCTACCGGGGTATAGCTACCCAGCGGCAGGCTCTGCCAGCCGGAAAGCTGGCCGTTGTGCGCATAGCACCAGGGACGCCCCCACATTTCCCGAGTGAAGGGATGGGTGTTGGAAAGCGTCACCTCACCCACGTTGGCCTGGCGGATGTGGCTGATCACCACGTGAGACTTGATCGGGTAGTCGCAAATCAGTCGGGCAATGGGCGAATCCACCGAGGGGTGCGGATCGCGAAACTCGCGGTAGCCGCCCTGCTCGTAGAAGGCAATGCCCCAGCCGTCGCGGTGCGGGCCGGTGCCGCCGCCGCGGTGCAGAAAACCGGCAAAGCTGAAGCAGATATCCGTGGGCACGTTGGCGCTCATGCCCAGAAGCTCACACATCGTTGACTCCTTTCTCGGGACACCGCCCGAACAAGCGTCTAGCCGATGACCGGCTCCCGGCGGCGGGTATTCGGCTCAACGCCGGCTTCTCGCGCCGGTGCCGACTGCCCGTCCGCCGGCGGCGTGCGCTCGTTATCGGCTTCGGCGCTCGGACGGCGCCACCACCAAAGGGCGGTGCCGACAAGTGCGCCCAGCACCACGCCGCTCAGCAGCCACGTCAGGCCGCCGGCAAACGCCGCCGAATCCTGCTCCAGGAAGCCCACGGCGGCAACCATGGCCGACGGCGCCCAGCCGTGATAAAACTCGCCCTCTTCCACCAGCGGCAGCGAAAAGCTCGCCGGCATCCAGATGGCGCCGACAATGGCCCAGGTGAGCACCAGCCGCGCCAGGCGCGGTAAAAAGGCAAACGCCAGATACACCGCGCCCAGCACCAGGATCGACACGCCGTAATACATCAGCCAGAGCTGTGACATTGAATCGGCAAACAGCATAGTATTCCTCTTGTGGATCTCAGTATCCGTGCAACATTTTCCGTTATGGTACCCGTCAATTGAACAAAGCACAGCCAGAACGTACCGAGCTTTCACCGGTATTGCGCTATTTCCGTTCCGACGCCCCCGACTGGCACTGGCTTGAAGACGACGAAGCGCCGGCCACTCGAGCGTTTCTCGAAGCGGCCAACGCCGAGCACGCCGCCTGGTTTGCCCCGCTCGAGCCGCTGGCCGAGGCGCTTTACCGCGGCCACCTGGCCCGGCGCGAGCTGGCCTCGACAAGCCTTGAGACCGAGCTTGACCACTATACGGTCTACAGCGTCACCGGCGCCGACGACGACTACCCCCGCTGGTGGCGCTACCCCAACGGCGAGCCCGACGCGCGCGAATGCTTTTTTGACCTGCCCGCCCGGGCCGCCGGCCAGGCGTTTTTCGAGATCGGCGACATGGCGCTCGCGCCGGACGAGCAGTGGCTTGCCTGGACCGAAGACAGTCGGGGCGACGAGCGCTTTGCGCTATGGCTCAAGGCGCTGCCCAACGGCACGCCCCAGCGCCTGCTTGACGACATCGGCCCGGCGCTGTGCTGGGCCGAAGATCAGACGGCGGACGCCGCTACCCTGCTGTTCACCCGCTTCGATGCCACCCAGCGCCCGGACAGCGTCTGGCGCCTGCCGCTGGCGCTTGCCGCGCCGGTCGCCGGCGATGCGCCGCGGCTAATCTGGCGGGAAGACGACCCCGAATTCTGGGTGGGTATGGACAAGACCCGCTCCCGGCGCTGGCTGGTGCTGGAAAGCGCCTCCAAGGACACCGGCGAAACCTGGGTGGTACCCGCCGCGGCGCCGGCTACTGCACCGCTATGCCTCTATCCCCGCGACACCGGCGTGGAGGCCGGCCTCGACCACCGCCCGGGCTTTTTCTACTGCCTTCACAACCGCGCCGGCGCCCACTTCCAGCTGGACGTCGCCCCTGAAAAGGCGGCGCTGGCGGCGGCCCGAACGGAGGTAGGGAGCATCGACTGGCAGCCGCTGGTCGCCCACCGGGAAAGTGCTACCCTGGAAGGCGTTGATGCCTTCTCCTGGGGCCTGGTGCTGGCCGAGCGCGACCACGGGCTGGCCCAGGTGACCCTGCGTCGGCTGGTGCTGAACGATGCCCACCGCATCGAGCGCGACGAGACCCTGGCGCTGCCGGAAACGCCCTGTTCTCAGCTGCTGGAAGACGCCCCGCACTTTGACGCGCAAACGCTTACCCTGCGCGAAGAATCCTTCACTCAGCCACCGCGCTGGGTCGAGCTGAATCTCGCCAGCGGCGAACGCCGGGGGCTCAAGACGCTGCCGGTATACGGCGACATGGCGCCGGATAAGCTCACCAGCCGGCGTCTCTGGGCAAAAAGCGCCGACGGCGCAAGCGTCCCGGTATCCGTGGTCATGCGTGCCGACCTGGCCGACCGGCCGCTGCCCACGCTGCTGTACGGCTACGGTGCCTACGGCGACCCCCAGGATCCGTGGTTTTCCATCGCCCGGCTGGAGCTTCTCGAGCGCGGCGTCGCCTTTGCCGTGGCCCACGTACGCGGCGGCGGCGAGCGCGGCGAACCCTGGTATCTCGACGGCAAGATGGCGCACAAGGAAAACAGCTTCAGCGATTTCCTGGCCGCCCGGGAGGCGCTGGTGGAGCAGGGCATCAGTCAGGCTGGGCGCATCGTCGCCTACGGCGCCAGCGCCGGCGGCATGCTGGTGGGGGCCTGCGTCAATCGCGCGCCGGACGCCTTTTGCGCGGCGGTGCTGGAGGTACCCTTCGTTGACGTGCTGCGCACCATGCAAACCCCCGAACTGCCGCTGACCACCGCCGAATACAGCGAATGGGGCAACCCGGCAGAGCCAGAGGTGGCGGCGCGTATCGGCGGCTACTCGCCGGTAGATAACGTTACGGCGCAGGCCTACCCGGCGCTGTGGATCGAAGGCAGCTGGTTTGATACCCGGGTAGCCTACTGGGAGCCGGCCAAGTACTACGCCCGGGTCACCCAGTGCCAGCAGGGCGAAGCGCCGGTGCTGCTGTATACCGACATGCAGAGCGGGCACGGCGGCGCCTCGGGACGTTTCAAGGCCTGGCGCGACGCCGCAAGGCAGGATGCGTTCATTCTCTGGGCGCTGGGCCTGGCGCCCGGCTTGTAAATCGCCTGCTCACTGCCTAAAGCGGCAGTACGGCAATCACGTGCTCTTCCAGGCGGTGCTCGGGCACCCGGTCCTGGGAGATAGCGTAGCCGCGCACGCTCACGCCCTTGCGGTGGACGCGTTCGGCGTCGTTGCTTAACAGCGGATGCCAGCTGGCAAGCTTGCGCCCCTCGGCCACGCGGCGGTAGCCGCAGGTGGACGGCAGCCAGGTAAACTCGCGAACCAGCGCCGGCGTGAGCTGAATGCAGTCGGGCACGCTGTCAAAGCGGTTGGGATAGTCGCTGCACTGGCAGCTGTGGGTATCCAGCAGCCGACAGGCCACGTTGAGCACGGCCACTTCCTGGGTGTCCTCGTCGTGGAGCTTGAGCAGGCAGCACTGCCCGCAGCCGTCGCACAGCGCTTCCCACTCGGCATCGTTGAGTTCTTCCAGGGAGAAGCGCTCCCAGAAGCGTTCGCGCATCGGCATGGTCATCTGCACTCCTTCGTTACGGCTTAGTTACGGCTTACCAAGCTCAAGGCCCTCCACCTCGCCTAGTAAACGGCCTGAGTGGGTGCCCGGTACAAATCAAGCATATAGTCGTCTTTCGCCGGCGGCATCTGGAAATAGTAGCCCTGTTCGGCGATGGCGGCCAGCACGTCGGCAGCGCTGGCCCGGGCCAGCGGCTTGTCGGCGGTCAGCAGCAGCGTCAATGCCGGCACCGGCCTGCCGAACTGTTCGAGCAGCGCCTCCGGCACCGCTTCAAGCCCCTGGCGCTTGTCGACGTACAGGTACATTTCTTCCTTGCGCGAGCTTTTGAATACCTCGCAGATGACGCGATCGGCGGTCATGACATTTCCTCGAGCGTTTGCTTAAGCGATGAGTTCAGGCATTCGCCGCGCCAGCCGCCGGGCAGCCGCGGGCTTTCGCCGGCCAGCGCCTGCATGGCAATGGCTTCGATGTCGCGCCGGCGCAGGAGCATTTCCGGGGCCATGCCCAGCGCCGCGGCACGGTCGCTGACGGTCTTTTTCAGCGCCTTGAACAAGGGCTTGAACGGCGGCTGCGCCGGATCCGGCCAGCTCCGAGGGAGCGCTTCTTCTTCCCGCTCCCGGGCCGTTTGCATCAGCGCCAGCAGCGTATCGCCCTCTTTTTTGACCAGCGACGGTTTGACCTCTTCTATCGCGGCCAGCTCAAAACGGTTTTTGGGCATGGCGGCGGCCACGGCAAACAGCACCTTGTCGCTAACCAGCCAGTTGCGCGGCAGGTCGCGCCGGCGGATTTCGCCCTCGCGCCAGGTGGTCATCAGCCGGTAGGCTTCGATCTGGCGTGGCGTCAGCCGCCACAGCTGGCGCTGGCGGGTAAACCATCGGGCATCCTGGTCGGCGCCGCGCCCGGCCTGCTCTACCAGCGCCCGGCACTGGGCCAGCGCCCAATCCATGCGTCCGCTTCTTTCCAGCGCCTCTGCCTGGCGCTTCCACACTTCCAGCAGGCAGATCACGTCCAGCGCGGCGTAGTCACACTGGGCCCGGCTCAGCGGGCGCTTGAGCCAGTCGGAGCGGGTTTCTTCCTTGGGCAGGGTTTCCCCCAGCCAATGCTCTACCAGTTTCTGATAGCCCATGCCGGGGTTGTCGCTCAAAAACCCCTGGGCCACCTGGGTATCCATCAGCGGCGCTGGCAGCACACCGGCCCAGCGCTGAAACACCTCCAGGTCTTCGCTGCAGGCATGGATCAGCTTGAGCGCGTCGTTTTGCAACAGCGCCCGGCATGCCGGCGTACACTCCACCGCCAGCGGGTCGACCAACCAGGTCATGTCCCCAGCGGCAAACTGGAACAGCGCCGGCAGCGGATAAAACGTCTTTTCACGAAAAAACTCGGTATCCAGCGCGATCGCGTCGGCCGCCGCCATTTGCGCGCAGGCGTCATCCAGCGCCCGGGGCGTGGCAATCCACTGGTACGAGGGGGAGTCAATCAAGGACAAAAGCAGGGTTTCCGATAAGAGCGCACGCGAGGCGCGCACGGCAGGATTGAATCGAAGGCTTATTCGCTGGTGAACGGCAGACGGCCGTTGAACGCCCGACTGAGCGTGCCGCCGTCGACGTACTCGAGCTCGCCGCCCATGGGCACGCCGTAGGCCAGGCGTGAAAACGTCACGCCGTAAGCGTCGAGCCGGGTTGCGATGTAGTGCGCGGTGGCCTCCCCCTCTACCGTGGGGTTGGTGGCCAGCACGATTTCGCGTATTGCGCCCTCGGCCACGAGCTGCTCCAGCTGTTCCAGGCCGATAGTTTCAGGCCCGATACCGTCAATGGGCGACAGGTGGCCGTGAAGCACGAAATAGCGCCCGCCAAAACCGCCGGCCTCTTCAATGGCCAGCTGATCGGCCGGCGACTCGACCACGCACAGCAGCGTTTCATCCCGCCGCGGGCTTTCGCACAGCGTGCACAGCTCGGCCTCGGTCAGCGTACGGCAGCGCCGGCAGTAGCCCACGGCCTCGATTGCCTCGGCGAGGGTGGCTGACAGGCGCCTGCCGCCTTCGCGCTCGCGCTCCAGCACGTGCATGGCCATGCGCTGGGCGGTTTTTGGCCCCACGCCCGGCAGCACGCGAAACGCCTCCATCAGCTGTTCGACAAGCGGGGAAAAGCGCATCGCTTAAAACGGCATTTTAAAGCCGGGCGGCAGGTTCAGCCCCGCGGTGGCTTCTTCCATCATTTCCTTGGAATTGGCCTCGATCTTGCGCACGGCATCGTTGACCGCCGCGGCCAGCAGATCTTCCAGCAGCTCCTTGTCCTCTTCCATGACGCTCGGGTCGATGTCGACCTTGCTGACGTCGTGGCGGCCGTTCATGGTGATTTTGACCATGCCGGCACCGGCTTCGCCCTGGACTTCGGCCTTGGCGACCTCTTCCTGGGCCTTCTGCATCTTTTCCTGCATTTCCTGGGCCTGCTTCATCATGTTGCCCATTCCGCCTTTCATCATGGTCTCTCTCCCAACGGGTAAAAGGTTGTTTCAATCGGTATTTCGGGTGGGCGTCACGCCGTTATCCATGAACGTGGCGCCAAAGGTTTCCTTGAGTTGTTGAACATGGGGGTCACGGTTGAGCGTATCAAGCGCCCGAGCGTGGCGCGCCTGCGCCAGCCGGCCATCGCGCTGGCGGGGCGTTTCCAGTGTCGGATCCAGCGGCTCCGAGGTAAAGGTCACCCGGCGCTCCAGGCCCTGGGCAGCAAGCGCCCGGGCAATACGGGTTTCGTGTATCTCCGCCTGCATGGCGGCCTGCTCCGGATCCAGACGCAGTTCCAGGGTCGCACCGTCGTCGTGTTTGAGCTGGCAGTTTGCGGCCAGGCTGCGCGTCAGGCCGCCAAGCCCCAGGGCGGCAAAACCGTCCAGCCAGCCGGCGTGGTCCAGCCGCTCGGGCGCTGCCGGCGCGGAGTCAGCAGCAGCCGGCTCGGGTTCAACCGGTGCAGACGCTGTCTCAACCATCGGCTCGGAGGCAGGATCAGAGTCCGGCTCCGGTGCGGCGTCGGGCGCCGGTTCCGGAGCCGGCTCAGGCTTTGGGTCGGGCGGCGCCGAGGGCGTCTCAGCCGGCGATACCGGATCAGCGCCCCAGGGTGGCGAGGCCTGCGGCGACGCCTCCGGCGGGGCCGTCTCTGGCGGTGGGGCCGACGCTACCTGGGCATCGGAGGCGGCGTCCGTCGCCGGCCGCTCCGGCTGAAGCGGCAAAGGCGTTGCCGGCGGTCGGGGCACTCCCTGGGGGCGAAACGCCAGCATGCGCATCAGCGTCATCTCCAGGGCGCTGCGTAAATCCGGCGCGTGGGCCATGTCGCCGCGGCCCTGGATACCGATCTGATAGTAGAGCTGAACGTCTTCGGCGGTGAAGCGCCCCGCCAGCGCGAGCACGGTTTCGCGATCGCCGTGGCCGTTGTCCACCGCGTCGGGCACCATCTGCGCCACTGCCAGGCGATGCAAAATGGTCGTGACGTCGTCGAGCACCGCGGCAAAATCCGGACCCTGCTCGGCCAGCCGGGCTACTTCGTCCAGCAGGCGGGCCACGTCAACTTCGGCAAGCGCTTCGATCAGCGCCAGCACGTGGCGATGATCCAGCGTACCCAGCATGGCGGCCACGTCGGCGTGGTGGACGACACCCTGGCCAAAGGCGATGGCCTGATCGGTGAGGCTCATGGCGTCGCGCATGGAGCCTTCGGCTGCCTTGCCCAACAGCCACAGCGCGCTCTTTTCAAACGCGACACCTTCTTCGCTCAGCACCTGGGTCAGATGCTCGACCACGCGCTCCGGCGGCAAATGCTTGAGGGTAAACTGCAGACAGCGCGACAGCACCGTGGGCGGCAGCCTGTGCGGATCGGTGGTCGCCAGCAGGAACTTGACGTGGGGCGGCGGCTCTTCCAGCGTTTTCAGCAGCGCGTTGAAGCTGCTGGTGGAAAGCATGTGTACCTCGTCAATGAGGTAGACCTTGTAGCGCCCCTGGGTCGGCGCGTACTGGACGTTGTCCAGAAGCTCCCGGGTATCTTCGACCTTGGTGCGCGACGCGGCGTCCACCTCGATAAGATCGACGAAGCGGCCTTCATCGATGGCTCGGCAGCTGTCGCACTGCCCGCAGGGCGTCGACGTTACGCCTTCATCGCCCTCGCCGCCCGCCGTGCAGTTGAGGCACTTGGCCAAAATCCGCGCCAGCGTGGTCTTGCCCACGCCGCGGGTGCCGGTAAACAGGTAGGCATGATGCAAGCGCCCCTGGTCAAGGGCGTTGACCAGGGCGCGCTGTACGTGCGTCTGCCCCACGAGTTCGTGGAATGTGCGTGGCCGCCACTTGCGGGCCAGAACCTGATAGCTCATGGGGCAGAATATCCTTCGGCGGGCAAAGAGACAGGGAAAGGCGCCATTCTAGCGGCTGCCACCGTGCCCGCCAACCGCTGCCGCCATGCGGCAGAAGCGCCGCTTCAGGCGTTGTCGCCCTCTTCAGCGGTGCCGGCGCGCTGGGCCGCGTCCTTGATCAGCTTTTCCAGCTCGCCGTTTTGGTGCATGTCCACGACGATATCGCAGCCGCCGACCAGCTCGCCTTCTACCCACAGCTGGGGAAACGTCGGCCAGTTACCGACCTTGGGCAGCTCGGCACGGATGTCCGGATTATCCAGCACGTTGACGAAGGCAAAGCGCTCGCCGCAGCTCATCAGCGCCTGTACGGTCTGGGCCGAAAAGCCGCACTGAGGCAGCTGGGGCGTGCCTTTCATGTAAATCAGGATCTGATTTTCGCTGATCTGCTGCTGAATGTTTTCCACGGTTGTGCTCATGAGGCCTCCTTGAGGTTGCCAGCCCAGGGCGCCCGCCCTGTGCCGGTTTCGAGAACGGTCGCGTCGCCGGCTCAAAGCCGGCTCTGCCAATACCCGACCATGCTACTAGGCCTTGCAGCCTGGCGCCATCCTACCCAATGCGGCCCGCGTTGCGCATCCCCCATCGCGCCGCTAGGATAGGCGTTTTGCACGGAGAGCTCCCATGGCGCGCCATTTCCTGACCCTTCTTGACCTGAGTCCGGACGAGCTGCACTACCTCATCCAGCGGGCCATCACCATCAAGAGCAGCTTGAAGGCCCAGGGACCCCGCTACACGCCGCTGCCCAACCGCACCCTGGCGATGATTTTCGAAAAATCCTCGACGCGCACCCGGGTATCGTTTGAAACCGCCATGGCACACTTCGGCGGTCACGCGCTGTTCCTCTCCCCGCGGGATACCCAGCTGGGCCGCGGCGAGCCCATAGGCGATACCGCCCGAGTGCTCGCCGAAATGGTCGATGCTGTGATGATCCGCACCTTCTCGCATGCCGGACTCGAAGAGTACGCCGCGGCAAGCGCCGCACCGGTGATCAACGCCCTTACCGACGACTACCACCCCTGCCAGCTGCTGGCCGACGTGATGACCTGGACCGAGCGTCGCGGCCGCCTTCAGGGCCGCACGGCGGTGTGGGTCGGCGACGGCAACAACATGTGCCACTCCTGGATCAACGCCGCTCGCCAGTTCGACTTCAACCTGCGCGTCTGCTGCCCCGAAGGCTACGAGCCCCGCGCCGATATCGTCGCCGCGGCGGGAAATCGCGTCAGCATTATCCATGACCCACAAAAGGCCGTGGACAATGCTGACCTGGTGACCACCGATGTCTGGGCCTCCATGGGCCAGGAAGAAGAGCAGGCCAGACGCGAGGCCGACTTCGCCGGCTTTCAGGTCACCGAAGCGCTGCTCGACCGCGCCAGGGAAGATGCCCTGTTTCTGCACTGCCTGCCCGCCCACCGGGGCGAGGAAATCAGCGCCACGCTGCTGGAGGATCCCCGGGCCGCCGTCTGGCAGGAAGCCGGCAACCGCCTCCACGCCCAGAAAGCGCTGATCGAGTTTCTGCTGCTGGGTCGAGTCGGCTAAGCCACCTACGCCCGGTATTCGCCATCGTTGCGCCAGGCGCAAGGCGATGGCCGGGATTTTGCCGTACGACCCATACAAAAAAACCGCCCGATGGTTTAGCAAGCCATCGGACGGTTTTAAGAATCTGGTGGAGCCTAGCGGGATCGAACCGCTGACCTCAACACTGCCAGTGTTGCGCTCTCCCAGCTGAGCTAAGGCCCCAAGGCTGCGTTTGGCAGCGAGGCGAATCATAAGGGCAGACCTCCTCCGCGTCAACCCCCATAAAAAAATTCGGGTGGCGCACGATTTCCCGCAAAAGGATGTGGCACTATCCACTTGACGGCTTGCGCTTGACGCCTACGCCCGATGCCCCGGCCTTGTGACGGTTCAGCTGACTTGCCACGCAGGAGTCCCCCTCTTGATCAACGTATTGATTGCTGACCCCTATCACCTGGTTAGAACAAGCATTGCCCATCGGCTCGATCAGGAATGCGATATTGCCATTGCCGGCGAGGCCGCCGACGGCGAAAGCGCGGTCGGCCAGTGCCGCGTAAAGCGCCCCAATGTCATGCTCATGGACATTCGCATGCCCGGTATCGGCGGACTGGAGGCCACCCGGCGAATGCATCGCAGCATGCCCGAGACCAAGGTGCTGGCATTAACTACGCATACCAGCGACAGCCTGGCCCGGCACATTCTGGAAGCAGGCGCCGCCGGCTTTCTGAGCAAAAGTTCCAGCTACCATGAAATGCTTGACGCCATCCGCCATGTCTTTCACGGCCGACGCTATATCGGACACAACGTTGCCCAGCGTCTGGCGCTGGCCAATATGGCCGGTGAGGCCAGCCGGTTCGACCGGCTTTCCCTGCGCGAGCTGCAAATCGCCCTGATGATCGTCAACTGTCAGCGCGTTGCGGAAATCTCCGAGCGCCTTCACCTCAGCAGCAAAACCGTTCACACCTATCGCTACCGGCTGTTTGAAAAACTTAACGTCAGCACCGATGTCGAGCTGACCCACCTGGCGCTACGCCACGGCCTGGTGGACGGCTTTGAGGCCACACCGCCTTAGCGCTGCCTGTTACTCACTCAGCCATGACACTGTCGGGCTATACGCCGGATCGATCTGTTAGACTGGCATCATTACCCATGCACAGAAACGTCGCGTCATAATTCTTGCCCCATGAGCTTTGACCATAAGCAGTTTTTGAGTACCGTCGGCGCCACGCCGGGCGTTTACCGCATGCTCGACGCCCAGGGCAACACGCTTTACGTGGGCAAGGCCAAGCGGCTGAATGCCCGCCTGGCCAGCTATTTCCGCGGCCGCCTGAACGCCAAGACCCAGGCCATGGTCGGGCGCATTGCCGATATCCAGATCACCGTGACCCGCAGCGAAATCGAAGCCCTGCTGCTGGAACAAACGCTGATCAAATCATGGCGTCCGCCTTACAACATTCTGCTGCGCGACGACAAGTCCTACCCCTTCATCTTCGTCACCGATCGCCATCCGTTTCCCGCACTGGAGTACAAGCGCGCCCGCCAGCGCAAGGAGGACGGCCGCTATCTCGGTCCCTACCCCAGCAGCGGCGCGGTGCGCGAAAGCCTGGCGCTGATGCAGAAGATCTTCCGCATTCGCAGCTGTGAAGACAGCGTTTTTGCCCACCGCTCGCGGCCCTGCCTGCAATACCAGATCGACCGCTGCACTGCACCCTGCGTGGGCTACATCAGCGAAGCCGACTACCGTCGAGACCTGGAGCACGCGATCATGTGCCTGGAAGGCAAGAGCGAGCACGTGACCCAAACGCTCACCGAGGCCATGGAGCAGGCCAGCCAGTCGCTGGACTTTGAAGAAGCCGCGCGGTTTCGCGACCAGATCCAGCAGCTCAGGGCACTGCAGCAGCGCCAGTTCGTCGACACCCAGGGCGGCGATGCCGACGTCTTTGCGCTGGCCCAGCGCCCGGGAGGCCTGAGCGTGGCCGTGCTCAGCGTGCGCGACGGGCGCCTGCTGGGTGCGCGCCACCATACGCCACCCAACGACCTTGACCTGGATCCCGGCACGCTGCTGGCCAACGTGATCGGCCAGTACTACTTGGCCCAGCCGCACGAGATCCCCGCGGAGATCATTACTTCCCACGCACTGGACGACGCCGACCTGCTGCAAAGCGCGCTCAGCCAGCACGCCGGCAAGCGCATTCGTCTGGCCCACCAGGTACGCGGCCACCGTGCGCAATGGCAGGACCTGGCCGTCACCAACGCCGAACAGCACCTGGCGACAACGCTCGCCGACCAGCAGCAAATGCACGAGCGCTTTGCCGCACTGCAAAAGGCCCTGGGGCTCGACGCCGTGCCCGAACGGCTGGAATGCTTTGACATCAGCCACAGCCACGGCGAGGCTACCGTCGCCTCCTGCGTGGTATTCGATACCAGCGGGCCGCGCAAAAGCGACTACCGCCGCTTCAATATCACCGACATTGCCGCCGGCGACGACTATGCCGCCATGCAGCAGGCGCTGACCCGGCGATTAAAGCGCGTGACCGACAAGGCCGGCGTTGCCCCGGACGTGCTGATCGTGGACGGCGGCAAAGGCCAGCTCAACATGGCCCGCGAGGTGCTGAAAACGCTCGGCATCGAGACGATTACCCTGCTCGGCGTAGCCAAGGGCAGCACCCGCAAGGCCGGACTGGAAACGCTCTTTCTCGAGACCCCTGAACACCCGCTGACCCTGGAGGCTACCTCACCGGCGCTGCACCTGGTGCAGCACATCCGCGATGAGTCCCACCGCTTTGCCATTGCCGGCCACCGCGCCGCCCGGGACAAGGCCCGGCGCACCTCGACGCTGCAGGAGATCCCCGGCATCGGCCCCAAGCGCCGCCGGGAGCTGCTGCGCTTTTTTGGCGGCCTTCAGGGCGTGCAGCAAGCCGACCGCACCGAGCTTGCCCGGGTCCCCGGCATCAGCGAAGCGCTGGCCGACGTCATTTATCAGTCGCTCCACGGATAAAGCCGCTGCGGACATGGATGCCGCTCGACAAGAGGGATAGAATGGCCGGGCGCTCACGACGCCCCGACGCTTTCTTCCGTTTTTTCCGGCAAGGATCGCACTCCGCGATGAACATACCCAATATCCTCACGCTCGCTCGAATCGTCTTCATCCCACTACTGGTAGTGCTGTTTTATCTGCCGTTCAAGTGGAGCATGTCGGCCGCCGCGATTTTTTTCGCCCTGGCCGCGGTAACCGACTGGCTGGACGGCTACCTGGCTCGCCGCTGGAACCAGTCCACCCCTTTCGGCGCGTTTCTCGACCCGGTGGCCGACAAACTCATGGTCGCCGTGGCGCTGGCACTGATGATCGAGCGCTTTGACAGCTGGCTGCTGACGCTCCCCGCTCTGGTGATCATCGGCCGCGAAATCGTGATTTCTGCCCTGCGCGAATGGATGGCCGAAATGGGCAAGCGCGGCGCGGTCGCCGTATCCTGGATCGGCAAGCTGAAAACCACGCTGCAGATGGCTGCCATTCTGGTGCTGCTGGGTTTTCCTCCCGGCCATCTCATGTCTCACCTGGGCGTTGCCACCCTCTACGGCGCTGCCCTGCTGACGCTGTGGTCCATGACCCAGTACCTCCGGGCCGCCTGGCCGCATCTCAGCCGGGAAATGTAAATGTCGAGCTCAGCGATCAAACCATTGACAACGGGAGCAACCCGCGTATAATTCGCCAACGAGTCAAGCGGGAATAGCTCAGCGGTAGAGCATCGCCTTGCCAAGGCGAGGGTCGGGAGTTCGAGTCTCCTTTCCCGCTCCAACGACTTGAGGCTGGATGGCAGAGTGGTGATGCAGCGGACTGCAACTCCGTTAACGCCGGTTCGATTCCGACTCCAGCCTCCACTTCTTTGAGCACTCTCCCTCTCTCTTTTTTTCGCATGCCTCGCCCGGATGGTGGAATAGGTAGACACTAGCGACTTAAAATCGCTTGCCTAATGGCGTGCCGGTTCAAGTCCGGCTCCGGGCACCAGCCGCATTATCGTCTATTAAACGTTATCGCTTACTAAAAAAGCCCGGCCACTGGTGGACCGAGCTTATTGCCGTATTCAGCTGGTGCCGTTACTTATCCGGTGCTTGCTTGTTCTCATCGCCACTCTTTGTGGAGGAGCGTGACCCGAGATCTGGATCGTCGTCAGTTTCATTACCAAGAGTGTCTTCGCTGTCCTGGCCGTTGCGCTGATATTTCTCGTTCTGAGTGCCGGGATACCCTTGGCGGCGTGTGCTGCTCTGATCGCTTTGGCCCTGCTGAAGCCCTTGCGTGTAGCCCCGCTGGAAACCTTTCAACAGCCCTTGCTGGATGCCTTCCTCTTTGCCCTCCATATAACCCTGCAGATAAATGTATTGGTAAAACTGCGACGCCTCGTCATGGTGTTGGCTACCTTCTTGTCCCCACCGCTCCTCTGAGGCGCTTCCGCGGTGGTTCATCCAGGGAGCATTGCGATCATCTTGCCATGGGCGGTCCGACGCGCCGTAACGGGAGCGCTCTCGGTCGCTTCTGTCATGATCCGACTGATAGCGCTGGTTCTGACCCGGACGATTCTGCCGATCATCCCGATGACGCCACTGCTGGCGATTTTGGTCGCTATCGTAGCGTTCCTGATTATCAAACCGCTGGCTGCTTTGATTATGGCTCCATGGCTGATTATCCCGAGTGTCGCTTTGCTGAGCCATGGCGGCGCTGCTGGTAACGAGTGCGGCCGACACAACGGAAGCCATAAGAAGTTGGCTGTACATGACTCCTCCTTGGGCATTTATCGAGGCGTAATGACTCTCGATTAATTGTTGATTTTCATCCTGGTATCACTCTGGTCTTGTCAGCCCTGCTAATTCCCGTAACGGTTGCGCTGGTTGCTGTCGTAGCGGTTGCGCTGATCGCTGTCGTAACGGTTGCGCTGGTTGCTGTCGTAGCGGTTATGCTGGTCGCTGTCGTAACGGTTGCGCTGGTTGCTGTCGTAGCGGTTGCGCTGATCGCTGTCGTAGCGGTTGCGCTGGTCGCTGTCGTAGCGGTTGCGCTGGTCGCTGTCGTAGCGGCGGCGCTGGTCGCTGTCGTAGCGGTTGCGCTGGTCGCTGTCGTAGCGGTTTCGCTGATCGCTGTCGTAGCGGTTGCGCTGATCGCTGTCGTAGCGATGGCGCTGATTATTATAATCGCGATTTTGATACATGCTGCCGGAACGGCTTTGCTGCCCGCGCTCATAGCGCTGAGCACTGGAATCATGGCTACGCTCGCTATTCATCCAGTCCTGCCCACCGCCTTGCTGGGCAACGGATGTTCCTGTTGCTAAAAGAGCTGATATTGCGGAAGCCAAGAGCATTTTCTTAAACATCAGTTCCTCCATTAGCTTTTTTGTATTAAAAATTTCCTGAGAAGTATCCAAGAACTCTTCGCCTGAGCCCTTATAAACAAAGCCTAGCTGTGATCTCTCGGTAGGTTGTTCATCCGGAGCCAACCCGGAAGACTGGAGATGCAAACCAACCAATCTCTCCAGGAGGCCCGGATGAACACCCATAAGAATGCCCGACTCACTCCGCACGGTCGAGCCCTGCTGGTCGCTCGCGTCATCGATGAAGGGTTGCGGCCCAGAGAGGTCGCGCAAGCCCAGGGCGTCAGTGTGAGAACGGCCTACAAATGGGTGCGTCGTTTCCGTGAGGAGGGACTCGAGGGCCTCCAGGACCGTCGGTCACGCCCTGCCCGAAGTCCCTGGGCGACCGACGCAACGACGGTGGAGCAGATCGTCGAGCGTCGTCAGCGACGCCAGACCTATTGCCAGATTGCCCAGGCGCTGGGGGTTGGCCAGAGCACGGTAGCGCGCATTCTCAAGCGCAAGGGGCTGAATCGCTTGGCGGCTCTGACACCGCCAAGGCCCAGCAATCGCTATGAGCACGACGCACCCGGGGATCTCCTGCATCTGGATATCAAGAAGCTCGGTCGCTTCGCGCGCCCGGGGCATCGGGTCACCGGCGATCGCCAACAGGCCACGCGCGGCGCAGGGTGGGAGTATGTCCATATCGCCATCGACGATCACTCGCGGGTGGCCTTCGGCACTCGCTACCCGGATGAAACCGGCTGGAGCGCCTGTTATGCGCTATTGGAGGCCATACGGTATTATCGAGACTTGGGGACTCGCTTCACGCGGGTGCTCACCGACAATGGCGCCTGCTACCGGTCCCGGGCGTTTCACCGCCTGTGCCGGCGGGTGGGGCTGAAGCACAAGCGCACTCGCCCCTATACGCCCCGCACCAATGGCAAGGCAGAACGGTTCATTCAAACCGCTCTGCGCGAGTGGGCCTATGCCCAGTCTTATGAGAGCTCGGAGGAGCGAGGCAAACACCTTTCCGCCTGGCTTCACCAGTACAACTGGCACCGGCCACATGCCAGCCTGAACTATCACCCTCCGGTTAGCCGGTTGGGGCTTTCCGTGAACAACCTGGTGGGTTTACACACCTAGCTAGCATTATTGATAAATCAAGAAATCGCCTTTCCGGCCATCACGATAGACAATCGGCTGACAACTCCCCCTTCGTGCTGAACCGACGGGAACAAGGTGGCGGCAGTGCCGCTATCTGCTTTTGCGTCTTGCTCTGCAGTTCAGATCGATTCCCCAGCGCTTATCGCGCTTGAACGGCGTCTACGTTATGCCGCCCGCTGGCCAAGTCAGCCACCGGGACGGTGAAATACCCGGCGCAGCCGACGCCGACCCTCGGCAGGCGCGCTGTCCGGCCACAGCCAAAGCCGCTTGCCGCCCAGCCGCAGACCGGCAAGCCAGGGGCCGAGATAGTCGCATTCGAGCGGTGCCCAAACAGCCGGTAGCGCTGCAGAGGGCGCACCGGCGCTGCCGGGAAAAGGCAGAAAACGTCCCTGGACGCCCGTCTCGTCCACGTTTATTTCAAGCGTCCCTCTTGGTTCGTGAAGACGCGCTTGCCACAGCCAGGCAGCCCCGACCGCGCCGCAGATCATCGCCGCGACAAGGCCCAGGCAGAGCCCGACCACCCACGCCGCCAACCCCACCAGCAGCCCGTGAACTCCCGTGCGGGCCTTAGAGGCCGCGATAGGCAGCGCTATCGAGGCTTTCCGCATGGGCGACAATCATTTTGACAATGCGCCGGCGCGAGGCCTCTTCAGGCCACTCCCGACGCATCAGCCAGGCGAACAGATCCTGGTCCTCTTCGGTGATCAGCTGGCGGTAGGCCGCCTGGTCATCGGCACTCAGGGTGTCGTAGCACCGCTCGAGAAACGGGATCAGCAGCAGGTCCAGTTCCCACATGCCGCGGCGGGAGTGCCAGTAGAGTCGTTTGCGCTGGATCGCATCCGGGGAAGTCTCGTCGCTCAACGTCGGCCTCTTTTGCGTTGATGGAAGGAAGCGCCAGTATAGCGCACACACAGATTCGCGACAGCGGCGCTTCCGGCCTATGCTGCCATTATCGACGATACAGGCTAGTACCTTGTTTTCGCTGAATTGTTTTATCCTCAGTGGGGCAGTATGCTGAAGACCGTTGCACACTTGGGCGACACCCTTTGCCTCTGCGTTTCTCGCCGGCGCCCCACCCCTGTCGTTGCATGGAGCCAACCGATGACCAAATCAGAGCTGATCGAACAGATTGCACTGCAGAAGCCGGAGCTTTCCCTCAAGGAGGCGGAAACCGCCGTGCGCCTGATACTCGACGACATTACCACTACCCTGGCCAGCGGCAGCCGGGTGGAAATCCGCGGCTTTGGCAGCTTTTCGCTTCACTACCGCGAGCCGCGTACCGGCCGCAACCCCAAAACCGGAGACCCGGTAGAGCTTGACGGCAAATACGTGCCGCATTTCAAGCCCGGCAAGGAGCTGCGCGAACAGGTCGACGAAAGCCGCACCCAGGGCTACTAGCGCGCCACGCCGCCACGGCCGCCGCGGGGTGACGCGGCGGCCCGAGTCATACACAATAGGGCACCGGATACGTTACCAATCAGGACATTCATCATGCGCTGGATCAAAGGGCTTTTACTTGCTGCCATTTTGCTGGTGGTATTGCTGGTCGGCATTCTTTTTGCCGTCAACAACCAACAAACCATAGCACTCGACCTTATCTGGCTGGAGCTTCCGCCGGTATCGCTTTCCGTATGGCTGTTGGCGACGCTTACCGCCGGGGTGATCGTCGGCATGCTCGCCATGCTCGGCGTTTACGTGCGCCTCAAGGCGCGGCTGGCCAGCGCCCGGCGAAGCAACAAGCAGCAGCGCAAAGAGCTTGATCGCCTTCGTACTCGGGAGCTCAAGGAGCTTGCCTGAATGAAGGACAGTGCCTGAATGCTCGATGCCGTGCTGCTGGGAGTGCTGGTGGCCGCCATTGCCATCGGCTTCGGGCTGGGCTATCGCCAGGCGCTTCGCCGTGCCTGGCAAACGCCGCCAGATCCCTCCGAGGCCCTGTCCCGGGACTACTTTATCGGCCTCAATTATTTGCTCAACGAGCAGCCGGACGAGGCCATCAACACCTTTATCCAGGCGCTTGAAGTCAACAGCGACACCGTTGATACCCATATCGCTCTGGGCAAGCTGTTCCGCACCCGCGGCGAAGCCGACAAGGCCGTCAATATCCATCAGAACCTGCTCGCCCGCCCGGCGCTTTCCGCCCTGCAGAATGAACAGGTACAGCTGGAGCTGGCGCGAGACTTCATGGCGCTTGGCCTGCACGACCGAGCCCAGCGTCTCCTGCAGCAGATCGATGCCGACAGCCGCCACGAGGCCCACCGGGTCACCGCCAGACGGCTACTGGTCGATCTATTCGAGCGCGAGAAGGATTGGCAGAGCGCCCTTGAGGTCATGCAGCCGCTGCTGGAACAGCAGCCCGACATGCAGAGAGCGGCCGCCCACTGGCAGTGCGAGCTGGCCGAACAGGACGTGACCCAGGCCAGCCGAACTCTGGCGCAGCGACGGCTGAAAAAGGCCCTGCAGTTTGACGCCCGCTGCGTACGCGCCAACCTGCTGCTCGCCGAGCTGGCCATGGACAAAGGCCACTATGCGGACGCCATTACCCGGCTTGGCCGAATCGCCGACCAGGAAAAGGCCCATATCCCCACCATGCTGCCGGGCCTGCAGCGTGCCTATCGCAACGCCGGTGACGAGGCCGGCTTCGAGCGCCATCTGCTTGCGCTGCTGGAAGAGGCCCCCTATACCAGCGTCATTGTGACCCTCGGCGAGCTGACCCACCGGCGCGACGGCGTCGATGTCGCCATCGAACGCACCGGCGAGCGGCTCGGCGTAGCGCCAAGCCTTGGCGGGCTCGACTACCTGCTGGACCTTTACGTTGAAAGCCAGCGGCTGAGCGGGCGAGAGCCCCCGGACTCACGACTTTTCCTGCTCAAGCACCATACCCGGGCGCTGCTGGAAAACCGCCCCCGATACCGCTGCCAGCGCTGCGGCTTCAGCGGCGATACGCTCACCTGGCAGTGCCCCAGCTGCCGTCACTGGGGCAGCGTCAAGCCGATCACCGGCGTCGAAGGCGAGTAGTTAGTGCCTGCACGGATTACCTCAGCCGCCAGCAAGCTCCGCTTCGATGGCCTCGAGGGCGGCCATCGGAGCCTCGGCCCGCGTTACCGGGCGCCCTACCACCAGGTGCGTGCTGCCCGCCCGCATGGCGTCCGCCGGCATCATGATGCGCTGCTGATCGTTGGCGGCGGCAAAGCGTGGCCGAATGCCCGGCGTTACCTTCAGAAACGCCTCGCCGCAGTCGTCCGTCAGCCTCGCGGCCTCCCGGGCCGAGCACACCACGCCGCCCATGCCGCTGTCGCGAGCCAAAAGCGCAAGGCGCCGAACCTGGTCTTCCGGCGCTCCGCCGACCCCCACCTCTTCCAGGTCCGACGCTTCCATGCTGGTCAGCACGGTCACGGCGATCAGGTGCGTGGCGAGGCGCTGCGCGGCCAGACATTCGGCTGCGGCTTCCATCATTCGGCGTCCGCCGCCGGCGTGCACGTTGACCATCCACACGCCCTGCTCCGCTGCGGCCTGAACGGCGCTGGCCACGGTGTGAGGAATGTCGTGGAATTTCAGATCGAGAAATACCTCAAAGCCGCGCCCGTGAAGGGCCTCCAGCACGGCCGGGCCGCTGCGGGTAAAAAGCTCCTTGCCCACTTTCAGCCGGCAGCGCGCCGGATCGAGCCGGTCGGCCATGCACAGGGCAGCATCCAGCGACGGATAGTCCAGTGCGATAATCAATGAGGGGGGCGTGGTCACATCATGGCTCCTGTGGCGTGGCGGCATGGGCGCAGTATAACAGCCTCACCTCGCCGGTGAAGCCCGACGGCAGAGGGCCTGTACGTCATTTTATGACAAGGCCGTAGTCATTGTCTTACAGCACCGTATCAACTTGTCTGACAGCCCGCGGTGGCCCGCCGGCTAACGTGAAAGAGCGGGAGGCCTTCCCGCCACGAACACTGCCTTTACCGCACGCCATGGAGGATCGACATGACGCTCAAAGGACTCACCGCTGCCCTGCTGCTCAGTCTCACACTTGGCCTTTCCGGCGGCGCGCTGGCGCAGCAGGTAGCCCCCATCAACGTCAACACCGCCGATGCCGAGCTGCTGGAAGAGCTACCGGGTATCGGTCCCAGCCGTGCCGAAGCCCTGATCAAGGAACGCGAGGCCAACGGCGAGTTTAAAGACGCCGACGACCTTACCCGGGTCAGCGGTATCGGCGAGGCCACGGTGGACAAGATTCGCGACGAGGTCGAGTTTTAAACGCCCGCTATATCCGCCACTGATCCATGAACCGGTGCACCGGCGTGCCTTCCAGCGCGCCGGTGCTTCTGCACTGAGCCAGAATGGCGTCCGCCTGCCGGGGCGGAAAGCGCGTGGCCAGATGACGGGTGAATTTCTCGACCAGCTCGGGCATGCCCTCCTCCCGCCGGCGGCGATGGCCGATGGGATATTCCACCTCGATTTTGTCGGTGCGGCTGCCGTCGGTGAAAAACACCTGCACGGCGTTGGCGATGGAGCGCTTGTCGGGATCCAGGTAATCGGCGGAGTAGCGCGGCTCTTCCACCACCTGCATGAGCCCTCGGAGACGGTCGATTTCCGGATGCGCGGCGTGAAACTCGTCTTCGTAGTGCTCGGCGCCAAGCTCACCGAAAATCAGCGGCACGGCGACCATGTACTGCAGGCAGTGGTCGCGGTCGGCCGGGTTGGCCAATGGCCCGGTCTTGGCAATGATGCGGATGGCCGACTCGTGGGTCACAAGCTCGATGCGCTCGATCTCGTCCAGGCGATCGGCAACGTCCGGATGCAGCGCCATGGCCGCTTCGCAGGCGGTCTGGGCGTGAAACTCCGCGGGGAAGGAAATCTTGAACAGCACGTTTTCCATCACATGGCAGCCCAGCTCGCGCTGGAAGCTGAAGCGGCGCTCGCTTTCCGGCTTGGTGGCCAGATCCCGGTTGGTGTGGCTGAAAGCCACGTCGTAAAAGCCCCACTGCGGGGCGCTCAGCGCGCCGGGAATGCCCATCTCGCCGCGCATGGCCATGTCGGCCAGGCGCACGCCCCGCGCCGTGGCGTCCCCCGCAGCCCAGCTCTTGCGCGACCCGGCATTGGGCGCGTGGCGGTAGGTGCGCAGACTCTGGCCGTCGACAAAGGCGTGGGACAGCGCGGACAGCAGCTGTTCGCGGTCTGCCCCCATCAGCCACGCCGACACCGCCGTCGAGGCCGCCTTGACCAGCACCACGTGATCCAGCCCCACGCGGTTGAAGCTGTTGTCCAGCGCCAGCACGCCCTGGATTTCGTGGGCCATGATCATCGCCTGGAGCACGTCATCCATGGTCAGCGGCGCTTCGCCCCGAGCCGTACGCTGCTGGGACAGATGATCGGCCACGGCGAGGATCGCCCCCAGGTTATCCGAAGGATGGCCCCACTCCGCGGCAAGCCAGGTGTCGTTGTAGTCCAGCCAGCGGATCGCGGTGCCGATGTCGAAAGCCGCCTTGACCGGGTCCAGGCTAAACGAGGTGCCCGGCACCCGAGCGCCGTGGGGCACCTGGGTATCGGGCACCTGGGGCCCGAGGTGCTTGGTGCACTCGGGAAAGCGCAGCGCCAGCAGGCCGCAGCCCAGGGTATCCATGAGGCAGTAGCGGGCCGTTTCCCACGCTTCGGCCGAGGGCGCCGGCGCGCTCAGCACATAGTCGGCAATACGCTGCAGTTCGGGATCGTAGTCGGGGCGCTGGTTGTCGTCGGACATATAAACCTCTTTGGCTCGTGGGCGAAAACCCTCTGACGGGCAGGCATGGCCGGTGCCGGGCAAGGGTGGCTTTTGTAGGGGATAGAAGCTGCCCGGCGGCGCAGGCTGCCGGGCAGTGACCTCGGGCTGGCAAGTCAGTCACGCTGGTCGATGGGTACCCAGTCGCGATGCTCGGGGCCGGTGTAGTCGGCGCTGGGGCGGATGATGCGGTTATTGGCGCGCTGCTCGAACACGTGAGCGCACCAGCCGGTCACCCGGGCCATGACAAAAATCGGCGTGAACAGCTTGGTGGGAATATCCATGAAATGATAGGCGCTGGCGTGGAAGAAGTCGGCGTTGCAAAACAGCTTCTTCTCCCGCCACATGACCTCTTCGCAGCGCACCGAGACGGGGTAGAGCACGCTGTCGCCCACGTCGTCAGCAAGCTTTGCCGCCCATTTCTTGATGATGGCGTTGCGCGGGTCGGACTCGCGATAAATGGCATGCCCAAAGCCCATGATCTTTTCCTTGCGCTCGAGCTTTTCCAGCATGCCGCGCTCGGCGTCATCCGGGGAGTCAAAGCCTTCGATCATCTCCATGGCGGCCTCGTTGGCACCGCCGTGCAGCGGGCCGCGCAGGGTGCCGATGGCGCCGGTAACGCAGGAATGCAGATCGGAAAGCGTCGAGGCGCACACCCGGGCGGTGAAAGTCGAGGCGTTGAACTCGTGCTCGGCGTAGAGGATCAGCGAGACGTTCATGGCGTCGGCGTGCAGCCGGCTCGGCGCTCTGCCGTGCAGCAAATGCAGAAAATGCGCGCCGGTGGAGTCGTCGTCGGTTTGGGTCTCGATACGCTCGCCGCCGTGACTGAAGCGGTACCAGTAGGCGATGATCGAGGGCAGCGCCGCGACAAAGCGGTCGGCCACGTCCTGCTGGGCGTCGAAGCTTTCCTCGGTTTCCAGATTGCCCAGCATGGAGGCACCGGTACGCATCACGTCCATGGGGTGGGCATCGGCGGGAATCTGCTCGAGCACGGCTCTGAGCGCGTCGGGCAGCCCGCGCAGGCTTTTCAGCCGGGCAACATAGGCATCAAGCTCGGCGCGGTTGGGCAGCTTGCCCTTGAGCAGCAGATAGGCCACCTCTTCAAAGCGGGCGTTATTCGCCAGCGTCTGGATGTCAAAACCGCGGTAGGTCAGCCCCGAGCCTGACTTGCCCACGGTACAAAGCGCGGTTTCGCCGGCGCTCTGGCCGCGCAGGCCGGCACCGCTGAGTTTCTGCTCCGCCATAGTGGTCTCCTGAACGAAAATGAATGGCGCAGGCGCGCCGGCCGCGTAAGCGCATGGCCTCTGTCAGGCTTCATCGCTCTTTCCGGCAAACAGCGCGTCCAGCTTCTGCTCGTACTCGTGATAGCCGAGGATATCGTAGAGCTCGTCCCGGGTCTGCATGGTATCCACCACGCTATGCTGGTGGCCCTCGTCCATGATGCTCTGGTAGACCTTCAGCGCGGCGGCGTTCATTGCGCGAAACGCCGACAGCGGGTAAAGCACCATGTCGCAGCCCGCCTCCCCGAGCTCGGCCTGGGTGAACAGCGGCGTGGCGCCGAACTCGGTAATATTGGCCAGAATCGGCGCGTCGACGCGCTCGCAGAAGGCGCGATAGTCGTCGAGGCTGTGCACCGCTTCGGCAAACACGCCGTCGGCGCCGGCCTCGACGCAGGCGTTGGCCCGCTCGATGGCGGCGTCCAGCCCTTCTTTCTGGAAAGCGTCGGTGCGCGCCATGAGGAAAAACTCGGGATCCAGGCGCGCGTCGGCGGCGGCCTTGATGCGATCGACCATTTCCGCCTGGGGCACAATCGCCTTGTTGGGCCGGTGGCCGCAGCGTTTCTGCGATACCTGGTCTTCCAGGTGCACCGCGGCCACGCCGGCGCGCTGCATCTCCTTGACGCTGCGGGCAATGTTGAAGGCCCCGCCCCAGCCGGTATCGATATCCACCAGCAGCGGCAAGTCGGTAGCGCCACAAATGCGATGGGCGTCTTCCACCACGTCGTTCATGGTGGTCATGCCCAGATCCGGCAGGCCAAAAGAGGCGTTGGCCACCCCGCCGCCGGAGAGATAAATCGCCTGATGGCCCACGCGCTCGGCCATCAGCGCAGTGTAGGCGTTAATCGTGCCGAGGATCGGCAGCGGGTGGCTCCGGTTGAGCGCGGCGCGAAAGCGCGCGCCGGGGGTGAGTGCGGTCATGGTCATCCTCGCTGAAAAGACGCTTCAAATACTACAGATCGTTTCATCCGCCAGCCAGCGGCGACACCCGGGTTTACCCCCAAGGTATAAGCGCCGCGTGCCCAGCGCCGGCACTTTTGCCAGCACTTTTGCCAGTACTTTTGCCAGCACTTTTGCCAGTACTTTTGCCAGTACTTTTCTTTTGCCAGTACTTTCGCCGGTACTTTCGCCGGTACTTTTGCCGGCGCTTTCTCGGCAGCGCCTTCGGCATCTGGCAAGGCCGACGCCCCATCCCTAGAATAGGGCGCTTATATGGACCCGTCCTGTTGTGCAAGCCAGAAGCAACAACGCATAAGAGTGAGGACTGCACGCTTATATCCGGCCTATTGATGGCACTTGCCGTGCCTGGCCCTGATGGAATACGCGCTCTCTGCTCTGATCTCCCACTCGGCCTCGTGATGGGCCTGCGCACTTTACAGAGTGACAGAAAGCCGGTCTGACCCGTTATGCCATCGAAGCATCTCGCCTGCGCAACCTCGGGGTTGGGTAACTTATCGCATGCTAAGCTATATTCCCTGTTTGTTCGGTATCATCAAGCGGCCTCCTGCGGCTGATAGCGCCGTTCATGGGCCAATAGCGACCAGCAAATCCGCGCCATCTTGTTCGCCAGGGCCACAATGGCCTTGCGTTGCCCAAGACGCGCCGCTAACGAGCAGGCCCAACGGGACAGCCGGTCGGGATGTTCCTGACGTTGGAACTGGCGTAATGCCGCGCGGGCACCGTGCACCAACTGCTTTCGAACCTCGCCATTGCCGCGTTTGGTGATCCCCATCAACTGGTTGCGACCCCCGCTGGAATGCTGGCGTGGCACTAGCCCCAACGAGGCGCTGAACTGACGTCCGTTGGGGAATCGCGCCGGATCGCCCAGATGGCTGAACAACAGCGTCGCATTGATCGGGCCGATGCCGGGCAGACTCATCAGCCGCTGCATGTCATCTGATGCCCTGGCCAGACGCTGCAGACGCTTGTCATAGCGCGCGATCCGGGCATCGTTCTCGAGCCATTGATCGAGCAGGTCGTTCAGCAGGGTGTAGAGTTCTTCCCCCAGCCGCGCCCGTTGCTCGTCCAGCCGCTCACGAATAACGCCCTGGCGTATCACCGCGTGCCCCTGCGACACGATTAGACCAAACTCGCCCAGCAGGCCGCGCAGCTCGTTGCCGACGGCGGTGCGTTCGCGCACTAACCGACTGCGTACTCGGTGCACTGCTTGCAGGGACTGTTGTGCTTCCGTCTTGATCGTCACTCGAGGCGTGGCCGGGCGCGCCGCAGCCTCGGCGATAGCCGCGGCATCGCGCGCATCGTTCTTGTGGCCCAGCACGAAGGGCTTGACCGCCTGCGGTGGCAGTAGCTCGGCCTCATGGCCCAGCGTGCCAATGTCTCTCGCCCAGTAATGAGCGGAGCCGCACGCTTCCATGGCGACGTGGCAAGGCGGAATTTGGGCCAGCGTCAAGCGTAACTTCTCTCGCCGGACTTGCTTGCTGAATACTTTGTGACCGTGCGCATCCACGGCATGCAGTTGAAAAACGTGTTTCGCCAGGTCAATGCCTATAATGCTAATCTGTTTCATGGATGGATCCTCCTTCACCGATGCCGTCAGTGTTCTGTGCACTGCTGGCTAGATGTTATATCCAGCTTGGCACAGAAGGACGGGTCCATCCCATTTCCCACGACAGCAAGGCAACCTCCTTCGACCATGACCCAGCCGCTGACGCTTGTCCCGCTGCCCTACGCCCGCGAACCGCTTTCGCTGTTTGCCCGGCTGCGCCGCCGCCCGGGCGCCGTACTGCTCGATAGCGGCCGTCCGGAAGCTCGCGGCCGCTACGACATCATGAGCAGCGACCCGCTGGGCACCCTGCATGTAGACGCCAATGGCCAGCCGCATCTAAGATGCCACGCCGACACCCTTGCCGCCCTGCCCGCCGGGATCACCGATGCCTTTGCCGCCCAGGCCTGGCTGCTGGAGCAACTGCCCTTTCCCACAGTGGAAAGCGAGCTTCCGTTTCTGGGCGGCCTCATGGGCTACTGGGGCTACGACCTGGGCCGTGCGCACCAGGGCGTTGACAGCGCCAGGCCCGCCGCCACTTCGCTGCCCGCCGCGCGCCTGGGGCTTTACGACTGGGCGATCATCACCGACCACGAAGCGCAGACAACCTGGCTCGCCGCTTCGAAGCGTCGGGCTGCGGCAGTGCAGCAACGGCTGGAACAGCCGCCAGTCGCCCATGAGGAATTCCGCCTGGCTGCGCCGTTTCGTGCCGACATGTCCAGGGAAGCTTACGCCGAGCGTTTTGCCCGGGTGCAGGACTATATTCGCGCCGGGGACTGCTACCAGATCAACCTCGCCCAGCGCCTTACCGCCCGCTACCGGGGCGATCCCTGGGGCGCCTACTGCCGTCTGCGTCGAGCCACGCCGACGCCGTTTGCCGCCTTCATGGCCTGGGAGAACAAGGCAGTGATGTCGCTCTCCCCCGAGCGCTTTATCCAGGTCCGCGACGGCCTTGTGGAAACCCGCCCGATCAAGGGCACCCGCCCCCGAGGCGACACCCCGGAAAGCGATCGCACCCAGGCACGGGAGCTGCAGCACAGCGCCAAGGACCGCGCCGAAAACGTGATGATCGTGGACCTGCTGCGCAACGATCTCGGTCGGGTATGTCGCCCGGGCAGCGTGCGCGTCCCCAGGCTTTGCGGGCTGGAAAGCTACCCCAACGTGCACCACCTGGTCAGCGTGGTGCAGGGAGAGCTTGCTGAAGGTGGCTCACCGCTTGCCCTGCTGGAAGCCGCTTTCCCCGGCGGCTCGATTACCGGCGCGCCGAAAGTCCGCGCCATGCAGATCATCGACGAGCTGGAACCCTGCCAGCGCAGCCTCTACTGCGGCAGTCTCGGCTACGTGGACGCGCGCGGCCATATGGATACTTCCATAGCCATCCGCACGGTGCTGGCCGACGGCGAGGCGCTGCACGTTTGGGGCGGCGGCGGCCTGGTCGCCGACTCGGCCCCACACACGGAATACGCCGAAACCCTGGACAAGATCCGCCACCTCCTGTCCTCACTGGAATAAAAAAATAAAATTTAAAAACCAAAAGAAATATACAAACCAAACAAAACGTTATTGGGGCGTCTGTCGGCCTTCCTGTTAATCTTCCGCCATTCACCACGGCAACAGGAGACACGATGGCCTTCCCCGCGCTCGCTACCGTCAACCGCGACCTCGGTCACGACCCACTCGCTCTCATCGAATGGGCCATGCGCCAGGGCAAGCGGCCTCTGTGCACCACCAACTTCCGCCCGTTTGAAGCGGTCATCCTGCACATGGTCACCCGGGTAAAGCCGGACATTCCCGTCGTGTGGATGGACAGCGGCTATAACACCCCCGCCACCTACCGTTTTGCCGACGAGCTGGTCCGGCGGCTCGACCTCAATCTTGTCAGCTACGTGCCCCGGCGCACCCGCGCCCACCGCGAGGCGCTGGAGGGCGACTTTCCCGGCATCGACGATCCGCGCCACGCCGCCTTTACCCGGGAAGTCAAAATCGAGCCGTTCGAACGCGCGCTTGACGAGATGCGACCGGACGTCTGGTTCACCGCCCTTCGCGCCGAGGACACCGCCGAGCGTGCCAGGATGCAGCCGGCAAGCAAAGGCGGTGACGACCTGCTGAAAATCGCCCCGCTGCTTCACTGGAGTACCAGCCAGATGTACGACTATCGGGTGGCGCACGACCTGCCCGACAACGTCGACTACTTTGACCCCACCAAGGTCGAGGAAAAGCGCGAATGCGGGCTGCACCTGCAGCATTGAGGCTGAAAAAGGCCGCCCGGCGCGGCCGCTAGTATTCCGGCAGACGAATATCGTCAAACAGCGTTTTCTCGTGGCGCGGCCCGGCCGTCAGGGCCGCGTCTACCAGGTCCCGGTCCAGGTGCGGCGCAAAGCGGGCGAGAAAGTCATACATGTAGCCGCGCATGAAGGTGCCCCGGCGAATGCCGATCTTGGTCGTCGAGCTTTCAAACAGGTGATCGGCCCTGAGCGCGACCAGATCACTGTCCAGCGCCTCGTCAACCGCCATGCCCGCCACAATGCCCACGCCCATGCCCAGGCGCACATAGGTCTTGATCACGTCGGCATCCGCCGCGGTCAGCACCACGTTGGGCGTAAGGCCCTGGGCCCTGAAGGCATCATCCAGCTGCGAACGGCCGGTAAAGCCGAACACATAGGTCACCAGGGCGTAGCCGGCAAGAGCCTCCAGGGTCAGGGCGCCGTCAAGACGGGTCAGCGGATGGCCCCTGGGCACCAGCACGCAGCGATTCCAGCGGTAGCACGGCAGCAGTATCAGGTCGGTGAACAGCTCGAGCGACTCGGTGGCAATGGCAAAGTCGGCCTGACCCTCGCTGACCATCTGGGCAATCTGCTTGGGCGTGCCCTGCTGCATATGCAGCGCCACGTCCGGATACTTGCGGGTAAATTCGGCAATCACCGGGGGCAGCGCATAGCGTGCCTGGGTGTGCGTGGTGGCGATGGCCATGCTGCCGCGCCGTTCGTCGCTGTGTTCCTGGGCCACCTCCTTGATGTTCTCCGTCAGCCGCAGCACCTGGCCCGCCAGCTCGATAATGGCCTCCCCCGCCGGCGTGACCCGGGTCAGATGCTTGCCGCTGCGGGCGAAAATTTCCACGCCCAGCTCGTCTTCCAGCAGGCGCACCTGTTTGGAGATCCCTGGCTGCGAGGTATAAAGACTCTGCGCGGTGGCCGAGACGTTAAGATTGTGCCGCCTGACTTCCCAGATGTAGCGTAGCTGCTGTAGCTTCATGCGTTGGCCTTTTCTTGGTGGCAGCCCGTTCAAGCGGCTGACATTCTCTTTGAAGAATAAAAAACATCTTTATAATACTTTTAAAGCATAGAAGATGCCAGCATTGCTGCCTACCGAAAACGGTCAGCGTCTCATCAGCGGCAGCGGGCATCCGCAGAGTTGCCAGTCCTGGCCATGCCGGCTAACATTTGCCGGCTTGGCGCGGTGAAAGCGCTTGAAACACGCCTGGAGCCGTTGCTTCGGACACGGCAACGACACATCAAGAGCAACGCAAACGGGAGAAGACAATGTCCAACGTAGACGTCACCAACGCCAACTTTGAAGAGGAAGTGCTCAACGCCGAACAGCCGGTACTGCTCAAGTTCTGGGCCCCCTGGTGCGGCCCCTGCAAGGTGATGGCGCCGGTGGTCGACGAAGTCGCCGACGAGCGCGACGGCAGCGTCAAGGTGGCCAGCATCAACGTCGATGACGCACCGGAAATTGCCGCCGAGCAGGGCGTTCGCGGCGTCCCCACCGTCATGCTGTTCAAGTCCGGCACCAAGGTGGCCTCGCTGGTGGGCGCGCAGTCCAAGTCCCAGCTCAGCCAGTTCCTCGACCAGAACGCCTGACAGCACCGCCCCTCTGTCACAGAGCCCAGGGCGCAAAAAAACCGGCCGCTGGCGCGGCCGGTCCAGGCGTCGCTCGAGCACGTCAACCCAAATCCTCTCGCTCGCCATCAATCGGCATCGGCGTCTCGCCGGCGCCGCGAAGGCGGGCGCCTGGCCTGGCGCAAACCGCGCTCTCCATCCCCCTCCAGGCGCGAGCCCGGCCCCAAGAGGTGGGCCATCCACCGGGTTTGCGGATGGCTGTCCAGGGCGATCTTGAGCGTCATGGTCAAGAGCACCGACAGCAACAGCCCCGCCACGCCGAAAATCCAGCCCCACACCACCAGCGACAAAAACGCCACCAGGGTGGACAGACCCAGCGCCCGCCCCATCAGCCGCGGCTCTACCAAATTGCCCAGCACGAAGTTGACCACCAGATAGGCAAGCGAGAGTAAAAACGCCTCGCCGATGCCGCCATCCTGACTGACCAGCAGCAGCAGAACCGGCGGCACCGCGGCAATCGCCGAGCCGATGTTGGGAATAAAGTTCAGCGCAAACGCTAGCACCGCCCAAAGCAGCGCAAACTTGACGCCCACCAGCAGGCAGGCCAGCCAGATGAGAATCCCGGTTGTCAGGCTGATCACCGTCTTTACCGCCAGGTAGCGCTTCAGCGTGACGCTGAACTCGGCAAAGCGCTCGAGACTGGGCGCCGGATTGGCCAGCGCCAGCGACACCTTCCCCCGAAAATGCAGCGTCTCAAACATCATGAATACCACCAGCAGCGACACCACCATGCTCTGCATGAAAAAGTTGCCCAGCTCGCTTAGCAGCATGGGCACCCAGGTGGTGTCCCCTTCTCCGCCAAACAGCGCCTCGATCTCCTTGGGATTAATCGCCAGGCCAAACGCCGAAAGCTGATTGAGGGCCTGCCAGTAGGTCTGGCGCAGCCGGGTCTCGATATCCGGCAGCGCCTCGACAAAAGTGCTGAAGCTGTTGGCGACGAGAAACCCCAGCAGCGTGACCAGCCCCATCAGCACCAGCAACGTAAGCAGGACGGCAGCGCGCATGGGCAGCCCGCGGCGGTGAAGCCACTGCACCGGCTCGGTGCATACCACGGCGATAAAAAACGCCAGCAAAAGCGGTACCAGCAGGCTAGCCCCGAGCTTCATGCCGGCAACGATGATCACCAGCGCGGCCAGTGCCAGGGTGGCGTGAAGCGGTATGCTGCGATAGCCCGGATCCGATTCGTTGAGCATTTAGCGAGTCTCTGGTAGTTGGCTTGGGGGATGATTCAATAGCATGGAAGAGCGTTGTTAGCCTTACCGGCCGATAGTGGCGCCTTTTTTCTGCCCCGTAAAACGTCGGCGCCCAAAAGGCTTGGGCAGCAGGAGCCACAGCATGCCTCAAACCGGCACGGAAAAATTGAAACCATCGTGCAAGAGCAGCCGCGCTTCCACCACGGCTGCCATACTAGGGCCAGCAAGGCAAGCTAGGACAGCTTGGCACGGCAACGTCTTTTTCGTAGTTCTCACTATAGGGGGCAGTTTTTCCATGCGATATCATACGCTTGGCTATCGCCGTCACAACGGCGCAAGTGGCCGTATTGCGCTGCTTTTTTCGCTGGCGCTCGGCGTTTTCACCGCCGCCTCTTCCTCGCTGGCCGACAGCGCCCGTACGCCGGGCATCGTGGTACAGGCGCAGTCCACCGTTGAGGTAACGCCCGATCGCGCCACCGTTCGCGCTCGGCTATGGGAGGATACCCCCGCTGTCGACCTCGCTGAAGAACAGCAGCGCCAACGGCATCAGAAAGCCCGCCGGGAAGCGCGCGACACCCTGGAAGAGCGCGCCGCCAGCCTGATCGACACGCTTGAAGACGGCGCCGGCATTGACCGCGACGCCATCAGCGCCGGCTCGCTGGGCGTGCACCCGCGCCGCGATGAGACCCGAGGCACCGGACAGGATAATGACGGCAAGTCCCTGACGAGCACGCGGCTGGAGCGTCCGATCACCGTTCAGCTCGACGACCTGGACCGGCTCGAGGGCGTGCTCGGCGCGCTGATGGCCGCCGACGTCAACCGCCTCGACGGCGTGACCTTTGATCTCAAGGACCGCCAGGCCGCCACCGACAGGGCGCTGACCCGGGCGCTGAAAAAGGCCCGCCACAAGGCCGAGCTGATGGCAGACACCCTGGAGTCAGAGCTTGGCCGCGTGCAGCACGTCGAGGAAACCCGCTCTCCGGGCTTTTCCCCGCGCATGATGAGCGCAAGCGCCGATTCGCGCAGCCAGGCCGAAGCCTCGGCACCGGCTATGGAATATCGCCCCGGGACCGTTGAGATCGAGGCCGGGGTCACCGCTGAGTGGACGCTTGAAGGCAGTGCCGACGCAGACAGCGCCGCCGGCAGAGACAGCAATAACGAAAGTGATAGCGACGCTTAAAGGCGAATCGACTCTGCGCCGCCCATGTACGGCCGCAGCGGCTCGGGAACGGTGACCGTGCCGTCCGCCTGCTGGTGGTTTTCCAGCACCGCCAGCAGGCAGCGCCCCACCGCCAGGCCGGAGCCGTTCAGCGTATGTACCAGCCGCGGCTTTTTCGCCGCGGGGTGGCGATAGCGCGCCCGCATCCGCCGGGCCTGGAAATCCTCGCAGTTGGAAATCGAGGAAATTTCCCGATAGGTCTCCTGGCTGGGTAGCCACACTTCCAGATCGTAGGTCTTGGCCGCACCAAAGCCCATGTCGCCGGCGCACAGCGTCATGGCGCGATAGGGCAGCTCCAGCGCCTGCAGGATCGCTTCGGCGTGGTCGCGCATCTGCTCCAGCGCCTCATAGCTCTGCTCGGGCTCGACAACCTGCACCATTTCCACCTTGTCAAACTGGTGCTGGCGGATCATGCCCCGGGTATCCTTGCCGTGGGAGCCGGCTTCGCTGCGAAAGCACGGCGTGTGGGCCGTCAGCTTCAGCGGTAGCGCCTCAGCCTCGACGATCTCGTCGCGCACGAAGTTGGCCAGCGGCACTTCCGAGGTCGGAATCAGGTGGTACTCGCGTTCGTCGTCCAGGCGGAACAGGTCCTCGCCGAACTTGGGCAGCTGCCCGGTCCCGACCAGCGAGTCGCGGTTGACGATATAGGGCACGTAGCACTCTTCGTAGCCGTGCCTCTCGGTCTGGGTATCGAGCATGAACTGCGCCAGCGCCCGGTGCAGCTTCGCCACCGGGCCGCGCATCACGGCAAAGCGCGCGCCGGTGAGCTTGGCGGCCAGGTCAAAGTCGAGATAGCCGGACTTCTTGCCCAGATCCACGTGGTCAAGCACCTCGAAATCAAATTCGCGCGGCGCCCCCCAGCGGTGAAGCTCGACGTTGTCGTCTTCGCTGTGGCCGTCGGGCACGCTCTCGTGGGGCAGGTTGGGAATCCCGCTGACGGCGTGCTCCCACTCCTCCTGCACCTCGGCGTGGGCCTGCTTGGCCTCGTCCAGCCGGTCGCCCAGATCGCTCACCTCATCCAGCAGCGGCTGAATGTCCTCCCCGCTGGCCTTGGCATTGCCGATCGCCTTGGAGCGCGTATTGCGCTCGTTCTGCAGCTGTTCGGTCCGGGTCTGCAGCTCGCGGCGGCGGGACTCCAGCGCGGCAAGCCCTTCGGTATCCAGGGTATAGCCGCGGCGAGCCAGCTGCCGGGCCACCGCCTCCAGATCTCCGCGCAACAGTTTCGGGTCGAGCATGAGTCATCCTCCGGGCTGAAAACAGAAAGACAGGCGGCAACAAGCGCCCGTGCCAAGGGCCGCCATTGTAGGCAAAAGCCCGTCGTGGAGCTATGGTTGGCTCCACCTCTTAACTCATCCCACCACCGCGAGACACCATGACCCGCAGCGATGCCTCAACGCCTTTCATGATCGTTTTCAACGCCCTTGACGAAATTCACCGCGGCGACCCACGCACCGTTGAGGTGGACGGCGCAGCCGAGCCCAAGGAGCTGGTCTACGCCCGGCGCATGAGCGCCTGGCTTGAACACCTTGACGGCGAGCCAGGCGAGATTCTGCGCCTGGCCGTGCGCGCCCAACACCTTGAGCGCTGGCGACTGCCCCGGGCCGACTACCCCGAAGGCCGCGCGGGCTACCTGACCTGGCGCCGCGACCAGAGTCGCCGGGCCGGCGAGACCACGGCTAAGCTGATGATCGATGCCGGCTACGCCGAGGCTGAGGCCGAGCGTGCCGCCAGGATCATTCGCAAGCAGGGCCTTAAGCGCGACGCCGAGGTGCAGACGCTTGAAGACTGCGCCTGCCTGGTCTTTCTGGAAAACTACTTTGCCGACTTCTCGCGCACCATCGAGCGCGACCACCTGATCCGCATCGTCCAGAAAACCTGGCGCAAGATGTCGCCCCGGGCTCGGGAGCTGGCGCTTGCCCTGCCCATGTCCGAAGCCTCCGCGGCCATCGTCAAGGAGGCCCTGGCGGACGCGCCGACCTGAGGTAGCGCCCGTGTGCAGCCCGGGAGCGGCTGCGTTAAACTGGTGACTTCCCTTTGATCTCCGGCTTTCCGGCTGTGACGGTGCTGATACCCCATGATTGCATCCCTGACTCGGCAGACAGTCCCTCTCGAGCGCGCAAGCGCCGACTACGTGCGCTTTCTCGAAGCGCTCAAGGCCAGCGGCTTCGACGGCGAGATTGCCCCGGACTACGCCAGCCGCACCGTCGCGGCCACGGACAACTCCATCTACCAGCGCTTGCCTCAGGCAGTGCTCTACCCCCGCCACGCCGAGGACCTTGAGCGCATCGCCAAGCTTGCCGGCGAAGTGCCCAACCGCGATATCGTCCTTGCTCCCCGGGGCGGCGGCACCGGCACCAACGGCCAGTCGCTCACCGACGGGCTGGTGGTGGACGTTTCCCGGCACATGAACCGCATCCTCGAGATCGACGTGGAAAACCGCCGGGTACGGGTCCAGGCCGGCGTGGTCAAGGATCAGCTCAACGCCGCGCTCAGGCCCTACGGGCTCTTCTTTGCCCCGGACCTGTCCACCTCCAACCGCGCCACCATCGGCGGGATGGTCTCCACCGACGCCAGCGGCCAGGGCAGCTGCGAATACGGCAAGACCCGGGACCACGTGCTTGAGCTCGACACCGTGCTGCTGGGCGGCAAGCGCCTGACAAGCCACGCCCTTGCGCCGGACGAAGAGCGCGACACCTGCGCCCGGCGCGGCATGATCGGCGCTATTCACCGCACCGCCGCCGACATCATCGATCGCAAGGCCGAGCTCATCGCCGCGACGTTTCCGCCGCTCAACCGCTGCCTCACCGGCTACGACCTGGCCCACCTGCGCGACGACGCAGGCCACCTGGATATCAACAGCCTGCTGTGCGGCTCGGAAGGCTCGCTGGGGTTATTAAACGAGGCGGTGCTCAAGGTGCTGCCCATCCCCCGCCACTCGACGCTGGTCAACGTGCGCTACTCGGGCTTCATGGACGCTCTCAGGGATGCCAAGGCCTTGATGGGCAAGGCGCAGCCGACGTCCATCGAAACCATCGACGACACCGTGCTGCTGCTGGCCATGGACGACTTCGTCTGGGACGGCGTGGCCGAGTTCTTCCCCGACGGCGACACGCCCATTCGCGGCATCAACCTGGTGGAGTTCAACGACGACGATCCGGAAAGGCTGGCCGAACGCGTGGCGAGCTTTACCCGCCACCTGGGCGAGGATACCAGCGTTGCCCGGCTGGGCTACACCCTGGCCGAGGGTCGGAGCGCCATGCAAAGGGTCTACGCCATGCGCAAGCGCGCGGTGGGGCTTTTGGGCAACGCCAGGGGCGAGAAGCGCCCGATCCCGTTTGTCGAAGACACCGCCGTGCCGCCGGAGCACCTGGCCGACTACATCGCCGAGTTTCGCGCCGTGCTGGATCGCCACGAGCTCAAATACGGCATGTTTGGCCACGTCGACGCCGGCGTGCTCCACGTGCGCCCGGCCATCGACATGAAGGACCCCGAGCAGGCGCGGCTGATCCGCGAGATTTCCGACGAGGTGGCCGCGCTGACCCAGCGCTACCATGGCCTTTTGTGGGGCGAGCACGGCAAGGGCATTCGCTCGGAATACGCGCCCCGATTCTTCGGCGAGCTCTACCCCAGCCTGCAGCGGGTCAAGGCTGCCTTTGATCCCCACAACCAGCTCAACCCGGGCAAGATCGCCTCGCCCCGCCACGACGGCGGGCTGATCGCCCGGGAAAGCGACCCCGCCCTTCTCGCCATCGACGGCGTCACCACCCGGGGCGAGCTTGATCGCACCATCGACGAGCGCGCCTGGCAGTCCTACGACGCCGCAGTGTACTGCAACGGCAACGGCGCCTGCTACAACTACGACGTCGACGACCCCATGTGTCCGTCGTGGAAGGCCACCCGCCAGCGCATTCATTCACCCAAGGGCCGCGCCAGCCTGATCCGCGAGTGGCTGCGGCTGCAAACCGAAGCCGGCATCGACGTGGTGGAAGAGTCGCGCAAGAAAAAGGCCGAGGGCATCGGCGGCTTTATCGCCCATCTGCCGCTGCGCGCCTATAACACCCTGAGCCGCCGGGGCCGCGACGACTACTCTCACCAGGTGTACGAGGCCATGGCCGGCTGCCTGGCGTGCAAATCCTGCGCCAGCCAGTGCCCGGTGAAAGTCAACGTGCCGCAGTTCCGCTCGCAGTTTCTCGAGGTCTACCACGGCCGCTACCTGCGCCCGCTGCGGGACTACCTGATCGGCACCACCGAGTTTCTGCTGCCCACCCTTGCCAAGGTGGCGCCGCTCTACAACGGCCTGCTCACCAGCCGCCTGGGGGACACCCTGATGCGCCGGGGGCTGGGCATGAGCGACTCGCCGACGATCGCCCGGGCGAGCCTGAAAAAGCAGCTCAGGGCCTGGGGCGTCAGCCCCGCCACGCCCACCGCGCTCGGCCTGCTCACCGAGCAGCAGCGCGCTAACAGCGTGATTATCGTCCAGGACGCCTTCACCACCCACTTTGAAGCCAGGCTGGTGATGGACGTGGTCGAGCTTTTATCCCGACTCAACCTGCGGGTATTTGTCATGCCCTACGCCGCCAACGGCAAGCCGCTCGACGTCCAGGGCTTTCTCGGCGCGTTCCACCGCACCGCGGAGAAACAGGCCCGGCGCCTGTGCACCCTGGCCGACTTCGGCGTGCCGCTGGTGGGCATCGACCCGGCGATGACGCTGTGCTACCGGCAGGAATACGTCAAGGCGCTGGGGGAAGACGCCGTGCCGCCGGTGCACCTGCTGCAGGAATGGCTGGCCACCCGGCTGAATACGCTCCCGGTAGCCCCGCTTGCCGGCCCCGAAGGCGGCTACCGGCTGCTGTCCCACTGCACCGAGAAGACCAGCGAGCCCCAAAGCCCCCGCGCCTGGCAGCGGGTCTTCGCCGCCTTCGGCCTGGAGCTTGAAACCCTTGCCAGCGGCTGCTGCGGCATGTCCGGTACCTACGGCCACGAAACCCGCAACGTCGAGACGTCGAAAACCATCTACGCCCAGTCCTGGCAGCCCGTGGTCGAGGCCGAAGAGCGCCAAGGCCGCCTGCTGGCCACCGGCTACTCCTGCCGCAGCCAGGCCGGCCGCTTTTCAAACGCTGCCCTGCCCCACCCGCTGCAGGCGCTGCTTCACGCCATGAAGCGTACGGGCTGAGTCACGCAGCTACACGGCATGTTTTCTCAGGCCCGCTGAAAAGGTGCCTTGCGGGCGCTGAGCTATCCAGCCGGGTGGGAGCGGACTTTCGTCCGCGAAAGGGACTGCCTGTAAACCATATTCGCGCAGTGAATGGCGTTTACGCCCGTTTTTTGGGCGCTCCCACCACACATTATCGAAGGATCGATGAGCCTAGAAAAACATCGCCTCAAGTGCTTTCCCGGGGCTCTCCTTGCGCATAAAGGCCTCGCCCACCAAAAAGCCGTTGACGTTGTGGGCACGCATTTTGGCCACGTCTTCCCTGGTGTGGATGCCGGATTCGGTGATTACCGTCACGCCCTCGGGGACTTTCTTGAGCAGATCCAGCGTGGTATCGAGGGTGGTGTCGAAGGTGTGGAGGTTGCGGTTGTTGATGCCAACAAGCTCAAGGTCAAGCTTCAGCGCGCGCTCCAGCTCGTGGGCGTCGTGGACCTCCACCAGCACGTCCATGCCCAGCTCATGGGCCCGGCGGTTGAGCTCGGCAAGCCTGGCATCGTCAAGGGCGGCAACGATCAGCAGGATACAGTCCGCGCCGATGGCCCGGGCCTCGGTGACCTGATAGCCGTGGGTGATGAAGTCCTTGCGGATCACCGGGAGCCGGCAGGCGTCCCGGGCGGCGATGAGGAAATCCTCGTGGCCCTGGAAGAAGTCCGCGTCGGTGAGCACCGAGAGGCAGGCCGCGCCGCCGTCGGCGTAGCTTTGGGCGATCGCGGCCGGAGCAAAGTCTTCGCGGATGACGCCCTTGGACGGCGAGGCCTTCTTGATCTCGGCGATAACCGCCGCCTCACCGGCCGCCATGCGCCCGTTCAAGGCGCGAATAAAGCCGCGCGGGGCGCTTTGCTGCTCGGCCAGCGCCACCAGGTCGGCTTCGGGCACGGCCCGGCGGCGCTCGGCCACTTCTTCGTCCTTGCGCGCCAGAATACGGGTCAGCACGGTGGGCCTAGCCTGATCGCTCATGATGTCATCTCACTGGGATTGGGGTTTGAACTGGGTGGTGAAGCGCGACAGCTCGCGCATTTTTGCCAGCGGCCGCCCCTCCTGCTGGGCGCTGCGCGCCAGCTGTACGCCGTCCTTCAGCGTCTCGGCCACGCCGGCGCAGTAAAGTGCGGCGCCGGCGTTGAGCGAAACGATATCTGCCGGAGCCCCTTCGCCGCTCAGCGCGGCCTTCACCTGACGCAGGCTGTCTTCCACGCCGTCGGCCTTCAGCGACACCAGCCCCTGGCGCTCGATGCCAAGCTCCTCCGGGGTAAGGCGGTACTGGGTGATCTCGCCGTTTTTCAGCTCGGCCACCTGCGTCGGCGCCGCCAGGGAAATTTCGTCCAGCCCGTCATCCGAGTGCACCACCATCACGTGGCGACTGCCGAGCTTTTGCAGCACCTCGGCGAGTACCGGCACCAGGGTCGGGTCGTACACGCCCAAAAGCTGGTTGGGCGCGCCGGCGGGGTTGGTCAGCGGGCCGAGAATATTGAACAGGGTACGTACGCCCATGTCGCGGCGCGGCCCCACGGCGTGGCGCATGGCCGGATGGTGGTTGGGGGCGAACATGAAGCCCACGCCCACCTCTTCAATACAGCGGGCTACCTGTTCGGCATCCAGGTTGAGAAAGATCCCCGCCACGTCAAACAGATCCGCACTGCCGGAGGATGATGACACGCTGCGCCCGCCGTGCTTGGCCACCCGCGCCCCGGCCGCGGCGGCGACGAAGCTCGAGGCGGTGGAAACGTTGAACAGGTTGGCACCGTCGCCGCCGGTGCCGACAATGTCCACCACGCCGCCCTTGACGTCGGGCGTGACGCGGTTCATCAGCTCGCGCATGACCTGGGCGGCGGCGCCGATCTCGGTAGCCGTTTCGCCCTTCATGGCAAGCCCCATGAGCAGCGCGCCGACCTGGGCGTCGCTGGCGTCCCCGGTCATGATCTGGCGCATGAGCGCGTGCATCCGGTCAAACGACAGGTTCTCGCGGCGCATCAGCGCATTGATTGCGTCTCGTATCTGCATGAAAAGGTGGGCCTCGTGCTGGTGATGCGCCGGTTCAAGCGCGTTGCAAAAAGTTCGCCAAAAGCCCGTGGCCCTGGCGGGTCAAGATCGATTCGGGATGAAACTGCACCCCTTCAACGTCCAGCTCGCGGTGACGTAGCCCCATGACCAGCCCCGGCGTCACGTCGTCGTCCGGGGTCCAGGCGGTAACGTCCAGGCACTCGGGCAGGCTCTCGCGCTCCACGACCAGCGAATGGTAGCGGGTGACTTCCAGCGGGTTTTCCAGCCCGGCAAACACGCCCTGCCCGGTGTGCCCCACGGCAGAGGTCTTGCCGTGCATCACTGCCGGGGCGCGAACCACGCGGCAGCCGTAGGCCTGGCCGATGGCCTGATGCCCCAGACACACGCCCAGAATGGGCAGCTGGCCGGCAAAGTGGCGAACGGCCTCCAGGGAGATGCCCGCTTCGTCGGGCGTGCAGGGCCCGGGAGAAATTACCAGGTGGCTCGGCGCCAGAGCGTCAATGTCGGCAAGGGTGACCGCGTCGTTACGCCAGGTCTGCACTTCGGCCCCCAGCTCCCCCAGGTACTGGACGATGTTGTAGGTGAAGCTGTCGTAGTTGTCGATCATGACGATCTTTGCCGGTTTGGCCATCACATCATCCTGTTGTTTGCCGGGTCGTCCAGGCGTTTATTCATCGACTTCGCGGCCCGCTTGCTACCGGCCGGCTCTTGTCCTACGAGTGTAACGCACCCCGCCGCCAGGGTGCACGGAGCCGGCCGCCCCCGGGGCGATTCAAGGCGTCCGGACTTTTAGCTACCCTTGAACTACCGCCTGCTTTAATGCTTAGCTAGGTGCTCGAAGACAGCAGCACGCCGGCCCGCAACGTCCCGCTCCTGCTAGCGCAGGGCGCCCATGAAACCAGGTCACGAGCCGCCGGACAGCTTTCCCAGACACCGTAACGGGTACGCCTTATGCCACTCGACAGTGCCAATGCGTTGATCGCCGAGTACTGGGCCATCGGGCTTTTTGTCCTGGCCGTTTTTTTGCTGTGTGCGTTCATGATCGGCGCCTCGGCGCTGCTGGGCGGGCGCAGCCAGGGGCGCAGCAAGCCCGTTCCGTTTGAAAGCGGCATCCTTGGCGCCGGTGACGCCCGGCAGCGCTTCTCCATCCAGTTTTACCTGGTGGCGATGCTGTTCGTGATCTTCGATATTGAAGCCGTCTTCCTGTTTGCCTGGGCCGTATCAGTACGCGAGTCGGGCTGGCCGGGCTTCTGGGGAGCCGCCGTTTTCATTGGCATCCTGCTTGCCGGGCTGATCTACGACTATCGCTCCGGCGCGCTCGACTGGGCGCCGATTGGCAGCGAACGAATGCACCGGGGAAGCGCGCGGCGCGGCTGAAGCGGCGCAGGCTCCACTCGCTACCGGCATTAAGCAAGCACCCGGGCCGAAACGTTTCCGGCCGTCACTCAACGATTTCAGTCGGGAGGCATGACATGGCATATACCCTGACCCGGGCCGACGACGCCATGGCGCAGCAGAATGACCGCTATCCGCTGGGCGAGCGCCAGCGCGTCGACGACCCGATGAAGCAGCAGGTACACCGCAGCGTGTTTACCGGCAAGCTGGAAGAGGTGCTCAACTCGGCGGTGAACTGGGGGCGCAAGAACTCCCTCTGGCCCTATAACTTCGGGCTGTCCTGCTGCTATGTGGAAATGACCACGGCGTTTACTGCTCCCCACGACGTCGCGCGCTTCGGCGCCGAGGTGCTGCGCGCTTCTCCGCGCCAGGCGGACTTCATGGTGATCTCCGGCACCTGTTTCGTGAAAATGGCGCCGGTCATCCAGCAGCTCTACGACCAGATGCTGGAACCCAAGTGGGTGATTTCCATGGGTTCCTGCGCCAACTCCGGCGGTATGTACGATATCTACTCGGTGGTTCAGGGAGTGGACAAATTCCTCCCCGTCGACGTCTACGTGCCCGGCTGCCCGCCCCGCCCGGAGGCCTTTTTGCAGGGGCTGCAGCTGCTTCAGGACTCGATCCAGGAGGAGCGTCGCCCGCTGTCCTGGGTGGTCGGCGACCAGGGCGTTTACCGTGCGGAAATGCCCTCTCAGCGGGAGAAACACCGCGATCGGCGGATCCAGGCCACCGAGCTGCGCACGCCGGACAGCGTTTAGCGCCCAAAGCCGGGCGGCACCGCCTTTAGCCAAGGAGAACCTGCACCACCATGAGCACAGATGCCTCCGCCGCGATTGTCCATACGCTACGCCAGCGCTTCGGCGACAAGCTTCACTGCGAGCAGCCCACGCTTGCCGGCATGCCGGTGGTCTGGGTGCGCCGCGACGCCATTGTCGAAGTGCTCGACGCGCTGCGTCGGCTGCCCGAGCCGTTCGAGATGCTCTACGATCTCACCGCGGTGGACGAGCGTATCCGCGGCCACCGCGGGGGCCTGCCCGCCGCGGACTATACCGTGGTCTACCAGCTGCTGTCGGTCTCCGGCAATCGCGACATCATGCTCAAGGTGGCGCTGGACGAGCGCGATCTCTCCCTGCCCACGGTCATTGCGGTCTACCCCAACGCCGACTGGTATGAGCGCGAGGTCTGGGACATGTTTGGCATCGAGTTCGCCGGCCATCCCAATCTGCGGCGTATCCTCATGCCGCCGACCTGGAACGGCCATCCGCTGCGCAAGGATCACCACGCCCGGGCCACCGAGTTTGACCCTTACACGCTCACCGTAGAGGGCCAGGACAAGGAGCAGGAGGCGATGCGCTTCGTGCCCGAAGAATGGGGCATGCAGCGCGAGCGCGACAACGCCGAGTTCATGTTCTTGAACCTGGGGCCCAACCACCCTTCCGCCCACGGCGCGTTTCGCATTGTGCTGCAGCTGGACGGCGAGGAAATCATCGACTGCGTGCCGGATATCGGCTACCACCATCGCGGCGCGGAAAAGATGGGCGAGCGCCAGTCCTGGCACAGTTTTATCCCCTATACCGACCGTATCGACTACGTCGGCGGGGTGATGAACAACCTGCCCTACGTACTGGCGGTGGAAAAGCTGGCCGGCATCCAGGTCACCGACCGCGCCGCCACGGTGCGGGTGATGATGTCGGAGCTTTTCCGCATCACCAGCCACCTGCTGTTTCTGGGCACCTACCTGCAGGACCTGGGCGCCATGTCGCCGGTGTTCTTCACCTTTACCGACCGGCAGAAGGCCTACCACGTCATTGAAGCCATTACCGGCTTTCGCATGCACCCGGCGTGGTTCCGCATCGGCGGGCTGATGCAGGACTTGCCCCGGGGCTGGGACCGGCTGATGCAGGAGTTCGTCGACTGGATGCCGGCGCGGCTCAGGGAATACGAGCGCGTCATGATGGAAAACTCGGTAGTGCGCGACCGGACTCGCCACGTCGCCGCCTTCGACACCGCCAACGCCCTGGCCTGGGGGGTAACCGGCCCCAACCTGCGCGCCACCGGCTGCGATTTCGACCTGCGCAAGAAGCGCCCCTACTCCGGCTACGAGAATTTCGATTTCGAGATTCCGCTGGGGCACAACGGCGACGCCTTCGACCGCGGCCAGCTGCGCATCGAAGAAATGCGCCAGAGCCTGCGCATCATCCAGCAGTGCATCAACCACATGCCCGAAGGCGATTTCAAGGCCGACCATCCGCTGACCACGCCGCCGCCCCGGGAGCGCATGCTCGAGCACATCGAGACCCTGATCACGCACTTTCTGCAGGTCTCCTGGGGGCCGGTGCTGCCGGCCAACGAGTCGCTACAGATGATCGAGGCCGCCAAGGGCATCAACAGCTATTACCTGACCAGCGACGGCAGCACCATGAGCTACCGCACGCGCATCCGCACGCCGAGTTTCCCGCACCTGCAGCAAATTCCGGCGCTGATGCGCGGCGGCTTCGTGCCGGACCTGATTGCCCATCTGGGCAGCCTCGATTTCGTCATGGCCGACGTGGATCGCTAACTAGGGGGAGCGGTAACGATGTCTGTAAACCAGTCTGACAGTTTTTACGCGGCAACCGGCACGCCGGCTCCCATCGCCACCGACGGCGACGGCTTCGCGCTGCACGCCGACGATCGCCGCGCCATGCTCGAGGAGCGCGCCCACTACGAGCAGCCCCAGGCGGCGTGCATCGAGGCGCTGAAAATCGTTCAGAAACGCCACGGCTGGGTGCCCGACGGCGCCATCGCCGCCATCGCCGAGGTACTCGGCGTCGGCCCCGGCAGCGTGGAAGGCGTGGCCACCTTTTACAATCTGATTTTCCGTCAGCCGGTCGGCCGCCACGTGATTCTCGTCTGCGACAGCAGCTCGTGCTTTTTGACCGGCTATGACGAGCTCAGCGCCGCGCTAAGCCAGCGGCTGGGCATCCGCTTTGGCGAAACCACCAAGGACAACCGCTTTACCCTGCTGCCCACCTGCTGTTTGGGCGCCTGCGATCGCGGGCCGGCCATGATGATCGATGACGACACCTTTGGCCCCATTGCGCCGAGTGACTTAAGCGAGCTTCTGGAGGCGTATCCATGACGGCAATTCCCGCAAACTCCCGGCTGCGCTATCACAGCCAGCTGCGCCAGGGCGCCGACGAGCGCCGCGAGGAGACGCACCCGCTGACCTGGCGGCTCCACGACGACGGCTCGCGCATCGGGCTTGACGAATACCGGCAGAAAAACGGCTACGCAGGCGCCGAGAAGGCGCTGGCCATGGATCCTGCAGATGTGATCGAGGCGATGAAAACCGCCAACGTTCGCGGTCGCGGCGGCGGCGGCTTCTCCGCCGGGGTCAAGTGGAGCCTGACCCAGGTGGGCGAGAACCTGCCGCGGGGCTACACGGTGTGCAACGCCGACGAAATGGAGCCTGGCACCTTCAAGGACCGCATGCTCATGGAGCAGCAGCCACACCTGCTGATCGAAGGCATGATCATCGCCGGCCACGCCAACCGCTCGAAATACGGCTATATCTTTCTGCGCGGCGAGTACGTCGAAGCCGCGCGCTCGCTGGCAATAGCCATCGAGGAGGCGCGCGAGGCCGGCCTTTTGGGCGATAACGTCGCCGGCAGCGGCTTTGACTTCAACATCGCCCTGCACACCGGCGCCGGGCGCTATATCTGCGGGGAGGAAACCGCGCTGATCAACTCGCTCGAGGGCAAGCGCGCCAACCCCCGGGCCAAGCCGCCGTTTCCCGGCCAGTCCGGCGCCTGGGGCAAGCCCACCGTGGTCAACAACGTCGAAACCCTGTGCAACGCCCCGGCGGTCATGCAGCACGGCGCCGACTGGTATCAGGCGCTGTCCGGCGACCTGAGCGGCGACGGCGGCACCAAGCTTTACGGCGTTTCCGGGCTGGTCAACAAACCCGGCCTGTGGGAGCTGCCCATCGGCACCAGCGGCTGGGACATCATGGAGCGCGCCGGCGGCATGCGCGAAGGGCACACGCTGAAAACCTGGCTTCCCGGCGGCGGCAGCACCGGCTTTTTGCTGCCCGAGCATCTGGAGCTTGCGCTGGACTTTGATACCGTCGGCCAGTACGGCAGCCGGCTGGGGACGGGGCTTTTGACCGTGGTCAGTCAGCGCCAGAGCCTGGTGGGCCTTTTGCGCAACCTGGAGCAGTTCTTTGCCCGGGAATCCTGCGGCTGGTGCACCCCCTGCCGAGACGGTCTGCACTGGACGGCGAAGATACTCCAGGCCATCGAGCACGGCGAAGGCCGGCCCGGCGACATCGAACTTTTGCAGGAGCACGCGCAAAACATCGGCCCTGGGCTCACGTTCTGCGCCCACGCGCCGGGGGCCGCAATGCCGCTGGAGTCGGCGATCCGCCATTTCCGCGCCGACTTTGAAGCAGGCATTGTCAAGAAAGAGGTCGAGGGGGTTACCGCCGCGGCTGACGGCGCGGATACAGCGGCGGCAAACGAAGAGGTGAGCTGATGGCAACGATTCATGTGGACGGCAACGCCTATACGGTAGACGGCAGCGACAACCTGCTGCACGCCTGCCTGTCGCTGGGGCTGGACATCCCCTACTTCTGCTGGCACCCGGCCATGGGCAGCGTGGGCGCCTGTCGCCAGTGCGCGGTCAAGCAGTACAAGGACGAAGACGACACCCAGGGCAAGATCGTGATGTCGTGCATGACCCCCGCCGCCAACAACAGCTGGATTTCCATCGACGATGACGAGGCGTACGCGTTTCGCGCCCGCGTGACCGAATGGTTCATGACTTACCACCCCCACGACTGTCCGGTATGCGCCGAAGGCGGCCACTGCCACCTCCAGGACATGACGGTGATGACCGGCCACAGCCGGCGGCGCTACCGCTTTGCCAAGCGCACCCACCGCAACCAGTACCTGGGGCCCTTTGTCGCCCACGAAATGAATCGCTGCATCAACTGCTATCGCTGCGTGCGCTTTTACAACGACTACGCCGGCGGCACGGACCTTGGCGTATTCGGCATGAACAACAACCTCTATTTCGGCCGCTACCAGGAAGGCGTGCTGGAAAGCCCCTTTGCCGGCAATCTCACCGAGGTTTGCCCCACCGGCGTATTCACCGACAAGACCCACACCCGCCACTACACCCGCAAGTGGGACCTGCAGTACGCCCCCAGCGTCTGCCATCAGTGCTCGGTAGGCTGCAACACCAGCCCCGGGGAGCGTTACGGCAGCGTCAGGCGCATCGAAAATCGCTATAACGGCGAAGTCAACAGCCACTTTCTCTGCGACCGCGGCCGCTTCGGCTACGACTACGTCAACCGCGACGATCGTCCGCGCCGGCCGGAATGGCACGATGACGGCACCCATACAGAGCTCGACGTGGACCCGGCGCTGGACCGCGGGGCCGACCTGCTGCGCCGGGCACGGCGAGTCATCGGCATCGGCTCGCCCCGGGCGAGCCTTGAAAGCAACCACCAGCTGAGGGCGCTGGTGGGCGAGAACAACTTTTCCACCGGCATCGCCGCTGCCGAGCAGGCCTGCCTTGAGCGCATGGCCGCCATCGACGCCGAGGGGGCACTGGCCACGCCGACGCCCCGCGACGTCGAAAATCACGACGCGGTGCTGGTCCTCGGCGAGGATCTGCTGCAAAGCGCCGCTCGGCTGGGCCTCAACGTGCGCCAGGCGGTGCTCGGCATCCGCGACGAGCTCGCCGAAGAGCGCGGTATCCCTCAGTGGAACGCCGAGGCGGTGAAAACCCTGGCTCAGGACAGCCGCCATCCGCTCTATATCGCCTACCCCACTGCCACCGGCCTTGACGACATCAGCGCGGCAAGCCTGCAGCTGGCGCCGGACGATATCGCTCGGCTGGGCTTTGCCGTGGCTCACGAGATCGACGCCGAGGCGCCGGCGGTCAGCGACCTTGACGACGCCACTCGGGCCCAGGCCGGCAATATCGCTCGGGCGCTACTTGCCGCCGAGCGCCCGCTTATCGTGAGCGGCGGCTCGCTTGAATCGCCTGCCGTTCTCAACGCCACCGCCAGCGTCGCCCGGGCGCTGGGGAAACGGAAAAAGGCGCAGAAAACAGCCGGCCGGCAAGCGCAGCGCGGCGGCCTGCTTCTCATACGCCGGGAAGCCAACAGCACCGGGCTTGCGCTGATGGGCGGCAAGCCTTTGGAGCGCGCACTCGAGCACGTCTCCCACGGCCACGCCGACACCCTCATCGTGCTGGAAAACGACCTCTACGAGCGTCTGCCGAATGCCCGGGTAAACGAAGCCCTGACGGCGGCCGATAGCCTGATCGTGCTCGATCACCAGCGCACCCGGACCTGGGAGCAAGCCACTCTTGGCCTGCCCGCGGCAAGCTTTGTCGAAACCGACGGCACCGTGGTCAACCTCGAAGGCCGCGCCCAGCGGTTTTATCAAGTTTACGATCCGCGCCACATGCGCCCGGAATCTCGCATCCACTCCGGCTGGCGCTGGCTTGACGCTCTGCGTTCAAGCCTCGGGCGCAGCGCCAGCGAGCCTGTATCCTTTGACCGGGTGCTGACCGACTGCGCCTCGGCCTACCCGGCCCTTGAAGGCATGGAAGCGGCCGGCGGCCACGCCGAGCTTCCCGGCACGCTCAAACTTGCAAGGGCGCCCCACCGCTACAGCGGGCGCACCTCGATGCGCGCCGACATCGCCGTCAGCGAACCGCGCGTCCCCCAGGACCCGGAGACGCCCTTTGTTTTTTCCATGGAGGGCTACAGCGGCTTTGAACGCCCGCGCCGAAACGTGCCCTTTGCCTGGGCGCCGGGCTGGAACTCGCCTCAGGCGTGGGACAAGTTCACCGACAGCGTGGGCGGCCACCTTCAGGGCGGCGATCCGGGGGTTCGCGTGACCGGAGCCCAAAGCACGTCGGACGCGGCCTACCCCAGCGCCGACGCTATCCCCGCTGCTTTTGTCCGCCACGAGGGCCAGTTCCAGCTGTGGGTTCTGCCGCGGCTGTTCGGCGGCGAGGCCACCTCGTCCCGCGCCGAGGCGATCGTCGAACGCACGGCAACGCCTCGCCTGACGCTAAGCGCGGCCGATGCCCGGGCGCTTGACGCCGAGGACGGCACCACGCTGACACTGTGCCTTGGCGAGACGCGCCTGCCCCTCGCCCTGCAGGTGGAGCCTCATCTGCCCGACGGGCTGGTGACGCTGCCCGCCGGGGTCATGCCCGGCGCGCCGAACGGTCGCTGGGTCACCCTGGGCAAGGAGGAAGGCTGATGGAATGGGCAATGCTTGAAGGCCTGCGCCCGGCGTGGCTGAGCCCGACGCTGCTGGCGACGGCCATTGCCATGATCGAGGCCGTGGCGATTCTGCTCGTCGCGGTGCTTATAAGTGCCTTGCTCACCGTGGTGGAGCGCCGGATGCTGGGGCTGTGGCAGGACCGCTACGGACCCAACCGGGTGGGGCCGTTCGGCTCGCTGCAGCTGATCGCCGACATGCTCAAGATCTTTTTCAAGGAAGACTGGATTCCGCCCTTCGCCGACCGCACGATTTTCCTGCTGGCGCCGGCCATTGCCATGGCCTCGCTGCTGCTTTCGTTCGTGATCATCCCCATCACGCCGACGCTCGGGGTGGCGGACTGGAACATCGGCCTGCTGTTCTTCCTTGCCATGGGCGGCATCAACGTTTACTCGGTGCTGCTGGGCGGCTGGTCCAGCGGCAACAAGTATGCGCTGATCGGCGCCATGCGCTCTTCGGCCCAGACCATCTCCTATGAGGTGTTCATGGGGCTTTCGCTCATGGGCGTCGTGGCAACCGCGGGCTCGTTCAACCTGCGCGAAATCGTCAGCGCCCAGGAAGGCCTGTGGTTTGTCATCCCCCAGTTTCTGGGCTTTTGCAACTTTCTCATCGCCGGCTTTGCGGTCACTCACCGCCACCCCTTCGACCAGCCCGAAGCCGAGCAGGAGCTCGCCGACGGCTACCACGTCGAGTATTCCAGCATGAAGTTCGGCATGTTCTTCATCGGCGAATACGTGGGCATGCTGCTGATTTCGGCGCTCACCGTGACGCTGTTCTTTGGCGGCTGGCACGGGCCTTTCCTGCCGCCGATTGTCTGGTTCATGCTCAAGACCGCGGTCTTTACGCTGCTGTTTGTTCTGGTGCGGGCTGCGCTGCCCCGGCCGCGCTACGACCGCGTCATGACCTTTGGCTGGATTGTCTGTCTGCCGCTCACGCTGCTCAACCTGCTGGTCACCGGCGCCATTATTCTGCTCGCGGCGCCGGCGTAGGGCCGCGCTTGGGGGACGCACTGAGCCAATCGCCATGCAGGCGTAAAACGTGGGTAACCGGGCGTCAACGGAGGAAACGTCATGTATAAAAAACTGTTACAAGGCACCTGGTCCCAGCTGCGCAGCCTGGGAATCATCTTCATGCACGCGTTTCGCAAGCGCGAGACGATCAACTACCCCGAAGAGAAGCCCTACCTCGCGCCGCGCTACCGTGGGCGCATCGTGCTCACCCGGGACCCTGACGGCGAAGAGCGCTGCGTAGCCTGCAACCTCTGTGCGGTGGCCTGTCCGGTGGACTGCATCGCGCTGCAGAAAGGGGAAAAAGACGACGGCCGCTGGTACCCGGAGTTTTTCCGTATCAACTTCTCGCGCTGCATTTTCTGCGGCATGTGCGAAGAGGCCTGCCCGACCTCGGCGATTCAGCTCACGCCGGACTTCGAAATGGCCGAGTATCGCCGCCAGGAGCTGGTCTACGAAAAGGAAGACCTTTTGATCAACGGCCCCGGCAAGGACCACGACTACCACTTTTACAAGGTGGCCGGGCTTGCCGTGAGCGGCAAGGACAAGGGCCAGGGCGAAGACGAGGCCGAACCCATCAACGTCACCACGCTGCTGCCCTGAGGGCGCTTTGACCACACGGGAGGATTCATGGAGCTTGCCTTCTATCTCGGCGGCCTGACAGCGGTGCTTGCCACCCTGGGCGTGATTGCCAACCCCAACCCGGTACACGCGGTGCTGTACCTGGTGGTGTCGCTGCTGGCAGTCGCCATGGTGTTTTTCGCCCTCGGCGCGCCCTTTGCCGGAACTCTGGAAATCATCGTCTACGCCGGCGCCATCATGGTGCTGTTCGTGTTCGTGGTGATGATGCTCAATCTCGGCCAGGCCGCCGCCGAGCAGGAGCGCGAATGGCTCAAGGCGCGCACCTGGCTGGGGCCGTCGCTGCTGGCTGCGGTACTGTTTCTGACCCTGGTCAGCCTTCTTTGGCGCGGCGACGGCCAGTCCGTGATCACCGGCGGCGGGCTTACCGCCAAGGGCGCCGGCACGCTGCTCTACGGCCCCTGGCTCTTGCTGGTGGAGCTTGGCGCGCTGCTGCTGCTGGCTGCCCTGGTGACGGCGTCCCACGTGGGCCGCTTGAGCCCGGTGGCCGCGCCCTCGCCCGCCCCGCGCGATATGCCCACGAACAGAAAAGGCAAAGGGGCGACCCAGCCATCCGCCGATGTCGAAGGCCAGCCTCAGCCGGCGGACACCGATACCCCCAAGGAGGACTCATGAACGGCGTCGCCATGGAACACGGCCTGGTTCTTGCCGCCGTGCTGTTTGCCCTGGGGCTTGGCGGACTGATGTTCCGCCGCAACATGATCTTTGTGTTGATGAGCCTTGAAGTCATGCTCAACGCCGCGGGTCTTGCTTTCATCGTAGCCGGCACCGGCTGGGAACAGCCGGAAGGCCAGGTCATGTTCCTGCTGGTGATTACCCTGGCAGCGGCCGAGGCAAGCGTCGGGCTTGCCCTGCTGATCCAGCTGTATCACCGCTTCAAGACCCTCAACCTCGACGTGGCCAGCAGGATGCGCGGATGATGGAACCCTTGACGACTTTCTTGACAACGCTCTCGACAGCCCAGCCAACGGCGGTGCTGCTGCCGCTCACCTTCCTGCTGCCGCTTCTGGGCACGCTGATCCTGGCGTTTTCCCGGGGGACCCTGGGCTACTGCGCCAGCGCGCTGACGGGCACGGCCAGCGTCGGCCTGGCTGCCCTGGCCACGGCGATGATCGCTCTGGGCTTTGCCGAGAACGGCCCCGAGCAGCTGACGCTTTGGACCTGGATCGCCGTGGGTGATTTCCAGCCGGGCATCAGCCTGGCGCTGGACGGCCTGTCGCTGACCATGCTCGGGGTGATTACCGGGGTCGGCTTTTTCATCCACCTGTTCGCTGCCTGGTACATGCGCGGCGAGGCGGGCATCACCCGTTTTTACACCTACATGAACCTCTTCGTGTTCAGCATGGTGCTGCTGGTGCTGGGCGACAACCTGCTGCTTTTGTTCCTCGGCTGGGAAGGCGTAGGGATGTGCAGCTACCTGCTCATCGGCTACTACTACACCAACAGCGCCAACGGCTGGGCCGGGTTCAAGGCGTTCATCATTACCCGGATCGGTGACGTCTTTCTGGCCATCGGCATGTTTCTGCTCTTCGCCCGGCTGGGCACGCTCAACATCGCCGAGATTCTCGAGCTTGCGCCAAAGGCCTGGCAGTCGGGCGATACCGTGGTGGAGCTGGCGGCTTTCCTGCTGCTCGGCGGGGCGCTGGGCAAGTCGGCCCAGCTGCCGCTGCATACCTGGCTTGCCGATGCCATGGCCGGCCCCACGCCGGTGTCGGCGCTGATCCACGCCGCCACCATGGTCACCGCCGGGGTCTACCTGATCGCGCGCATGCACGGCATCTTCGAGCTCGCGCCCGCCGCGCTTTACGCCACCGGCGTGATCGGCGCGCTGACGCTGCTCATGGCGGGCTTTGCCGCCCTTGCGCAAACCGACATCAAGCGGGTGCTGGCCTACTCCACCATGAGCCAGATCGGCTACATGTTTCTCGCTTTGGGCGTCGGCGCTTACGACACGGCGATTTTCCATCTGATGACCCATGCGTTTTTCAAGGCGCTTTTGTTCCTCTCCGCCGGCGCGGTGATCATAAGCTGCCATCACGAACAGGACATGCACCGCCTCGGCGGGCTGTGGCGCAAACTGCCGCTGGCCTATATGGGCTTTATAGTGGGCGGCGCGGCGCTGGCCGCCCTGCCGCTGGTGTCCGCCGGGTTTTACAGCAAGGATGAAATCCTCTGGCAGGCGCTGGCCGCCGACCGGCAGGGCCTGCTCGCGGCCGGGCTGATCGGCGCGCTGCTGACCTCGCTTTACACCCTGCGGCTGATTATCGGCACCTTCCACGGCGCGGCAAAAAGCGATAACGCCCGCCATGCCGACACCGGCCGCGGCCTGGCCCACGGCCTGCCGCTGGTGGTGCTCGCCGTGCTCTCAACGTTTCTCGGCGCCTGGATTACCCCGCCGCTCGGCGGCGTGCTGCCAACAGGCCCCGGAGAGGGCGTCACGGCCGGCCACGGCGCGCTGGAGCTGGTTGCCGCCGCTACGGCTCTGGCCGGCATCGCTCTGGGGGTGTGGCTGTTCGGCCTCAAGCGCGGCTGGCTGCGCCCGGCCAACCACGGTCTGGGGGCCGGGCTCTGGCAGCTGTGGCACCACGCCTGGGGCTTTGACCTGGTGTTTGACTGGACCATTGTGCGCCCCTATCGCGGCGTGGTCTGGCTTTTGCAGAGCGATCTGTTCGACGGCCTCTTCCGCCTGCTGGCATGGTGCGTGCGGCTTGTGCACCTGGGGCTTTCGCGGACCCAGACCGGCAAGCTGCGCGGCTACGCCGTCACCATGGTGGCTGGGGCGACGTTGATTCTATTGAGTCTGGCGCTGGTGACCCAGGGAACCTGAAAGGGATAAACGCTTATGATACTGGTATGGCTGATCGTCATCCCGTTTGTCGGGGGGCTTTTATGCTGGCAGGCCGAACGCCTGGGCAGCCGGGCCACGCGCCTGATTGCTCTTGCCACCATGCTCTTCGTGCTGCTGATTGCGCTGTGGCTGTGGGTGCAGCTGAACTTTCAGCTGCCCGCCACGGACGGCTCGGGCGCCCAGTGGGCAATTGAGTATCGCCTGCCCTGGATCACACGCTTCGGTATCGATATCCATCTGGCGCTGGACGGCCTGTCGCTGGTGCTGATCGCCCTGACCGGCTTTCTCGGCGTGCTTGCGGTGCTCTGCTCGTGGAACGAGATCGTCCGGCGCATCGGCTTTTTCCACCTCAACCTGCTGTGGATCCTTGGCGGCGTGGTCGGGGTGTTTCTGGCCATCGATCTTTTCCTTTTCTTCTTCTTCTGGGAACTGATGCTGGTGCCGATGTACTTTCTCATCGCGCTCTGGGGCCACAGCGGCTCCAAGGGCAGCACCCGCATCGGCGCGGCGATCAAGTTCTTCATCTACACCCAGGCAAGCGGCCTTTTGATGCTGGTGGCGATTCTGGGGTTGGTGTTTGCCCACCACGCCAACACCGGCGAGTACTCGTTCAGCTATGCCGTACTCAAGGAAACCGCGCTGTCGCCCACGCTTGCCTTCTGGCTGATGCTCGGGTTCTTCATCGCCTTTGCCGTCAAGCTGCCGGTGATACCGCTGCACGGCTGGCTGCCCAACGCCCACGCCCAGGCGCCCACCGCGGGCAGCGTGGACCTGGCCGGCATCCTGCTCAAGACCGCCGCCTACGGCATGCTGCGCTTTGCCCTGCCGCTGTTTCCCGAGGCCTCCCAGGCGTTTGCCCCGGTGGCCATGGGGCTGGGTCTGCTGGGCATTTTCTACGGCGCGGTGCTGGCCTGCGGCCAGCGCGATATCAAACGCTTTGTGGCCTACACCAGTATTGCCCACATGGGCTTTGTGCTCATCGGCATCTACGCCGGCACCGAGCTTGCGCTCCAGGGCGTGGTGGTGCTGATGGTGGCCCACGCCTTCTCTGCTGCCGGCCTCTTTATCTTGAGCGGCCAGCTCTACGAGCGGCTGCATACCCGCCAGATCGGGGAGATGGGCGGTCTCTGGGGCCGGCTTGGCAGCTTGCCGGGCATGTACCTGTTCCTGATTGCCGCTTCGCTTGGCATGCCCACCACGGCCAACTTCGTCGGCGAGTTCATGGTGCTGTTCGGCACCTTTGCCATCGCCCCCTGGGTGGTAGCGCTTGCCAGCGTCGGGCTGGTACTGGCGGCGGTATATTCCCTTATGCTCATGCAGCGGGTGCACTACGGCCCGCCCCAGGACGATACGCCGCTGTCAGGCCTGGACGCTCGGGAATTCTGCATGCTGCTGGGTATCGTGGCGCTGATCCTCTGGGTTGGCCTCTATCCGCAGCCGCTGCTGGACACTACCGGCGCGTCCATGGGGGAAATCCATCGGCTGTTTGACGCCCAAAGCTCACCGTTGCCGGAGGCTCGCTAATGCCGTTGCCCAAGCTTGCTATCGCTTATCTTCCGCTGATTCTGGTGGCCGCCACGGCCATCACCGTCATGTTGGGCACCGCCTGGCGGCGCGACCATCACGTCACGGTGGCCGTGAGCGTGCTGGGGCTGGCGCTTGCTCTGATTGCCCAGATCACGGCGCTGAGCATACTGCCGCTCACAACCACGCTGCTCGTCTTTGACGGCCCGGCCGCCCTCGGCGGGCTTCTGGTGCTGGCCTCGACGCTTGCCTGCGCGGTGCTGGCGCATGCCTACTTCGAGACGTTCCAAAAGCCCCGGGAAGAGTTTTACCTGCTGCTGCTGTGCTCGGCGGCGGGCGGGCTGGTGCTGGTGGCAAGCCGGCATCTGGCCAGCCTGTTTCTGGGGATGGAGCTTTTGTCCATGCCGCTTTACGGCATGCTGGCCTACGCCTTTCACGAGCGCCGTTCGCTGGAAGCCGGGATCAAATACCTGATTCTTTCCGCGGCGGCGAGTTCTTTTCTGCTCTTCGGCATGGCGCTGGTATACGCCCAGACCGGCGAGCTCGAGCTTGCCGCGCTGATGGCAACGCTCACGCAGGGCAGCGGCGCCTGGGGGCTGGCCGGGGCCGGCATGATGCTGGTGGGGCTCGGCTTCAAGCTGTCAATCGCGCCCTTCCACCTGTGGACGCCGGACGTCTACGAAGGCGGGCCCGGGCCGGCGGCGACGTTTCTCGCCACGGCCAGCAAGGTCGCGGTATTCATCATCATGCTGCGCCTGGTGATGAGCGCCCCGGCGTTTCAGGGCGAGTGGCTGCACGCGGTGCTCTGGGTGCTCGCGCTTGCCAGCATGCTGATCGGCAACCTGCTGGCGCTGACCCAGTCCAATCTCAAGCGCCTGCTGGGCTATTCCTCCATCGCCCACTTCGGCTACATGCTGCTGGTGCTGGTCATCGCCGACGGCCTGGCCGCCGAAGCCGGCGGGGTCTATCTGATAACCTACATCCTTGCCACTCTCGCCGCCTTTGGCGTGGTCATCCTGGTGTCAAGCGCCACCGAAGGCGCCGACGCCGGCAGCCTGCACTACTATCGCGGGCTGTTCTGGCGCCGGCCTTTCCTCACCGCGGTGATGACCGTCGCCATGCTCTCGCTCGCCGGCATTCCGGCAACCGTAGGCTTCATCGGCAAGTTTTACCTCATTGCTCTGGGCGTGGAAGCCGGGCAGTGGTGGCTGGTCGCCGGCATCATCGTCGGCAGCGCCATCGGGCTTTACTACTACCTGCGGGTGATCGTCACCCTGTTCCTGGCCGAACCGGGGATGCATCACCGGGACGCCTCGGCGGACTGGGCGGTGCGCGCCGGCGGCCTCGTCGTGCTCGGCGCGGCGGTGCTGGTGGTCCTGCTGGGCCTCTACCCCGCGCCCATGATCGCCCTGGCAAACGCCGCCGGTAGCGTGGCGACGCCGTAGCCGCAGGCGCCCCCACCCATCGGACCGGCCGGCCCGCTTTTGCTCACTCGCAGGCGCCGGCCGGGCCGCCTCAGTGTTCGTCCAGGCCGCGCTCGGCCATGGCCACGGCGCGAAACAGCGCGCGGCCCTTGCTCAGGGTTTCCTGCCATTCGGTTTCCGGGTCCGAGTCGGCAACGATCCCCGCGCCCACCTGCACGTGAACTTCTCCGTCCTTGATCACCGCGGTACGAATGGCGATCGCGGTATCCATGTTGCCGTGCCACGACAGATAGCCCACCGCGCCGGAATAGATGCCGCGCTTGACCGGCTCGACCTCGTCGATGATTTCCAGCGCGCGCACCTTCGCCGCGCCAGATACGGTGCCGGCGGGAAAGGTGGCGCGCAGCGCATCCATGGCCGAGAGCCCGGGTCTGAGCCGCCCCACGACGTTGGACACGATGTGCATGACGTGGGAGTAGCGCTCGACCACCATTTTGTCGGTGACCCTGACGCTGCCGGTCTCGCTGATACGCCCGATATCGTTGCGCCCCAGATCAATCAGCATGGAGTGCTCGGCGAGCTCCTTGGGATCGGCCAAAAGCTCCTTTTCCAGCGCCTCGTCTTCGGCTTCGGTTCTGCCGCGCTTGCGGGTGCCGGCAATGGGGCGAACGGTGACTTCGTCTTCCTCGGTGCGGGTGAGGATCTCCGGCGACGAGCCCACCACCTGATGGTCACCCAGATTCAGGTAATACATGTACGGCGAGGGGTTGAGGCTGCGCAACGCCCGGTAGAGGTCCAGCGGCGCGGCGCGGTACGGAGCCGACATGCGCTGGGAAGGCACGCACTGCATGATGTCGCCGGCGCGGACGTATTCCTTGATCCTGGCCACCGCGGCCTTGAAGCCTTCCTGGGTAAAACCGGAGCGAAAGTCGCTTTCCCGAACCTCCGGCTTGCCCTGGACCTGCCCGCTCGGTCGCTGATAGGCGTCGCGCAGGCGGCTTTCCAGATGCCGTAAATGCCCTTCGGCCGTCGCCAGAGCATCCACGGCTTCCGGGTCGGCGTGGGTCAGCAGCGTCAGCCGACCGGAAAGGTTGTCAAACACCACCAGGTCGTTGCACACCATCAGCAGGATGTCCGGCACGCCGAGCTGATCCGGCTTGTCGCTGTCGGCCAGGCGCGGCTCGATGTAGCGGATGGTCTCGTAGCCGAAATAGCCCACCAGCCCGCCGTCAAAGCGCGGGCGATCATCGATCTTGGGCACCTTGAAGCGCGCCTGGAACTCCTCGATCCACGCTAGCGGGTCGTCGACTTCGGTCACCCCCTGGGTTTCGCCGTCCTGAAGATGGCGCACGGTATGGCCGCGCACTTCGATGCGCTCCCGGCAGGGCAGGCCGATGATCGAGTAGCGCCCCCACTTTTCGCCGCCCTGCACCGATTCCAGCAAAAAGGTCCAGGGCACGTTGGCCAGCTTGAGATAGGTCGATAGCGGCGTATCCAGGTCGGCCAGCACCTCCCGGGCAACGGGAATACGGTTGTAGCCGGCGCGGGCCAGCTCGGCAAAGCGGTCGGGAGTCATCATCAAGGGTTCCTTATCGTATGGAAGACGTGCGGGCCGGGGCCGCCAGCAGCTCACTCAGCGAGTCCAGCAGCGCATCCGGCATGCTGTCGCTGATTGGCTCGCCGTGATTGTAGCCGTAGGTCAGCGCGGCGGTGGCAAATCCCGCCGCCTTGCCGGCGGCCATGTCGTGGCGGGAATCCCCCACCATCACGCAGTGGCCGGCGGGCACGCCAAAGCGCTCAGCGGCGTGGCAAAGCGGCAGCGGGTCGGGCTTTTTCCGCGCCAGGCTATCGCCGCCCAGGCACAGGGAAAAGGCGTCGCACAAGGCAAAGTGCTCAAGCAGCGGCGCAACAAAGCGCTCGGGCTTGTTGGTGACCAGCGCCAGCACAAAGCCCGAGTCCCTGAGAGCGAACAGCGTCTCGGCCACGCCGGGGTAAAGCTGCGTCAGACGGTGCGGAGCTTCGCCGTAATAGCTCAGAAAGGCAGCATGGACCCGCGCCGCCAGCGTCTCGTCCACGGCCTCAACGGGAGTTTCAAGCGCCCAGGCGAGGCCGCGCTCCACAAGCTTGCGGGTGCCGTTGCCCACCCAGCGGCTAACGTCTTCCCGCTCGGGCAAAGCCAGCCGCTCGTCGTCGAGCGCGCGAACAAGCGCCGCCGCGAGGTCGGGCACCGAGTCGATCAGGGTGCCGTCAAGATCAAAGGCTATCAGCCGCTTGCCGGCTAACAGCGGGTGCAGCGCCCTGTCCGCTACCGCGTCGTGACGCCCTGCGTCCTGATTCATGGTGGGCTCATCCTGGTGGTTCGTCTGCGGCCATCTTACCTGCCAAGCCGCCTCTCGCGCATTATTCGGAGCGCTTCTGCGCCAGCGCCTCGCGCATCCTGGCGATCACCGAGTCGTAATCGTGGGGGTCTTCACTTCTGCGCGCCTTGAAGATCGCCGAGCCGGCGACAAAGGTATCCGCTCCGGCGGCGGCCACCTCGGCGATGTTGTCAATTTTGATCCCGCCGTCCACTTCCAGGCGGATGTCGTAGCCCGAGGCGTCGAGCTTTGCCCGGGTATCGCGCAGCTTGGCAAGGGTCTGCGGAATGAACGCCTGGCCGCCAAAGCCCGGATTGACGCTCATCAACAGCACCATGTCGAGCTTGTCCATGACGTAGTCGAGATAGCCAAGGGGCGTGGCCGGGTTCAGCACCAGCCCGGCCTGGCAGCCACCGTCGCGGATCAGCTGCAGCGAGCGGTCGATGTGGTCGGACGCTTCAGGGTGAAAGGTAATGATGCTCGCCCCGGCGTCGATGAAGTCGCTGATCAGCTGGTCGACCGGCTTGACCATCAGATGCACGTCGATGGGCGCGGTCACGCCGTGGTCGCGCAGCGCCTTGCACACCATGGGGCCGATGGTGAGGTTGGGCACGTAGTGGTTGTCCATTACGTCGAAGTGGACGATATCCGCGCCGGACGCGAGCACGTTGTCGACTTCCTCCCCCAGGCGGGCAAAGTCGGCGGAGAGAATCGACGGCGCAATACGGAAGAAGCGCGCCGGGGCATGAGGGGATGCGGTCATGGTCATGGGCTTTTTTGAGCGGGTGGCTTTGAAAGGGCTAATGATACCAGAGCCTGACTAGGCGACGAGAGGCGCGGCCGCGGCCGGCAAATGCGATACACATATATTCTAAATTCGAATAATAAATATGATTGTAATTACTCATGGCCGGTTTTAGTCTTTATCCCACTCATCTTCATCTCTACTTCCGTTTCTCGTTACAGGAGCCTTGCATGGCCTTTCCCCGTCCCGCCGCTACGCTCAAGCGCAGCCTGCTCGCCGTCGCCGTTGCCGCCAGCGCTTCGGGCGCGGCCAACGCCGCCGACCGCGAACTGCTCAACGCCTCTTACGACATCGCCCGGGAGCTGTTTGCCGAAATCAACCCGAAGTTCGAAAGCTGGTGGGAAAAGGAGCACGGCGAAAGCGTTGAAGTCAGCCAGTCCCACAACGGCTCGTCCGCCCAGGCCCGATCCATCATGCAGGGGCTGGGCGCCGACGTCGTCACCTTCAACCAGGTGACCGACGTCCAGGTGCTGGCGGATGCCGGCCTGGTGGCCGACGACTGGCAAGAGGCCTTTGACAACAACGCCTCGCCCTACTATTCCACCACGGCGTTTCTGGTGCGCAAGGGCAACCCCAAGAACATCGAAAGCTGGGACGACTTGGCCGGCGACGACGTGGAAATCGTCTTCCCCAACCCCAAGACATCGGGCAACGGCCGCTATACTTACCTGGCCGCCTGGGGGGCTGCCGACAAGCGCCTTGACGGCGACGAGGAAAAAATTCGCGACTACATGAAGACCTTCCTCGGCAACGTCGAGGTATTCGACACCGGCGGCCGCGGGGCGACCACCAGCTTCATCGAGCGCGAGATCGGCGACGTGCTGATCAGCTTCGAGTCCGAGGTCAACAACATCCGCGGCGAGTACGGCAGCGACGACTACGAAGTGGTGGTGCCGCCGGTCAGCATTCTCGCCGAGTTTCCCGTGGCCGTGGTCAAGGAAAACGCCGAGAAAAACGACAACGTCGACCTCGCCCAGGGCTATCTGGACTACCTCTACCGCGAAGACACCCAGCGCCTGCTGGCCAACTTCAACTACCGCGTGCATGACGACACCGTGGTCGAGGAGTTCTCCGACCAGTTTCCCGACACTCGGCTGCTGGAAGTCAAAGACGTTTTCGGCGGCTGGGACCAGGCCATGGAAAAGCACTTTGAAAGCGGCGGCCTGATCGATCAGCTGCAGCGCCGGTAGGCACGTCCCATGAGCACTTTGGCTATCAGACTCCCTCGGCGCCTTTCCGGCAGCACCCGCGTACTGCCGGGCTTTGGCCTGTCCATGGGGATCAGCGTGCTGTTTATCTCGCTGGTGCTGCTCTTGCCCATGACCGGTCTTTTCGGCCAGCTGGCCGGACTCTCGCCGGGCGAATACTGGGCGATCGTAAGCGACCCTCGGGTCGCGGCAAGCTACGCCACCACCCTCGGTGCCGCCGGCGCGGCGGCGCTGGTCAACGCCGCCTTCGGCCTTTTGCTGGCCTGGGTGCTGGTGCGCTACGAATTTCCCGGCAAGCGCCTGGTGGATGCGCTGATGGATCTGCCTTTCGCCCTGCCCACCGCCGTTGCCGGCATTACCCTTGCCACCCTGTACGCCAAAAGCGGCTGGGCGGGTAGCGTGCTGGAGCCGCTGGGGATAAAGGTCGCCTATACCTGGGTGGGCATTGCGCTGGCCATGGCGTTTACCAGCATTCCGTTCGTGGTGCGCACGGTGCAGCCGGTGCTCGAGGACATGCCCGCCGAGGTAGACGAGGCCGCCATGTCCCTTGGCGCCAGCGACGGCGTGGGCTTTCGCCGGGTCATTCTGCCCCACCTGTGGCCGGCGCTGGTCACCGGGACCGGGCTTGCCTTTGTGCGCTCGCTGGGGGAGTTCGGCGCGGTGATTTTCATTGCCGGCAACACCCCCTACGAGACCGAAATCACCTCGCTGATGATTTTCGTCAAGCTCCAGGAATACGACTACGCCGGCGCCTCGGCCATTGCCTCGGTGCTGCTGTTCGTCTCGCTTGCCCTGCTGCTCGCCATCAATGTCTGGCAGGGCCGCTTCGTTCGCCGCCTGCACGGAGGAAAAGGCTAATGCAACGCATCGGAGACGCCCCCGGCGTTCGCCGGCTGCTGATCGGCGCCGCGCTTTTGCTCACGGCCGCCTTTCTCGCGCTGCCGCTGGTGGCGATTTTTGCCCAGGCCTTTGCCAAGGGCGTGGGCGTGTTCTGGGCAAGCGTGACCGAGGCCAATACCCTCCACGCGATTTTTCTCACCCTGGGCATCGCGGTGATGACCATCCCCATCTGTCTGGTGTTCGGCGTCGCCTTGGCGTGGCTGATCACCCGCTTTACGTTTCCCGGCCGCCGGCTTTTACAGACCCTGATCGATATTCCCTTTGCGGTCTCGCCGGTGGTCGCGGGGCTTGTCTACCTGCTGCTCTACGGGCGCAACGGCTGGCTCGGCTCCTGGCTTGCCGCCCACGACATCCAGCTGATGTTTGCCTGGCCGGGCATTCTCATGGTGACGGTGTTTGTGACCTGCCCCTTCGTCGCCCGGGAGCTGATCCCGCTGATGCAGGCCCAGGGCAGCCGCGAGGAAGAAGCCGCGGTCACCCTGGGCGCCGGCGGCTTTGCCGTCTTTCGCCGAATTACCCTGCCCAACATCCGCTGGGCGCTTTTGTACGGCGTGATTCTCACCAACGCCCGGGCGGTGGGCGAGTTCGGCGCCGTCTCGGTGGTGTCCGGCGCCATTCGCGGGCAAACCAACACCCTGCCGCTCAACGTGCAGCAGCTCTATCAGGACTACAACACGGTCGGCGCCTTCTCCAGCGCGGCGCTGCTGGCGCTGATCGCCCTTTTCACCCTGGCGGCCAAGGCCGGCCTTGAATGGCGCGCATCGCGCCGGGAGACCCACCCATGAGCATCCGTCTGGACAACATCGGCAAGCACTTCGGCCCTACCCGGGCGCTGGAACCGGTCAACCTGGATATTCACGAAGGCGAGCTGGTGGGCCTGCTGGGCCCCTCGGGGTCGGGCAAGACCACCCTTCTGCGCATCATTGCCGGGCTGGAAACCCCCGACCGCTCGGATGCTCGCACCCCGGCGCGCATTCTCTTTGGCCAGCGCGACGTGACTCACGTCCACGTCCGCGACCGGCGCATCGGCTTTGTCTTTCAGCACTACGCGCTGTTCCGCCACATGAGCGTTTACGACAACGTCGCCTTTGGCCTCACCGTGATGCCCCGGCGCAGCCGGCCGTCGCGCAGCGAGATCCGCGCCCGGGTCTTTCGCCTTCTGGAAATGGTCAAGCTCGAGCATCTTGCCAACCGCTACCCGGCCCAGCTCTCCGGCGGCCAGCAGCAGCGCGTGTCGCTGGCCCGGGCGCTGGCCGTGGAGCCCGACGTGCTGCTGCTCGACGAGCCTTTCGGCGCGCTCGACGCCAAGGTGCGCCAGGAGCTGCGCCGCTGGCTGCGCCATCTTCACGAAGAGCTCAACTTCACCAGCGTGTTCGTCACCCACGATCAGGAAGAGGCCCTCGAGCTCTCCGACCGCGTGGTGGTGATGAGCGATGGCAACATCGAGCAGATCGACACCCCGGAAACGCTGTATCGCGCGCCGCAGAACCGCTTCGTGTTCGAGTTTCTGGGCGATGTCAACCATCTCGAAGGCGAGGTGCGCAGCGGCGTGCTGACCTGCGGCGACGCGCGCCTTTCGGTTGATCTTCCCGACGACCACGAAGAGCTGTTGCTGCGCCCCCACGAGGTGCGCCTGGCCGAACAGCCCGAGGCCGGCTGCCATCTGCCGGTGACCGTCACCGCGGTCTCGCCGGTGGGCGCCGAGGTGCGCGTGGAGCTCGAGGCCGACTGGCTGGCCAGGCCCTGGCTTGCCAGCGTGCGCCACGCCGACTTCGAGCGGCTGAACCTGCACCGCGGCAGGCGGCTGTTTGCCCACCCGCGCCAGTGGCACCGCTTTGCCGAGGCGGCTGTCGCCCCGGCCGCCTCCCACGCGGCCTGAGCGCTAACGGCCCGTGGTATTACCCGGCGGGCCGTTTTGCGTCTAGAATGCGCGCATGGCTTCACTCATTGACCCACAATAACCAGCGGAGTCCCCCCATGCAGCGACGTTCCTTCCTCCTCAGCATCACTCTGCTTTGCACCGGCCTGTGGCTTTCCGGCTGCTCAAGCCCGCAATACCTGGAGGTCACCCCCGAACGCAGCGCGCCGGTGGCCCAGGTGGGCAACGGCCAGGAAGTCGCGGTCTTCGCCCAGGACGGGCGCGACAGCGACGTCATCGGCCAGCGTAGCGGCGGCGGCATGTCCAATTCCCGGATTACCGTCAGCAGCCATACCCTGATCCCCAAGCTTCAGCGCGAAGCCGAGCGCGCCGTTCGCGACATGGGCTTCACTCCGGTCAGTCAGCAGGCCGAAGGCCGCCCCACGCTGACCCTGGAGCTTGCCCGGCTGAACTATGCCCGTGCCGACGGCGCCAACCCCGGCCTTGACGAAGCCAGGCTCGAAGGCGTGCTGCGCGCCGTCGCCAGGAATGACGGCACCACCTATACCGGCACCTATACCTCGAGCCGCACCCAGGAATACGCGCTCAAGCCCGGCGCCGACAAAAATACCGAGATGCTCAACGCGCTGCTGGGCAAAGCGCTCGATCGCGCTTTCAACGACGGCGAGCTGGGCGCGCTGCTGGCGCGTTAGCCAATGGGGCCGCGGCGCTCGAGCGCCCAGGTGCTCTCGATAAAGCCGCGGGCGTCGGGCGGCCCCTGCTCCAGAAACGTCAGCCGGAAGTTGGGCGAGAAAAGCTGCTCGACCTCTTCGTGAGACACGCTGTAGGGCGGGCCGGCATCCGCCTCTCCCCGGGTCAGGCTGACCAGCAGCCCTCGAGCGCCCGGGGGCACCAGCTGAGCCAGGTGAAAGGCATAGCGCTGCCGCGTGGGCCTTGGCAGCGCGATCAGCGAGGCGCGATCATAAAAGGCTTCGATCTCCGCTACCTGGCGGATATGCAGGTGGAAAAAATCCCCCAGCCACAGTTCGATACTGCCCTGGCGCACGATATCAAAGCCCGCCTGGTAATAACGCAGTACGTCCTGGCGGCGCTCGGCCACAAACTGCTCGATGGCGTCCGGCGAAATTTCCACGCCCAGTACCGGATGTCCGGCATCGGCCAGCCAGCGCATATCCACGCTTTTTCCGCACAGCGGTACCAGCACCTTGGCCGTCCGGGGCACGTCCAGCGTCAGCCAGTAGCGCTCAAGCGCCGGATGCAGCGTTGTCCGATGAAAGCCGATGCGCCCTTCGCGCCAGCGCTTGAGCCACTGCTCCGTCATCGCCTGACCCCGTCATGAAAAGCCCCGTGTCTTATCAAAAACGCCTTATCAAAAAAGCGCTTTGCCAGAACCGCCTTACCAGGCAGGTTCACCAAACCTGCCTCATCAAACCTGTCTCATCAAAACCAGCGATCGCGCCTTTTGCGCCGGCGCGGCAGGTGCGGCACGATCAGCCCGACCAGCAGGCCGGCACCGGCGACGCCGCCGCCATACATGAAGTAGCGCATCAAGAGGTCTTCTTCCTGGGTTTCCAGGCGGGCATTCAGCTTGCGCGACTGCTTGCGCATGGTGTCGGCCTCCCGTTCGAGCTCGTCATTGCGCGCCTCGAGCTCGTCGATGCGCTGGGCCCGGGTGTCAAGATTCTGTTTCATGGTTGCCACGCGCTCTTCCCAGGTGGCGTTGATGCTGTCGAGCTCTTCGGTGAGTTCGGCCACTCGGGTTTCGAGCCGGGGCAGTTTTTCCCGGGCGCTGGGCGTGTCCTGAAGCTCATCGCTGAGGATCCAGACGGTATCGCCTGACTGGCTCTCTACCCGGGTATACTTGCCGCTGGTTTCCAGCACTTCCACCTTTTCGCCGGCGCTTAGCGTACCCACGATGCGGTAGCCGTCGGTGGGCCCGGAGCGTACATAGGTAGTGAGCTCTTCAGACACCCAGGCCGCACTCTCCTGGGCAAGAACCTGGCCGCTGCCAAGGCCGATCAACAGGCCGATCAGCGCGGCCCGGCAGGAAAAACGAAACGTCGTTGCTTGCATGTGAAACATCCTGATGAAAACGCTGACCGCACACGTTACCGAATTCGCCGCCCCGGCGCAGCTACTCGGATGCTGCCCCTTGCGCATGCACAGCCCCTGAAAGGCAGCCAGATTAACACACGCCGGCGCTGCCTACCGGCGGGCGTTTAGCGCAGCGGCAATACAACGCTCGCGTCGAAGCCCGGATACGCCTAAAGTGGAGCTTACGGGTGCGCTAGCGTGACGTCTTGGCACCCTGCCCATCGGCAAAGGAAGAAGGAGCTGGACCATGGAAAAAAACACTGACAAAGGTTATATCGCTCTTCTTGGCTGGAGCCTGAACGCCATTGAAGCCGCTGAAAACTTTGACCGGCGCTATGTCGTCGTGGCGCCGCCCTGGGCAGAGGACTACTGCCGGGAGCACGACATTCCCTATGTGCCCTGGGATTTCGAGCGGCTCAACGACCGCTCCATGGAAATTGCCGAAACCCTCAGGGACCGGGGCGTGAACGTGGCCATTCCGCTGTTTGAGGAAACCGTCGAGTGGGCCGGCGCCATCAATTCCGTGCTGCTCGACAACCCGCGCCTCTACGGCCAGTCGCTGCTGCTGCGCGACAAGGCGCTGATGAAGCGTCGCGCCCAGCTTGGCGGCATTCGCGTGGGCATTTTCGAGGAGGCCCACGACAAGGACGACGTGGTGCGCTTCTTGAAGCGCGTCAATCAGACGCTGCTCAAGCTCGACGGCGACCCCAACGACCCCATTCACCTCAAGGCGTTCGACAAGGCCGGCTGCCTGGGCCACCGGGTGATCCGCACGCCGGAAGAAGTCGACCTGATTCCCGAAGAAGAGTTTCCGGTGCTGATGGAGTCGCACCTGGACGGCTGGGAATTCGCCGTGGAGGCGTGGATTCACGACGGCAAGATCGCCTTTTTGAATATTTCCGAGTACGTCACCCTGGGCTATTCGGTCTTCGTCCCCGCCTCGCCGGAGCTTGAGCGGTACCGCGAGCAGATCACCGCCCAGATCGAGAAGCTGATCAAGACCTTCGACATCGGCTTCGGGCTGATCCACCCGGAATACTTCGTTACCAGCGACGGCGAGATGTACTTCGGCGAAGTCGCCTATCGTCCGCCGGGCTTCAAGGTGTTCGAGCTTCTGGAGCGGGTCTACGGCTTCAACGCCTATCAGGCCTCCATGCTGGTGTTCGACCCCCGCGCCACAGCGGAAGAGGTGGCCGAATTCTTCCCCCGGGAAGTGGTCGACGCCGACGGCTTTGCCGGCTGCTTCGGCGTTTATCCGCGCCGTCGCGTGGTCAGCCGGCTGGAGCTGCCCGAAGAGGTGGAAGACCACCCTTACTTCGAATCCCACGAGCTCACCTCACCCCTGGAAGAAACCGTGACCAAGCGCACGGCCTTCGGCACCCACTGGGGGCTTGTCTACTTCCGGGGCGACGACGCTCACACCATGCGCGATCTGCTGAAACATCAGGAAGATCTCGACTTCTATGTATAATCCCCTCACCGGCTGGGACAAGGAGTCACCGTGACTACGGCAAACAACCCATCTTCCACTGCCGCTTCCAGCGAGGCGGCAAAGCTCGACGGGCTGGTGGAAAAGTTTGATGAGGCACTGAGCCTGCTGCGGGAGGCCCTTGCCTTCAACAAAGCCGCAAGGCTGCCTCGCGTGCTGGACACGGCGCGGCGGCTGCTTCTCACCGAGGGCGGCTGCGCGGCGCTCGAGGCCCGCGCCGAGGCGCTGGAAAACGCCGCCGTGTTCGACGGCACCGACTGGGCCGCCCCGCAACAGCTGCTGCCTTCGCTGACCAGCCAGGCGCTGAAGAGCGCCGACGCCAACGTGGTGGTCATCGAGGCGCTGAGCGAACTGCGTCTGCTTGCCGTGGCCAAGGCCGGGTTCGCCCACCCACAGGTGTCCGCCGAGCACGCTCACCGCTATTTGACCCAGGCCATGGCGCTCAACCTGCGGCTGCTGTTCACCCCGCCCACGGAAGCCGAGCGCGAGGCCCAGGGTCGGCTGGCGCTGATCTCGCGCCACCTGTTCCAGCACCTGGCCGCGCGGATCGGCTACGAGCACATCATCGACACGCTGATCGAGGAAGTCTGGCGCATCCTGCAGCAGCGCCCGCTCCAGACCGAGGCCATCAAGCAGATGATCACCCAGGTGGCGCTGTGCCAGGCCGACCCGACCATCGATCTTGGCGCCAGCGGCCAGGGGGCGGCGCGGCTGGTCAGCGCGCTTTTTGGCCCTACCCAGGCCTGCCAGGAAGATCCCGGCGTCGAGATATACCGCCAGCGCCTGGAAGGCATGGACCACGCCGCCCTGCAGGCGGAGGCCACGGGGTTCGCCCGAGCCATGCACGATACCGGGCTGGTAGCGCCCTATCACGCCGTGCTCATGCGCCACCTGGTCGAGCACAGCGACAAGCTCGTTGCCGATGCGCTGGGCCTGTCTTCCACCGGACGCGACTGCCTTTTGTGCTACCGCGAACTGGTGCTGGCGCTGATACGGGCCGGTGTTTATCCGGGCACCGCCCAGGCGGTTTACGGCCTTGCGCTTACGCTGGAGCGCGGCATTCTCTATCAGCCGCCGGTGGCGCCGGCCATGTGGCGACAGCTGGGGCTTACGCTGTCGGAATGGTCCCGGGCGCGCCTTGCGCTTGCCTGCGGCGACGCCGTACCGCCCCGGGCCCGGCTGCTGGAAGGCGTGCTGGGCATGCTGGGTCTGCCGCTGGGCATCGGCCAGGGCAACAACCCCACCTGCCAGTCGGCTCGGGCGCTGTCCATGTGGGCCTACAACGACCCCGACTACCTGCTGCAGATGGTGGCCTGGGCCGCGCGCGACGATGAAATCGTCATGCACTTCGAAGGCCAGCCCATCTCCTCCATGGCAAGCCTCTCCGGCGTGGCGACCGAGCTGCCCATGGACCTCGATCCGGTATCGCTGATCGTGGTGCCTCACCTGGATCGTATCTACGCCGAGATGGGCCGGCGCTGCATCGGCCGGGAAGGCGATCCTCACCGCTGGGTCAACCCCGAGTTCCACGGCTGGTGGTCGGGTCGCGGCTTTGCCATCAACGTCGACGTCGCCACCGGCAAGCTCATCGACGTGGACGCTTTTCTGCGCCACTTCTACGCCAGCTACCACCCTTTCTATAACGGCAACCAGCCGCTGATTCATCCCCAGCCGGCGGGCATAGCGGTCACCGACAGCACCGGCCGCTTTATCGGCTGGCACGCCATCAGCATACTGCGCGCCTCGCTTGACCCCGGCGAACAAATGCGCGTGTATTTCTACAATCCCAACAACGACAGCGGCCAGAACTGGGGCGACGGCGTGGTCGTCAGCACCGCCGGCAACGGCGAGCGCTTCGGCGAAGCGTCGCTGCCGTTCGAGCAGTTCGCCTCGCGCCTTTATATCTACCATTACGACGCGCTTGAGCACGGCGAGCCGGCCGCCGTCAGCGGTGACGAGCTGGCGCGGGTCAAGGGCTATCTCTCGCGCACCTGGGGCGCCGAACGTCTGCCGCCGGGCGGCCTGCAGGCCGCCGCGCACACCGCTATCCGACGCGAGTAGCTTCGGATGCCACGCCTTGACCAGCTACTCGTCAAGCAGCAGCTCGCAGCCTCGCGCACCCGGGCCCAGCGGCTGATCAAAAGCGGCCACGTGCACCGCCTTGACACCGGTGCGCGGCTGCTCAAACCCAGCGAGCCGCTGGCCGAGACCACGCCGCTTGCCGTGGATGACGCACCCGAAGAGCGCTACGTTTCCCGGGCGGGGCTCAAGCTCGAAGCCGTCCTCAGCGCCCTGGACAAGCGTTTCGACGGCCAGACGGTGCTCGACGTGGGCCAGTCCACCGGCGGCTTCAGCGACTGTGCCCTGCGCTTTGGCGCGCGCCACGTCATCGGTATCGAAGTCGGCCACGGGCAGCTCGCTCCCTCACTGCGTGACGACCCCAGGGTCAGCTGCCTCGAAGGCATCAATGCCCGGGCGCTGACCCGCTCCCCGGCCTTTGCTACCCTGTGCCGGCGCCATCCGCCGAGCGCTGCGGTGATGGATGTCTCTTTTATTTCACAAACGCTGATTCTGCCCGAGATCGCCGCGGCGCTACCGGCCGGCGGCGAGCTTTTATCGCTGGTCAAGCCGCAGTTCGAACTCGACCCCTCGGCCCTGGGCAAGCGCGGCGTGGTCCGCGATGCACGCCGCTACGCCGAGGTCAGAACGCGCCTTGAGCACGCCTGTCGGCAAAGCGGGCTGAGCATCGCGCACTGGCAGCCAAGCCCGATAACCGGCGGCGACGGCAACCGAGAGTTTCTGCTCCACGCCCGCTGCCGCGCCTGAGCCCCGTTGACTTCTTCAGGCCTCGTGATAAAACACGTCCAGGCGTTTGCCTGCTTATCCATTGACGAGCCGTAACCCCATGACCGCCCGACATCCACTTTTTGCCGGCTTGAGCTTTGCATTGGCCATGCACGCCGGCAGCGCCTGCGCCGACTCTGCGGACGCCAGCGCACTGGACGCTCGCGTCCACGCCCTGCGCCACGAAATCACCCGGCTCAACCTCGAGCTCTCCTCGCTCGAGGCGCGCCAGACGCCGCGCTTTGAAACCTCGGCGTACATGACCGCGCTGACCCCCAAGCCGCCGGAAGAGCAGGCCATTGCAGAAACCCGCGAGCGCCGGCAGCTGGAAAGGGCGTCCGAGCACAACCCCTTTTCGATCACCGCTCATCGCACCAACTATCTGTTTCCGGTGAGCTATAACGCCAACCAGGATCGCGCTCGCTTTCGCAACATCGACGCCGACGGACGGGCAGACAATACCGAGGTCAAGTTTCAGTTCAGCGCCAAGTTCTCGCTGGTCGAGGATCTGTTCGGCAACAACGGGGACCTGTTTTTCGGCTACACCCAGCGCAGCTGGTGGCAGGCCTACAATACCGACTCCTCCTCGCCCTTCCGCGAAACCAACTACGAGCCGGAAATCTTCATCGACTTCGACAACGCCTGGAATATTTTCGGCTGGGTCAACACCCGCAACCGGCTTGCCGTCAACCACCAGTCCAACGGCCGCTCGGCACCGCTGTCGCGCAGCTGGAACCGCGTCTACCTGGAAAGCACGCTGCAGCGCGGCGACTGGGCAGTCACCCTGGCCCCCCACTGGCGCATTCCCGAGTCCCAGGGCGAGGACGACAACCCCGACATTCACCGCTATATGGGCTACGGCGACGTGCGCATCGCCAGGCGCTATAGCCACGACCAGGAAGTCGCCGCCCAGCTGCGGGGCAACCCGAATACCGGCAACTACGGCACCCAGCTGGACTACAGCTGGCCGGCCTTCAACGGCGTACGCGGTCACGTGCAGTATTACTACGGCTACGGCGAAAGCCTGATCGACTACAACCACCGGGTCCACCGGCTGAGCCTCGGCTTCAGCCTCAACCCGCTGTTTACCCCCAGCGGGCTGCTGCGCTAGTCGTCGTCAGCGGGGTCGCGTCGGGTATAGTGCTTGTATCACTCTAGACACCTGCTATGCTGACAGCTCGCTTCTCGCAGCAATGTCACTCACCGGCAACTCTCGTTTGTCTATCCTCAGGAGAAAGACATCATGGCCAAGAAACCGTCAGACCGCCAAGTGCACACCGAACAGCTGCAGGACGACCTGCGCCATCTGAGCGACACCGTGGAAGAGCTGGTCAACGCCACGGCCAAGGACGCCAGCTCGGAAATGCGCGACCTGCGCGAGCGCGCCGAGCAACGCCTCAAGGATACCCGCGCCCGCGTTGAAGCCCGGGGCGAGCAGCTTTATACCGACACCCGCGACAGCCTGACCCAGCAGGCCGACTGCTGCGACCGCTACGTACGTGACAACCCCTGGACCAGCGTAGGCATCGGCGCTGCCGCCGGCGTGGTGGTAGGCCTGCTGCTCGGACGGCGCTAATGGCGCTGGGTCCCGGCCAACGTGTGATCCAGGCCGTCAGGAGCGTACTCGGTACGCTTGTCGCCAACGGCGAAACGCGCCTGCGCCTGGCGGTACTGGAGCTTGAAGAAGAACGGGCGCGCCTGCTGACGCTGATACTGCTGGCAGGCGCCAGCCTTTTGCTGTTCATGCTGGCCACGGCCAGCATGACCGCTCTGGTCATCGCCATCTTCTGGGACAGCTACCGTTTGCTGGCTATCGGCGCCTGCGCCGTCGTGCTGTTGCTGGCAAGCGTCGTGCTGGCCGCAGTGGCAATACGCCAGGCTCGGCGGCACACCCTGCTGAAAGACACCCTGAGCCAGCTGGCCACCGACCGCGCCCTGTTGGAGCAACGTAACGATGCCCGCCAAAAACGCTGATCCGGTCTCCCGTCGCCAGCCGGCACGCCGCTTGCCCTCGCGGGCGGCGCGCAAGCGCGAGCTGCTGGAACAGCTGGAGCAGCAGCGCATCGATATCATGGTGGAAGGCCTGCGCCTCGAGCGCTCCGCCGAGCCGCTCGATCGCGGCTGGCAAAAGATCGCCCGCTACAAAACGCCGCTGATGCTTGCCGGCGGCGGCCTGGCCTACCGCGTGGTCAGAAAGTCAGGCCCCCTCGTGCAAATTGGCCGGCGCGCTCTCGCCGCCTATATGCTGGTGCGCAACGTCAAGCGGCTGGGGCAGCGTCCCCGCCGCTAGCAGGCCTGGCCGCAGGCCACCCCCGAGGCCCAGGCCCACTGAAAGTTGAACCCGCCAAGCTCCCCGGTCACGTCCAGCACCTCGCCGATAAAGCGCAGCTGGGGCAGGCCGCTTACGCTAAAGTCCTTCGACGACAGCGCATCCGTACTCACCCCGCCGAGCGTCACCTCGGCCGTGCGCCAGCCTTCGGTGCCGGCGGGCCTCAGCGTCCAGCGATTGAGCCGCTCGGCCCAGGCGGCGATAGCCGCGTTGGAATATTCTGCCAGCGGCGCATGGCTCGCGGCACCGGCGTACCACTCGCCCAGCGCCTGAGCCACCCGCTTGGGCAAACGCTCCCCAAGCCAGGTGGAAAGCTGGCGCTTGGGCGTGACGCGGCGCGCCTGGCGCAGCGCAGCCTCGGCGTCCTCCCCCGGCAGCAGGTCCACACATAGCGCTTCCCCCGGCCGCCAGACGCTTGAGATCTGCAGCATGGCAGGCCCGGAAAGCCCCCGGTGGGTAAACAGCATCGGCTCGGCAAATGCGCGCCCGTTACAGGCGACGCGCACGTCAAGACTCACCCCGGAAAGCGCCGCTGCCCGCGCCTTCCACGGCTCGCCCAGCGTAAAGGGCACCAGTGCTGCCCGGGTCGGCAACACCTCGAGGCCAAACTGGCGGGCCAGGTCGTAGCCAAAGCCGGTAGCGCCCATGGTGGGGATCGACAGCCCGCCGGTCGCCACCACCACCGCGCCGGCGTCCACCTTGCCAAGCGAGGTTGCCAGGCGCATGCCCTCTCCCAGGCGCTCCACGCGCTCCACCCGGGTGCCCAGGCGCACCTCAACCCCCGCCCACTCGCATTCGGTGAGCAGCACCCGCACAATGTCCCTGGCCGAGATGGCGCAGAATAGCTGCCCCGGCGCCTTTTCCACGTACTCCACGCCGTGGCGCTCCACCAGCTCGATAAAGTCACCCGGCGAATAGCGCTTCAGCGCGGAGATGCAAAAATGCGGATTCTGCGAGTAGAAATGCTGTGGCGCGGTGGCCGTGTTGGTAAAGTTGCAGCGCCCGCCGCCGGACATGAGGATTTTCTTGCCGGCCTTTTTTGCATGGTCCACAAGCAGCACCCGCCGGCCGGCGTAGCCCGCCCGGGCTGCGCACATCAGACCGGCCGCGCCCGCGCCGATCACCACCACGTCATAGGTTTTCACAAGGCAGCTCCGGTATGCACAAAGCCGCTAGTTTAACAGCCTGTCCCGCTCCCGCCGCCCTTCGCCCGCCTTTTCTGAGTGCGCGGCCTCGCGCGGTGTTCTGGCTGGGGCTGCTGCTAGCCCTGCTAATGGCGCTGGCCGCCGGGCCGGCGCTAGGGCAGAGCGGCATGCCGGCCCCCCAGGTGATCGCTGCCCGAGTCGCCCAGGGCGCCTGGGCAGACACCGTGCGCGCCCCGGGCACGCTGAAAGCCGACGAAAGCGTCACGCTCTCGGCCACCGTCACCGACGTCATCACCGCCATCGACTTTGACGACGGCGACGAGGTCGAAGCCGGCCAGCGCCTGATTCAGCTGGATGACGAAGAAGAGCGCGCCCGGCTGCGCGCGGCCCGGGCCAGCGCCGGCGAAGCGCAAAACGCCCTGCGCCGCGCCACCCAGCTGCAAGAGCGCAACCTCTCGGCCCGAGCCGACGTGGAAGACAGCCAGGCCCGGCTGGACCAGGCCCGCGCCGAGGCCGCCGCTCTTGAGGCCAGGCTTGCCAACTACCGGATTACCGCGCCGTTCTCCGGGCGCATGGGGCTGCGCAACGTAAGCGTCGGCACCCTGGTATCTCCGGGGGATGAGCTTGCCACCCTGGACAAGCTCGACGTCATGCGCCTGGACGCCAGCATCCCCGCCGTGCGGCTGGGGCAAATCTCGCCGGGAAGCCCGCTTCGCGCCCGCACCCGGGCCTTTCCCGAACGCACCTTTCGCGGCGAAGTGGCCAGCATCGATACCCGGGTTGACCCGATCGCGCGCAGCGTCACCGTGCGCGCCCGGCTGGACAACCCCGACGCGCGCCTGCGCCCGGGAATGCTGATGCAGGTCGAGCTTGATGCCGCCACCCGGGAGGCGCTGACGGTGCCCGAAGCGGCCATCGTCTCCGCAAGCCGCAGCCACTACGTGTGGCGGCTGGACGCGAACGACAATAACCGCGTGGAGCGCCGCCGGGTCGAGCTTGGCACTCGGCGTTTGGGCGAAGCAGAAGTCCTCGCCGGCCTGGAGCGCGGCGATCTGGTCGTCGTCCACGGCGCAGAGACGCTGCGCGACGGTCAGACGCCCGAGCTTCTGGGCATTACCGATGACAACACCGACATCAAGGCGATACTGCGCCAGGGGCGGAGCGAATAATGCGGCTTTCCGATGTTTCCGTGGAGCGGCCGGTGCTCGCCACCGTCATCGCCGCGCTGATCGTTGCCTTCGGCGTGCTGTCCCTGGATCGCCTGGCGCTTCAGGAATATCCCTCCATCGACCCGCCGGTGGTGAGCGTCGACACCCGCTACCCCGGCGCCTCGGCGAGCATCGTGGAAACGCGCATCACCCAGCCGCTGGAGGATCGCATTTCCGGCGTGGAAGGTATCGAGACCATCACCTCGTCCAGCAGCGACGGCCGCTCGAGCATCAGCGTCGAGTTCAGCCTCGAGCGCGAGATTGACTCCGCCGCCAACGACATCCGCGACAAGATCTCCCGGGCGCTGGGTAACCTGCCCGAAGAGGCCGACCCGCCCGAGGTGCAAAAGGCCGACGCCAACTCCGATACCGTGCTGTGGCTGAGCCTCACCGGCGACAGCTATACCACCGCCGAACTCACCGACTACGCCGAGCGCTACCTGGAGGACGCCCTGGCGGTGCTGCCCGGCGTCTCCCAGGTGCGCGTGGGCGGCGGGCGGCGCTACGCCATGCGCGTGTGGCTGGACGCCGACGCCCTGGCCGCGCGGCGGCTGACCGTCAACGCCGTGGAAAGCGCCCTGCGTGAAGAAAACGTCGAGCTGCCCGGCGGCGCCGTCGAGTCCCGGGAGCGCCAGTTCATCGTGCGCCTGCCGCGAAGCTTCACCACCCCCGACGACTTTCGCGCGCTGGTGCTCGACGAAACCGACAGCGGCGAGCTGATCCGCCTGGGCGACGTGGCCCGGGTGGAAATCGGCGCGGTGGAAGACCGCACGATTTTTCGCAGCAACGGCGAACCCATGGTGGGGCTGGGGCTGATGAAGCAGTCCACCGCCAACGTTTTGGAAATCTCCCGCGCCGCTCGGAACACCCTGGAAGAGCTGCAAGGCACGCTGCCCGACGGCATGACGCTGAGCCTGAACTTCGACTCGTCGGTCTTCATCGCCGGGGCCATCCGCGAAGTCGTCGTCACCCTGCTGATCTCGATGGTGCTCGTCGTCGCGGTGATTTTTCTTTTTCTGGGCAACCTGCGCACCACCCTGGTGCCGGCGGTAACCGTGCCCGTGGCGCTGATCGGCAGCTTCGGCGCCCTGCTGCTCATGGGTTTTACCCTGAACCTGCTGACGCTGCTCGCCCTGGTGCTGGCCATCGGCCTGGTGGTGGACGACGCCATCGTGGTGCTGGAAAACATCCACCGGCGAATGCAGGAGTACGGCGAGACGCCGCTGGTAGCCGCCTGGCGCGGTGCCCGGCAGATCGCCTTTGCGGTGATTGCCACGACGCTTGTGCTGATCGCGGTGTTCGTGCCGCTGGGCTTTTTGCAGGGCGACATCGGCCGGCTGTTTTCGGAGTTCGCCCTGACGCTTGCCGCCGCGGTGGCGCTTTCCAGCGTGCTGGCGCTGTCGCTGTCGCCGATGATGGCGTCCAGAGTGCTCAAGCCCGGCATGCACGACGGCCGCCTGGCGCGCGGCGTGCAGCGACTCCTTGGAGCCAGCCGCCACGCTTACCGGCGCGCGCTGAGGCTTGCGCTGCGCCTGCGTCTGGTCGTGGTGGCGATCTTTGCGCTGCTGCTAGGCGGCATGGCCTGGCTTTCCCAGACGCTGCCCACCGAATACACCCCCGAAGAAGACCGCGGCAGCTTTTATATCATCGTCAGCGGCCCGCCGGGCGCCACCTTCGACTACATGCTCGACTACATGGACGAAATCGAGTCGCGCCTGCTGCCGCTGGTGGAAGACGGCGACATCGAGCGTCTCCAGGTAAGGGCGCCGCTGGGGTGGGGCAACATCGAAAACTTCAACAGCGGCTTTATCATCGTCAACCTGGCCGACTGGGGCGAGCGCCGCAGCGTCTGGCCGATCATGAACGAGGTGCGCGAAAAGCTCGGCGGCCTGCCCGGCGTACGCGCCTTTCCGGTGATGAGCCAGGGCTTTGGCGGCAGCGCCGGCAAGCCGGTGCAGTACGTACTCGGCGGCAGCAGCTACGAAGAGCTTGCCCGGTGGCGCGACACCCTGATCGACTACGTGCGCGAGGACAACCCCAAGCTGCTGGGACTCGACAGCGACTATGAGGAAAAGCAGCCCCAGCTGCGCGTGCACATCGACTACGACCGCGCGGCAAGCCTGGGCGTCACCGTCAGCGACGTCGGCCGCACCCTGGAAACTCTGCTGGGCGGGCGCCGGATCACCCGCTACGTGGAAGGCGGCGAAGAGTACGACGTCATCGTCGAAGGCGAAAGGGGCGCTCGCCCCAGCGCCCAGAGTCTGGAAAGCGTCTTCGTGCGCTCGGCGCGCTCGGGCGAGCTGGTGCCGCTGGCAAGCCTGGTGAGCTTTGAGGACACCGCCGGCGCCAGCACCCTGAACCGCTTCAACCGGCTGCGCACGATTACGCTGCAGGCCAACCTGGCCGACGGTTACGCCCTGGGCGACGCTCTGGACTACCTGGACCGCACCGTCGCCGAGATCCTGCCCGAAGCCGTGCAGACCGACGTCCAGGGCGCTTCCCGCGACTACCGCGAGGCCGGCGGCGCCACGGCGTTTCTGCTGGGCATGGGGGTGCTGGTGGTCTTTCTGGTACTGGCCGCCCAGTTTGAAAGCTTCATCCACCCGCTGGTGATCATGCTCACCGTGCCGCTGGCCATCGTCGGCGCCCTGCTGGCGCTTTACGCCACCGGGCAGACGCTGAATATCTACAGCCAGGTGGGGCTTGTCATGCTGGTGGGGCTTGCCACCAAGAACGGGATTCTGATCGTCGAGTTCATCAACCAGCGGCGCGATGAAGGCGTCGCCTTTCAGGAGGCGCTGGTCGAGGCGTCGGTGACCCGACTGCGGCCCATTCTAATGACCGCCGTGACCACCATGGCCGGCGCCGTGCCGCTGGTGCTGTCAAGCGGCCCGGGCGCCAATTCGCGGCTGGTGATCGGTACGGTGATCATGGCTGGCGTGGGTACCGCCACGGTTTTCACGCTTTTCGTGATTCCCGTGGCCTACGCCCTACTGGCGAGAAACAGCGGCTCGCCGGGCGCGGTCAAACGCCGGCTGGCCGCCGAGCTTGACGAGTCCCGAACCGCCGAGGAGGTTTAGCCAGCATCCGCCCAGCCCCTCGCCCCTCCCCCGACGGGTGCAAGCGACGCTGCACAGCGGGCGACCCCGCCGTGGCTACCAGGGCAGCACCTCGCCGTTGCTATGCCAGAAACCGCCGCTATTCTCCAGCGTCAGCGCCTCGATACGCCTGGCGATGCCCGCGGCGGCCTCCTCGGCGCTGATCATGCCGCCGAATTTGACCATGCGCGTCTGCACATAGCCCGGGTGAATCTGGGCCACGGCGATGCCCCGCGGCTTCAGGTCCACGGCAAGCGACTTGCCAAAGGCGTTGAGCGCCGCCTTGGAGGCACGATAGCCATAGCGCCCGCCGGAGTCGTTATCGGCGATGGAGCCCATGCGGCTGGTAATATTGGCGATCCTGGCGCCCTCGCCCAGGTTGCCCAGCAGCGTTTCGGTCACGCGCAGCGGCGCATAGGCATTGATCTCCATCTGCGTGCGGATGGAATCAAAGTCGAGCTCACCGAGCCCCTCGTCCTGCAAGAGGCCGGCGTTATTGACCAGCAGGTCCAGGCGGCGGCCCGCCAGCAACTGTTTCAACCGTGCCACGTCCTCTTCACGGGTCACGTCGATGCCCTCGATCAGCGTTTCGGCGATGTCTCTCAGCTCAGCCGCCTCTTCGCCGCCGCTGCGGCACACGCCGATCACCGCCCGGCCGGCTGCGTGGTAATGGCGAGCCAGGGCGAGTCCGACGCCGCGGTTGGCACCGGTGATCAATACACTCGCTGACATATCAACTCCAGAACAGAAAATGTGGATAGCAGAATAGACACAGGCTTCATGGCGGCGTTGGACCGGCAGCTGCAACCCAGGTAAAAATGTAGCAAACCCTCTCACCCACGTCAGGAGCTCCCATGCCCCGCCTGTTAATCGTCAAGACCGGTGATGCCTACCCCGAGGTGGTCGAACAATACGGCGACTTCGAAGCGCTGTTCCAGCAGATACTGGCGCCCCATGGCTTCGAGGCCGAGGTGTTCGATGCGCGCCATGAACCGCTTCCGGAGCTGGCCGACATCGATGGCCTCTACATCACCGGCTCCCACGCCATGGTCAGCGACGCCGAGCCCTGGAGCGAAACGCTCAAGCCGTGGCTGGTCGCTGCCCGAGAGCGCAACCTGGCGATGCTTGGCGTCTGCTATGGACACCAGCTGATGGCCGCCGCCTTCGGCGGTCAAAGCGGCTATCGTCCGGCGGGACGCGAGTCCGGCACCCACCAGGTGACGCTGACCGACTCAGGGCATGACGACCCGCTGCTGGGCACGCTGCCGGCACACTTCCCCGTGCAGCTGACCCATGCCCAGTCGGTGCTCGAGGCACCCAGCGGTGCGGTGGTGCTGGCCCGCAACGCCCACGACGCCAACCAGGCGCTGCGTTATGGCCCGCGCCAGTGGAGCGTGCAGTTCCACCCGGAGTTCACCCCAGAGGTGATGCGCGCCTACCTCGCCCGCCAGGTCGACAAGCTGCGCGACCAGGGTGAGGATGCCAACGCCCTGATGCGTGGCGTCACCACCACGCCGGAGGCCAACTCATTGCTGATTAGCTTCGCCAGGACGGTGGCCGAACGCGAAGGTGCCGTAGCGTAAACCAACTGATCTCCGAGAGCTCGCGCCCGACACAGCCCTGAGCCCGACACAGCCTTGAGCCCAATACAGCCTTGAGCCCGATACAGCCTTGAGCCCGATACAGCCTTGAGCCCGATACAGCCTTGAGTCCGATACAGCCTTGAGCCCGATACGGCCCTGAGCCGCCCAACTTAGAGCGCTTTTCAAAACCTTGACTCACGCCAGTGACAACACCAGCCTGTTGGTATGGCTAAGAAGATCGTATCCGACGAGCTTTGGGAGATCGTGGAGCCGCTGTTGCCGCCAGAGAAGCCAAAGCCGAGTGATTGCCGACCTCCCATCTCCAACCGTGCCGCCTTGACCGGGATCCTCTTCACTCGACAACAGCGGGGTCATCCAGGCGATGCTGCCGCGGCTTCTGGCCTGCCTCCGCCGGCGGCAGCACATTACCTTAGGTTACGGACCCTGCCTTTTTTGTTTGGAGAACACCTGCCCTGCGTTTGAAATGCCTTCAACCTAGGATGCCAGACCCATGCTGGTATTCCGGCATAGGCATAATGCTGTCTGTGAGGCGAGTCAGGTGGCCCCCTTCACTTGCCGAGCTGCCCAGAGTTGTCAGAGATGGCGTTGGCATGATGAATGTGCAAATACCTCGACCAGATAATCAATCATCGCCCTGGTCTTGGCCGGTGGACGCCGGTCAGGCGGGAAAAGTACGTGCAGGTTGCCTATCTCAAGCGTGGGATAGTCAAGTTCCAGAGCCACCAGCGTCCCGCGCTCCAGAGCCTCCCCCACAATGAAGTGGGGCTGATAGATCACTCCCTGTCCTCCCAGTGCCGCCGCCAACAGCGCATCGCCATTGTTGCCCTTGAGGTTGCCGTGTACGGGCACCTGGATATTGCCTTTCTTGCCGAAGCTCCAGGCGCCCTCTCGCTGGGAGGACGACAGGGTATAGCTCAGGCAGTTATGGCGGGAAAGGTCCGCAACGCACTGCGGCGTACCGTGTCGTTTTAGATACTCCGGCGCCGCACACACCCGCATCGGGCAGTCGCCCAGACGCCGCGCCTGCAGCGAGCTATCGGCAAGATGACCGATGCGGATCGCCAGATCCCACCCCTCCTGAATCAGGTCGTGCTGGGCATCGCTCAGGCCCAGTTCGACCTCTACCCCGGGATAGCGGCGACTGAACGCCGGTAGCAGCGGCGCAATGAAACGCATCCCAAAAGAGAGCGGTATGTTCATGCGCAGCCGTCCGACCGCCTCGGTGCGCTGGGCCGACACCTCCGATTCCGCTTCGTCGAGCTCCTGCAGAATGTGCCTGCTGGCCTCAAGGTAGTGGCTGCCGGCATCCGTCAGCGTGAGTCGCCGAGTCGTGCGGTGCAGCAGCTTGACCCCCAGCCGGGATTCCAAGGCGTCCATGTGCTTGGTGGCCATGGCCGGCGACATGCCCAGGGCACGCCCCGCCGCCGACAGGCTGCCGCTGGTCACCGCCTGAATAAAGACTCGCATGCTCGTAAAGCGATCCAACGGCTCGCCTCACACCAATAGTTAAAAGTGTTCTCTAAAAATAGCATATTCCCCCCAGGGCTATCGCAGTTGAGCGAACTGCCGGATGAGCGCCAATAGGTAGTCGTCGTTCCAGCCTGCTTGTTTCCGCTTGCCTTTCATTGAGCCCTTGGAAGGCTCCAGTTTGGCGACGTTAAGCGCCAGTCGACGTAGCAACGCCAGGTTTTCGGCACTGTGCCCACGCCGGCTCCGGTTCTGGTCTTCCTGCATCGTGACGTCGAGCACCCAGTGAAGGCGATTCTCGATGCCCCAGTGCTGGCGTGTTACCTCAATGAGCTGATCTGGTGACAGCGCATCGCTCAGCAGGTAGTCGGCGGTCTCCTCTGTGGCCTGCTCAGCCAGCTCACGGCGGCGAGTGATGCGCCCCACGGCCTTCAGGCCTGGCCACTGATGGGCGCTCTGCAGCCAGTCAATATCGGTGATCACCGTCGCCTGGCGTGACTCGACACGGCCATGACCGCTGTCAACGTGGGGCTCACCGGCGCTTGCTGTCTCCATCATGAATTGAACGTCGTCGAGCAAAGCCCTCTGGTTGTCTTTGACCGCCAGGGCATAGTGCCCGCCTTCCTCCGTAATCTGCTGGGAAAGGGCCCGCTGGCAATGCATGGCGTCGGCCGTCACCGTCACGCCAGAGAGAGACAGAAGCTTGAGCAGCTCCGGTACCGCCGTGATCTCGTTGGATTTTTCATCGACGGCGCGCTGGCCCAACACCAGGCGCTGATCGGCGGCCCAGACGCTGACAAGGTGGAGCGGCGACTTCGCTGCCGCTCGATCGTAGGAGCGCCGGAGTGTCTTGCCATCCACCGCGACGACTCCTTCTACCTGTTCCGCGAAGCGTGACATGAAGGAGAGAAAATGGTCGTGAAAGGCCGCCGGATCCAGGTGGCGAAAGACCCGGCTGAACGTGTCATGGCTGGGGATACCATGGGGCAGCGACAGGAAACGGCGCAGGAACGCTTCCTTTGACTGCCCGAACAACGCCATATCTGAACAGTCCTCCGCCCCGCAGAGGACCGCACACAAGGCAATGAACAGGATCTCATCAAGCTCGTGACGGGCGTTGGTGCCCCTGGGATCGGGCAGATCAGAAAAGCAGCTGGTGACAGATGCCATATCACTCCTTGATGCCGGCACAGAAGGGATACTGGTCAGAGTGCCTATGGCGTGGGCTGCGTGTCTATGGATGACTGCTTATCTAACTGCGATAGCCCTGATATTCCCCCACTTATAGTAATCAATGTAGAGTCATTTCTGTTAGTCTTGATCGGGCCGCACGGCCTCGGGAGTGCCACCATGACCAACAGCAGTGCATCGCCTGTCTCTTCCACTCTCCAGCCGGTGCTATTTGTTCCCCATGGTGCCGGCCCGTGCTTTTTCATGGACTGGAATCCACCGCACACCTGGACGGGGACAGCAGACTTTCTCAAGGGCGTGGCGTCATCGCTGCCGGCCCGCCCTCGCGCCATCCTGATGGTCTCTGCCCACTGGCAAGCGCCGGGTTTTTGCGTGACCGCCGGTGAACAGCCCGAGCTGATCTTCGATTATTACGGGTTTCCCGACCATACCTATGAGCTTACCTATCCGGCACCCGGCGACCCGGCGCTGGCCAAGCGAATCGACGCGCTGCTCTCTCAAGCCGGCCTACCCGGCCAGCAGGACACCGAGCGGGGGTTCGATCACGGCATCTTTGTGCCGCTGAAGCTGATGTTTCCCGAGGCAGATATTCCCGTGGTGCAGCTGTCGTTGCGGGATGACCTCGATCCTGCCGCTCACCTTGCGGCTGGCGAAGCCCTGGCGTCGCTGCGCGATGAAGGCGTGCTGATCGTTGGCAGCGGCATGAGCTTTCACAACATGCGCGGCTTTGGCGATGCGCGCTTCACCGCCCCCTCCGAAGCCTTCGATGACTGGCTGACCCGGGCCGTGGAGGCTGAACCCGATCGACGCCACGCCGCGCTCAGCAACTGGGCGCAGGCACCCCATGCCCATCAATGCCACCCGGCAGGCGGTGAAGAGCACCTGCTCCCGCTGATGGTCGCCGCGGGCGCTGCAGGGCAAGACCGGGGCCGCAAGATCTATTCGGAGCAGATACTTGAAACGCAGCTGTCGGCGTTCCGGTTTGGTTGAGTCAACGACATAAACTTCATACTTCTTGAAAACGCCAAGAGATTGATGATGCAAATTGAACTTTCGGAAAAACACGCTTTGGTCACAGGCTCCACCGCGGGCATTGGTCTAGCCATTGCCTCCGGTCTGGCTCAGGCGGGGAGCCGCGTAACCGTGGTCGGTCGTGACCGGTCCAGGGTGGACAAGGCCGTGGCCCATATCCATCAAGCCAGCGGTCGTGACGATGCCAGCGGCGTGGTCGCCGACCCTGGCACCGCCGAGGGCTGCCAGGCGGTGATCGAGGCCCGCCCCGAGGTCGATATCCTGGTTAACAACCTGGGTATTTATGGCGCTCTCCCGTTCTTCGAGATCGACGATGCTGCCTGGGAGGAGATCTTCCAGGTCAACCTCATGAGCGGCGTTCGCCTGGCGCGGCACTATGCGAAGGGCATGCACGCCAGGGGCTGGGGGCGTATCCAGTTCATTTCCAGTGAGTCGGCGCTGAACATTCCGGCCGAGATGGTGCACTACGGCGTCAGCAAGGCGGCGCTGCAGGGCGTCTCCCGCGGTCTGGCCAAGGTGCTGGCCGGCAGCGGCGTCACGGTCAACACCATTCTGCCCGGCCCGACCCGCACAGAAGGCGCCTTGGGGATGATGGCGGAACTGGCCGCCGAGCGCGGCATCTCGGTCGAGGAGATGGAAACCCTCTTCCTGGATGAGAACCGGCCCTCGACGCTGCTCAAGCGCTTCGCGACGCCCGAAGAAGTGGCCAGCCTCAGCGTCTATGCGGCCTCGCCCCAAGCCAGTGCCACCACCGGCACGGCACTGCGGGTGGAAGGCGGTATCGTCGAGAGTATTACTTGACGGCCCATCAACCACAGGAGACATGAACAATGCTGACATCCAGCGCCCGGATTCAAACCCAACACGCCCAACGCCTGATGAACCGGCTGTGCAAACACTGGGGCCACAAGTTTCCCGTTACCCTTGACGCGCAGCAAGCCGAAATAGAGCTGCCGTTGGGAGTGTGCCGGATGCACGGCGCAGACGCGCTGACCGTGGAGCTGCAAAGCGACGCCGCACAAATGCCCAAACTACAGCAGGTAGTGGCCGATCACCTCCAGCGCATGGCAGCCAGAGAAACGCTGGATATCGAATGGCAATAACCGGCTTTTACCACGCCCGCAACAAGAGGATCAGAACATGAAACGTGACTCGAAAACACGCTATGGCAGCATCAGCAAGACCTTTCATTGGCTGATGGCCGGGCTGATCGGCTGGCAGTTATTCAAGTTCGGGGACCGTATCGCCGAGGGCGAACATTGGGTAGGCGAGACTCTGGTGCCCTGGCATGTGTCCATCGGCACCCTGCTGCTGGTGCTGATCGTCCTGCGTCTGGCGTGGGTGATAACCCAGCGTCATCAGCGCCCGGCCCATGACCCGGCCATCGCCAGGCTGGTCAAGGCGGGGCACGGGCTGCTCTTTGCCGGCATGCTGTTGATGCCGATCACCGGCATGATGGTGATGCTCGGCGGAGGACATGGCGTGAGCGCCTTCGGAATGGAGCTGTTTGCGAAAAGCGAAGAGATTGCCTGGGCCGCCGCTATCGGCAACCTGCATTCACCGCTGGCCTGGCTATTAACCGCGCTTATCATCGGGCATATCGGCATGGCCCTGATCCACCATTTCATTCGCAAGGACGATACCCTGAAGCGGATGCTGTAATGTCGCGCTCGGTACGACGCCATACACCAGGAAGACCCAACGGTTGGTAGGAGCATAGACAATGAAAGTTTTAGCCATTAGCGGTAGCTTACGCCAGGACTCTCTCAATACTCGGCTACTGAAAGCCATCGCCGATTCCGTCGATGAAAATGTATCGATTGAGCTGTTTGATCTTGCTGATATCCCCTTCTATAACGGCGATCTGGATGGCGACACCAAACCCGCTCCGGTGCAGGCATTGCTGGACGCCATCGCCGATGCCGACGGCATGCTGATCGCTACGCCGGAATACAATTACAGCGTCCCCGGCGTGCTTAAAAACGCCATTGACTGGGCCTCCCGGCCGGCGTTCAACTCGGTAATGCGCGGCAAGCCCACCGGGGTTATCAGCGCCTCAATGAGCCATACGGGCGGGGTCCGAGCTCAAGTCCATCTGCGCGACATACTCCTGGCCACCTTAACGCCGGTTTATCTGGCGCCAGACTTTGCATTGGCGTCTGCGCACACCGCTTTTGATGAGCAAGGCCGCCTGGCTGACAAGAACACCCGGGACTTTATACAGCAGTACCTGAGCGGCTATACCCGGTGGGCCGCCAGCCAGTAATGGACTATCGTCAACACAACGTCCACTTCACTTGACTGCACCTCAAGCTGCACCGGCACGCCGCTGGCGAGAGCACTGCTCTATATTGCCGGATGTAGCCTCTAACTCGCCGCAAACCGTATACCCGCTCAGGACAAACGCCGCAGATCAGTCAGCAGCGGCGCGCCGCTCACCGGGTCATGAATCAGGGTACAGCCGACGCCGTAAAGCTCCGCTACCAGCGCCTCGGTGACCACCTCGGCCGGCAAGCCCTGGGCGATGATGGCACCATCGCGCATGGCGACCAGGTAGTCGGCGTAGCGGCAGGCGCTGGCCAGGTCGTGGAGCACCAGGGCGATGGTGCGCCCGCGCCTCGCCAGTGAGCGCACCAGCTCGAAGACCTCCAGCTGGTGGCCCAGATCCAGTGCCGAGGTGGGTTCGTCCAGCAGCAGCAGCGGCGTCTGCTGGGCAATGGTCATGGCGATCCAGGCGCGCTGACGCTGCCCGCCGGATAATGACTCCAGCGGTCGTTCCGCCAGGGCCTCGAGGCCGGCGGCGGACAAGGCGTCGTCTACCGCCCGCCGATCATCGGACGACCACTGGCGTAGCCAGCCCTGATGGGGCTGGCGGCCGAAACGCACCAGGTCCCCCACGGTCAGGCCCTCCGGCGCGCCGGCCTCCTGGGGCAATAGTGCCAGGCGCCGAGCCAGCTCCCGGGCCGGCAGGCGCTGGACATCGGTACCGTCGAGCAGCACCGCGCCGCCGCCCGGAGCGTGCATCCGGGCCAGGCCCGCCAGCAGGGTCGACTTGCCGCAGCCGTTGGGGCCGACAATGGCGGTTACCCGACCCGGCGGCAGCGTCAGGGCCAGATTCTCGATAATGGTCGTGCCGCCGTGGGCCAGGCAAAGCTCACTGGCCTGCAGCAGGTTGGCGGGATACGTGGGGGCATTCATGCAGGGTTCCTCGAGGGTCTCAGCAGGATCCACAGCAGCCAGGGGCCGCCGACGATGGCGGTAACGATGCCGACCGGCAGCTCGATGGGTGCCAGCAGCAGCCGGCCGACCAGGTCGGCCAGCACCATCACCAGGGCGCCGGCCAGTGCCGAGGCTATCAGGGGGACACTCCGGGATGAAGACAGCGAGCGCGCGATCTCCGGGCCGATCAGACCCACCATGCCCACCGGCCCGGCAACTGCCACTGCCAGGGCGGATAGCACCACCGCAAGGCTCAGCACCTGAAGACGGCGACGTCTCAAGGGCACGCCGAAACCCTGGGCGATGGCATTGGAGAAGCGCATATTGCCCAACGAGCGAGCCAACGCCAGCGCCAGGGGCAGCCCCATGGCGCAGCCACCGGCCAACGCCAGAACCGCGCCACCGGTGCGTGCATTCAGCGTGCCGACGGTCCAGGGATAAGCCGCATTGGCGCTGTCGATATCGATCTGGGCCAGCAACAGCTGTGTCACGGCACCGAACATCGCGCCGATCCCGATGCCGGCCACGATAAAGCGATAGCCACGGGTATCCCCACCGCTGGCCAGGCCGAAGGTGATGGCTGCCGCGGTGGCACCGCCGACCAGAGCCATGGCGGGCGGCGCCAGGGAGGTGCCGAGCCCCACCACCGAGGCCACCGCGAAGGCCGTGGCACCGTTATCGATACCGATGATGCCCGGCGTGGCCAGCCGATTGCGGGCCAGGGTCTGCATCAAGCAGCCGGCCAGCGCGAAGGCGGCGCCGGTCAACCATGCCGCGACCAGTCGCGGCAGACGTAGCTCCTGCACCAGGAAGGTAGCGACCGGATCCCCTTGGCCGACGAGTGCCCGCCAGACGACCGGCGGTGCCAGCCGTTCGGTACCCAGCGCCAGATAGGCCAGCGATGCCACCAGCAGGGCCAGCAAAAGCAACGCGCCGACCCACAGGGCACGACGTTCGATCAGCAGGCTGATATCTCCCGCCGCCAGTCGCCAGTGTCCAAGTGGCGGGGGTATATCCTCTGCGAGGGCGGCTCTTGATTCGGCCGGGGTCGTTTCCCGGGGGGCAAACCGTTCGAGGCTCTCCATGTTCATTCTCTGCGCCTCCTTACAGCGTCGGCAGGCGTCGCGCGCGCACGACAGCCACCAGCACCGGGGCGCCGATCAAGGCCGTCAGCACTCCGATAGGCAACTCCGACGGCGCCACGACCAGGCGCGAGATAATATCCGCCGCCAGCACCATCAGCGGCCCCAACAGTAGACAGATCCAAAGGGCGCGGCGAATATCGGGGCCGACCAGAGCGCGAGCGGCGAAAGGCACCACCAGACCGACGAAGGCGATGGGGCCGGCCACCGCCGTGGCCGCTCCCACCATCAGCGCCACCGCCAGAACCACCAGCAGGCGAACGCGGCCCGGATGATGGCCCAGGCCCGAGGCGACCCGCTCGCCCAGTGCCAGAGCCGCCAGGGGCCTGGCGATGACAACGATGATCCCCAGCGCCAGGCCCAGACTAGGCAATATCGCCAGAAGATCTTCGAGACGACGCCCCGCCAGGCTGCCCACGACCCAGAAGCGGATCTCGTCGGCGGTGCGCTGATCAAACAGCAGCAACAGCGAGGTGAGCGAGGCAAGCAGCGCCGAAAAGGCGGCACCGGCCAGCACCAGACGTACCGGGTCCCCACCCATGCCACGCAGACGCACCACGCTGAGCACGGCCAGGCAGCCCAACAACGCTCCCACCTGCCCCACCGCGATGCGCAGCGTCGCCGCACTAGCACCCAGCCACAGCGCCACGCCCACGGCGAACGCCGCACCGGCACTGACGCCCAGCAGCCCGGGTTCGGCCAGCGGGTTGCGCGACACTGCCTGCAGCAGCGCCCCGGCCAGTCCCAGCGAGATACCGACGAAGATGCCAATCAGGGTGCGGGGGGCACGCAGCGAGCCCACCACGAAGGTGGCCTCGTCATCGCCGTGCCCTGCCAGCACGGCCAGGGCCCGGCCCGGGGTTACCTCTCCGGCGCCCAGCATCAAGCTGACGATGACCATTGCTGCCAGTAGCACCAGCAGAAGCATCATGACGCGCCAAAGCCCCGCCGGGCGGCGGGGCTGAAGACAAAAACCATTCGCCGCCATCAGGGCAGCAGCGCGGCTTCGATGTCGTCGAGGATCGCCTGGGCGGCCAGCGGGCCACTGGCGCTGGTCCACAGCTGGCCATCCACCGGAACCACCCGATCACTCTTCACGACCGGCAGGCGAGCGAAAGCGGGCGACTTCCTTGCCGCTTTCAGGGCCTGATCGCCCTCTTCATTAAGCGTGGCCAGAAACAGCCAGTCGCCCTCCAGCCGCGAGAGGTTCTCGAGGCTCAGCGGATCGCTATGCACACCGCCTTGATTGACCAGCCCGGCATCGGTCACCTCGAGTCCGGCCGCCGCCAGCATAGCGCTGGAAAACAGCGCATCGGACATCACCAGCGGGCCCTGGGGCATCCAGCGCACCAGGTTGGCGCTGCCGCCCACGCCGGCTTCTTCGACTGCCTCGGCCACTGCCGCGGCGCGCTCTTCTACCCGGGTGATGGCCTTTTCCAACGCCTCCTCGCGGCCCAGGGCCTCACCGAAGAGGCGCGCTTCATGCAGCCAATTATCGGGGGCCAGCTTACGGGCCTCCGGTACCACGGTGGGCGCGATCTTAGACAGCAACCTGTACTGCTCGTCGGACAGCTGCGGGGAGGCCAGGATCAAGTCCGGCCGCTCGGCCAGCACAGCTTCCAGGTTGACCTCGCGCACCACCCCGACAATGGCCGGGCGGGTCTCTTCTTCGAGGTAGGCCTCGATATAGCGGGCGACGCCATCACCACCGCGGGTAGTGACGGCGCCCACGGGCGTTACCTCCACCGCCAGGGCAGCATCCAGGGCGCCCTCATGGAGGGTTACCACCCGCTCGGGGGCATCGGGAACTTCGACTTCACCATGGGCGGTGGCAACGCTGGCGGCCTGAGCCGTGGAAAAGGTCAAAAGCGTGGTCAGGCCGGCCATGGCGGCGGCGTGGCGTGTGACATGCAACATGGGCAGGATCTCCTTGGTCTCCGATATGATAACAATTATCAGAGGCTTTTGCATGTGGCGAAGAACGCAACGCTGCGTTCGAGATATCGCAAAGAGAAGGCTTCTCAGGCAGGCGCAAACCGGGGCAGCGTTCCTTTTTCTGCAACACAATGTTTTGTGAAAGCAAGTGTTATTTGATGATGATTCCCATATAAAATGCAAAAATTATTCGAAATCAATCTCATTCAAGGCATGCCATGAACCGCTTCAACCCTCATCTCCTGACCAGTGCCGTCGCGCTGGTCACCGCTTCCACTGCCCTGGCCCAGGAGACCCGGCAGCTGGATAACATCGTGGTCACCGCCGCCGGCTTCGAGCAGGCCATGGCCGAGGCTCCGGCCAGCATCTCGGTAATCAGCCGCCAGGAGCTGGAGGAGAAGCGGGTCAGCAGCGTCGCCGATGCCCTGCGTGATGTGGAGGGCGTCGATGTGGGCGGCCAAGTAGGCAAGACCGGCGGTCGCAATATCAGCATCCGTGGAATGCCCAGCGACTATACCCTGATCCTGATCGACGGCCGACGCCAGAACACCGCCGGCAGTGTTACTCCCAATGGCTTCGGCGAGACCTCCACCAGTTTCATGCCGCCTGTCTCCAGCATCGAACGCATCGAGGTGATCCGCGGACCGATGTCGACCCTCTACGGCTCCGATGCCATGGGTGGGGTGATCAACATCATCACCCGCAAGGTTGGTCAGGAATGGAGCGGCTCGGTGCAGGCCGAAAGCACCTTTAATCAGCATGACGACTTCGGCGACAGCCGCGAGACCAGCCTCTATGCCAGCGGCCCGCTGATCGAAGACACCCTGGGACTCCAGGTGCGTGGTCGGTTTTATGAGCGCGACGCCTCAAGCCTGACCTATACCGAAACAGACGGTACCGAGGTGCCAGTCAGCCAGCGCGGCCCCAGTCCCGTCGAGGGGGATATTTACAGCCTGGGCGCCAGGCTCACCCTGACGCCCCACCAGGACCATGAACTCTGGCTCGACGGCGAGACTAGCCGCCAGGAGTACACCAACGATGACTGTCAGCTGGGCACCCTGGACGGTCGCACCCGCAGCTGCGAACCCGACCCGGGCGTGGCCAACGGCTACAGCGACGAGCTGCGCTTCGAGCGCGACCAGATCGCCGTCGGGCATACCGGTCGCTTCACCGCCGGCACCTGGGAGTCCAGCCTGATGCACAACACCACCGAGACCAAGGGTCGCACCATCCCGGGCACCATGGGGCAGCCTTATACAGGTTTCCCCGATATTGTGGGCGGCGATGCACGTGAGCTCGAAACGACTAACACCGTCCTGGACAGTAAGTTCATCATGCCGCTTGGCGACCATATGACAACGCTCGGCGGTCAATGGATGGATTCCGAGCTGACCGATGGTCTTGCTACCGAAGCCTTCGAGCAGACCACCTGGGCACTGTTCGCCGAAGACGAGTGGTGGTTGGCCGAGGACTGGGCCCTGACCCTGGGTGGCCGTTACGACCACCATGACGCCTTCGGCAGTCAGTTCAGTCCCCGCGGCTATCTCGTATGGAGTGCCAGTGATGACTGGACCCTCAAAGGGGGAGTCAGCCGTGGCTACAGGACACCCTCACTCAACGACTTGCACAATGGCATCAATGGTGTCACCGGCCAAGGTACCATCCTGACCATCGGCAACCCTGACCTGCAGCCGGAAAAGAGCACCAGCAGCGAACTCGCCGCCCAGTACGATAACGGCAAGGGGTTCATGGCCAGCGCCACCCTCTTCCACAACCGCTTCGACGACAAGATCTCCTCCGGCCCGGATATCGTGGTCAGCGGTGATCCGATGATCCCTGATGGCACCTACTCTCAAGACATCAATATCGACGAGGCCGAGACCCAGGGCATCGAGCTATCCACACGCATCCAGCTCTCGGAAAGCGTCAACCTGAGTGCCAACTACACCTATACCGAGAGCGAGCAGAAGAGTGGTGAGCAGCAGGGTGAGCCTCTAACCGATACCCCGGAGCACGCCGTCAACGGCACCCTGCGCTGGCAGGCCACCGACCGCCTCGGCACCTGGCTCTCCGGCGAATATCGCAGCGAGCGCTACCGCAACCGCGAGCGAGTGCGCGGGGCGGCCTCCTACGACAACCTGGGCGACTTCGAGTCCTATGCGTTGTTTCATCTGGGCGGCAGCTATCGAGTATCCAATGCCTTCACAGTGAGCGCCACGATCCGGAACCTGTTCGACAAGGACTTCGTCGACTACCGCGCCTACGATGGCGGTGCCAGCTACGGCAATATTTATGCCAATAGCGCGGAAGGCCGCCGCCTCTGGCTCTCCGCTCGCTACGAGTTCTGACGTCGACTCATCTTCTGTTTCGAGCCCCATCTCTCTGTATCCGATGCTTCGCTTCGCCCCGACCACCCCGGGGCTTTTTATTACCCTTCATGCTGCTCTCTATTCACTATAAGGAGGTAACGACACAAAACTAAACCTTAATCGTTTTTATTAATATTCATGACATGACATACTGTCCATCTTTCGGCGCACCCCTCACGATCATGCACGACTTCGATGAACTGGCCGCCTTCGATGCGGTGATGACCTCGGGCAGCCTGACCCGCAGCGCCCGTGAAATGGGCCTGGCCAAGTCGACACTCAGCCGTCGCATCACCCAGCTAGAATCGCGGCTTGGGCAGACGCTGCTGCGGCGCCAGGCCAACCGGCTAACACCTACCGAGGCGGGGCAGGTATTTCACGACTACTGCCGCGAGATGCTGAGCCTGGCCAGCCGCAGCCGCGAGGCGCTGGCCGATCTTTCCGAAGTAATGCGCGGGCACCTTACCCTGGGAGTGCACTGCAGCCTAACGCGCAGCTGGGCGGCCAAGGTGGTCGAGGCCTTCCTGGCATGCCACCCCGAAATGGAGTTGACCCTGCAGGCACGCGAACGTCCGGAATATTCCTCGGGAAAACAGTGCGTGCAGGTATGGCTGGGCGAACTGCCCACCGAGACCGGCCTCAAGACAGAGCCCCTGGGGCGGCTCACCCAGCGGCTCTACGCCAGCCCCGGCTATCTGGCACGCCACGAGGCACCAACATGTCCCGACACGCTGGCACACCACCCTTGGATCGACCTGCTCGGCACCACCCATGACGGGTTGACCTTACACCACGCCGAGCGGGGCGAATTCTGCTTTCGCCCGCCACGCTCCCGGCTTAGCGTCAACCTGCCGGAGCTGCAGTTGGATGCCATCGCTCAGGGCCAGGGCCTCGGGGTGCTGCCGGAATGGCTCGTCGCGGCACGAGAGGTGTATCACCCCGGTGAACTCATGCCCTGTCTGCCCGAGTGGCGACCAACGCCGCTGGCAGCCACGCTGCTCTACCCCTATGGCCAGCGCCCCCAGCGCATGGACGCCCTGCTCGATGCACTGCGCCAGGCAGTGCCGGCGTCATGGTATAATGCCTCCTAAGAGCTTATTTCAAAACGCTCTCATGAGCCGTTTGAAGCAGATCATCGAGCAGCCCAGCAGGGTAAACGTCTCATGGATGTCGGCTCGGCGCTCGTAACGCGTGGCCAGACGCCTCATCTGCTCCATCCAGGCGAAGGTACGTTCCACCACCCAGCGGTGGCGTCCGAGCCTCTGGCCATCTTCGATGCTTCGGCGAGCTATTCGGGGCCGAATGTGTCGGGTGCGACAGGCTCGGCGGCAACGTCGAGCACCGTAGGCCTTGTCCGCATGCAGCTTGCGGGGACGTTGCCGTGGCCGGCCACGTCGTCCTACCACGGGATGGACGGCATCCAGCAGATCCTCCAGGAGCACGCTATCGTGCGTATTCGCCCCCGTCAGTCGTACCGCCAGCGGTGTCCCGAAACGGTCGGTCAACAGGTGGCGCTTGGTGCCCGGTCGGCCTCGGTCCGTCGGGTTCGGCCCCGTGGCAGCCCCCTTTTTTGGCCTTTATGGAAGCAATGTCCATACAGGCTCGATCCCAATCCAGACGGTCGGCACCGTGCAGGTGCTCCAACAGCACCTGATGCAGCCTTTGCCAGACACCGGCTTCATGCCAGTCTCGGAGGCGACGCCAGCAGGTGACGCCGGAGCCGCACCCCATTTCCTGAGGCAGCATGTCCCATGGGAACCCGGCCTTCAGAACGAAGAGGATCCCGGTCAAGGCGGCACGGTTGGAGATGGGAGGTCGGCCACCACGCGGCTTTGGCTTCTCCGGCGGCAACAGCGGCTCCACGATCTCCCAAAGCTCATCGGATACGATCTTCTTGGCCATACCAACAGGCTGGGGTTGTCACTGGCGTGAATCAAGGTTTTGAAAAGCGCTCTTAGCCCTGACGCCGAGTCGCGCCTTCCCACAAGGTGACTACAGGCACTACAGGCGTAGGTGCGAAGAGCGCCCTTCCTTTCAGCTTCCAGCCGCGAAGCGGCGCTCTTCCAGCTTCAAACTCCCGAGGCCGCCGCCTCAGTGGCGCTCACCCACCGGCGGCGCGAGATCTCCGCGCTCGAGGCTCTCTTCCGCGGCCTCGTCTCGCAGGCGCCGGGTGTCCGGAGCCCCCTCGGCCGCCTTGCGGCGCTGGCGCAGGAGGTCGCGCAGCGAACTGACCAGCATGGCGACGACGATCATCCCGCCGCCCACAAAGGCCAGGGGCGCCGGCACCTCGCCGACCCACCACCACACCAGCAGGGTGCCGACCAGGGTCTCGAGCAGCATGACCAGGCTGACCTCGGCGCCGGGCAGATAGCGCGCCCCGGTCTGGATCAGGAAATAGGCCAGCGGCAGCAGCAGCCCCATCAGCGAAAGACGCTGCATATTGTCGGCATCCGGCAGCTGGGCACCGCCCATCAACGCCGCGGGCAGCAGCATCGCCAGGCACCCCAGGGGCAGCACCACGGTGGTGTCCAGGCCGCGTTTTCCGGCGCCGGGGCGGGAGCTGGCCACGCTGGTATTGATCGCGATGGAAACAGGTACAAGCATCGCCACCGCCAGGCCCAGCAGACTCCCCTGCCCCACCTCACCGGCGGCCATCAGGCTGGCGCCGGTAATGCAGATCACGATCACCACCCAGGTCTGGCGGCGCAACCGCTGCCGAAAGAACACCAGGCCGATCAGCCCGGCCACCAGGGGCGCCAGGTTGAGCATGACCAGCACATTGCCCGCCGAGGTCAGGCGGGTCGCTATCACGAAGGCCCAGGCGCTGGCGGCAAAGGCGAGCGGGCACCACAACGCCGCGGGGCCGCAGGCCAGTATTGCCTGCCCCAGACGCGCGCGATAGCGCGCCGCGGCGATCAGCAGCAGCACCAGGCCCAATAACAGCCCGCGCCAGAACATGAAGGTGGCCGCGTCTACCGAGGTGTCCTTGACCAGCAGCGCATCCGGCGAGAGCAACAACACACCGCTCATGGTGATCAGATAGCCGCGCAGACGAAACGGCAAACGCTTCCACATGAGGCAATCTCCCGGATTTGGTGCCATCGAGGGTGTTAACTGCAGGGTGCCGGATGATCGACTGGCCTGGCGCCACGGCCTGAAAGCGCTTCTCGTCGTGGCGCGTCAGCGCTGAGGGCGAAGCGGCGTTATCCGTCCTGGCACTCGCCCTGGTAGCTGCCTTCAATCTCGGTGTGCATGGTCATCTGGCCGATGTCGGACTCGGTGTCGATCTCGATATCGCCCTCGATGCGCTCGCCCATGAAGCGCATTTCACCGTCGATCATGGCTTCGCCGTCGTCGGCGTGGCAGGCCATGGAGTAGCTCAGTCCGTCGGCGCGGATGTCCTGGTCAAGCAGCTCGCAGCCTTCTTCCTCCTCGATAAAGCCAAAATCCGCGCTTTCCAGGTCTTCGGCAGTGATGCACTGGCTATCGGTATCGGTGCGCTCGGGCATGTCCACGTCGCCCTCGACGTTGGTGACGCTGGTGAACTCCCACTGGCCGGGCTTGATATCGGGGGTCTCGGCCTGAGCGGCGAGGGGCAGCGCGAAAACGACGGCGGCGGCTAGCATCTTCATGTTCATGGTCATCTGACTCCCGGATAAAAACGTGGCAGTGTGGCTGGAAACAGAGCTTGGGAAAAGCCCACAGGGTGCCATCCTACCCCAATCCGGCCGCGACTGCCCGCCTGCGGCGGCGAGCCGGCCATGCTTTCCCCGAGGTTTGCTTTTTTTACCCGAGCGCCGTTTTTGCCCCTTTCATGGAGGTTGTCATGCACGACGATGCCCTGATCGAACACGGGTTTTACTGCCCCTACTGCGCCAGCCCCCTGACCTTTGCAATCGACGCTTCCCAGGGCAGCCATACCACCTGGGAAGACTGCCACCAGTGCTGCGCCCCGATCCTGGTCGAAGTGGTGGTATCGCCGTTCAGCGGCGAGCTCGAAAGCGTGCGCACCGGGCGCGACGACGACGTGCTGTAACGCTCAGTCGCCGGTGCGCACAAGGCCCGCCCGGCGCTTTTTCTCCCCGCGGCGCATGAGGTACCAGGCCACCAGGGTGGCAAGGGATACCGCGAGGATGATCAGCGTGGCAAGGGCGTTGATCTTGGGCGACACTCCCAGGCGCACCGAAGAAAATACCACCATGGGCAGGGTGTTGGCCCCGGGGCCGGAGACAAAGCTGGCGACGACCAGATCGTCCAGCGACAGGGTAAACGCCAGCAGCCAGCCGGCGATCAGCGCCGGCGAGATGATCGGCAGGGTGACGGTAAAAAACGTCTTCGCCGGCGGCGAACCCAGGTCCATGGCGGCCTCCTCGATGGAGCGGTCAACCTCGCGCAGCCGCGCCGCCACCACCACCGCCACGTAGGCGCTGCAAAAGGTGGTATGGGCAATCCAGATGGTGACCATGCCGCGATCCGCCGGCCAGCCGGTCAGCGCGGCCATCTGCACAAACAGCAAAAGCAGCGAAAGCCCGGTGATGACTTCGGGCATCACCAGCGGCGCGGTGACCATGCTGGCAAGCATGGTCCTGCCGCGAAAGCGCCCGAACCGGGTCATGGCAAGCGCGGCCGGGGTTCCCAGGCACACCGCCATGCCGGCGGCAAAAAACGCCACCTTGAAGCTGGTCCACACCGCCGCGAGGATCTGCTCGTCGCGGAAAAGCTCGCCGTACCATTTCGTCGAGAACCCCGCCCATACGGTTACCAGGCTCGAGACGTTGAACGAATACGCCACCAGCACCGCCATGGGCAGATAGAGAAACACAAGCCCCAGCGCCAGCGCGGCGCCGCTGAAGGAAGGCAGCCGTCTCATGAGGCCAGCTCCCGGGACTGATGGCGGTGAAAGAGCATCAGCGGAATCACCAGCAGCCCCAGCATGATGGTGGCCAGCGCCGCCGCCACCGGCCAGTCGCGGTTGAGAAAGAACTCGTCCCACAGCACCTTGCCGATCATCAGCGTGTCCGGGCCGCCGAGAAGCTCGGGGATGACGAACTCACCCACCGCCGGAATGAACACCAGCAGGCAGCCCGCCACGATGCCGCCGGCAGACAGCGGCAGCGTCACCGTCATGAAGGTGTTGAAGCGCCGGGAGCCAAGATCCGACGCCGCCTCCCAAAGGGTCATGTCCAGCCGGTTCAAGTGAGCGTAAAGCGGCAGCACCATGAACGGCAGATAGGCATAGACAATGCCCACGATCACCGCAAAGCGGGTGTTGAGCAGGCGCAGCGGCGCGTCGATCAGACCAAGCCCCAGCAGCAGCTGGTTGGCAAGTCCGCTATTGCTCAAAATCCCCATCCAGGCATAGATGCGGATCAGAAACGACGTCCAGGACGGCAGCATCACCAATAGCAGCAAGACCAGCTGGGCGCGCGGCCGAGCTCGAGCCATGGCCCAGGCCATGGGATAGCCCAGCAGCAGGCACGCAAGCGTGGCCAGAAACGCCGTCTTCACCGACCCCCAGTAGGCCGCCGCGTAAAGCGAGTCGCCGAGGACAAACAGATAGTTGCCCAGGTCGAGAAACACCTGCAGCGTGCCGTCGACGTACTCGGCAAGCGGCGCGTAGGGCGGCACGCTGATCGCCGCCTCGGACAGGCTGATCTTCAGCACCAGCGCAAACGGCAGCAGGAAAAACAGCGCAAGCCAGACAAGCGGAAGCGCTATCACCGCCCGGCGCCCGAGCGACAAGCGCCCCGGCCGGGCGGCGGATAAAAAGGCAAGTCGGGCGCGCAAGGACATGGGCGGCGTCACTCCAGATGGTAAAGCCGGGGCGATGGCAAAAGGCCGACGGCCGAACTAGCGATTCAGCACGATGGTGCTGTGGTCTTCCCAGTAGACGTACACCGCATCCTCCCAGGTGGGTCGGTCGCCGCGGCGTTCGGTGTTGGCCATGCTCACCTTGAACAGCGTACCTTTTGCGGTGCGCACGTAGTAAAGCGAAAACCCGCCGAGATAGGCAATATCCTCCACCTCGCCCGCTTCCCAATTGTAGGGCGTGTCGGGACGCTGGCGGGTAAGCCAGACCTTTTCCGGGCGCAGCCCGGCCCAGACTCGGCGCTCGGCGGCCTGGGTGGTTACCCCGTGATCGATATAAAGCGGGCGCTCAAGGGCCGGGCTTGCAATCAGGCAGTGGTCGGCGGCGTCTACCTCGATTTCGCCTTCCACAAGGTTGAGCGTGCCGATGAATTCCGCCACCGTGCGGCTTGCCGGGCTTTCGTAGATATCCACCGGCGAGCCCACCTGCTCGATCCAGCCGTCGGCCATGACCCCGACGCGGTCGGCCATGGTCATGGCCTCTTCCTGGTCGTGGGTCACCATGATGCAGGTCACCCCCACCTGCTCGATGATTTCCACCACCTCAAGCTGCATTTCGGTGCGCAGCTTCTTGTCCAGCGCGCCCATGGGTTCGTCAAGGAGCAGCAGTCGCGGACGCTTGGCCAGCGAACGCGCCAGCGCCACCCGCTGTCGCTGGCCGCCGGAGAGCTGGGCCGGCTTGCGCCGGGCAAAGCGCTCCATATGGACAAGCCTGAGCATTTTGGCGACCCGCTCGCGAATTTCGGCTCTGGGCAGCCGGTCCTGCTTGAGACCGAAGGCGATGTTCCGCTCCACGCTCAGATGCGGAAACAGCGCGTAGGACTGGAACATCATGTTGATCGGCCGGCGGTACGGCGGCAGGCGGGTAATGTCGGTGCCGTCGAGCAGAATACGCCCGTCGCTTGGCGTCTCGAAGCCCGCCAGCATGCGCAGCAGCGTCGACTTGCCCGACCCTGATCCGCCCAGCAGGGCAAAGATCTCGCCGCGCCTGACCCGGAGGTTGACGTCGTCCACCGCCACCACGTCGTCAAAGCGTCGCGTCAGACGCCGAATATCGAGCACGGTCTCTTCGGCAAACCGCGGCGTCTTGCCCGCGGCGGCAGCAGGCGTCGTCATGCCCTTCCCTCCTGGCTCAGCGGCCGGATTTTACCCGGTTCCAGATGCGCGTGCGGGCGCGCTGCACGTCCCGGGGCTTTTCGTTGGCCACGTAGAGCTTGTCCATGACGTCGTCGCTCGGATAAATCGCCGGGTCGTCGAGAATGTCCTCGGGCAGGAAGTCGTCGGCCGCGGCGTTGGGATTGGCGTAGTGCACGTACTCGGTGATCTCGGCGGCGATCTCGGGCTTGAGAATGAAGTTGATAAAGGCGTGAGCGCTTTCCGGATTGGGCGCGTCGGCGGGAATCGCCATCATGTCGAACCACAGCGCCGCACCCTCCTTGGGAATGGTGTAGGCAATGTCGAAGTCGCGCCCGGCCTCCTCGGCGCGCTCGGCGGCCTGGAAGACGTCGCCGGAGTAGCCCGCCGCCACGCAGATATCGCCGTTGGCCAGGTCGCCGATGTAGCGCGAGGAGTGGAAATAGGTGACGTCGTTGCGCACCTTGGCGATGACGTCGCCGCCGGCCTTGAGGTCATCCACGTCGTTGCTGCGCGGGTCCAGGCCGATATAGGCCATGGCCGGCGAGATCATCTCGTCGGCGGAGTCGAGCATGGCGATGCCGCAGCCGGCGTCATCAAGCGCCCCGGTCACCTCGGGGTCGAACAAGAGCGCCCAGCTGTCGAGCGGGGCGTCGTCGCCCAGTATCTCGGTGACCCGGTCGACGTTATAGCCGATGCCGTTGGTGCCCCACATGTAAGGCACCGAGTAGCGGCTGCCGGGGTCAACCTCCTCGAGCTCGTCGAGTAGCCTGGTGTCGAGGTTTTCCAGATTGGGCAGCTGGTCATGGTCAAGCTCTTGATAGACGCCGGCGCCGAGCTGGCGACTCAGATAGTGATTGGACGGCACCACCACGTCGTAGCCCGAACGCCCGGCCAGCAGTGCGGCATCCAGCACTTCGTTGCTGTCGAACACGTCGTAGGTCACGTCGATGCCGGTCTCCCGGGTAAACTCTTCCAGCGTGTCCGGCGCGATATAGTCCGACCAGTTGTAGATGCGTACCTCGTCGGCCTGAGCGGGCATCGCCGCCACGGTACAGACAAGCGCTGCCGCCTTAAGCGGTAGTGTGTGCAGTCGCCCCATGAAACTCGCCCCCTTGTTGTACATTTTTACAGACTCGCCATTGATAGGCCCAGCGGCTGTTGCCTCCCGGCAGGCTCCCCCACTGGCAGACTAGCGAATTTTGCGGTCAGGCTAGGCTCATCGCAAGCGCCTGCCGGCAAAAAACTTGCATTTGGCCAACATGGCCCCCACGTCCTTGTCTGGCGGCGGCCTTTTGCCAAGACGCTGCCGCCTAGCCCAATACCCACATTACCGACTTTTTGCGCTTCAAGCCCGTTCGCTGGCGGCCTGGCACCCGCCGCACGGCACCGTTTCCCCGACCGCAAGGATAGCTTATAGCTATTACGATTTATGATTTTTCTCAATTTTATTAATCGAGCGGCAAGGGTTAGGGTATGAATCACCAGCTTGGCAACACCCGCTGAAGCAACCGACATCAACAGGAGATGTTTTATGTCCTTGATCAATACCGAAGTGAAGCCGTTTAAAGCCACTGCCTACCTCAACGGCGAATTCGTCGACGTCAGCGAAGAGAACCTCAAGGGTCAGTGGTCCATCTTCTTCTTCTACCCGGCGGACTTCACCTTCGTCTGCCCCACCGAGCTTGGCGATCTGGCCGACCGCTACGAGGAGTTCAAGAAGCTGGGCGTGGAAATCTACAGCGTTTCCACCGACACCCACTTCACCCACAAGGCCTGGCATGACAGCTCTGAGACCATCGGCAAGCTGCAGTATCCGATGCTCGCCGACCCGACGCACACCGTCTCGCACAACTTCGAAGTGCTGATCGAGGAAGACGGCGTCGCCGAGCGCGGCACCTTCGTGGTCGATCCGGACGGCAAGATCCAGATCATCGAGCTCAACGCCGGCAACATCGGCCGTAACGCCGAAGAGCTGCTGCGCAAGGTGAAAGCCGCCCAGTACGTCCGCGCCAACCCCAACGAGGTTTGCCCGGCGAAGTGGGAAGAAGGCGAAGAAACCCTGGCCCCGTCGCTGGACCTGGTCGGCAAGATCTAAACCGACCTGCGCCTTCGGCACCCGGGTCCGGCCCGGGTGCCCCACCCGTCACGGCGGGCTTGGGTTTGTGCCCCGAGGGCCAAGCGAGCCCAAACCCAAGCCCGGACCGCCAGGTCTCCCTGATACCCGAACCCCATGAATCGGCCGCGTTGTCCGCGTCGCGTGCGACGCCTCGTGCCCGTTTCATCCCTTATGACGCACCGTCAGCGACTGTGAGGAAGCGATCGACATGTTGGATGACAACCTGAAACAGCAGCTCAAGGCCTATCTGGAAAAAGTGACTCAGCCGTTCGAGCTTCTAGCCTCCCTCGACGACGGCGCCAAGTCTCAGGAGCTTGCCGAGCTGCTGGAAGAAATCAGCGGCCTGAGCGACAAGATTACCCTCTCGACCGACGGCACCGACGCGCGCAAACCGTCGTTTGCCATCAACCGCCCGGGCGAAGACACCGGCGTGGTGTTTGCCGGCATTCCCCTGGGCCACGAGTTCACCTCTCTGGTGCTGGCGCTGCTGCAGGTCGGCGGCCATCCGCCCAAGGTCTCCGACGAAACCCTGGAGCAGATCAAGTCCCTGGACGCCGACATGGAGTTCGAGACCTACTTCTCGCTCTCCTGCCAAAACTGCCCGGACGTGGTCCAGGCGCTCAACCTGATGGCGATCTACAACCCCCGGATTCGCCACGTGGCCATCGACGGCGCCGTCCACAAGCAGGAAGTCGACGAGCGCGAGATCATGTCGGTGCCCAACGTCTACTTGAACGGCGAGCCTTTCGATCAGGGCCGCATGAGCCTGGAGCAGATACTGGCCAAGGTGGACACCGGCGCGGCCGAGCGCGAAGCGCAGAAGATGAACGAAAAGGCAGCCTTCGATACGCTGATGATCGGCGGCGGTCCGGCCGGCGCCGCGGCGGCCATCTACGCCGCGCGCAAGGGCATCAGCACCGGCCTTGCCGCCGAGCGCTTTGGCGGCCAGGTCGCCGATACCCTGGGGATCGAAAACTTCATCTCGGTCTCCAAGACCGAAGGCCCCAAGCTGGTCACCGCCATGGAAGAACACGTCAAGGACTACGACGTGGACATCATGAACCTGCAGCGGGCGGTCAAGCTGACCCCGGCGGAAAACGAAGGCGGCCTGCACGAAGTCACCTTCGAGTCCGGCGCCACGCTCAAGAGCAAGACCCTGGTGCTGGCCACCGGCGCCCGCTGGCGCGAGATCAACGTCCCCGGCGAGAGCGAATACCGCAACAAGGGCGTGGCCTACTGCCCCCACTGCGACGGCCCGCTGTTCAAGGGCAAGCACGTGGCGGTGATCGGCGGCGGCAACTCCGGGGTCGAAGCGGCCATTGACCTTGCCGGCATCGTCGGCCACGTTACCCTGATCGAGTTCATGGGCGAAATGCGCGCCGATGCGGTGCTGCAGGAAAAGCTCGAAAGTCTGCCCAACGTGGACATTCTGCTCAGCGCCCAGACGACCGAAATCACCGGCGACGGCAGCCGGGTCAACGGCTTGACCTACAAGGACCGCAACACCGACGAAACCCACCACGTCGAGCTTGAAGGGGTTTTTGTGCAGATCGGCCTCGTGCCCAACACCGAGTGGCTCAAGGGCTCGCCGGTGGAAATGAGCGCCCACGGCGAAATCATCACCGACGACAAGGGCATGACCTCGGTGCCCGGCATCTTCGCCGCCGGCGACGTCACTACCGTGCCCTACAAGCAGATCGTCATCGCCATGGGCGAAGGCGCCAACGCCGCGCTGGGCGCGTTCGACTTCATTATCCGTAACTGAATGATTCGCAGCGGATCACGCGTCGCTGAATCACAAAACCCGCCGCAAGGCGGGTTTTTTTATGCCTGCATCAGCTGCATGGTGGTCTTTTATCCCGATATCGGCAGCATGGACTTGCTGCATGGTGGGAGCGCAATTTATTGCGCGAAGATACCGCCACGACACAGCATTCGCGCACTGAAGTGCGCTTATATGGACCCGTCCTGTTGTGCAAGCTAGAAGCAACCACGCATAAAGGTGAGGACTGCACGCTTATATCCGGCCTGTTGGTGGCACCTGCGGTGCCTGGCCCTGATGGAATACGCGCTCTCTGCTCTGATCTCCCACTCGGCCTCGCCATGGGCCTGCGCACTTCACAGAGTGACAGAGAGTCGGTCTGACCCGTTATGCCATCGAAGCATCTCGCCTGCGCAACCTCGGGGTTGGGTAACTTATCGTATGCTGAACGATCTCGCCTGTTTATTCGGTATCATTAAGCGGCCTCCTGCGGCTGGTAGCGGCGCTCATGGGCCAATAGCGACCAGCAAATCCGCGCCATCTTGTTTGCCAGGGCCACAATGGCCTTGCGTTGTCCAAGACGCGCCGCTAATGAGCAGGCCCAGCGGGACAGCCGGTCGGGCTGTTCCTGGCGCTGAAACTGGCGTAATGCCGCGCGGGCACCGTGCACCAGCTGCCGTCGAACCTCGCCATTGCCGCGTTTGGTGATACCCATTAACTGATGGCGGCCACCACTGGAATGCTGGCGTGGCACTAGCCCTAACGAGGCGCTGAACTGACGCCCGTTGGGAAACCGTGCCGGATCGCCCAGGTGGCTGAACAACAGCGTGGCGTTGATCGGGCCGATGCCGGGCAGACTCATCAGCCGCTGCATGTCGGCTGACGCTTTGGCCTGTCGCTGCAGCCGCTTGTCATAGCGCGCGATCCGCGCATCGTTCTCGAGCCACTGGTCGAGCAGGTCGTTCAGCAGGGTGTAGAGTTCTTCACCCAGCCGCGCCCGTTGCTCGTCCAGGCGTTCACGGATCACACCTTGGCGTATTACCGCATGCCCTTGCGACACGATCAGGCCAAACTCTCCCAGTAGGCCGCGCAGCTCATTGCCGATGGCAGTGCGCTCGCGCACTAACCGGCTGCGCACCCGGTGCACCGCTTGCAGGGATTGTTGCGCTTCTGTCTTGATCGTCACCCGAGGCGTCGCCGGGCGTGCTGCGGCCTCGGCGATAGCCGCGGCATCGCGTGCATCATTCTTGTGGCCCAGCACGAAGGGCTTGACCGCCTGCGGCGGCAGTAGTTCTGCCTCATGGCCCAGGGCGCGAATTTCGCGTGCCCAATAATGGGCCGAGCCGCACGCCTCCATGGCGATGCGGCAAGGCGGCAGCTGGGCCAGCGTGAGCCGCAGCTGATCACGCTTAACCTGCTTGTTAAAGATGTTATGGCCGCGCGCATCGGCGGCGTGCAACTGAAAAACGTGTTTGGCCAGGTCAATGCCGACAATGCTAATCTGTTTCATGGATGGGCCCTCCTTTCAGATGCCGTCAGTGTTCTGTGCACTGCTAGCTAGATGTCATATCCAGCTTGGCACAGAAGGACGGGTCCATCCCATTTCCCACCCAAGATTCAACTTAGTGCCAAAACAGGGCCACGGCACCTGCTAACGCCCACGACACACCGGGCATTCCGGGTCTCTTGGCAGCCTGAACTGCCGCCACTGCCCGCGCAGAGCGTCAAAGGTGGCAAGTCCCCGGTGCACCTGGCCGGCACCGCTCAAAAGCTTGAAGGTTTCCACTGCCTGGAAGGTGCCGATCAGGCCCACCAGCGGCGCCATGACGCCGTTTTCCGCGCAGGTCATGGCTTCGTCGTCGCTGTCGTCCGGCGGATAGAGGCAGGCGTAGCAGGGGCACTCGGGGTCCCGGGGGTCAAAGACCGCCACCTGGCCGGAAAAGCGGATCGCAGCCCCCGAGACCAACGGCACGCCGGTGGCCCGGCTGGCGGCGTTGATCGCGTAGCGGCTGGAAAAGCGGTCGGTGCAGTCGAGCACCACGTCCGCCGTGGCCACGACCTCCTTCAAGGCCTCTCCCAGCAGGTGGTCATTGATGGCAGTGATCTCGCAGCCGGGGTTGAGGGCGGAAAAGCTCGTTCTGGCGGACTCGGCCTTGTTGCGCCCCAGGTCCGCCTGGCCGTGGGCGATCTGGCGCTGAAGGTTGGAAAGCTCCACCTCGTCGGCGTCGACCAGAGTCAGCCGCCCAACCCCCATGGCGGCCAGGTACATGCCCGCCGGGGAGCCCAGCCCGCCGGCGCCGATAATCACCGCGTGGGCGTCCAGCAGGCGCTGCTGCCCGCCTATCTCCACCTCGGGCAGCATGATCTGACGGCTGTAGCGCAGTAGCGCCTGATCATCCATCATGAGTTATTTTCCCTCCAGGTCATCGAGCGGCAGGCTGAAGCTTTCCTTGACCTCTTCCATCACCACGTAGCTTTTGGACTCTTTCACCCCGGGCAGCGTCAGTACCACGTCGCCCAGCAGCTGGCGGTAGGCCGACATTTCGGCAATCCGGCACTTCAGGATATAGTCGAACTGGCCGGAGACCAGGTGGCACTCCTGGATCTGGGGCAGTTTTTCCACCGCTCGGCGAAACTCGTCAAACACCGCCGGCGTCTGGCTTTCCAGGCTGATTTCCACAAACACCAGCAGATCGGCGTGCAGCGCGCGCGGGTCGAGCAGGGCCTGGTAGCCGCGGATCACCCCGGTACGCTCCAGGCGCTTGACGCGCTCCAGGCAGGGCGTCGTGGAAAGCCCCACCCGAGCGGCCAGGTCGACGTAGGAAATGCGCGCGTTTTCCTGCAGGCAGCGCAGGATATTCAGGTCGATACGGTCCAGCGTCTTGTGCTTGGCTTTCATGGCAGGATCCCATCGCGTTAACAGAAATGGCAGTCAGGCAGCGGAGTGCTGCCCCAGGCTGACGCGTTCGTGGCCGCCCAGATCCCGCACGCTTGCCACGCGGGCGTAGCCGGCCCGGCCAAGCATAGCGCGCACATCGGCGGCCTGGGTATGGCCGTGCTCCAGCGCAAGCCAGCCGCCCGGGGCCAGAAAGTCGCGGGCGCGATCTACCAGAAAGCGCAGGTCGGCGTAGCCCGCCTCCCCGGCGACCAGCGCCGAGCGCGGTTCGAAGCGCACGTCGCCCCGCGCCAGATGCGGATCGTTATCGGCAATGTACGGCGGGTTGGCAACGATCAGGGCGAACGCCGGCTCGGCCTCGCGCTCCAGGGCCTCAAACCAGTCGCTGTGGATAAAGCGGGCGTTGCCCAGCCCGAGCGCAGCGGCGTTGCGCCGAGCAAGGGCGACGGCCTCCGTACGGATATCCACGCCGACAACCTGCCACCCCGGGCATTCGCTTGCAAACGCCAGCGCCACCGCGCCGGTGCCGGTGCCCATGTCCAACAGCCGGCCGGCGGGGGCGGCGGCGTGCTCAAGAGCGGCTTCGACCAGGGTTTCGGTATCCGGCCGGGGGATCAGCGTGCCCGGCGAGGTGGCCAGACTCAGCCCCCAGAACTCGCGCTCGTCGGTGAGGTACGCCACCGGCCAGCCCTGGGCCCGAGCGGCAACCAGGGCGTCAAAGCGCGCCCGGTGCCAGCGGGCGCCGGTGGCGCTGCCCTGCGTGCTCTCCCCCCAGGCTCCCCAGGTGCTGTCTCCCCAGGTATATAGCCAGGTGCGGTTACAGCCGATGACGTGAAGCAGCAGCGCTTCGGCGTCCAGCCGGGGGGTCGGCGAGCCGGCCTCTTCAAGGCGCCGGGCGGCTCGGCGCGCGCTCTCCTCCAGAATCACTCGCTGCCCTGAAGCGCGGCCAGCTGGTCAGCCTGGTATTCGTGAATCAGCGGGTTGATCACTTCATCCAGCTGCTCGCCGTTGACCACTTCGTTGAGCTTGTAAAGCGTCAGGTTGATGCGGTGGTCGGTGATCCGGCTCTGGGGGAAGTTATAGGTGCGAATGCGGTCGCTGCGATCCCCGGTGCCGACCAGCGAGCGGCGCGCGTCGGCCTGCTGCTGGCGCTGCTCGTCCAGCGCGTTCTGCTTGAGCCGAGAGGCCAGATGCGACATCGCCTTGGCCCGGTTCTTGTGCTGGCTGCGCTCTTCCTGGCACTCGACCACCACGCCGGTGGGCAGGTGGGTAATGCGCACGGCCGAGTCGGTGGTGTTGACGTGCTGGCCGCCGGCGCCGCTGGCGCGAAAGGTATCCACGCGCAGATCGGCCGGATTGATGTCGATCTCGCCGACGTCTTCCACCTCGGGCATCACCGCCACGGTGCAGGCCGAAGTATGTACGCGCCCCTGGGACTCGGTGGCCGGCACGCGCTGCACCCGGTGGGCGCCGGACTCGAACTTGAGCCGGGCGTAAACGCCGTCGCCCCGGACCCGGGCAATGATCTCTTTATAGCCGCCCATCTCGCCGTGGTTGGCGCTGACCACAGCCACCCGCCAGCCGTGCTGCTCGGCATAGCGCGAATACATGCGAAACAGATCGCCAGCAAACAGCGCCGCCTCGTCGCCGCCGGTACCGGCGCGCACTTCCAGAAACACGTTGCTGTCGTCGTCGGGGTCTCTGGGCACCAGCAGGCGCTTGAGTTCATCTTCCAGCGCTGCCAGCCGCTCGCGTCCGTCGTCGATCTCCATCTCGGCCAGCTCGCGCATTTCGGCGTCGCTGTCGTGGCGCATGGCCTCGGCGGCCTGAATATCGCCTTCGATGCCGCGGTAGCGCTGCCAGGCGGCCACCAGGTCCTCGAGCTCGGCGTATTCCCGGGAATAGTCACGAAAGCGCGGCTGGTCGGTGATCACATCGGGGTCGGCGAGCAGCATGGCCAGCTCCTCGAAACGTTCGACAAAGCCGTCCAGGCGGTGGCGCAGCGTTTCTTTCATACGAGGGTTTCATCCTTCTGGCGAGGCGCCTCTGCCTTGCGGGGCGCAGCGGCCTTGTCGTGAGTTTCAAAGGCGGGCTTGGGCGGCAACAATAGCCTCGGCGCCGCGTGCAATACGGCGTGATCCTCCTCGGAGGCGGCATCGCGAATCGCCTGGGTCGGCCGGTGCATCAGCCGGTTGGTAAGCTGATAGGCCAGCCGCTCGATGATCTCGGCGGGGTCTTCGCCCCGGGCCAGGCGCGCCAGCGCCTGGTCCCGGGAGAGATCGCGCAGCGCCTCCCCCTGCTCGCGGTAGGTCTGGATCAGCTGGCCGCCGCTGCGAATGCGGCGCTCGTGAAGCCAGCTGCCCACGCCGTGCTCGATCAGCGACTCGGCCTGGTCGGCGGCGACCTGACGATGGCGACGATTTTCCTGAATGACCACTTCCAGGTCATCCACGGTGTAGAGAAAGACGTCGGCAAGCTCGCCCACCTCGGGCTCGATATCCCGGGGCACGGCAATATCCACCATGAACACCGGGCGGTGTCGACGGTTCTTGAGCGCCCGCTCCATCATCCCCTTGCCCAGAATGGGCAAGGGCGAAGCGGTGGAGGAAATCACGATGTCGGCGCTTTCCAGCGCGTCGGGAATCTCCGGCAGGGTGATGGCCTCGCCGCCCAGCGCCGCGGAAACGTTTTCGGCCCGCTCCCGGGTACGGTTGGCCACGGTGAGCTGGCGCACGCCGGCCTCGTGCAGGTGGCGGGCCACCAGCTCGACGGTCTCGCCGGCGCCGATCAGCAGCGCCCGGGAGCGACCGAAGTCATCAAAGATGCGGCTGGCCATGCTCACCGCCGCGTAGGCCACCGACACCGGGTTCTTGCCGATACCGGTTTGGGTACGCACCTGCTTGGCCACGGCGAAGGTGTGCTGAAACAGGCGCTCGAGCTCGCCGCCCAGCCCGCGCGAATCCCGCGCCTGCTGGTAGGCTTCCTTGAGCTGGCCGAGAATCTGCGGCTCCCCGAGCACCATGGAGTCCAGCCCTACCGCCACGCGCATCAGGTGGCGGGCAGCGTCGTTGTCCAGGTAATGGTAGGCGCAGCGCGTCAGGTCCTCGACGCTAAGCTGATGAAAACGCCCCAGCCAGTCAAGCACAACGGGCTCTCCCGCGGCGTCGGTCACGCAGTAAAGCTCGGTACGATTACAGGTGGAAAGCACCGCCGCCTCGCGGATTTGCGGCAGCGAGCGCAGCTCACCAAGCGCCTGCGTCAGCTGCGCAGGCGTAAAGGCGACCTGCTCGCGCACGGCAACCGTGGCGGTACGGTGATTGATTCCCAGGGCAAGAAGCGTCATGCGTTGTGCGTCTTCACTAGTGTGTCGGTCGTGACATCTGGCCTTGTGGCTGCCAGTGCACGTCGATTGGCGCGCCTATTCTATCACAGCCGTGACGGCTCTTACCCCTACTGCTTTTCCTTGCCGCTGGCTCGCATCACTTTGCCCCGGGCCGGCAAGGGGCTATGCTGAGCGTCCCGGCCCACGGATCGAAAACTGACCGAGAACTGCATGCCACTTCGCGCTACCGCTACTCGCGCCACCCTGACGCGCGCCCTTCAGGCCGCGCCCGCGGCGTCGCTGCTGCCCCTGCTGGCGGCAGGCGCTCTGCTCGGCGGCTGCCAGACCGCGCCGCCGGCCAAGCCTCCCGGCGAGGACATCCTCGCCTCGGCCCCGCCCATTACCCGAGGCCTGGACGCCAAGGGACTGGAGACGCTGCTCACCGCCGAAATGGCCGGCCAGCGCGGACGCTACCGCGACGCTACCCAGGGCTACCTGGAGGCCGCCGAGCGCTACGCCGACCCCGCCCTTGCCGAGCGCGCCACCTTTGCCGCGCGATTCAGCGACTCCGCCTCGCTGCTTGAAACCGCCGCGGCGCGCTGGCAGACGCTGGACCCCTCAAGCACCACGCCCGGCCGTCTGCTCTCCGCCCTCGCCGCCGAGCAGGGCGACTGGGAGAGCGCCCTCGAGCAGCGCCTGAGACTTGCCGCCCGGGGCGACGAGGCTCGGCTTGCCGCTCTGGCCGGCCAGGCCATTGCCGAAGGCGCTCCGCCGTCGCCGCTGCTCGACCGGCTGGACGCCGCGCTGAATGCCGCCGACCCTCTGCCCCAAGCAGGCCGGGGGGACGCCCATCTGGCCGCCGCGCTGCTGGAACAGGCCCGCGACAACGCCCCTGCGGCGCGCGCGCATCTGGCCCAGGCCCGTCCTCTGATTGCCGACGCTCCGGCCCTGTGGCGAACCCAGGCACAGCTGGCGCTGGACAGCGGCGACTACCGCGACGCCCGCAAGGCCGCCCAAAAAGGGCTCGAGCTTGCCCCGGAAGACGCCCGCTTTACCCTGCTGCTGGTTCAGGCCGATATTCGTCTGGGCAACGTGGGCGCTGCCGAACAGCACACGCGCGATCTGCTGGAGCGCCACGAAGGCGGGCGCGACCTGCGCCTAGCGCTGGCCCGGCTGTATCTGGATGAAGAGCAGCCGGCCGCCGCCCGGCGGCTGCTCGAACCTGTGGCCGGCCGCGACGACCTTTCCGCTACCGGCCACTTTCTTCTGGGCAAGGCCGACCAGGCCACCGGCGATATCGACAGCGCCCTTCAAAACTACCGCCAGGTCACCGGCGGGGAGGAGCTTTTGCCCGCCAGCGCCGCGGCGGCGCGCATGCTGATCGACGCGGACCGCCTGGCCGATGCCCGCGCCTTTCTCCAGAACCAGCGCCGGCGCCTCACCGAACGTGACAGCGAACTATTGATGCTGGAAGTCGAGCTGCTCGACGAGCTTGGCCAAAGCGCCGAGGCCGACGCTCTGCTGGCCCAAGCCATCGAGCGCACCCCGAACGCCAAGGAGCTGCTGTATCACCGCGCCATGCGCGCCTGGCAAGACGGCGATATCGCCGGCATGGAGCGCGACCTTCAGCAGGTGCTGAAGCAGGACCCCGACAACGTCATGGCGCTCAACGCCCTGGGCTATACCTGGGCCGACGAGCAGGTTCCCGACCGCCTTGACGAGGCCCGCCGGCTGGTCGAGCGGGCCCACGAGCTGGCGCCCGACAACCCCGCGGTGCAGGACAGCCTCGGCTGGGTGTACTTTCGCCAGGGTCAGCCGGAAAAGGCGCTGCCCTTGCTGGAGCAGGCCTATCAGGCCATGCCCGACCAGGAGGTAGCCGCGCACCTGGCCGAAGTGCTTTACGCGCTGGATGAAACCACGCGCGCTCGCCGGATCATCGCCCGGGCGCTGGCGCGCCACGAACGTCACCCGGCGCTAGACGAGCTGCTTGCGCGCCACCCGGCGCTTGCGCCGTAGCGCCGCGCCCGCCACCGTTTCTTACGCTTTTACCTCAACAGGAAGCCCCTTATGCTCAGCACCCTGTCACGTACCGCCCGCCTGCCACTGCTTTCCGGCCTTGTCGCCGCCGGCCTGCTGGCCGGGTGTGCCACCCAAACGCCCGTTGATGACAGCGGCCGTGCCCGCGGCGACTGGAAAGCCCAGCAGACCGATATCCAGGCGCTCGAGCGCTGGTCGCTGGTGGGCAAGGCCGGGCTGCGCACGCCCGACGAGCGCCAGAGCGCCAACCTCGACTGGAACCAGTTCCCGCACTATTTTCGCATGCTGGTCAGCGGTCCCTTCGGCGGCGGGCGCACGGTGCTCGAAGGCCGCGAAGGCCGCTTTACCCTGACCAACGGCGACGGCCGCTTTGAAGCCGAGTCCCCCGAGGCGCTGATGGAAGAGCAGCTCGGCTGGTCGCTGCCGGTGCGCGACCTGCCTTACTGGGTGCGCGGCCTGCCCGGCGAGCGCGACACCTATCGGCTGGAAACCGACGCCTTCGGCTTCCCTGCACACCTGGAGCAAAACGGCTGGGAGATCGACTACCGCGACTGGACCCAGGCGGGCGAGCTGTGGCTGCCGCGCAAGCTGGCGCTGGCCTACGGCGACATGCGCGTCACCCTGGTCATCAACCGCTGGCAGACGCGCCCGGATGCCGGCAGCGCCGACGCGGACGACTGATCGATGACGGCCTCGCTTACGCTACCCGCGCCGGCCAAGCTCAACCGCACGCTGCATATTGTCGGCCGGCGGCCGGACGGCTATCACGAGCTGCAGACGCTGTTTCAGTTTCTCGACCTGTGTGACGAGATCACGCTGACTCCCCGGGTTGACGGCCGGCTGGTGCTGGAAAGCCCCCTTGACGGCGTGGCCGACGACGACAACCTGGCCCTGCGCGCCGCCCGGCGGCTGCAACGCCTTGCGCCCGCCGGCTGCGGCGTCAGCATCGAGATCGACAAGCGCCTGCCCCTGGGCGGCGGGCTTGGCGGCGGCAGTTCCAACGCCGCCACGGTGCTTCTGGGGCTCAACGCGCTCTGGCGACTCGGGCTGTCGCTTGACGAGCTGGCGACGCTGGGCCTGGCGCTGGGGGCGGACGTGCCGGTGTTCGTCAGAGGCCGCAGCGCCTGGGCCGAAGGCGTCGGCGACAGGCTTACGCCGGTCCAGCTGGCAACCCCCTGGTTCGTGGTCATTCACCCCGGCGTGAGCGTCTCCACCGCCGGGGTGTTCGGCGATCCAGAATTGACACGCCATACCCCGCCGATTAATATGGCGCGCGCACTTCAGGGGGGAGCATCCACCTGGCGCAACGACTGCGAAGCCGTGGTCAGAGCCCGATATCCGCCGGTCGCAAGCGCGCTTGGCTATCTTGGTCGCTACGCGCCAGCCGGGCTTACCGGTACCGGAGCCTGCGTGTTTGCGGCTTTCCCGCACGCGTCTGACGCCCGGCGAATAGCACAGGCGGCAGGCGAATACGGCACGGCCTGGATCGCCAGAGGATGCAATCACTCACCCCTTCATGAAGCTCTGGGCGGCTAAACGCCAGCCCTGCTGGAACACAACTGGGGTATCGCCAAGCGGTAAGGCACCGGTTTTTGGTATCGGCATGCGCAGGTTCGAATCCTGCTACCCCAGCCAGTCCGGCAGACAGCGGCGCCGAACGGCCTAGCAAGAACGCCCGAGATTTCCAACACTGCAAAGGTGGCTGCGCGTGTCAAAACTGATGGTTTTCGCCGGGAACGCCAATCCCGAGCTCGCTCACAAGATTGCCGATAGCCTGGACAGCCGAATGGGTAACGCCACGGTCGGCCAGTTCAGCGATGGCGAGATCGCAGTCGAGATCAATGAGAACGTGCGCGGCAAGGATGTCTTCATCCTGCAGTCCACCTGTGCGCCCACCAACGATAACCTGATGGAAATGATCCTGATGGTTGACGCCCTGCGTCGCGCCTCGGCGGCGCGCATCACCGCCGTACTGCCCTACTTCGGCTACGCCCGCCAGGATCGCCGGGTGCGCTCCTCGCGGGTGCCGATCTCGGCCAAGGTGGTGGCCGACATGATGGTCAAGGCCGGCGTGGACCGGGTGATGACCATGGACCTTCACGCCGACCAGATCCAGGGTTTCTTCGACGTGCCGGTGGACAACGTCTACGGCTCGCCGATCCTGCTCGACGATATCGAGCGGCAAAACTACCGCGATCTGGTTGTGGTCTCCCCGGACGTCGGCGGCGTGGTACGCGCCCGGGCCATCGCCAAGGCGCTCAACGTCGATCTGGCGATCATCGACAAGCGCCGCCCGGCGGCCAATCAGGCCCAGATCATGCATATCATCGGCGAGATCGAAGGCCGCACCTGCGTGGTGGTCGACGACATGATCGACACCGCCGGCACCCTGTGCAAGGCCGGCGAAGCGCTGATGGAGCGCGGCGCCAAGAGCGTGGTGGCCTACGCGACTCACGCCATTCTCTCGGGTCCGGCGGTGGACAACATTACCGACTCCGTGCTTGACGAAGTCGTGGTGGCCGATACGATTCCGCTGGCGGAAAACGCGCGTCGCAGCGGCCGCATCCGCCAGCTCAGCGTCGCCGGGCTGATCGCCGAGGCGATTCGCCGGGTCAGCAACGAAGAATCCGTCAGCGCAATGTTCCACTGATTGCCTGACTTTCGCAGCGGCGGGGAGTGCCCCGCCGCTTCTGGAAACGCCGTCGCCTGGTCGCGGGCGGCGGCGTTTTCCAACGTTAACCAAGAGGCACAACCAATGTCCGATTTTATCCTTAACGCCAGCGTTCGTTCCGACCTGGGGAAAGGTGCGAGCCGCCGCCTGCGTCGTGCAAACGAACAAGTTCCCGCCGTGGTCTACGGCGGCGACAAGGCGCCGCAGGCCATCGCCGTGGAAAAGACTTCCTTCTACAAGGCTGCCGAAAGCGAAGCGTTCTTCTCCTCGATCATCGATCTGAATATCGAGGGCACCAAGGAACAGGTCATCGTGCGTGACCTGCAGCGCCACCCGTTCAAGCCGCTGATGACCCACGCCGACTTCATGCGCGTGGACGCCAAGCAGGAAATCACCATCAACATCCCGCTGCACGTCACCGGCGAAGAGCAGTGCGTGGGCATCAAGGACCAGGACGGCGAGCTGCACACCCTGGCCGTGGAAGTCGCCGTCTACTGCCTGCCCAAAGACCTGCCGGACAACCTGGAAATTGACATTTCCGACGTGGAAGTGGGCACTACCCTGCACCTCTCCGACATCAAGATGCCGGAAGGCGTACGCTCGGTGGATCTCGCTCACAGCGATGAACACGACATGGCCGTGCTCAGCGTCGTCAAGATGAAGGATCGCGACGACGAAGAGGACGAGACCGAAGAAGGCGAAGGCGAAGGCGAAGGTGAAGGGTCTGGCGAAGGCGAAGGTGACAACGCCGAGTAAGCCACAGGCCCGGGCCGTGCCCGGCACGGCCCGCTAAATGTTATGATCAAGCGCTTCGGCGCTTGATTTTTTTTGGAGGGGAACAATGAGTCAGGTCCTGGCGCTTATCGGCCTGGGGAACCCCGGCCCGCAGTACGCGGCCACGCGACACAACGCCGGCGCCTGGCTGGTGGACGCCGTGGCCCGGGAGGCGCGCGTCGAGCTGCGCCCGGAAAAGAAGTTTCTCGGCCTCTATGCCAGGGCACGGCTGGGCAACAGCGAGCTGCATCTGCTCAACCCCACCACCTTCATGAACAAAAGCGGGGCCGCCGTGGCCGCGCTGTGCCAGTTTTTCAAGCTGGCCCCCGAGGAGCTGCTCGTGGCCCACGACGAGCTTGACCTGCCCGCCGGCCAGGCACGCTATAAAACCGGCGGCGGCCACGGCGGCCACAACGGCCTGCGCGACACCATCAGCGCCCTTGGCCAGCAGAAGCAGTTCCATCGCCTGCGCATCGGCATCGGCCACCCCGGTGAGTCTCACCGGGTGGTCAACTACGTGCTCAGCCGCCCGAGCAAGGCCGAGCAGGTCGCCATCGACGCCGCGCTGGACGAATGCCTCGCCACTCTGCCGCTGGGGCTTGCCGGCGACTGGCCCCGGGCCATGCAGCGCCTGCACAGCGCCAAATAACGCCCTTCTTTCCGGCCGCTATTCACTCACGTTTTTCAGGAATCATCACCATGGGTTTCAACTGCGGTATTGTCGGCCTGCCCAACGTCGGCAAGTCCACGCTCTTCAACGCGCTGACCAAGTCGGGCATCGACGCCGAAAACTTCCCCTTCTGCACCATCGAGCCCAACGTCGGCATCGTGCCCATGCCCGACCCGCGGCTCGACCCGCTCGCGGCCATCGTCAAGCCCGAGCGGGTGCTGCCCACCACCATGGAGTTTGTCGACATCGCCGGACTGGTAGCCGGCGCCTCCCGGGGCGAAGGCCTGGGCAACAAGTTTCTCGCCAATATTCGCGAAACCCAGGCCATCGCCCACGTGGTGCGCTGCTTTGACAACGACAACGTCATCCACGTCGCCAACCAGGTCGACCCCCGCGCCGACATCGAGATCATCAACATGGAGCTGGCGCTGGCCGACCTGGACACCGTGGAAAAGGCCCTTCAGCGGCTGGTGCGCGCCGTCAAGGGCGGCGACAAGGAGGCCGTGGCCACCAAGGCCGTGCTCGACAAGGTGCAGCCGCACCTGGCCGAAGGCCAGCCGCTGCGCAGCGCCGGCCTGGACGACGAAGAGAAAGAGCAGGTCAAAAGCTTCGGCTTTTTGACCCTGAAGCCCACCATGTACATCGCCAACGTCAACGAAGACGGCTTTGCCGACAACCCCTACCTCGACGTAGTCAACGAGATCGCCGCCGAAGAAGGCGCGGTGGTGGTACCGGTGTGCAACCAGATCGAAGCCGAAATCGCCGAGCTCGACGACGAAGAGCGCGCCATGTTCCTCGACGAGATGGGCATGGCCGAGCCCGGGCTCGACCGGGTGATCCGCGCCGGCTACTCGCTTTTGGGGCTGCAGACCTACTTTACCGCCGGGGTGAAGGAAGTTCGCGCCTGGACCGTGCGCGAAGGCGCTACCGCGCCGGAAGCGGCGGGGGTGATCCACACCGACTTCCAGAAAGGCTTCATCCGCGCCGAAGTGGTGGCCTACGACGATTTCGTCGGCCTGGGCGGCGAGCAGGCGGCCAAGGATGCCGGCAAGTGGCGCCTGGAGGGCAAGGACTACATCGTCCAGGACGGCGACGTCATCCACTTCCGCTTCAACGTCTGAGGCGCGCACCAACAAAACGGGGCGCCGGGAAAAGCGCTTGACGCCTTCCCGGCTGCCGGGTAGTATCCGCTCCCGTTGAATGGCTACGTAGCTCAGTTGGTTAGAGCACATCACTCATAATGATGGGGTCCCCTGTTCGAATCAGGGCGTAGCTACCAACCCGAATAAAGAGAGAAAAGCCCGCCGTCGAGCGGGCTTTTCTGCGTCAGGCCTCAGGCCCAAGGCTCGGCCGGTTCAGAAAGCTTCGCAGCGCGCGGGTCAGGTAGGTTAGGTCCTCGGTCCCGGCGGTTTCGCGGACGGAGTGCATGGCCCACTGGGGAACGCCCACGTCCAGCGTCGGCACGCCGACCTCGGTGGCGGTGATCGGCCCGATAGTGCTGCCGCAGCCCATGTCTGCCCGGGTAACGAACGCCTGAACCGGCACCGCGGCCTCCCGACAGATATCGCGGAACAGCGCCCCGGTGGCGCTGCTGGTGGCGTAGCGCTGGCTGGCGTTGACCTTGATCACCGGCCCCTGGTTGATCGCCGGACCGTGCTGCTCGTCGTGCTTGTCGAGAAAGTTGGGATGCAGCGCATGGGCGTTGTCGCAGGAAACCATCAGCGATGACTGGATCAGCTGCACCAGCGACGCCTCGGTTTTTCCACCGACCTGCTCGTTGAGACGGCGCAGCACGTCGTTCAGAAACGGGCCCTGGGCGCCGCAGGCGCTGGCGCTGCCGACCTCTTCGTGGTCGTTGGCCACCAGCAGCGCGCCCTGCTCGCCGTCGCACTCGAGCAGCGCCTCCACCCCCGCAAAGCAGGACAGCAGGTTGTCCAGCCGAGCGCTGGCAATCAGCTCCTGCTTCACGCCCACCAGCGCCGGCGGCTGAACGTCGTAAAACGAAAGCTCGAAATCCACCACTTCAACGTCGTCAAGGCCGTGCTCCTGCACCAGCCAGGCTTGCAGCAGCGGCGTCAGAGTGGCGCTCTCGCTCTGCAACAGCACCGGCGCCATCTGCGTCTGGGGGTTGATTGCCCGACCGCTGTTGGCCTCGCGGTCCAGATGGATGGCCAGGCTGGGAACCGTGGCCACTGGCCGGTCGACGTTCAGCAGCACGCTTTCCAGACGGCCGTCGCCGTGGCGCACGTGCACCCGCCCGGCAAGCCCCAGGTCGCGGTCAAACCAGGGCGCCAGCAGCGCCCCGCCGTAGACCTGCACGCCCAGCTGCAGCCAGCCGGCGGCGTATTGGCTCGCGTTGGGCTTCAAGTGAAGCCCGGGGCTGTCGGTGTGGGCGCCGATCATGCGCAGCGCGGCAAGCGCCGAGCGGGGCAGCTGAAAGGCAATAATCGACGAATCGTTGCGGGTCACGTAGTAGCGCCCGCCCGCGGCCAGCTCCCAGTCACGGGTCTCCTCCAGCCGCTGAAAGCCGGCACGCTCTAGCCGTCGGGCCATGTTGCGCGTGGCGTGCCACGGCGTGGGCGAGGTGTGCAAAAAGTCGCGCAGGCGGTCGAGGGTATCGGTATGTTCGCCCTGGGGCATGAAAAACTCCCTGACAAGAATGATGGTATGAGTCTCGGGGACGCAGGCTAACTGCTACAATGCGTTTTCGGTTCACGCACTATGCTGACTACTTGCGCTCTAGCCGCTTGCCGCACAAGGGCCTGAGTATACCTAACCCCGGGAGAGCTTGATTGATGAGCTGGTTTGCCACCCTTTCGCGCCTGACCGTCCTTACCGCGGTGCTGATCATGAGCAGCGCGGTCATGGCCCTGGAGCCGACCGATGAGCAGCGTCAGGCCGCCGTGGAAAGCGCGGACTCGCTGCGCTACGGGCACTACGCGGACGTGAATTTTGACGAAGCCTGGTCCCAGAACGCCTTTGACCGCTATCTGGATATTCTAGACGGTCAGCGCGCCTATCTGCTACAGCGCGACATCAAGCCGTTCAACCACCTGCGCACCGAGCTTGGTCGAGTGCTGAAAAACGGCGAGCTGGACGAGGTATTTGCCCTCCACCAGCGCGCCAGCCAGCGGCGCGAAGCGCGCCTTGAATGGCTGCTGGACGAGCTCGACCAGGGGCTGGATTTCGATTTCGACGGCAATCAGCGCCTGGAGGTCGACCGCGAGGACGCCGCCTTCGCCACCCGCGAAAGCGAGCTTGAAACGCTGTGGGAAAAGCGGCTGAAAAACGACGCTCTGAGCCTGGCTCTGACCGATCAGGATCGCGAGCAGGTCGAAGACGCCCTGCGCCAGCGCTACGAAGGCCAGCTGTCGCGCATCGAACAGACCGAGCCCGAAGACGTCTTTGGCCTCTTCATGGCCGCCGTGACCGGCAGCATCGAGCCGCACACCGCGTATCTGTCGCCGCGCCAGGGCGAGTCCTTCGATATCCAGATGAGCCTGTCTCTGGAAGGCATCGGCGCGCTGCTCCAGACCGACGGCGAATACGTCAAGGTGGCAAGTCTGGTGGCCGGCGGCCCGGCCGAGCGCGCCGGCGTGCTCAAGCCCGCCGACCGCATCATTGCCGTGGGCCAGGAAGACGAGGACGAGATGGTCAACGTCATCGGCATGCGCCTGGACAACGTCGTGGATCTGATTCGAGGCCCCAAGGGCTCCAAGGTCCGCCTCGAAGTCATTCCCGCCCAGGCGGTGGATACCACCCGCTCCCACGTCGTCGCCATCACTCGGGACACCGTGGACCTGGAAGACCAGGCCGCCAGCAGCGAAGTCATCGAGCTTGAGCGCGACGGCGAGCCACACTCCCTCGGCGTGATCAACGTGCCCACCTTCTACGTCGACTTTGACGCCTGGCAGGCCGGCGAAGACGACTACCGCAGCACTACCCGAGACGTCGCCGAGGAAGTCGAAAAGCTCAAGGAGCAGGACGTCGAAGGCATCGTGCTGGACCTGCGCAATAACGGCGGCGGTGCCCTTCAGGAAGCCAACTCGCTGATTGGCCTGTTCATCGATCGCGGCCCCACGGTGCAGGTACGCGACGCCCGGGGCCGCATCCAGCTCTACGGCGACAGCGAAGCCGGCACCCTCTACGACGGCCCCCTGGGCGTGCTGGTCAACCGCCTGTCCGCCTCCGCCTCGGAGATTTTCGCCGGCGCCATCCAGGACTACGGCCGCGGCCTGGTTCTCGGATCGAACACTTTCGGCAAGGGCACGGTGCAGACTCTTGACCAGCTCAACCACGGCGAACTCAAGCTCACCCGGGCGAAGTTCTACCGGATTTCCGGCAAGAGCACGCAAAACCGCGGTATTGAGCCGGACATTACCTTCCCCAGCCTGATCGACCCCGAGCGCATCGGCGAAAGCAGCCTGGATAACGCCCTGGGCTGGGACAGCGTGCGCGACGTGCAGTATCGCCGCTACGGCCAGCCGGAAGAGTTTCTGCCCGCGCTGAAAAAGCGCCACGAAGCGCGCGCCGAGGACAATCCCAACTTTGTCTATCTCGAGCGCCAGTCGGCTCTGGCCCGCAAGCTGCGCGAGCAGCACACCACCGTCAGCCTCAATCGCGAGCAGCGGAAAAAGGAAATGGAGGCCCAGGAGGCCGAGCAGCTGTCGCTTGAGAACCAGCGCCGCCGAGCGCTGGGCATGGAGGAGCTCGACGAATGGATCGACGCCCGCGAGGACGCCATGGCCGGGAGCCACCAGGACGGGATAAACGACGACAAAGACGACGACGATGAAGACATGCCCGCCGAGCGCGCCCAGGTACTGGAAGCCGCGGAAATTCTGCTCGACTACGCCGGCCTCGCGGCAAATACGCGCCTGGCCAAGGGCTAAGCTGCCTGTCCCAGCGTAGAGCGCCCCGCCGGGTGGCCCGGCGGGGCTTTTTTGTGCCTGGCGATCCGTCATTGCCGAGAAAGCCCGGCGGACGAACACGCGAAACTCGCCGAATGCAGAGCATCAGCGTAAAAACGAGAAGATAGTTGAGCGTCAGGCGTTAGCCGATGGGCTGGCTCCCCGAGCAGGATTCGAACCTGCGACCCAATGATTAACAGTCATTTGCTCTACCGGCTGAGCTATCGGGGAATCGTGCGGCGCGCGGTGAGGTTGGCTCCCCGAGCAGGATTCGAACCTGCGACCCAATGATTAACAGTCATTTGCTCTACCGGCTGAGCTATCGGGGAATCGTGCGGCGCGTGCGGTGTGTCTGGCTCCCCGAGCAGGATTCGAACCTGCGACCCAATGATTAACAGTCATTTGCTCTACCGGCTGAGCTATCGGGGATCCGCTGAAACACGCTGCGTAGTATACCCGTCACGCACCACGGGTCAAGTAGGGTTTTGCCGAACGCTAGCAGAGCCCCGCTCGCGTCCGTATAATGCGTGCAGGCACAGCACGCGGCGGCGCCGCGCCACCATTCACCCTCGTCCCTTGACGCTATCTCGTCTGTTCACGAGGCGTAGTCTTTGACGACCCACAGATCCCAGGTACCGATGGCGAAGAAGCTTTTCATCAAGACGCACGGCTGCCAAATGAACGAGTACGACTCGGCGCGCATGGCGGACATGCTCGGCGAGTCCCACCGGCTTGAACTCACCGACAGCGAGCAGGAGGCCGACGTTATCCTGCTCAATACCTGCTCGATCCGGGAAAAGGCCCAGGAAAAGGTGTTTCATCAGCTGGGGCGCTGGAAAAAACTCAAGCAGGCCAATCCCGACCTGGTGATCGGCGTGGGCGGCTGCGTGGCCAGCCAGGAAGGCGAGGCCCTGCGCAAGCGCGCTCCCCAGGTCGACATGGTGTTCGGCCCCCAGACCCTGCACCGGGTGCCCGGCATGCTCGACAAGCACCGCGACAACCAGATCGCCGCGGTGGACGTCACCTTTCCCGAAATCGAGAAGTTCGATCACCTGCCCAAACCCCACGCCGACGGCGCCACGGCCTTCGTCTCGATCATGGAAGGCTGCTCCAAGTACTGCAGCTTCTGCGTGGTGCCCTACACCCGGGGCGAGGAAGTCTCGCGCCCGTTCGATGCGGTCATCGACGAAGTCATGCATCTGGCCGATCAGGGCGTGCGCGAAATCAACCTCCTGGGCCAGAACGTCAACGCCTACCGCGGCGAAGACGATCTCGGCGACGAGGTGGACCTGGCCGAACTGATCGCCAGCGTCGCGGCCATCGACGGCATCGACCGCATCCGCTTCACCACCTCGCACCCGGTGGAGTTCAGCGACAGCCTGATCGACGCCTACGCCGAGATACCCGAGCTGGTGAGCCACCTGCACCTGCCGGTGCAGTCCGGCTCCGACAATATCCTTGCCGCCATGAAGCGCGGCCACACCGCCGAAGAGTACGTCGACAAGATGGAGCGCATCCGCGCCAACCGCCCGGACATCAGCTTCTCGTCGGACTTCATCATCGGCTTTCCCGGCGAAACCGAGCAGGACTTCAAGGACACCATGGAGCTTATCGGCCGCATCGGCTTCGATCACTCCTTCAGCTTTGTCTACTCCGCTCGCCCGGGCACCCCGGCCGCTTCTCTGCCGGACGAAACGCCGGAAAGCGTGAAAAAGGAACGCCTGGCAATTCTCCAGCAGCGCATTCTGCAGCAGGCCGGCCAGATCAGCCGGCGGATGGTCGGCACCACCCAGCGGATTCTGGTGTCGGGCTTTTCGCCCAAGGACCCCGGCGAGCTTTCCGGACGCACCGAGAACAACCGCGTGGTCAACTTCCGCGCCGCCAACCCCACCGAGCTGATCGGCTACTTCGTCGACGTCGACATCGTCGAGGCGCTGCCCAACTCGCTGCGCGGCGAGCTGGCCTCTCCCGAGCGCTACTGATCCGACCTCGCCTCCGCTCTATCCCCGCATAATTGCCCCGACGCCGGTCGGGGCAGTAAGCTGGGGGCACATTTAACAACCGACGGGTTTTCCTCTCTTGAGCCAGCCATCCTCTCAGGCCAACCGCATCATCACCCTAAGCCTCGAACCCAACGATCCCCAGCGGCTCGCGAGCCTTTGCGGCCAGCGGGACGAGCACCTGAAGCTGATCGAAAGCCGCCTGGACATCACCCTGCGCAATCGCGGCAACGTCTTTCAGCTGGCCGGCGCCGCCAACCGCATCAAGGCGGCGGCCAACGTGCTCGAACACCTCTATCGCGAGACCGCCTCTCACGAGCTGGAGGCCGATACGGTACACCTCTTTCTGCAGGAGTCCGGCCTCGAGGCGCTGGCCGAAGAGGACGCCGGCGACCCCGACGATAGCGTCGTGATCCGCACGCCGCGCACCGTCATCAAGCCGCGCGGCGTCAATCAGCAGCGCTACGTGTCGAGCGTGCGCGAGCACGACATCAACTTCGGCATCGGCCCGGCGGGCACGGGCAAGACCTACCTGGCGGTAGCCGCGGCGGTGGAAGCGCTCAACCAGCAGGAAGTGCGCCGTATTCTGCTGGTGCGCCCGGCGGTGGAAGCCGGCGAAAAGCTCGGCTTTCTCCCCGGCGATCTGGCCCAGAAGATCGACCCCTACCTGCGCCCGCTTTACGACGCGCTCTACGAGATGATCGGCTTTGAGCAGGTGTCCAAGCTCATCGAGCGCCAGATCATCGAAATCGCCCCGCTGGCCTACATGCGCGGGCGCACGCTGAACAACGCCTACATCATTCTCGACGAAAGCCAGAACACCACGCCCGAGCAGATGAAGATGTTCCTCACCCGAATCGGCTTTGGCTCCACCGCGGTAATCACCGGCGACGTCACCCAGGTGGACCTGCCCAAGGGGCAGCGCTCGGGGCTGATTCAGGTGCTCGACGTGCTCAGGGAAACCCCCGGCATCGGCACCACCCACTTTGCCGCCAAGGACGTGGTCCGCCATCCGCTGGTGCAGCGTATCATCGAAGCCTACGACGAATACGAATCCCGGGAAGAAGCCGAGGAGCGCAGGCGCCACGAGGCGCGCAAGCAGGAGCGCGAGGAGCGTCTCAGAGCCCGCGACGGTTCCTCATGAGCCGGCCCGAGCGCGATATTCCGTCCTTCAGCGACGCCGTTGTCGATCGCCAGGTAGCCGTCTCGGCCGTCGACAACATTGCCCTTCCCGGCCAGCCGGCGCTGGCGCGCTGGGCGGGCGGCGTGCTGGCCCACCACCCGGACGCCCCCGGCAGCGAGCTCACCGTGCGCTTTGTCACGGCGGAGGAAAGCCGGGCGCTCAACCGCGACTACCGCGGTCGGGACAAGCCCACCAACGTGCTTTCCTTCCCCTTCGAGGCGCCGCCCGGGGTCAACCTTGGGCTGCTGGGGGACCTGGTGATCTGCCACGCCGTGGTTGCCGACGAAGCGCAGAGCCAGCGCAAGGCGCTCGCCGATCACTATGCCCATATGGTGGTACATGGCACCCTGCACCTGCTAGGGTATGATCATGTTGACGACGATGAGGCCGACGTCATGGAGCAGCTGGAGCGCGAGATACTCGCCGGGTTCGGCATTGCCGACCCCTACGCCGCCGGCTGACGTCAGCCATCGCCCTGTCGCACGAGCCGGTGCGATATCACCCAACGCGATACCACAAGGGAACCCGCGCATGAGCGACGACCGAACGAGCACGTCAGCGTCCAGAAACTGGATGGGCAAGCTCTTTGGCGCCTTTACCGGAGACGGCGACGACCTGCATTCACGCGACGAGCTGATGGCCTTCCTGCGCGATACCGCAGGCAGGCTCAAGCTGGATCAGGACGCCCTGACCATCATCGAAGGCGCTTTGCACATCAGCGACCAGCAGGTGCGCGAAATACTCATTCCGCGCTCTCGGGTGATTGCCATCACCCTCGATCAGCCGGTGGAAGGCTATCTGCCGCTGATCGAGGAAACCGGCCACTCGCGCTACCCGGTCATCGGCGACAACCTCGACGACGTCAAGGGGCTTTTGCTGGCCAAGGACCTTTTGCCGCTGCTCTCGCGCTCCCAGCAGCAGCGCGACGCCTTCCAGCTCGACGAGGTGCTGCGCCCGGCCATGTTCGTGCCCGAGTCCAAACGGCTCAACAGCCTGCTCAAGGAGTTTCGCGATACCCATAACCACATGGCCGTGGTCGTCGACGAATACGGCGGCACTGCCGGTATCATCACCATCGAGGACATTCTCGAGCAGATCGTCGGCGACATCGAAGACGAGCACGACACCGACGAGGACGACGATATCCGCCCGCTCGACGACGGCCGCTTTGCGGTGCGCGCGCTGACGCCCATCGACGACTTCAACGCGCGCTTTGACACCGGCTTCAGCGACGACGAATTCGACACCCTGGGGGGGCTGGTCATGCAGCAGTTCGGCCACCTGCCAGGGCGCGGCGAGCAGACCTGCATTGGCGGCTACTGCTTTACCGTGCTCAACGCCGACAACCGTCGCATCCGCCTGCTGGAAGTCGCCCCCGACCCGGGCGATCCCCCCGCCGCTCCCGACGCCTGACCGGCGTTTTCACAGGATACCGTTTGATGAAGGAACCCCTTGTTAGCCGCCGCTCGCCGGCCTTTTACGGCCAGCTCCTGGCGGCGCTGATTGCCGGCGTTCTCACTACGTTGACCGCTTCCCCGTTTAAGCTCTGGTGGCTGGGCCCCGTGGCCATCGCGCTGGTCTACACCGGCCTTTATCGTCTGACGCCGGCCCAGGCGGCCTTCAAGGGATGGCTCTACGGCGTGGGGCTCTTTGCCAGCGGCACCTCCTGGGTCTACGTCTCGATCCACGACTACGGCTATACCGGCGTGCCGCTGGCGGTGTTTCTTACCGCGCTGTTCGTCGTCGTACTGGCGCTGTTTTTCGCCGCGACGCTGTGGCTTTATCGGCGCTTTTTCACCCCCCGACTGGCGTTTTTGACCTTCGCCGGCATCTGGGTGCTGGGCGAGGTGCTGCGCACCTACCTGTTTACCGGCTTTCCCTGGCTGCTGCTGGGCTCAAGCCAGGTGGATGCGCCGCTGGCCGAGTGGGCGCCGGTAGGCGGGGTTTATCTGCTGTCGCTGCTGGTGGCCCTGAGCGGCACTCTGCTGGCCGAGCTGGTGCTCTGCCGCCGCCTCTGGGCCGTAGCGCCGCTTGCCGCCATCTGGCTGGTGCCGCTCGCCCTGCCCGGCCAGTGGACGCACCGCGCCGACGCCGAGCCGACCCGGGTTGCCCTGCTCCAGGGCAACCTCCCCCAACTGACCAAGTGGACCGCCGAGGGCCAGCGCGAAGCCGCCAACACCTACGCCAGGCTGACCCGGCAGGTCGCCGATGACGTCGACCTGATCCTGTGGCCGGAAACCGCGCTGCCCATGGCCGAGCAGGACGCGCGCATGGTGCTGTCCCGGGTGCAGGCCAACCTGGCACCGGATACCGCGCTGATGACCGGCATCGTCCAGCGCAACGCGGCCGGACAGTACTTCAACAGCGTCGTCGGCGTAGGCGACGTCGAGGGCAGCTACCAGAAGGAGCATCTTGTACCCTTTGGCGAATACCTGCCGCTGGAAAGCTTGCTGCGCGGCACCATCGACTTCTTTGACCTGCCGATGTCGACCTTTGCCTCCGGCGCCGGCGAGCAGACGCCCATGAGCGCGGCGGGCACGGCGCTGGGCAACGCCATCTGCTACGAAATCATCTATCCGCAGCTGGTCGCCAGCCGCGCCCGGCACAGCGGCGCGCTGATCACCGTCTCCAACGACACCTGGTTTGGCGGCTCCATCGGCCCCCACCAGCACCTGCAGATGGCGCGGCTGCGCGCCCGGGAAAACGGCCGCTACGTGCTGCGCGCCACCAGCAACGGCATTACCGCCATCATCAACCCCAAAGGCGAAGTCGAGGCCCGAGCGCCGCAGTTCGAGGCCGCGAGCCTCACCGGCGAGTTTTACGCCATGGAGGGGCTTACGCCCTTTACCCGGCTGGGCAGCTGGCCGGCCTGGCTTCTGGCCGGCGCGCTGGTCATACCCGGCCTTGTCCGCCGGCGCCGAGCAACGGCCGGCCCGGAGAGCCAGCGGCGCTAGCCGGCCTCGCCGTTCTGGCCGCGCTGGCGCAGCCAGTGATCCATCAGCGCAAGCGCCATCATGGCCTCGGCGATGGGCGTGGCGCGAATGCCCACGCAGGGATCGTGGCGGCCCTTGGTCACCACCTCCACGGCCTCGCCCTGGACGTTCACCGAGCGCCCGGGTGTGGTGATGCTGGAGGTTGGCTTCAGCGCCAGCCGAGCCACCACCGGCTGGCCGCTGGAGATCCCGCCCAGCACGCCGCCGGCGTTGTTGGTCAGAAAGCCGTCGTCCGGGGTCATTTCATCGCGGTGCTCGCTGCCGCGCTGGGCCACGGCGGCAAAGCCCGCGCCGATTTCCACCCCCTTCACCGCGTTGATGCCCATCAGCGCGCGGGCGATGTCGGCGTCCAGGCGATCGAACACCGGCTCGCCCAGCCCCACCGGCACGCCCTCGGCGATCACGGTCACCTCCGCGCCCACGGAATCCTGGTCCCGGCGCAGCTGATCCATATACGCTTCAAGCTCGGGCACGCGCTCGGCATCCGGGCAGAAAAACGCGTTCTGCTCCACCGCCTCCCAGCTTTTGAACGCCATTTCCAACGGCCCCAGCCGGCTCATGTAGCCGCGAATCTCTACGCCCCGGGCGGCGAGATATTTCCTGGCAATGGCGCCGGCGGCCACGCGCATGGCGGTTTCCCGGGCGCTTGAACGCCCGCCGCCGCGGTAGTCACGGCGGCCGTACTTGTGGTGATAGGTATAGTCGGCATGGGCCGGGCGGAACTGATCCTTGATCTTCGAGTAGTCCTTCGAGCGCTGGTCGGTATTCTCGATCAAAAGCCCGATGGGCGTACCGGTGGTTTCACCCTCGAACACCCCGGAAAGGATCCGCACCCGGTCGGCCTCCTTGCGCTGGGTCGTGTGGCGAGAGCTGCCCGGTCGGCGGCGGTCAAGGTCGCGCTGCAGGTCGTCTTCGCACAGCGCAAGCCCCGGCGGGCAGCCGTCCACAATGGCGCCAAGGGCCTCGCCGTGGCTTTCGCCGAAAGTGGTGACGGTAAAGAGTTTGCCAAAGGTATTGCCTGACATGGGCGTTATGTCCTCACTCGAAAGACGCCGCGCAGGCGTCGAGTTCAGCGGCGGAGAGCGCAAACACGCCCTGCCCGCCGCGTTCGAATTCCAGCCACACGAAGGGCACGTCGGGAAAGGCCGCTTCCAGGTGGCGATCGGAGTTGCCGACTTCCACGATCAGCCAGCCGTCGTCGGTCAGGTGGTGGCGCGCATCGCGCAGCATGCGCCGCACGATATCCAGGCCGTCGCGGCCCGCTCCCAGCGCCATCTCGGGCTCGTGGCGAAACTCCGCCGGCATGGTGGCCAGGTCTCGGGCGTCGACGTAGGGCGGGTTGGCCACGATCAGCTCAAAGCGCTGCCCGGTCAGGCCGTCGAACACGTCGGCTTCTACCGCGCGCACTCGGTCGCCCACCTCGTGGCGGGTGATGTTTTCCTTCGCTACCGCCAGCGCGTCTTGGCTCACGTCAGTCAGTATCACCTCGCAGGTCGGCAGATAGCGCGCGGTGGCGATGCCGATGCAGCCCGAGCCGGTGCACAGGTCCAGCACCCGGGCCGGCGGCTCGTCACCAAAAAAGGCGCTGAAACCGTCTTCGACAAGCTCGGCAACCGGCGAGCGCGGGATCAGCACGCGCTTGTCGACGTTGAACGCCAGCCCGGCAAAAAACGCCTCGCCCAGCAGGTACGCCAAGGGCTCGCGCCGGGTGATCCGCTTGCGCGCCAGCGCCACGATGCGCGCCCGCTCCACGGGCAGAAGCGTGGCGTCGAGCACCGCCGGATCCACGTCCCAGGGAAGGTGCAGCGCGCCGAGCACAAGCGCCACGGCCTCGTCCCAGGCGGAGTCCGTGCCGTGGCCGTAGTGCAGCCCGGCCAGATGAAATTCGCTGGTCACCCAGCGCACGCAGTCGCGCAGCCGAGGCAGCCCGGCGGCCAGCTCGGCATCAGGCTGGAAAAGCGTCGAGGCGGATCGGGGCTTGGCAAAAAGCAGACGGGTCACGTTGAGTCCTTGGCGGTGAGGTTGGCAATAGCGAAACGGCGATTGCGCTACGGCGGCAAAGCGTTGATTGTACCTTTCGCGCCGGCCGGTTCACAGCGGCGCCTGTCACGCTATACTGTGCCCCCTTGCGAGACATTTTCTGCGATTTTCCCTGAGACGCCGAGCCTGCCATGAACCGCCGCCGCTACCCGCACGACGACTCACCTCATGACGATGACTTCAGCGCCTTTCGCCAGGCGCTCGAGGCTTCCGGGGTGCGTCGCCTGAACACCAATCGGGCGGATACCGGCAAGCCCAAACCGGCGGCTGTCGACAAGGCAATGCGGCGCAAGGCGGCGGTGGAAAGCCAAACGCTGAACACCACCGGGCGCACCTCGGACGGCCGGGTCGAAGCCGTGCGCCCCTCCGAGTACCTGGAGTTTTCGCTGCCGGACCTGCCCTGGCGCACCCTGAGCCAGCTGAAGCGCGGCCGAACCGCCTGGCAGGCCGGGCTCGACCTGCACGGCTATACCCTGGAAGAGGCGCGCCTGGAACTTGAGAGCTTTCTTCGCGACGCCGCTGCCCGGGGGCTTCGCTGTGTGATCGTGGTTCACGGCAAGGCCTGGGGGGCCACGGCGAACTTCCCCGTGCTCAAGAGCCATACCAACGCCTGGCTGCGCGAGTGGCCCGGGGTGCTGGCGTTCTGCTCGGCAACGGACGCCGACGGCGGCACCGGCGCCGTTTACGTGCTGCTGAAAAAACCCGGCCGCGGCTAGTCACCCACCGGCGGATCGTCGGCGCAGGGCAGCTGCGCGCGGGCGTCGCTGCTCAGATGATGCTTCAAGGCGTCGTCGGCCAGATGGCGCCCCAGCCGAATCAGGTCTTCCGCGCGATGAAACTCGTAGGCGCTGCACACGGTCTTGGGCACGTCGATCAGCACGTCGGGCGGATAGCCGGCGATCTTGTATTTGGCAAGGGCCGCCTGAGTAATGTCGAAGGACTCAAGGATCATGTCCAGCTTGCCCCATTCGCGCTTGCCGCGCGCTTCGGCTTCGCTAACGTCGCTCTTCTCGCCGCCGAAGCTGCCGATTCCCTGCCACAAACGACGGGTCGCCGTGCGCACTTCGCCCATCCAGCGGCTGACCACCTGGGCGTTCTCGCTCATGTCCACCACCCGCTCGGCGGGCCTTTCCGGCAGCAGCTCCTCAAGCGTGGCCGCCTGAGCGCTATGGGCCGTGGCGTTGACCGCCACCACGATATCCGCTTCGTGGGCGGCCAGCACCGGCATCAGCGGCAGCGGGTTCAAAAGGCCGCCGTCCACCAGCACCTGGTCGCCCAGGTTCACCGGCGTGATGACCCCGGGCACGGCAATGGAGGCGCGGATGGCGCGCAGCAGCAAGCCGTTCTGGAACCACACTTCGCGCTGGCGTATCAGGTCGGTGGCCACCGTGGTCACCGGAATCGGCAGGTCTTCCAGGCGCACGTCGTGGATCATGGCGTCCAGCTTGTCCATTACCTTGTTGGCGCGCATCGCCCCCATGGGGCTCCAGGTCACGTCAACCAGCCGCAGCACGTCCAGGTAGTCCAGCTGGCTGACCCACTCCCGGTATTCGGGCAGCTTGCCCGCGGCGTAGATCCCTCCGACCAGCGCGCCCATGGAGCAGCCGGCAATGGAGACGATGTCAACCCCCCGGGCTTCCAGGGCGTCGATCACGCCGATATGGGCATAGCCCCGGGCACCGCCGCTGCCCAGCACCAGCGCCACCTTGCACCTGCTGGCTTTTGCTTGTTCGTTCATGGTTCCTCAGCGCAGCGCCTGGCCAGCCGCACAGCCGTTGACCACCGCATCGGCTACGGCGTTAACGCGATCGCGTTCCAGATGGAGATGATGCCCACCGGGCACGACCTGGCGGGTCAGGTTGGGTACCGCCGCCCGGGCCTTTGCGGCAAAGGCGCGCTCGCCGAGAATGCCCTGCTCGCCCTCCACCAGCTGCACCGGGCAGCGGATATCGGCCAGCAGCGCCAGCACCTGCTCCGGCGTAAAACGCACCGGCGAGGGCTTGAGCAGCCGACTGTCGGTACGCAGCGTCACGCGGCCGTCTTCCAGTCGGCGGCTGTTGCGCTCGACCAGCGGCGCGGCGGTATCGGCATCGATGGGCGTGACGCCGCCGGCTACCCGGGCGGCAACGGCGCTTGTGACATCCGCATAGCCGGGCATGCGCGACGAACGCAGGCGGTGGGCGAGAAAGCCGCGGCGCAGCTGGGAGGCGGTATCTTCGACGGCGGTGGACAACATTCCCAGGCCGTCGATCAGCACCAGCCGGCGGATTTTTTCGGGAAGCGCAGCGGCCAGCAGGCAGGCCACCGCCGCCCCCATGGAATGCCCTACCAGCACGGCGTCGTCCAGCGCCAGCGCGTCCATGGCGTCCAGCACGTCGTGGCCGTAGTCCCAAATGGCATAGTCATCGGTAGCGACGGCGTTGGCGGCGGACAGGCCGTGCCCGCGAAAATCCAGCGCTACCAGGCGTATATCCAGCCTTTCGGCGAGTTGCGGCCCCAGGCGTGAGAAACTGGCGGCGTTATCCAGCCAGCCGTGCAGCCCAAGCCACACCGGCGCCTGCTCGCGCCCCCAGGCAAGCGCCGCTATCCTGCCTTCGGCCAGCGACAGCGAAGTGACGTCGGTGGCGCCAGCGTCTACCATGCCGGCACTGTCCTGCAGCATCGTGCTGTTCATTGTCATCCATCCTCCAGGAGTCCGTCATGAGGCCACGCCGCGACACCGTCGTCCGCAACCGGGTCTTTTTCATCACCGTGATTGCCGCTCTGGCGGTGGGCGCCTGGCTTTTGCGCTAGCGCGCTGCCGGCGCCCGGCCGAGCCTGGGACTCAACGCTTCGCCGGCTACCACCATGACCACCAGGATGCAAATCAGCCACGGCCAGTCCGCGGCAAGCGACACCTGATAGAGCCCCAGCGCATTGATAAAGATCACCACGATGCCCAGCGGGCTTACGTAGCGCACCATAAACAGCCAGGCCGCATAGAGTACCGGCGGCAACGCCAGCTCGTCGCGAAACGTCTGGCTCTTGAGCACAAAGCCCGCCAGCACCACCATGCCAAGCCCCCCAAGCGGCATCAAGAAGCGCGACGTCAGATAGTCGAGCCAGTCAAAGAAATTCTTGCCCCCAAGCGTCCAGTCGGCGCCGACGTTGAACGACAGCATGGCAAGCGTGCTGATCAGCCAGAGTACGATACCCGCGCTCCAGGCCGCCTGGGGGCGCGACAGCCCCTTGTTGTCGCACAGCCAGGAGAGCGTGGCCTCGATCATCGAAATAGAGGACGTCAGCGCGGCCATGGACAGCATGATAAAGAACAGCACGCCAAACAGCGTACCCAGCGGCATCGACTGAAACGCCAGCGGCAGACTCATGAAAATCAGCCCCGGGCCTTCGCCCGGGTCCATGCCGTTGGCGAAAATCGCCGGGAAAATGGCCAGCCCCGCCATCAGCGCCACAACGGTGTCGGCGATGGCGACGCCAATGGCGGTGCGCCCGATGGAGGCGCTTTTGGGCAGGTAGCTGCCGTAGGTCAGAATCGCGCCGGAGGCAAGCGACAGGGTGAAAAAGGCGTGCCCCAGCGCTGCCAGCATTCCCGCGCTCGACAGGCTGTCGGCGTCAAAGGCAAACAAAAAGCGCACCGCCTCGCCGAAGCCGCCGGAAAAAAAACCGTAAACAATCAGCAGCAACAACATCAGCACCAGCCCCGGCATCATCCAGCCGACGCTTCTTTCGATGCCTTTCTGTACGCCCTTGCCGACGATGAACATGGTCGCCACCGTCACCAGCGTACTCCAGAGCCCCAGACTGATCGGACTCTGATTATGAGCGGTGAACACCGCCACCATGTCGTCCACGCTTGTGCCGCTGATACCGCCGGTCAGCATCTTCCACACGTAGGCGAACGACCAGCCGGCCACCACCACGTAAAACGACAGAACCATGAAGCCGCAGAGCATACCCATCCAGCCCACCAGCGACCATACGGAACCGCGGTCGGACTCGTTGACCACGCGGCGGATAGCGTCCACGGGGCTCCCGCGCCCGCGCCGCCCGAGCGAAATCTCGGTCATCATTACCGGAACGCCCACGGCAAAAATGCATACCAGATACACCAGCACAAAGGCGCCGCCGCCGAATTCGCCGGTAATATAGGGAAACTTCCAGATGTTCCCAAGCCCCACCGCCGAGCCGGTGGCCGCAAGTAGAAAGCCCCAGCGGCCCAGCCACTGCACGCGTGGTTGTTGTGACGTCGTCATGGATACTCCGTTATTTGCGTCCGTTTCCCGGCCATGGCCTGTGCGCCGTATGGTAGGCGATTTTACCCGACCCGTGGCGCCCCGCCTATGGCTCGCCGCCCACCCCGCCTTGGGTTCTGCCTTTTACGCCCCCATCTGCTATCAAGGATGAGTCATGGCGGATCATGCCATAACTTGTCATGCCACGCGGCCGGCACCGCCGGCGCGCCCATCCGGAAAGGAGTCATCATGAGTCAGACCCAAGCCCCCTGGAAACAGCCCATGCCCGACGCGCAGTTCTCCCTGATGCGCGACATCCTCGCCGCCCCTAGCCCGGTAGGCCTGGAAGCAGCGATGACCTACGGCGTGCTCAAGCCGCACTTTGAGCGCTTCGCGCCAAAAGGCTGGCAGCTTCACCAGTTCAAGGGCAACGCCGGCGTGGTACTCGATACCCATCCCGGGCGCGACGACATGTTCAAGCTGATGCTCATCGGCCATGCCGACAAGATCCGCATGCAGGTGCGCTCCATCGGCGAAGACGGCAAAGTCTGGATCAATACCGACTCGTTCTTGCCCACGGTGCTCATCGGTCACGAGGTCAAGCTGTTCAGCGAAGACCCGGAAAAGCCCGGCGAATACCGCTGCCTGGAAGGCGGCACGGTCGAGGCGCTGGGCGCCATCCACTTCTCCGACCCGGCCCAGCGTTCCGGCGACAAGGGCATCAAGAAAGAGCAGATTTACCTTGACCTGCAGATTCACGGCGACAACAAGAAGCAGCAGGTGGAAAATCTCGGCGTCCGCCCGGGGGATTCGATCATCTTCAACCGCCCCATCCGCCAGGGCTTCAGCCCGGATACTTTCTACGGCGCCTACCTGGATAACGGCCTGGGCTGCTTTGCCACCGCCGAAGTGGCCAGGCTGATTGCCGAAGCCGGCGGTACGGACAACGTAAGGGTGATGTTTGCCGTTGCCAGCTACGAGGAAATCGGCCGCTTCGGCAGCCGCGTGCTGGCCGGCGAGCTCAAGCCCGACGCGCTGATCGGCGTCGACGTCAACCACGACTACGTAGCGGCTCCCGGCATCGGTGACAAGCGCATGCAGCCGCTGGAAATGGGCAAGGGCTTCACCATGTCGGTGGGCTCGATCGCCAGCGAGCAGCTCAACCGCGTCATCGCCCAGGCCGCCGGCGATCACGACATTCCGCTACAGCGCGACATCGTCGGCGTGGACACCGGCACCGACGGCATGGCCGGCGTGCTGGCAAGCGTCGACTGCGCGGCGACGTCCATCGGCTTTCCCATCCGCAACATGCATACCATCTCGGAGACCGGCAACACCCGGGACGTGCTCGCTGCCGTCCACGCCCTGACCTATACCATTCAGGCGCTGGACAAGAGGGAAAACCTCGAGCGCGAGTTCCTCGACAACCATCCGCGGCTGGACAACGCCCGCCCGCTTTCCCACCAGGGCAGCAACAAGCCCGACGACGAAGGCGAATAGCGCGCAAGGCCGGGCAGGGGCCAGGCGGGAAGCGGCCTCGCCGCCCTCCAGAACAAGATTAGCGGACTAAACGCCAACTTGGTAAAATAGCGCCCGCCGGTTTTCAAACGGTGTTCTTGATGGGTTGAACTTGCCCTTCTGTTGTCGACACGCCGTCCTGGGAACCGGCGGGTTTTTTTATCCGCTGCGCCCCGGAGACCACCATGCTCGCCCGCCGAATCCTGATTCTGAACGCCCTCGGCGTTGCCCTGCTGCTCAGCTGGGTAACGCCGTCTTTTACCGTCTGGGCCTACCTTGACGACGCCGTTTTCTGGTTTTTCAATCACACCATCAGCGTCGACAATCCGCGCTGGAACGTGCTGCTTGCCGCGCTCAACAACCGCAAGTTCGACATGGTCATCATGTTCGCCATGCTGGCGATCATGGTCAGCGCCAGCTACCGCGACAGGCAGGGCGGCTATCGGCGCTGGTTCGGCATCGGCGTGACCATGCTGATCACCGCCGGGCTGATGAACGAGCTGGTACGCAACCTGATTACCTACTCTCACCCCAGTCCGACGAAGGTGTTCGACGACGCCAACCTGCTGTCCCAGCTTGTACACTTCGCCACCAAGGACCAGGCCGGCAACAGCTTTCCCGGCGATCACGGCATCATGGCGATGATCTTTGCCGCCTTCATGCTGACCTTTGGCGACCGCGCCACGCGCATTGCCAGCCTGCTGCTGGTAGCCTGTGCGGTAGTGCCTCGGGTCATGGCCGGGGCCCACTGGCTGAGCGACGTCCTCGTCGGCTCGCTTTCCATCGTGCTGCTGCTGCTACCCTGGGTGCTGTGTACGCCCATCGCCCGCCGGTGCAGCGCCGCCATCACCCGCGCTCTGGAGCGCGGCGAACAGAAACTCGCTGCCCTGCGTGCGCGCCGGCCCCATTGAGCCCGCTAACGCTAGCCCGGGCAGCCGCTAGACACTCCGGGAGAAGTACATGGGAGAACATAAAGAAGCGCAAGGAAACGCGTCCGGTTCAGGCACCGCTGCGCGTATCGGCCTGGTTCTGGGGCCGCTGTGGCTGCTGATAACCTGGGTGTTACCGGCCCCGGCCGGCATGTCGGAGGCCGCCTGGTCGTGCCTCGGCATCGCCCTGTTGATGGCGACCTGGTGGTCCACCGAGGCCATCCCGATTCCGGCCACGTCGCTGCTGCCCCTGGTGCTGGTGCCGGCGTTCGGCATCGATACCGTCAAGGCGACCTCGGCCAGCTACGCCAATCCCATCATCTTTTTGTTTCTGGGCGGCTTTCTGATCGGCATCGCCATGCAGCGCTGGGACCTTCACCGGCGCATCGCCCTGCTGGTGCTGCGCCTCGTCGGCTCCCAGCCCCGGCGCCAGATTGCCGGCTTCATGCTGGCGACCGGCTTTTTGAGCATGTGGGTATCCAACACCGCCACGTCGATCATGATGCTGCCCATCGGCATGTCGGTGATCACCCTGCTCGATGACAGCGACCCCAAAGAGCTTGCTCGCTACGCCACCGCGCTGCTGCTGGCCATTGCCTACTCTGCCAGCATCGGCGGTATTGCCACCCTGATCGGCACGCCGCCCAACGCCCTGCTGGCAGGCTATCTGCTCAACGAGCAGAACATCGACATCGGTTTTGCCCAGTGGATGCTGGTCGGGGTGCCTGTCAGCCTTTCCATGATGGCGCTGGCCTGGCTGTGGCTTGGCCGCGGCGGCTTCAAGATCAACACCGGCGAGGACAGCGGCGCCATGATCCGCCAGGAGCTGGCGCGCCTGGGCCGCATGACCCGGGCAGAAAAGCGCGTGGGCTGCGTCTTCGTGCTAGCCGCTCTGGCGTGGATTTGCCGCCCGCTACTCAACAGCGCCGGTCTGGACTGGCTCTCGGATACCGGCATTGCCATCGCCGCCGGCATTGCGCTGTTTTTGATCCCCAGCGGCCAGCAGGACGGCCAGCGCCTGCTCAGCTGGCCGGAAGCGGAAAAGCTGCCCTGGGGCGTACTGCTGCTCTTTGGCGGCGGCCTGGCGCTGGCCGGGGCCATCACCCAGTCGGAGCTGGCCGACTGGATCGCCGAGCAGCTGGCCCTGCTGAGCACGGTGCCATTGCTTGCGCTGATTGCCTCTGTGGTGCTGGTCATCATCTTCCTCACCGAGGTCACCTCCAACACCGCCACGGCGGCCGCCTTTCTGCCCCTGCTGGGTGCGCTGGCGGTGTCCATCAACCACGAGATACTGCTGATCACGGTGCCGGCTGCCATTGCCGCCAGCTGCGCGTTCATGATGCCGGTGGCCACGCCGCCCAACGCCATCGTGTTTGCCACCGGGCACATGAGGATCCAGTCCATGATCCGAGCCGGCTTCGCCCTCAACCTGGCGGGCACCGCCGTTGTCACCCTGCTGGTCTACCTGCTGATCACGCTGCTCTGGTAGCGCCCTACTGGTCTAATTGCCGGCGCTACGCAAGGCGCCGGCGCTACCGGCGCCTGACCCAGCTACCCCGATACAGCAAGGCCCCCGATGGCAACCACCGGGGGCCTTGCACCGTTTGCGCTCCGCTTAAAGCGTCATGTAGGACGCGGCTTCGTGCTCGCTGAAGGTATAGACGTGATAAGGCTCGGTCTTGGCGCCCGGCATCCCCGGCGTGCCGATGGGCATGCCGGCAAGGCCGATACCGGCAGTGGCCGGCGCATCGTCGAAAAACGCCTCCAGCGCAGCCATGGGCACGTGACCCTCGATCCAGTAATCGCCGATCTTGACCGTATGGCAGGAACCCTTGCCGTAGGGCACGCCGGCCCGGGTCTTGATCTCGTTCATGTCGGCATCGCTGACCACGCTGACATCCACGCCCTGGGCTTCTAGGTGGCGGGCATAGGCGTCGCAGCACAGGCACTGCGGGTTCTTGTAGAGCGTGGCGGTTTCCGGCAGCGCGGCCTGGGCGGCGGTAGCGCTCAGTGACGTCAAGCCGGCCAGCAGTAGCGGGGTGAATACGCGGCGCATGGCGTTCTCCGTGTTGGTTCGTTCAAGTGCATTCGTAGGCCCGGCGCTATTACGCCACGGGTCGCGGCCTGCCGGAGCTCGTCAGATCATACGACCTGCGGGCGGCCCGCAGGTCAAGCGCTGACGCCTCCGCTAAGCCGCCAATTGCCATAACGTTGACCGGCAGCAAGAAGGCCGCGTTTTTACAAGTCCGCCGTGCGCGGCGGCTCGCCCACGCTGGCTTTCTTGATATCCTCCTGGCGCAGCCCGCGAAACAGCCCGACCATCATGATGAAGGCCAGGATAAAGATCGGCAGGCCGATCACCGTAATGACCTGCTGCAGCGCCAACAGCCCGGTCTCTCCGGCCAGCACGATGAGCATGGCCGCCAGCACCCCTTCAGAAATCCCCCAGAAAAGCCGCTGGCGAACCGGGCCCGGATCCGGCGTGCCTGTGCACAGCATGTCGACCACCAGCGACGCCGAGTCCGACGAGGTAGCAAAAAAGATGGCCACGATCAGCACCGCCAGCCCCTTGATGACGGTGGCAAAGGGGAAGTGCTCAAAGAAGGCGAACATGGCCAGCGGTATGCTGTCTTCCACCGCGGCGGACAGCGCCCCGGCCTGCTCGCCCAGCGCTGCGCGAGCGTCGGCGCCGATACCATCGATCTCCATGGCCGACCAGCCAAAAATCGAGAACCACACCAGGGTAAAAATCGACGGCGCAAACAGCACCCCGAGCACGAACTCGCGGATGGTGCGCCCGCGAGAGATCCGCGCCACGAAAATGCCGATGAACGGCGACCAGGTCACCGTCCACGCCCAGTAGAAGACGGTCCAGTTGCCCTGCCAGCCCCAGCCGCCGTTTTGCTGCTGGTACTGGGCCAGGGTGTCGTTCCAGAACGCCATGGGCACGATATTGGCAATATAGAGGCCGAACGTCTCGATGGTGGCGCGCAGCAAAAATACCGTCGAGCCGGTAAAGAGCACGAAAAACATCAGCCCCACGGCCATGCCGATGTTGATGTTGGAAAGCAGCTTGATCCCCGCGTCCAGCCCGGCAACGATCGAGCCCACGGCGACCGCCGTCAGCAGCGTAATGATGATGACCTTGGGCGTGACGGCGTTGGGAATACCGAACAGCTCGCTTAGGCCCGCATTGATCTGCTGGGTGCCAAGGCCGATGGATACCGCCACCCCGAACAGCGTGCCCAGCACTGCAAAGACGTCCAGCGTCTTGCCCAGCGGGCCGTAGATGCGATCTCCGATCAGCGGATAGAACACCGAGCTGTAGCGCATGGGGAGATCATAGCGATAAATAAAGTAGGCAAAAGCAAGGCCCGGCAGGGTGAAAATCGCCCAGGTGTGCAGACCCAGATGATAGATGGCAAAGCCGATGGCATCGTCGGCTGCCTCCACGGTAAAGGCGTCCACGTCCGGACGCGGCGGGTTGGAAAAGTGCGATATCGGCTCGGCCACGCCCCAGAACATCAGCACGGTGCCGATCCCGCCGGCAAACAGCATGGTGAACCAGGAGACGTTGCCGTAGTCGGGCCTGGCGTCGTTGCCGCCCAGGCGAATGGCGCCGTAACGGCTGATGGCAACCCAGAGCAGAAACGCCACCCAGCTGGTCACCCCGAAAATGAAGAACCAGCCCAGGTTGGTCACAATCCACAGGCGTCCGGCGCCAAAGGCATCCTCGATCATTTCGGGGATCAGCAGCAGCGTCACCAGAAACACCACCATGATGCCCGCGGCAATAAAAAAGATAACGGGGTCCGTTCTCAGGCCAAGCCTGCGCGCCAGTTTCTCCATCGTTGTTATCCTTGTGGTAGAGAAAGGGAAAGGAAACAAGGCGGAGAAAAGAGTCCGCTACGTGCAGCGCCTTGCCTCACCTCTCAGATTAGAAGCACAACCGCCAGGTGTCGAACATGGCGGTTGGCCAGGCCGGCATATCCGGCAGCCCCGGGTGCCGAGTGCCATAATGTCGCACGCCGTTGCCCGCCGCGAGCGAGCGGCATAAACTTGATCCATGACAACATCCCGCTCTTTTTGGCTGGTCCTCGCCCTGCCGGTTGTGGTAAGCGCAGCGCTTGGCGCGCTGATATTCGGCGGCGAGGCGGTGTCCGACAGCGACGTCGAAGCCGATATCCAGCAAGCCCTGGCCGAGCAGACCGCTGCCAGCGTCTTCGAGCTGCGCAATCTCCAGGAAGTCCAGTACGGCTACGGCATCTGCGGCTCCTACCGCCCGCTTGACGGCAGCAGCGGCTACGCGTCCTTTTTCTACGATACGGTCAATCACAGGGTAGTGCGCGACGCCAGCTCCCGGGCGTTCACTTCCCACTGCGACCTGTCGGCCATCTGCCGGGATACTCGCTAGTTTTTTTCCGTCCTCATGACACAGGAGCCATGCCTTGCCCCCGCTTTCGTTTGCCCACCGCCTTCCCACCCTGCTACTGGGGGTCTTGCTGCTGACCGCCGGCAGCGCTGCCGCTGCCAGCCTTGAAGCCACCGACGCCAGGCTGCGGCTGCTTCCCGGCGACCTTCCCGGCGCCGGCTATTTCACCCTGAACAACACAGGCGATACCCCTGTCACACTCACCGGCGCCGCAAGCGAAGCCTTTGACAAGGTGATGCTGCACCAAAGCATCGAAGAGGACGGCATGGCCAACATGCACGCGGTTGACGCCGTCGAGGTGGCGCCGGAGAGCACTTTCACCTTTGCTCCCAAGGGGCACCATCTGATGCTCATGCAGCGCAGCGCGGATCTCTCCGTGGGCGACAGCGTCACTGTCGAGCTTGAGTTTCAGCAGCGCGACCCGCTGAAGGTGACCTTTGACGTAGTCTCGCCGGCCGAGCGCTAAGCGCCAGGGCGCCTAGCGCCGTAAAGGCGGTCTGGAGGGCTTAGCCGGCGGAGGAAAGCGCGAACGCCGGCGGAAAAGAGCTTTCAGACGAAGCTAGAAAACAGCAAGGAAAGGGGAAAATGCTCAGGCGATTTTTAATCGGACTTGCCGTCCTGGCTGCACTCATTGCAGTGACCGGCTGCGAAGAAAGTCATGAATGGCGCACCGCCGATATCTCCGATCGCTTGCCGCCGCTGGACTTTACCCTGACCGATGAAAACGGTCGGACCGTGGACGAAAGCGACTATGCGGGTAAACCGACGCTGGTATTTTTCGGCTATACGCACTGCCCCGATGTCTGCCCGGTTACGCTTGCCCGACTGGCCTCTGTGATCCGCCAGCTGGATGCCGACGAGAGCGACCAGGTGCAGGTACTGTTCATTTCGGTGGATCCGGCCCGGGATACCCCGGCGGTGCTTGACGCCTATACCGACGCCTTCAACCCTCGATTTGTGGGACTCACGGGCAGCAAGGAGCAAATCGACGCCGTAACCAACCGCTACCGAGTGCACTACAGCTACGGCGACAAGGACGCCGACGGCGACTATGCGGTCACGCATTCAAGCGCCGTCATGGCCTTTGGCCGCGACGGCGAGCCGGCCTTCCTCACTCGGGACACGGATTCCGACGCAGCGCTCATCGACGACCTGGAAGCGCTGCTGAAATAATCGTGTCACACCGGTGGGGACGGGTTCGGGTACAAGGCTGCCTAGCTCTTTGCCTGCCTGCGCCCGCTGCGCACCCTATCGCGCTGGTCCTTGATCGCCACCACCAGCGCCGTGCAGATCACCAGCGCGATAATGCCGAAGCCGCTCGCCGCCGCGACCGGCCAGGACGTCACCTTGAGCAGGCCAAACACCGCCGCGGTAATCACCGCAATGCCTACCGAAGTACCGATACGCTGGCCGGTCTGCATGATCGCCCCGGAGCTGCCGGCATAGGCCAACGGCACCTCCGCCAGGGTAAGCGTCTGGTTGGGGCTGACCACCGCCCCCTGAGCCGTTCCCACCAGCGCCAGCGACGCCATCAGCCACCAGGGACTGATATGGCCGCCGGCGTGCAACAGGATCACCGTAATGCACAGCAAAAGCCCGACAATGGCGCAGCCAAGCCCGCCGATCACCACTTTGCGACCATAGCGCGATACGCGCTTGCCTGCCCAGTTGGCGGCAAAGGCCGACATCATGGCCGAGGGGATGCCCACCGTCCCCGCTTCCAGCGCCGTTCGATTGATGCCTTCCTGCATATAAAGCGCTACCAGAACCCAGATGCTGGTCATGCCCAAAAAGTACAGCGTCATGATCAGCGAGCCGTTGGTAAAGCTGCGGGTGGCAAAAATATTCAGGTCGACCATGGGGCTGCGCCCCAGGCGGGCGTAGTGGCGCTCCCAGCGCACCCAGGCCACCACCAGCGCCAGGCCTGCGGGCAGCCACAGCCAGGTAAGCGGCGACGTGCGCGCTTCCATGAACGGCAGCAGCACCGCGAACACCGCCAGGCCCAAAAGCAGGGAGCCCACCGGGTCAAGCGAGCGGCCGATATGCAAAAGCCGGTGGGAAACGCTCGCGCTGCCGCGCGGCCCGCCGGACAAGAGCGGCCGGGGGAACCAGGCAAAGGCCAGGATCAGCGTCAGCACGCCGATGGGCACGTTGACCAAAAACGTCAGCCGCCAGCCGATATCGGTACCGCCAAGCTCGATCAGAAAACCGCCAAGCAGCGGGCCGATGCCCACCGAGACCCCTACCACGCTGCCGAAGTAGCCAAACGCCCGGCCGCGCTCGCTGCCGCGAAAATACTGCTGGATCATGCCCACGCCCTGAGGGTTCAAAAGCCCCGAGCCCACGCCCTGCACGAACCGCGCAGCGTTGAGCGCGGTAGCGTTGGGCGCCAGCCCCGAAGCGATCGAGGCGGCGGTGAACACCGTCACCCCGATAATGAAAATGCCCCCGCGGCCCATGATGTCGCCCGCCCGGCCGGCTGCGACCAGCACCACGCCAAACGTCAGCGCATAGCCCGATAGCACCCACTGCAAATCCGACTGCGACGCCCCCAGCCCCTCCTGTACCGAAGGCAGCGCCACGTTGACGATGCTCACGCTGATCAGCGACATGGCAATCGCCCCCAGCAGCACAATCAGGATGCGCCAGCGTATCGGGTCGCGTGTCACGTCATACTCTGCTGCGTTTGTTTCAACCTGCTTGTGCACGAATCATTGCTCCCCTTACACTCGACAAGCCCGCCGACAACATACAACCAACGACAAAATAAAGGGGCGCACTCGGCCATCGCGAGCGCCCCGGGCATTGAGTATAACAGTCGCTTAGAAGCCTAGCTTTGCGGGGGCAAGGCTGTCGTGCAGGGTATAGGAAACATTTCATTCAGCGCAGACGGCGGCAGAGACGCCCACCGACGACAATATTGTTACTGCACCTCAATCACCGAGCGGCCAAGCAGTTCGCGACCGGTAACGTCCAAGAATCGAATCTCATAGGTGCCGGACTTTTCCGGCATGGCCAGCTCCATGGACTTTTTTTCCCCGATCGGTGTCACGCTGATCCAGCTGAATTCCGGCTGGTCCTTGTGCGCCAGAGCTATGCGCTGATCGCCACTATCGCTACCGCCGCGCCAGGTGACGACGATCGTCTCACCGGGAGCCGCTTTTTTCTGCACCGAAAGCCCGGCTCCGTGATCTAGCGGAGCATTTTCACCTACCACCTCAAGCGGCGCGCTGGCCAGCGTCTTCATACCTTCACGCAATACGTAGCGCACCTCATAAAGCCCCGGCTCGGCCGGCGCCGTGAGCGTGCCTTCGCGCTTGTCCCGTACCAGCCCGCGATCGCCCGTTTTGCCTTCATCGGCGCCCGCCGGCACCACGGTGTAGTAGTCGTCACTTGCAACGGTATCGCTCCAGCTAATCGTGACAGGCGTAGCGGCACGCACTATGTCAGGAGCGTTGATGGTCACGTCGGCATTGACTACCTCAAGCGGCGCGCTGGCCAGCGTTTTCATGCCCTCGCGCAATATATAACGCACCTCGTAAAGCCCCGGCTCGGCCGGCGCCGTGAGCGTGCCTTCGCGCTTGTCCCGCACCAGCCCGCGATCGCCCGTTTCGCCTTCACCGGCGCCCGCCGGCACCACGGTGTAGTAGTCGTCATTTGCAACGGTATCGCTCCAGCTGACCGTAAAGTGCGCACCGGTAGTCACCTCTTCGGGGGCGCTGATGGCTACCTCGGCTTTCACGACTTCAAGCGGCGCGCTGGTCAGCGTTTTCATGCCTTCGCGCAATATATAACGCACCTCGTAAAGCCCCGGCTCGGCCGGCGCCGTAAGCGTGCCTTCGCGCTTGTCACGTACCAGCCCGCGATCGCCCGTTTCGCCTTCACCGGCGCCCGCCGGCACCACGGTGTAGTAGTCGTCACTTGCAACGGTATCGCTCCAGCTGACCGTAAAGTACGCACCGGTAGTCACCTCTTCGGGGGCGCTGATGGCTACCTCGGCTTTCACGACTTCAAGCGGCGCGCTGGTCAGCGTTTTCATGCCTTCGCGCAATATATAACGCACCTCGTAAAGCCCCGGCTCGGCCGGCGCCGTAAGCGTGCCTTCGCGCTTGTCACGTACCAGCCCGCGATCGCCCGTTTCGCCTTCATCGGCGCCCGCCGGCACCACGGTGTAGTAGTCGTCACTTGCAACGGTATCGCTCCAGCTGACCGTAAAGTGCGCACCGGTAGTCACCTGCTCGGGTACGGTCAGCCCAATGTCAGGCAATGTCGGCGCCGGCTGAGATTCTGGCTGCCCCATGACCACCTGCACCTGGTCCAGCGCGTCATGCAGCTCGGCGGCATTGTTAGCCGGCACAAAGAGGCCGCCGGTATTGTCGGCAATGCAGGCAAGGCTTTCGTGAGCATCGGCTTCCAGGTCAAAGCCGACAACGTGGGTCGTCAGCTGCACGCCCTGCCGAGCAAGCCGCTCGGAAAGCTCGCAGGGATCGGCGTTACAGGTTTCCAGCCCGTCGGAAATCAGCACGATGGTCGACTGGCTGTCACGATACGACAATAGGTCAGCGGCGTGCTCGAGCGAAGCCGAGATGGGCGTTTTGCCCCTGGGCTTGATGGCATTAACGGTATCGATAAAGCTCGTTTTGTTTAACGGCCCGGGTTCGATAAGAGTTTCAATATCCCGACAGTCACCCTGGCGGCGATGCCCGTAGGCCACCAGTCCCAAAGGCGTATTTTCGTCCCACTCGTTAATCAGCTCTGCCATTACTTCCTGGGCAATTTCCATTTTGCTCACGCCGTCAATCTGCCCCCACATTGAGCCGGACGCGTCGTAAACGATAACCACCTCTTCGTTCGCCTGGGCCAGAGCGGCACAGGCCAGCCAGGCTGTGGCAAGGGTCGCTGACAACGTCGCTGTAAGCCGTTTCATTATTTTTCTCCTGCATGCTCACCGCTAATTGACTTGCTACGAGCGCTCCCGGCGGACCGTCATCCGCTTTTGAGTCCCGGAGGCCTCATGGTCGCAGCAGGCGCCGTGCTTGCCCCCGTCTATTCAGACAGGGGCCGGGCAAGTCTTCAGCTCCGATACTACACTGGCCGTTATGGCCCACCGCTCCACAGGAGGCTTATCATGTGGCAACTGCCCGGCGTATGGCTCGGCAGGGTCATCTTGCTTACTCTTGCGCTACAGTGCCCAGGCACGGCCGCCCAGGCTAACGACGCGTCCCCATCGCCTGAACCCGGCAACGTACAAGACACGGCTCCAAGTCAGGTTTTACTTGAGATAACCGACCCTACGAGCGGCGAAACCGTCGAGCTGAACCGCAAGGATCTGCAAGCGCTACCCGCAGCGACGCTTACCACCTCCACAGTAGTGACCGACGGCACGCATGAATTTCGTGGCTTTTTAATGCGCGACCTGCTGGAGCAGATAAATATCCCGGGCAGCCAAGTAACCGCCATTGCTCTGAACGACTACGCCGTGAACATCCCCGTGAAGGATTTTTATCGGTTTGATGTGATCGTGGCCTACGCCATGGACGGCAAGCGCTTAACCCGATCAGGCAAGGGGCCATTGTGGATTGTCTACCCGCGCGATGCGCATAGAGCGCTGCAGGATATCCGCTATGATTATCGCTGGGTATGGCAGCTCTACCGACTGGAAGTGCAATGAAACGCCTAAGCTCCTCCATTTTCGGCGTCTGGCTGCCGCTGGCGGCGGTGCCCGCCTTTGCGTTGCTGCTGTCGTTCTCATTGATTCGCATGCTGGATGTGGAAAGCGACATGCGAGTCGATGCCGAGCAGAACATGCTCTGGGTGCTGCACCAGGCAGAAGTCGCGGCGCTGCGCCTGACCAGCACCATTGCTCTGGCTGAAGCGGGTGCCGCCTCAACAGACGACGTCGCCCTGCGCTTCGACATTCTGCAAAGCCGGATTTCATTGCTCCACGCCGGACCGCAGCATCGCTTCATCGAGCAGATTCACTTTACCGACACGCTGGACCAGCTAAGCCGTACGCTGGATAGCCTGGCGCCGGAGATCGGCGCTTTTACGCCCAATGCCGGCCCCGGCCTGCGCAGCCGACTGGCACCTTTTGCACGCCGCCTGGGTCAAGCTGCCAACGTAGCCATGATCACCGAGTGGGACGATCTCGGCGGACGCCTGGAAGCCCAGCGCACACAGCTCCATCAGGCCATGGCCTCGCTCGCCGGCATTATGGTTGCAGGCGCCGTCCTGACCGTCACGCTGGTTCAAGCACTGCGTCAGTCTCATCGTCGCAACCGGATGCTTCGCCGGGAACGCGACTTTTCGGCGCTGCTGATTGCTTCCAGCGGCGAGGGCATTCTGGCGGTGGACAACGACGGACGCTGTACGCTGTGGAACCCCGCCATGGTCGACATCACCGGCAAGTCGGAAAGCCAGGCAACGGGCGAGACACTGGCGAACATCGCCAATTTTTTCACCACGCCGGCGGTGCACCAAGGCGTTGCTCGAGCGCTCGCCGGTAGCGCATCGCAATTAACGCTACAGCCGCTGTTTCCGCCCGGCTGTGCGACAGCGCTGTATGTGGATCTGCACGCCTTCCCGATGCGCGACGACGGCACCATCCTGGGCGCCATTCTGCTGCTGCACGACGCCTCGGACAGGCACGCTGCCCAGCAAAAAGAGGCCCTGCATCGCGATCAACTCGAAGAGCTGGTGACCGAGCGCACCCGGGAGCTGAACAGCGCGCTCCAGCGTGAACGCTCGGCGGCCGAGCTGTACCGCAACTTTGCCGCCATGGTATCCCACCAGTTTCGCACGCCGCTGGCAGTGGCGGACTCGGCCCTGCAGCGCCTGGTGCGTCGCGGAAAACGCGCCCCAGCGGAAGAGATAGCCGAGCGCGCCGAACGCGCCAGGCGCGCCATTGCCGGGCTCACGCGGCTGGTGGACAGCACGCTCGACGCCGCCCGGCTGGATGCCGGCCAGATCGGCGCACGCCGGCAACGGTGCAGCGTCGCGGCCATTGTCGAAACGGTCTGTGAGCGCCAGCGCGAGACCACCCCGGAGCGTCAAATAGTGCTCGAGCACGCCATCGCCACAAGCGCGACCGCCTTCTGCGACCCGGCCCATGTCGAGCAGATACTCGAAAACCTGCTGTCCAACGCCGCCAAGTACGCCCCTCACAAAGCCCCCATCACTGTGCGCATCCATGCCGACAGCGCCCGGCTGATCTGCGACGTCCACCACGACGGCGCGCCGATCGCTTTCCAGGATCGTGAACGAGTGTTCGAACGCAACTATCGCGGTGTCAACAGCGCAGGCATTGCCGGCACCGGCATCGGCCTTTTCATGGCACAAACGCTTGCGCGCATGCAGGGTGGCGAGCTGCACCTGCAGCCCGCAGACCAGGGTGTCACCTTTCGTCTGACACTGCCCCGCTACGCAGGAGCCATGACATGACCCACTTCGTGACAGCCCCAGACAGCGCGCTTGTTCTGGTCATAGAAGACGAGCAGGCCCTGCGCGATGATATCGCCGACGAACTTCGGGAGGCCGGATACCGCACCAGTGTAGCAAGCGACGGCCAGCAGGCGCTCGATCTGCTGAGCAAAGCCCCACCCGACCTGCTGCTGTGCGATATCACCATGCCCGGCATGGACGGCTACGAGCTGCTGGACGCCGTGCGCACCCGGCATCCGACACTGGCAACCGCGCCGTTCATCTTTCTTACCGCTCTCGCCGGACCCAACGAAGTGGTCAGGGGCAAGCTGCAGGGAGCTGACGACTATCTGGTCAAGCCCATTGATTACGACCTGATGCTGGCCACCGTCGAGGCGCACCTGCGTCAGGTCAAACGCCTTTACCGGCATCACCGCGACGAGCTTTCCACGCTGCGCACCGCCGTTGGCGAGCTTTCCGGCAGCGGCGCTACCCAGGCGCTGGACTTGATCACCCTGGGCGTAGTGCTGCTTGATCTTCAGGGCAGGCCGGTTCGCGTCAACCGGGCAGCGCGCAGCCTGGCCGATGACGCCGACGTCATTCATCTCCGCGATACCGGCATTCAGGCGCTGGACACACCCTCCAACCGGGCACTACAGCAAGGCCTTGACGAAGCTCGCGCCGCTGCCATGGCGGGTAAAGACAGGGTGGTCGGCGCTATGCTGGCGTGCCAGCACCAGCCTGCCAGCGTCTCAGCGCTGATCTGTGCGCTGCCCGGCGAGCCGATAAACGGTCACTCAGGCCAGCCCGGCGCTGTCGTCTTCCTCTCGCCTTCTCACCAGCGCCGCCGCGCATCAGAGACGCTGCTGATGGAGCTGTTTGACCTGACCCCCACCGAAGCACGGGTCGCCGGGGCGCTGGCCGGCGGCGCTCGCAAAGCAGACATTGCCGGCGAGCTTGGCATCTCCCCGACCACCGTCGCCTTCCATATGCGTAACCTGTTTGACAAGACTCGCACTCATCGCCAGGCCGACCTGATCGCACTGATACTTGCCGGCCCCATGATGGTGAACTCCGAATAAAACTCGCCGATTCAGCCGCCAAGATAGCCTCCTCCAGGGCCCGTGCTCCCCCTCGTTCAAACGGGGCGTCAGTCCCGCTGAGCTTATACGCTACGGCAACGAAGGCGCGCTCTGCCTGGCCACGACCAGCTTTCAAGGGACAACGGATGACGCTATTGCGGTTAACGGTTGCCGCTGCCATTGGCTGCAATCTGCCTGCAGCAGGCGAACCACCAGCCGTCTAAACACTGAGGGCAGCCCACACCGGCAACGCCGCCAGCTGTGTCGAGAGTTGAACAGCCTCGCGCGCGAGCTTCGCACCCTTGAGCACGAGCAGCTCAGGCGACAGTCGCACCGTGCATGCGCTATAAAAAAATCCGCCAGGCAAGCACAACAAACAGATTGACGGAGTCAATACCATGAAAGACTTTCAAGTCAGCAGCATTATTGGGCTGATGCGCCGCACGTCCCCCTTTTTGATCTTTCGCTTTTTGATTTACTTCGGCATCACGCTTGGCTATGTACTTGCTACCGGTGCGGGGGCGAGTGTGGGCTATACCGCCGGTGCAGTCTTTGGCGATACCGGCACCGGCGCTACCTGGGGCGGTTTTATCGGGTTTGGCCTGGCCGGCGCGGTGATGTATTTCCTGCGCGAATACCTACTCTATATGGTCAAGGCGGGGCATATTGCCGTGCTGGTCAAGCTGATGGACGGCAGCCAAATCCCCGATGGGCGCAGCCAGATCGGCTATGCGCAAGGCGTGGTCAAAGAGCGTTTTGCCGAATCCAACGTGCTGTTCGGCGTTGATCAGCTGATCAAGGGCGTTATCAAGGTGTTCAACCGCGCCTTCTTTACGCTGGCGGCCGTGATACCGATTCCCGGCATCGAAGGCGTTGCCAAGCTGATGAACACCTTCATTCGCTTGTCACTAACCTACCTTGACGAAGTCATTCTGGCGTACAACATTCGCACCCGCAGCGATAATCCCTGGGCGTCCAGCCGCACCGCACTGATTCTTTACGCGCAAAACTACAAAGCCTTTTTCCTTAACGCCGTCATCCTGACGTTTATCATCTGGGGGCTGACGCTGGGCGTTTTCCTGTTGATTCTTGCGCCGATTGCCGGTCTGGTCGCGCTGTTCCCGGACCTTGCCGGCTCGTTTGCGCTGCTTATCGCCCTGGCGTTTGCCTGGGGCGTTAAACAGGCCGTGATTGAACCTTTCGCGATGACCGCCCTGATGCAGGTGTTTTTCAAGATTACCCAGGATCAGCAGCCCGATCCGGAATGGGAGCAGAAACTGGGCGCCATATCCAACCAGTTCGGCGAGCTGAAGAGCAAAGCTAAAGAGTGGGGCCATAGCCGGCAGGAACAGGAAGTTGAGGGAAAAAATACTGTGCCATAGCGCATCAAGCAGCGTTCTACTACTTGGTTCGCCATTTGACAGCAGCTACGAATTGCTCGCTCGTTTCGTTTACGGCGCCAAGATAGGCGCTCCGACATGGCTCTGCTCGAGTCAGCCCATCACATCCACAGCGAGAAAACACCATGAGCCAACAGCAGAATCTTCCCACTCGACTTCGGCCTATAGCCCCGCTATTCCTTCTCCTGCCTGGTCTTGCGCTGGCCGGCGGCAAGGCCACTCTGATAGAAGCCGGTCACTCCATGCCGATTGGCAATCAGATGATTGAAACGGGCCCAACCGAGATTTCCCTTACCTGGCAGGATGCCGATACGGTACGGATGGATTTTGACGAAGAGAGCTCGCTTTTCCGCCTTGACGGCAAGACATATACGGTAAGCCGCAGCGACGGCGAAGTAGAAGTCATCGATATAGGCGCCATGATTGAGATGATGCATTCCATGACTCACCAGGGAAAGAATCAGGAGGACAAAGACCCGTCCGACGCTCTTTTCTCAACCCAGGCGACCGGCAAAACTGAAACCCTAGCCGGCTTCAAGGGCCGAGTTTATCAGGTGCAGTCGAACCTTTTTGACGAAGACGAAGGGCCCGACGAGGTCGTCTTTACCGACGACCCTCTGGTCGTGGAAATGACCCACGCCTATTTCGGCGTGATGGGCGGCATGGCCAGCAAGGAAACGAACCAGAGCTGGCTGGACGTTCTTCCCGACAAGGATCGAGGCCTGCTGCGCCTCGGCGATCAGCTGAGGCTCGAGTCGATCCAGCGCACCGACCCGCCCGCCTCCGTCTTTGAGCTACCTGCCCAACCAATGGATCTGCAAAGCCAGATGGGCAGCATGGGAGCGCCTTGACACCTCTTGAGGTTGTTGGCTGCTCAAGGCCAGCGTATTCAGACACAAAAAAGCCCGCTCGAGGCGGGCTTTTTCGCTATGTTCTGGCGGAGGAGGAGTCTGCCGCCGTCGCGTCTCACCATGTCTTAATCCCTACCAATTAAACCCACCATATCAGCAACATACAGCCAACCCGCCCTTATTCTTGTCTCAAGGTGTCGCAACCAATCGCCGCCGATGGTACTATTTATGTTGGTACGGATGATGGGGAGGAAAAGCGATGCCAAAGGTAGCGAAGGAGTTAAGCGCGGCTGAAGTCAGGCGGCTACATACGCCCGGCTTCCATGCGGTGGGAGGCGTGTCTGGCCTCAACCTGCGCGTATCAGATAAGGCTGGCCGCTCGTGGATACTACGCACCGTCATAGGCGGCAAGCGTCGTGACATTGGGCTGGGAGGTTTTCCCGACGTGACGCTGGCCGGTGCCCGTCAGGCAGCCAGAGAGGCCAAGGAGAAGATTCGCGCCGGTATCGACCCGGTAGCCGAGCGCCGGGAGCTGCGCAGCCAGCTAATAGCCCAGCAGGCACGGGAAGTGACCTTTGCCGCCGCCGCTGCCGAGGTGATGAAGAATAAGCAGGCCGAGGCCACGAACCCAAAACATGCTCAACAGTGGGCGAATACGCTCAAGACCTACGCTTTTCCGGTGCTGGGCAGAATGGCCGTTGCCGACATCGAGATAAGCCACGTTCTCAAGGTGCTGCGCCCGATCTGGGAAACCAAGACCGAGACAGCTACTCGCCTGCGCCAGCGTGTCGAGGCGGTGTTGGCATGGGCAACGGCCAACGGGCACCGCAGCGGCGATAACCCGGCGCAGTGGCGCGGCAACCTTGACGCGGTGCTGCCCAAGCCCAGCAAGGTCGCCAAGGCAAAGAACCATGCCGCCCTGCCCTATACCTGCGCTGCCGAGTTCATGGCCGACCTACGTACTCGTAACGGCCTGGCTGCCAAGGCGCTGGAGTTCACTATCTTGACCGCCGCCCGCTCCGGCGAGATACGTGGTGCCAAGTGGGAAGAGATCGACCTTGCCAGCGGCGTCTGGACAGTGCCAGCCGAGCGCATGAAGGCGAAGGTAGAGCACCGCGTCCCGCTGTCTCCGTCTGCCGTGTCGCTGCTGGAGGCCCTGCCGCGCATGGAAGGCAACCCGCTGGTATTCCCGGCGCCGCGTGGTGGCGAGATGTCAGACGCCACGCTGGCCGCCGTCATTAAGCGCATGAACGGCAAGCGCCCCGAAGGCGAGGCATACAGCGACCCAAAGCAGGATGGCCGTCCTATCACCGTTCACGGCTTCCGTTCCACGTTCCGAGACTGGGCTGGCGAGAGCACCGCTTATCCCGGCGAGGCCATCGAGCAGGCGCTGGCGCATACCATCCGCAACGCTGCCGAGGCCGCGTATCGGCGCGGTGACATGCTCGACAAGCGCCGCCGCCTGATGGCTGATTGGGCCGATTATCTGGCCGAGCCAGCCGGTAGCGCTGGCAGCGTGACGCCGATTCGCAAGGAGGCATGAAGATGGACTTATCCAACCCTTGGTATAACTTCGCCCACCACGTCAACAAAGGCGACTCAAGTAAGGCCGAGCTGGTTAGCCTGCTGCGCAGCGGCCACCCGATGCCCGTACAGATGCAGCCGCTGATAGCCGACTTGATGGAAGGCAAGCGGCGATACAGCAAGACCGGCCCGAAGGCTGTTATCAGTGGCCACTGGAGCCAGCAGATGGCTATACAGTCGGCGCTGCTAGGCGTGACGCGGTATCTACACACGCAAGATGATGATGACCTTAGCGCCATCTGGTGCTTTCAGCGCCAGCCGAGCAGGGATGACCTAGAGCAGCTTGCCGCCGATGCCAAGGCAATCGAGATGAATGGCGGTAGCACCAGAGAGGCGGTGCTAGAGTTCGTTGCCGCTGGCTTTGATGTTTCCACTCGCACCCTGGAAAAGTACCTGAGCGACATGATGAAGGGTTAGCACCCCCAACCCTTCGGGGAGTTATCAGCCCGCCCATAGAAAAATGAACCTGTCGCAATTCACAAAAGGCAGGTTCATACCATGGATACCAATACCCTACTGTCAGACAAGCGCCTTGCCAACCGGCTTGGCGTATCCCGCGCCACTATCTGGCGCTGGGCTAAAGCTGACCAACTACCCCGCCCCGTAAAACTTTCGCCCGGCTGCACCCGCTGGCGCCTTGCCGACATTGATCAGTGGCTGGCCGAGCTGTCCGGGGAGGTGGCCAAATGAAGCCCAACAACGAGAAAAGCCCCGCGCTGGCGGCCACCAGCGGCGAGGCTCAAGGTAATGCATCTGACACCCATCATTCTAGCCGCTGCCCAACCTTCCCGACAAGCGAACATGGCCGCGCCGTGCTGGGCTGCCTACTGACCGGCGGCAAGGTTGACCAGTACAGCTACTACCAGACGACCGGCCACCCGCTTGTTGACTTCAGGACACGGGTGTCTGAGCTGTCCCGTGACCACTATTGGCCTATTGATGGGGAGTTCCACGAGACCCAGGACTTTAACGGCGAGCCGCGCCGCGTGAAGCGCTACTGGCTGGATCGTGCCGAGCTGCTGGCGCTGTTTGAGCGCTGCCCCAGCCTGAAGCACCGCTGCGAGGTTTTCTCGGACAAGTTCAGGCAGGAGGGCAAGGCATGAGCACTTCAACTGCTGATGTTTATCGTTTCCTCGACCGCCTCGACAAAGTGCAGAGCAAAGGCCCAGAGCGCTGGGCCGCCTGCTGCCCGGCGCATGATGACCGTGGCCCGTCCCTCAGCGTTCGCGTGGCCGATGATGGAAAGCTGCTAGTCCATTGCTTCGCCGGATGCGGTGCCGCTGATGTTGTGGCCGCCGTCGGCCTGGAGCTGTCCGACCTGTTCCCGAAGCGCGATAGCGACACATGGGGCCGCCCGGTGGCGGCTACTCAGCGTTGGGTGCCGCGTGACGTACTGGCCGCCGTGGCCCGTGAGGCGCTCATAGCGGTGATGGCCGCTGAGGCTACCCACCGTGGCGAGTCGCTGTCTGACGATGATCTACAGCGCCTGTCAGTCGCTGCTGGCCGCTTACGCAGCGCGGCCAGGGAGGTCGGCTATGAGCTTTGAGGATAAGGGCGCCTCATTCCTCGACGCCGCCGCCAATGCGGTGCCACTTCGAGATGATTCAGCCGTTTCATACGACGACGTTCTAGCCGCCGCCCAGGCGCTCGGGAAAGACTCGACACCGGAAGCTATCGGCAAAGTGGTGGCCGACGCTGCCGGGCTAGGCGGTATCGCCAAGCGGCGCGTACATGAGGCTATCAAGGAAAGTACCGGGCTGCCATTCAGCGCCATGAAGGCCGAGGAAAGCCAAGAGCAGGAGGAAGGCCCAAGCGAGCTGGAGCTGGCCGAGGCGCTGGTGTCTGAGATCGGCCCCGAGAACGTGCTGGCTGACCATAATTTCGTCTGGAGGTGGCGAGATCGTGGCGTCTGGCAGCGGCTGGAGGATCGTTCCGTTAAGCAGATGGCTCAGCGGCATATTGCCGACAGACTGGAAGGCGTCAGGAAGTCCAACGTGGACAGCGTGGCCGACTTGTTCAAGAACGAGATATTCAAGGACTCGCACCAGTTCGACGTCGGCCCGCCGGAATGCGTAAACACCCCGACAGGCGAGCTAGTGCTAGACCCGGCTGGATTCTGGAGCCTAGAGCCTCACACCCGAGAGCACTACCGGACAACACAAGTCCCGGTGGCATATGACCCCCAGGCCACCGCGCCGCAGTTCGAGCGCTTCTTGGCCAGTACCTTCGAGGGCGACCCAGACGCGGCAGACAAGCGCCAAGTGGTGCTAGAGATGATGGGCTATACCCTGATGGCGCATTGCCGGTATGAAAAGTTCATCACCTTGGTAGGCAGTGGCAGTAACGGTAAGAGTGTGCTGATGGACGTGCTCAAGGCGCTGGTGGGCAGCGAGAATACCGCCGCTGTGCAGCCGTCACAGTTCGGAAGATCGTTCCAGCGGGCACACATGGACGGCAAGCTAGCCAACGTCGTGACCGAGATTCCCGAGGGCAGCGTGATTGATGACGCGGCACTGAAGGGCATCACGTCAGGCGAGGCAACCACCGTCGAGCACAAAAACAAAGACCCCTACGTGATGCAGCCGTTCGCCACCTGCTGGTTCGGCACCAACCACATGCCGCACACACGGGACTTCACCGGTGCATTCTTCCGTCGGGCTATCGTCGTGGAGTTCAACAACAAGTTCAGCCCTGAGCAGGGCAACTGTGATCCGCTGCTAAAAGATAAGCTGCTAGCCGAGCTGCCCGGCATCCTCAACATGGCGCTGACGGCTTACGCAGGTGTCATGGAGACGGGAGGTTTCACCATGCCCGCAAGCAGCAGACATGCTATCGGGAAGTGGCGCATGGAGTCGGATCAGGTGGCACAGTTCGTGGATGCAGCGTGCATTGTTGGCGACGTTGCGCCGGTTGATCGCTGGGCGCCGCAAGGGCTGTATAACCAGTACCGCATCTGGGCAGACAACAACGGCATCAATAAGAAGATCGGCCAGCGCAAGTTCCTAGATCGTCTGGCGACATTGGGCCACCCCGTCGAGAAGAGAGGCGGGAGGCGATACGTCGAGGGGCTGAGGTATGACAGCGCCGCATTCTTGGGAGCATAGGGACGATACAGGGACGCAACGAAACCCAAGCCTGGCCACTGAGCCGGGCTTTTTTGTGGCTGTAGGGACGAAACGGGACAGGATAGGGACGCTATAGGGACGATACTTTTTCGTTCCGTCCCTGCTGCAACCCGCATGGCTGCGGGCTTAGTGACCAAATAGGGACGATAGGGACGATACTTTTAACTCCTTATGTCACGAGAGCAAAACATATACCCCATATATCTTTCGCTCAGATATTAAAAGGTGTGAAAACTTGCGTCCCTTCCGTCCCTATTGAGGCTGTAACCCGCATGGCTAGGGGCTTTGCGCAGGGACGATGCGGCTTTTGTTGCGTCCCTCCTTGCGTCCCTATTGCGTCCCAACCGCCGAAGGGTGTCAGTCGAAGTGACCCCGCTGCACTTTGCCACCACTGGTGGAATCGCCGCCGCATCATCGCCACGTCTGCACCGCCGCTGCACCCCTACCCTGGTGCCTGATACCACGACGTTAGCAGGCTATCGAACACGGCTTATGGCGGAGATATTATCCGCTTAAAAAGGCTATTTTACGCTGTTTAAGACACGATCAATGCTTGAATACCAACATAAATACCATCATAATAGAGGGCGATTAACACGATAAAAGCACGAGGTATCACGCTGATGGCTGAACAACACGACGAACTGCACCGCCTGCGCTCGCACGCCGATGACCTGCTGACTGAGGTAAAGGCCGTGAAGAAGGAGCGCAACGAATTGCGCGAACAGGTAGAGGCACTGACTGGCGAGCGTGACGCCGCCCAGGGCGAACTGAACCGCGTCACCGTGGAAGAACCGCGCCGCGCCGTATTCGAGGAAGTGGCAGCGAAGCCGGAAGTAGCCGACGCGCTTGAACGTGAAGTGCTGCACCATGCCGACATTGCCGACGATGGCGCGCTGCTGGACAAGGCAGGCGAACCGCTCAAAGGCGAGGATGGCGAGCCGCTGAGCTTTGGTGAGGCTGGTATTCAGCACCTCGCAACCACCGTAGCGCCCGCGCTGATGGGCATGATTCGTCCGATCAACAAGTCAGTAGGCGGCGGCGCGCCCGGCTCACGCGGCGGCAACCCGCCCACGACCAGCCAGGCAGTGAAAACCAAGCCCAGCCCGTACGGCCTCAAGTAAAAACACCGCGCCCTGCTGGCCGTCAGTGATGGCAGGCAGGGTGCAGTCGCACCGCCTCCCGTGGGGGCAAGCAACGCGCCGCAAGTCGCTGCGCAGCTAGAACCCTAAGCAACCCCACAGAGGTTTATCACATGAGCACAGTACGCCTTAGCGACGTCATTCAGCCGGTCGAGTTTTCGGCCTACGTCGCACAGAACACCGCCGTTAAGTCGGCACTGGTACAGAGCGGCATCATGGCGCGGAACAACGCCATTGAAGCCCAGCTAAAGGCCGGTGCCGATTCCTTCACAATCCCGGCGTGGCTCGATTTGTCCGACGATGAAGCGTCTATCGTTTCAGACGACCCGGATCAGCTGTCCACGCCCGGCAAAGTCGGCACCACAAAACAGCGCGTTCGCAAGGCTTATCTTGCGAAGTCGTGGGCCGCGATGAACATGGCAAGCGAATTGTCGGGCTCCAACGCGATGGCGCATATCCAGAACCGCGTCACGGCGTACTGGGAGCGCCAACTCCAGGCGCGTCTGGTCGCTTCGCTTCAGGGCATCATTGCCGACAATGAAGCGTCAGACTCCTCAGATATGCTCAACGACATTAGCGAAGAAGCAGACGAAGCCGCGAAGCTGACTGCCGAAGCCCTGATCGACACCGTGGGCACCCTTGGTGACAGCATGTCTAGCGTGGTTGCGCTGTGCTGCCACAGCGACGTATTCCGGTATCTGCTCAAGCTCGACGCTATCGAGTACCTGCCCCCGTCTGAAGGCAGCCTGAGTCTGCCGACATGGCGCGGACTCGCCGTGGTGTACGACGACGCCATGCCCGAAGAAGCCGGCGTTTATACCACCGCGCTGTTCGGCCAGGGTGCCGTTGCCTACGGCGTCACCGCCCCGCGCATTGCCGATGGAACCGAAGTCGAGAGCCTGCCCGCGTCAGGCAACGGCGGCGGCCAGCAAGTGCTCCACAGCCGTCAGAACCTGGCCGTGGCGCCTGCCGGGTTTTCATTCGACGACACCGCTACCACTGGCGACAGCCCGAGCATTGCAGAACTTCGCGACGCTCAGTCGTGGAAACGCACCGCAGAGGATCGCCGCAACGTGCCGATGGCCTTCCTACGCCACAAAATCTGATTTTGTTAGCCGCCGGGTTTAGCCGCCCGGCACCTCAGCGCCGGCGGGTAGTCGCCGGCTTTGCCCTGGCCGTGCCGGGGCTTTTTTTAAGGTGACGCCATGAGCAAGACACAAATTGAGCGCGGCGATGGTGGCAAGTGGAAGTCCGGCCAGTCCGGCAACCCCAAGGGAAGGCCGCCAAAGGCCACGCAGGAGCTGCAACGCCTGATAGGTAGCCGACAGCCCGAGCTGATCGAGCGAACGATTCAGATGGCACTGGACGGCGATATGGCCGCAATGAAACTGCTACTGGAGCGCGTCTTACCACCGCTCAAGGCTAGCGCCGCGCCGGTATCTATCGAGCTGCCCGAAGGTGGCAGCCTGGCCGATAACGCCAAGGCGATCTTATCCGCCGCCGCCAACGGGCAGGTGCCCGGCGACGTGGCCTCGCAGCTAATCAGCGCGATTGGCGCAACCGCCAAGGTCGTGGAGATCGACGAAATCAGCGAACGGCTGGAAGCACTGGAGGCAGCAGCACATGAGCAGGAATGACATCGAGAAGCGCCTGGCCGCCCTGGAACAGCGCGTGGATGAGACGCCGCCCCTTATCATCCTGCTGGACTGCGTGGACGCCAGCGCGGGCCGTGATCCTGATGCACCGAGGGACATTATCAGCGCCGTCGTGACCGGCAGCGGCCAGAACCATGGCACGATGCTGCACCGGGAGGAGGGGGAAACGTCCGAGGAGTTCGAGGAGAGAGCCGAAGCCCACGCCAAGCGTCAGCGCGGGATTGTGTCCACCGTCGAGCTGAGAGGCTAATGCTATGGGTGCTGCACTGGAGCTTGATCTATTCGAGAAGCCGGCCTTGCCCGCGCCCACTGGCTGGGATGCACCCACGCCGCACGACCCCGGCGACCTTTGCCCGCGCGGACACGCCGCCCGCTGCACATCGCTGTGGACGTCTGCGCTGATCCAATACGTCAGGGACGCCCGCAGCGGCCTTGCCGGCCAGATGGGCGCATCACGCGAAGCCCTGGACGACCTCACCGGCAGCGGCGAACAGCTTGCCCACTTGTGCAACGTGATGGGCTGGGACTTCCACAGCACCCGCGCCGGGATCATCGACCTGCTGGATACAGGCCGCAGCCTGCCAAGCATGGGCTAGAGCGTCAGGCCGCCGAGTCGCCGGGCAAGCGTAATTACATAATACGTAATTACACCCACCCGTTGCGGCATTTCCCGGCAGGCAACCGCGTTTTGCTACCTACCGGCGGATAGGCCGCGCCGCGGCTGGCGATGAGTAGAGGGCCGGCCGCCACATCGCCCTACGCCGGCAAGTACCACTTTTGCCATGTTGGGGCTTATGTTGGTAACGATGCTCAGGTATAAAAAAAGCCCTGTAAAAACAGGACTTTATAGCAATTCTTGGCGGAGGAGGAGAGATTCGAACTCTCGAAGCCTTTCGACTTACTCACTTTCCAGGCGAGCTCCTTCGACCACTCGGACACTCCTCCGCAAATTGTCGTCCTGCGCGGGGCGGGCGCTTGGCTTTATCCGCGAGAACGGCGCGTATAATAATAGCTAAGGCAGGGAATGGCAAGGCTTTTTTGTCACCAGCTCAGCGAAAGGCCCAAACGCTGGCAAGAAGCACCGCTAAAGAAGCCTGCGCTCTTGCCTCCGGGAAAATAGCGCGGCCCGAACAGGCAGGCTCAGTCCCAGCGCTCGACGAATTTGGCGATCTCGTGTTCGGGAGCGGGCCTCAGCCGGCCGCCGGGCGTACCGACGTACAGAAAACCGATCAGCTCATCGTTTTCACCAAGGCCCAGCCCCTTGTGCACTACCGGATCAAAGGCGTACTTGCCGGTGCGCCACATGGCGCCAAAACCCTGGGCGTAGGCGGCCAGCAGCATGGCGTGACCGGCGCAGCCGGCGGAAAGCACCTGTTCCAGCCGGGGTACGCCGGGCACGTCGGGCTGAACCCTGGCCACCACGGCGATGAGCATCGGCGCGCGCAGGGGCTTTTTACGCGCGCTGGCAAGCACGGTATCGCTGGCGTCGGGGTCGGCCTGGAACTCGGCCTCGGCGTAAATCTCGCCCAGGCGCTCGCGGCCTTCGCCGGTGAATTCGATAAAATGCCAGGGGCGCAGCTCTTTATGGTCCGGGGCACGCAGGGCCGCCTGATAGATGGCCTCCAGGGCCTCGCCTTCGGGGACCGGGGCCATGAGCTTGCCCATGGAGCGGCGTTCGTGCAGAAGCGTCAGTGCATCCATCAATGACTCCGTTTCAGCGGTAGGAGCGCTACTCTAGCGCGGAGGTTACTGCCTTGCCAGCCGCAGCGGGCTTGGCGGGCGCAGCCCCGGCGTGGCGCGCCAGGGACTGATGTCCAGCCCGCCCCGACGTACGTAGCGGGCCAGCACCAGAAGCGAATCGGGCGCGGCCTTGGCCATCAGGTCGGCAAAGATCTGCTCGACGCAGTGTTCGTGAAAGCCCTGCGCCAGGCGAAAGCCGACGAGGTAGCGCAAAAGCCCTTCGCGGTCGAGCTTCGGCCCGCGGTAACGCACCATGACGCTGCCCCAGTCCGGCTGGCCGGTGACCGGGCAGTTGGACTTGAGCAGGTGGGAATGCAGAGTCTCTTCCACGATCTCGTTGCCGGCGCCCTGCTCCAGCCCCAGGTGCGCGGCGCTGGGGGTATAGTCGTCGATGGCGATGTCCAGCTCGTCGATGCACTCGCCGGGGAGCCGGCGCGGAGTCAGCGCGTCATCATCCACGCCGAGCAGGTCAACGCCCACGCGGCCGCCCACGGCGGCGGAAAGGTCGCGCTCGAGCGTAGCCACCACGTCTTCGCGGCGATGAAAGCGGGTCTGGTTGAAGCTGTTGAGGTAGAGCTTGAACGACTTGGACTCGATCAGGCCGGGCGCGTCGGCGGGCAAGCGAAAGCGCCCCACCGCCACCATCGGCTTGCCTTTGGCGTTGAGCCAGGAAAGCTCGTAGCCGTGCCATTCGTCCTCGCCGACAAACGGCAGCCCGTCGCCTTCCTTGATTCCCAGCGCGGCGCGATTCTCCGCCCGGAGCAAAGGAAAAAGCAACGACGCGTCGTACTGATCGGGATAGGCGGCGCTGCGCCCCAGCGGAGAGTGTTCAAGGCTTGCGGGAGTATCGCTCATCGGGAAGTTCCTTATGTCTGGCCGGCGGGAGGCGACAGGCCTAGCTGCGGATGCCGTAGCCGCGCTCAAGCATTACCAGCGCAATGGTATAAAGCACGGCAATGAACGCAAGCGATGCCGACAGCGCCCACACGGCGGGAATATCCGAGACGCCGAGAATGCCGAAGCGAAAGGCGTTGACCATGTAAAGGATGGGGTTGAGCATCGACACCCCCTGCCAGAAATCCGGCAGCAGCGAGATGGAATAGAACACCCCGCCCAGGTACGTCAGCGGCGTCAGCACAAAGGTCGGCACGATAGAGACGTCATCGAACTTGTTCGCCAGCAGCGCGTTGATAAAGCCGCCGACGGAAAACAGCGCCGAAGTCAGCGTCACCACCAGCAGGGTGAGCAGCGGGTGCGCCACGCTCAGCTGGGTGAAAAACAGCGACACCACCGTAACGATGGCCCCCACCCCCAGCCCGCGGGCCATGCCGCCGAGCACAAAGCCCGACAGGATCACCCAGCTGGGCATGGGCGAAACCATCATCTCTTCCACGCTGCGCTGAAACTTGTTGGAAAAAAAGCTCGAGGCCACGTTGGAATAGCTGTTGGTGATCACCGCCATCATGATCAGCCCGGGGACGATGAAGTCCATGTAGCTGAAGTCGTCCATGGTGCCGATGCGCGAGCCGATCAGATTGCCGAAGATGATGAAGTACATCGCCATGGTGATCGACGGCGGCAGCAGCGTCTGCGGCCAGATGCGGGTGAAGCGCTTGATTTCCTTGATGACCAGCGTCCACAGCGCGACCAGTGTCTGAGTGGCGCTCATGCCCTCTCCTCCTCTTTCTCGCCTGCGGCCGACTCCCGGTCCTCCACGGGCGCCTTCTGGCCAGCGTCGTCCGACTTGTCGTTGACCATGGAGACAAACATTTCTTCCAGCCGGTTGGCGCGGTTGCGCATGGACGTCACCTGGATACCCTGCCGGCTCAGCGCCTCGAAGATGCTGTTGAGCCGCTGGCCGCGGCGGATGACCACTGCCAGCTGGGCCGGCTCGCTTTGGTAAACCTCAAAGCCTTCCACGAAGGGCACCTCGTCGGCTTCCAGCGGGCGCGTGAGGTCAAGCAGAAAGGTTTCCGCATCCAGCTCGGCCAGCAGGCTGCGCACGCTGGTGTTACGGATGATGTCACCGTGGTTGATGATGGCAATGTTGCGGCACAGGCTTTCGGCCTCTTCCAGGTAGTGCGTGGTGAGGATGATGGTAGTGCCTTCTTCGCGGTTGATGCGGCGCATGTATTCCCACATGCTGCGCCGGAGCTCGATATCCACGCCGGCGGTCGGCTCGTCGAGAATCAGCAGCCTGGGCCGATGCATCAGGGCGCGCGCGATCATCAGCCGGCGCTTCATGCCGCCGGAGAGCATCCGCGCGCTGCCGTTGCGCTTTTCCCACAGGCCCAGGTCAGTCAGCAGCTGCTCGGCCCGGGGCAGCGCCTCCCGGCGCGGCATGCCGTAGTAGCCGGCCTGGGCGATGACGATATCGATCACCCGTTCGAACTGGTTGAAGTTGAATTCCTGGGGCACCACGCCCAGCTGATACTTGGCCCGGGCAAAATCGCGGTCGATATCGATACCGAACAGCGATACCCGCCCGGCGGTTTTTTGCACCAGCGAGCACACCACGCCCAGAGTGGTGGACTTGCCCGCGCCGTTGGGGCCCAGCAGGGCAAAAAAATCGCCCTGCTCGACGTCCAGGTCGATGCCTTTCAGTGCCTCAAAGCCGTTGCCGTAGACCTTGGTCAGGCCACGGATCGACAATGCCGGTTCAGCCATGAAACTGTCCTGTGAGCAAGAGTGGGGCGAACTACGCCAATAGATGATACGTCGATATAGCCGTTAAACATTAGGGCACTAACCGGACTTTCAAGGCGCCGCCGTGACAAGCCTTAGATACAGGCCTGAGGGAGGAACGCGCAAAAATCCGACCGTTAGCGGCGCTAGCGTCGGCAAGGCAAATCGATAATTGAACGGCCAGGATAAGGCCGGTGCGCCTGGAGCGGGAAAGGAGATTCGAACTCCCGACCCTCGCCTTGGCAAGGCGATGCTCTACCACTGAGCTATTCCCGCAGCGCATGGGGTGGCAACGATCCCGGGCGAGATGGCGTCCCATAGGGGGTTCGAACCCCTGTTACCGCCGTGAAAGGGCGGTGTCCTAGGCCACTAGACGAATGGGACGCTGGAGCGGGAAAGGAGACTCGAACTCCCGACCCTCGCCTTGGCAAGGCGATGCTCTACCGCTGAGCTATTCCCGCTTGGAAGCCTGCTGTGCACAGGGATCTCGCTGATCGATTGGCGTCCCATAGGGGGTTCGAACCCCTGTTACCGCCGTGAAAGGGCGGTGTCCTGGACCACTAGACGAATGGGACGCTGGAGCGGGAAAGGAGATTCGAACTCCCGACCCTCGCCTTGGCAAGGCGATGCTCTACCACTGAGCTATTCCCGCAATATCGATACCCTGACGTGGCAAGTGGCGTCCCATAGGGGGTTCGAACCCCTGTTACCGCCGTGAAAGGGCGGTGTCCTGGACCACTAGACGAATGGGACGCTGTAGCCGCCTCGTCGAGGTGGCGCGTATAATACTCAGCGGGTTATAGGGTGTCAAGCCTTTATCTTTTCCGCCCCGGACGTTCAATATACGATTGCCAGAGCAAACCAGCGGGCAGAACGGCGTCAGTACCGCTAAAGCCCACTCAGCCAGCAAACAGGAGTGACCAATGGCCAAACTGAAGAAAACGCCCGAGCAGTGGCGCGAGCAGCTCACCGACGAGCAGTACCGCGTTACCCGGGAGAAAGGCACCGAGCGCCCTTTCACCAGCGACTGCGACGTGCACGAGGGCCAGGGTATCTACCACTGCGTGTGCTGCGGCGCGCCGCTGTTTGAAAACGAGCACAAGTTCGACGCCGGCTGCGGCTGGCCCAGTTTTGACCGCCCGCTTGGCCGGCAAAGCGTGGAAGAGCATCGCGACACCAGCCACGGCATGACGCGCACCGAGGTGACCTGCGCCAAGTGCGACGCTCACCTGGGCCACGTCTTTCCCGACGGCCCGCCGGAGACGACCGGCGAGCGCTACTGCATCAACGGCGTGGCGCTGGATTTTCATCCCGACGAATGAGCCCTCGTGGCGCGTCAACGCACGCCAGCCCGGCCGCCTTCTGGTAGAATGGGTGCCCGTTTTTTTGCAGCGCCGCCGGGCGGGCTGCCGGAACCTGTCAGGAGAATGCCATGCTGGGCTGGTTTCCCGGTCACATGAACAAGGCGCGCCGCCAGATCCAGGAGGCGCTGCCCGACATCGACGTGGTGATCGAGGTGCTCGATGCGCGCCTGCCCTACTCCAGCGCCAACCCCATGCTTGCCCAGCTGACCCGGCACAAGCCGGTGCTGAAAATCCTTTCCCGGGCCGACCTTGCCGATCCCGAGCGCACCGCCGAATGGATTGCCCACTTTGACGCCGAGGAGGACACCCGGGCGCTGGCGGTCACCACTACCAGCGCCCGGGAGCTCAAGCAGATCCCCGACCTGTGCCATACGCTTGCCGGCCGGGTACGCGCGGATCGCGACGTTCGAGTGATGGTCATGGGCATTCCCAACGTGGGCAAGTCCACCCTGATCAACGGCCTGGCCGGACGCAAGATAGCCAGCACCGGCAACGAACCCGCGGTGACCAAGCGCCAGCAGAAAGTCCCCGTCGGCAGGCGCGTGGCGCTGATCGATACCCCTGGCGTTCTCTGGCCCAGGATCGAAGACCAGGCCAGCGCCTACCGGCTGGCGGCCAGCGGCGCCATCCGCGATACCGCCATCGAATACACCGATATCGCCACGGTCACCTGCGCCGAGCTGGCCCGGCGCTACCCCGACGCGCTTCGCGCGCGCTACAGGCTAAAGGAACTGCCTGCCTACACGGCCGACGCACCCCACCCCGCCGGGGAAACCGCCGAGGTGGACAGCGACGGACCCCAGCGCCCTGACTTTCTCGCCCTGGCGGGCTTTGACGGCCACGCCATCCTTGCCGAGATTGCCCGCAAGCGCGGCGGCCTTCGCGCCGGCGGCGTGGTTGACCTGCATCGCGGCGCCGAAGTGCTGCTCCACGAGCTGCGCGACGGCAAGCTTGGCCGCCTGACGCTGGAGACGCCGGCGGACATCTCCGCACCGGAAGCCTCCGCCGACGCCGACAACGCTGCTCCAAGCGCCTGACGCCTCGAACCCAACGCCCTGACTTCGCCTACTTTTCTGGAAACGCGCCATGGACACCCTGACCTTCCCCGAGCCGGTTACGCTCAACAAGTCCCACAAGCTGAACAACGTCTGCTACGACATACGCGGCCCGGTGCTGGAGCACGCCCGGCGTCTGGAGGACGAGGGCCACCGCATACTCAAGCTCAATATCGGCAACCCCGCGTCGTTCGGCTTTGAAGCGCCGGAAGAAATTCTCCAGGACGTCATGCGCAATCTGCCCTCCGCTCAGGGCTACTGCGACTCCAAGGGCCTTTATTCCGCGCGCAAGGCGATCATGCAGGAGTGCCAGCGCAAGGAGATTCCCGGCGTCGACATCGAGGATATCTACATCGGCAACGGCGTTTCGGAGCTCATCGTGATGGCGCTGCAGGCGCTTTTAAACGACGGCGACGAGGTGCTGATCCCCGCGCCCGACTACCCGCTGTGGACCGCCGCTGCCAATCTTTCCGGCGGGCACGCCGTCCATTACCTGTGCGACGAGCAGGCCGGCTGGACCCCGGACATGGACGACATTCGCCGCAAGGTCACCGCCCACACCCGGGCGATTGTGCTGATCAACCCCAACAACCCCACCGGTGCAGTGTATTCGCCCGAGGTCGTGCGCGAGCTTTTGGCCATTGCCCAGGCCCACGACCTGGTGGTGTTTGCCGACGAGATCTACGACAAGATCCTCTACGACGACGCCACCCACACCGCTACCGGGGCGCTGGCCGATGACGACCAGCTGGTCATCACCTTCAACGGCCTGTCCAAGAGCTACCGCTGCGCCGGTTTCCGTTCGGGCTGGATGACGCTCTCCGGCACCGTGGCCAAGCAGCGCTCGGAAAACTTCATCCAGGGGCTGACCATGCTCGCCTCCATGCGGCTGTGCGCCAACGTCCCCGCCCAGCACGCCATCCAGACCGCCCTTGGCGGCTATCAGTCGATCAACGATCTGATACTGCCCGGCGGACGCCTGCGGGCCCAGCGCGACATCACCTACGACAAGCTCAACGCCATTCCCGGGGTCAGCTGCGTCAAGCCCCAGGGCGCGCTGTACGCCTTCCCCCGGCTCGACCCCAAGGTATTCAACCTTCAGGACGACCAGCGCATGGTGCAGGACCTGCTGCTCCAGGAAAAAATCCTGCTGGTCCAGGGCACGGCGTTCAACTGGCCGGAACCGGACCACGTGCGCATCGTGACGCTGCCCTGGGCCGACCAGCTGGGCGATGCTCTGGATCGCTTCGCCAACTTTCTTTCGCGCTATCGGCAGTAAAACAGGCCGCCGCGCTTGAAAAGCCGGCGGCCGTACCGATATATAGCTAGCTCTGGTAAATAGTCATGCCGCTCGCCCATCGGGCGGCGGCTTGTTGATCATCCCGGCTTGACGGAGGCCTTTAGCGATGATGCGAATCGTACTGTTTCTTGCCACCAACCTTGCAGTACTGCTGGTGGCCAGCATTACCCTGCGCCTGCTCGGGGTCGAAAGCTATCTCACCAGCCAGGGCCTCAACTTCACCAGCCTGCTGATTTTCTGCTTTGTGTTCGGCATGGCAGGCTCAGTGGTATCGCTGTTCATTTCCAAATGGATGGCCAAGCGCTCCACGGGCACGACGATTATCGAGCGGCCGTCCAACGCGACCGAGCAGTGGCTGCTGGACACCGTAGCGGAGCTTGCCCAGGAAGCCGGCATCCAGACGCCGGAGGTAGGGATTTTCCCCGCCCAGCAGTCCAACGCCTTTGCCACCGGGTGGAACAAGGACGATGCCCTGGTGGCCGTGTCGGCGGGGCTGTTGAAGCGCATGGGCCGAGAGGAAATCCGCGCCGTGCTGGCCCACGAGATCGGTCACGTGGCCAACGGCGACATGGTGACGCTGGCTTTGATCCAGGGCGTGGTCAACACCTTCGTGATGTTCTTTGCCCGGGTGGTGGCGCACCTGGTCGACCAGTTTTTGCGCAGCGACGATGACGGCGGCGGCCTGGGCTTTTTCGGCTACTTCGCCGTGGTCATGGTCGCCGAGGTCATATTCGGCATTGCCGCCTCGACCATCGTCGCCTGGTTCTCGCGCTTCCGCGAATACCGCGCCGACGAAGCCGGCGCGCGCCTGGCCGGCAGCGGGGCGATGATCGGCGCTCTGGAACGGCTCAAGGCCGAAACCCAGGCGGCCGACGAAATGCCCGACACCCTGCGCGCCATGGCCATTACCCAGGGTCAGACCCGCTCGCTGATGGAAAAGCTGTTTGCCAGCCACCCGCCGCTGGACGATCGCATCCGCGCCATCCGGGAAGCCTCCTACCGCCGCTAGGCAGCGCCCTGCTCACCTTCAGGCAGCCAGGGTAAACCCCGCTGCCGCCAGCGGCCCGGCAAGCGTCCGGGCCTCGCCTTCCAGCCGCACGCTCAGGGTGGCAAACTCGCGGCGCAGCGGATAGCCGGCCCGGCAGGCGTCAAAGCCTGCTGCCGTGCCCGCCTCTGCCGCCCGGCGTCTCAGGGCATCATGGTCGCGACGAGCGTCATACACGGCGCGCGCGCACAGCCGCAGGGCGTCCTCCACCGGCAGCGCCCGGCCAAGCGTGAGCTCCGCCAGCGCCGGCGGCGGGCAGATGTCATCGAGCGCAAGCGCGCTTCGGCTCCCCAGGTGCCCTGCCAGGGCGTGATGGATCATCAGGCTGCCGCGCAGCTTGCCGTCCAGGCTATAGCCGGCAATATGGGGCGTGGCAAGAGCCGCCTCGGCGTGCAGCGCGGCGTCGATCCCCGGCTCGTTTTCCCAGACGTCGAGCAGCGCAGCGATATCGCCAAGCATCGTCAGGCGACGGTAAAGCGCGGCGCCGTCGACGCAGTCGCCGCGTCCGGCGTTCAGCACCGCGCTGCCCGGCTGCAGGCCGGCAATGCGGTTGGTGCCCAGCAGGTGGCGGGTGGCGTGGCGCCCCTCGCGCACCAAAGGCGTATGCAGGCACAGCACATCGCAGCGTTCGACCAGGGCATCGAGCCCGGCAAAGCCTGCGCTGCCCTCGCGCTCGGCCCGGGGCGGGTCGCACACCAACACCGTCATCCCCAGGCCCTCGAGGCGGGCCTGCACTCGACGCCCCACGTTGCCGGCGCCGACGATTCCGACCCGGCGCTCGAGCAGCGGCCTGCCCTCGCGCTCAGCGTGAGTGAGAAGGCTCGACAGCACGTAGTCCGCCACGGCTTCGGCGTTACAGCCCGGAGCGCTGGCAAAGCCGATGCCGTGCGCTGCCAGATAATCGCGGTCAACGTGGTCTGTGCCGATGGTGCAGGTCCCCACAAAGCGTACCGGCGTACCGGCCAGCAGCGCCTCACCCACCGGCGTCACCGAACGCACGATCAGCGCATCGGCGTCTTCCAGATGGGCCCGGGTGATCTCGCGCCCGGATACGCGGGTGACCCGGCCGAAGACGCCAAAGCAGGCGTCCGCGGCGGGTATGTTGGCATCCACAATCAGGTGCATGGCGTTTTTTATCTCGACCTTTACAATACGCCCGCCGACGGCTGAACAAAGCAGCGGCGCGCCGCGGGCGTGATGAACGGCACGTCAAAGCCGTGCCAGCAACACAAAGCGTCAAGCAAGAGGATATCGCGTGATCGTACGGTGGGAAACCGACCATGACTATGTGCTGATCCATATCCATCAGGATATGTTCGGCGACTGGATTTTCAGCCGCGCCTGGGGCCAGATCGGCACCCAGTTCGGCGGGCTTGAGCATCGCCTGGCGGATACGCTGGGGCAGGCGCAGATGTGGCTCGATGACGAAGCCACCATCCAGCGCTCCCGAGGGTTTGACAAAGTCCTCGACGTCGACGCCGAAACTCCCGAGGGCCGCCAGGCCATGCGCCAGCTCTCGCTGCTGGATGAGGGCTGAGGCCGCTTTTTATACCGCCCGGTTCACTCCTGGCAGCCCCCTGCCCCCTTTCATGCCGGCCAATATCAAGGCACAACCGGAAAATTGCAGCTAACTTGTATAGGGCACACAATCCATTCGTTTCTTTTCGACTCCCTGGAGGCGACTTACATGCAGGCTGCAGACGTCATGACCCCCGATGTAATCACGGCCCGCGCCCAGAGCGAGGCCAGCGACATTGCCGAACTGCTGCTGACCCACAACATCAGCGCCGTGCCTATCATTGACGACGACGGCCGGGTGCTCGGCATGGTCAGCGAAGGCGACCTGATGCGCCGCATCCAGAGCAGCTCCGATGAACGCCAGTCCTGGTGGCTAAAGCTCTTCGGCGACGGCGCCAGCGCCGCGGACTACGTCAAAAGCCACGGCCGCAAGGCACGCGAAATCATGACTCCGGACCCCGTCACCATTACCGAGGATGAGCCGCTCCATCGCATCGCCGGGCTGCTGGAAAAGCACCGCATCAAGCGCGTGCCGGTGATACGCGACGGCCGGCTGGTCGGCATCGTCAGCCGCTCCAACCTGCTGCGCGGCTTTTCGGCAAGCCGCATCAACGCCGGCGACGGCAGCGACCGGGAGATTCGCGATGCCATTCTCGGCGAGGTGGAAAAAAGCGTCGGCATGCTGCTCTACCGCCTCAACGTCATCGTTGCCGACGGTAACGTGCAGCTTTGGGGGCTGGTCGACAGCCACGACCAGAAGAGAGCTGTTCAGGTCGCCGCCGAACGCGTGAACGGCGTCAGGGCCATCGAAAACAACCTGGGCTTCCTTCCTCCGGGCGTGGGCGCCTAAGCCAGCCCGTCTGCCGCTATCCCAAATACCGCCGGCCATGGCGACGGTAGGCCGCCGTGGCCCGGGGCGCCTCCGGCGGGGTAAGCCAGGCGGCCAGGGCGGCTTCATCCAGCCAGCCGCGGCGGCGCAGCCATTCGCCCAGCCGTTCGGGGTCGAGCCCACGGTCAAGCTCCTTGCCGTCACGGTCGGCAAGCACCGGGATGCGCACGCCGTAGCGCTCGGCAAGCGCCTCGTCCGCGCTTATTTCGACGCGTTCGAGCGCGACCTCATCATTGGCAAGCGTGTGCACCAGCCCTTCCAGCTGGGCGCAGAGATGGCAGCCAAGCGTCGTGTAGAGGGTCAAACGGATCATGCCCAGCTCTCCTCTTTGTCATCTGTCGCTTTTTCCCCCGCTGCGTGGCGCACCAGGAAGACATGGTGCAGACCGGTGCTGCGCGCGAAATCGGGATCAAACGTCCGCCCCGAGATATCGTCCACCGCGTAGCGCTCACTGACCGCCTCATCCAGCTTGAAACGGCGCTGATTGTTGGAAAACACCAGGGTGCCACCGGGCGCCAGCCGCGCCATGGCCAGCGCGATCAGCCGGGCGTGATCGCGCTGAACGTCAAGGCTTGAGCGCATTTTTTTCGAGTTGGAAAACGTCGGCGGGTCCATGAAAATCAGGTCGAACTCGGTGCCGGCGGTTTCCAGCCACTCGATGCAGTCGGCGCGTATGGTCCGATGGCGAGCGCGATCCAGCCCGTTCAGGGCAAAGTTGTCCCGGGCCCAGTCCAGATAGGTGTTGGACATGTCCACGCTGACGCTTTCCGCGGCGCCGCCCAGTGCGGCGTGCACCGTGGCGCTGGCGGTATAGCAAAAAAGGTTCAGAAAACGCTTGCCCGTTGCCATCTCGCCAAGCATCCGGCGCACCGGACGATGGTCAAGAAACAGCCCGGTATCCAGGTAGTCGCGCAGGTTGACCCATAACCGCGCCCGGCCTTCCGCTACTTCGAAGCGCTCGCCGCTGGCGGCGCGCTTTTCGTACTGGGCCTTGCCCGCCTGGCGCTCCCGGCGCTTGACGTAAATATGCTGGGGCGACACTGCAAGCACCCGGGGCAGCGTCTCCAGGGCGTCGAACAGGCGCTTCTGCGCCTGGGCCGGGTTGACCGTGCGCGGCGGGGCGTATTCCTGAACGTGAACGCGGTCGCCGTAGACATCCACGGCCAGGGCATATTCGGGCATGTCGGCGTCGTAAAGCCGGTAGCAGCGCTCGCCGCTCTGCTTGAGCCATTTTTTCAGCCGCCGGCGGTTTTTCCGCAGCCGGTTGGCGAACATCTGCGCGTTTTCTGCCACCGGCGCGGCCGACTTGGGCCCGCTCTCCCCCTTCCCGGCAGCCTTTTGCGCTTCCGGCGCCTGCCTTTCGTCCCGGTCCGCTTGATCGATGGCCATCAGCAGCAGCTTGGCGTCCAGGGGACCGTTTTTCAGCGCGTACTGCCTGTGCGCCCGCAGGCCCAATCGGTGACCGAGATCCGGGTTGCCGGTGAATAGCGCCAGCGTCCAGCCGGGGAACAGCGCCTTTGCCTGCTCGCCGATGGTGGCGTAGAGGCTGACCAGCTCGGGCAGCTCCCCCAGCCGCTCGCCGTAGGGCGGGTTGGTGATCACAAGCCCCGGCCCCTTGGCCTCGACGCTTGTGGAATCCAGAGCGGCCACGCCCTCGCCTTTCAGGGTAAGCAGGGCAGGAATGCCCGCGCGCATGGCGTTGGCCCTGGCCGCGGCCAGCGCCGCCGGGCTTTGGTCAAAGCCGTAAAAAGCGCTTTTGCAGCGCTTGCGACCGATGGACGCCCGAGCTCTAGCTTCACGCGCAAGCTCCTGCCACGCAGCCGGCCTGAACTGCGCCCAGCCGTGAAAGCCGAAACGCCGGCGATGAAGCCCCGGCGCCTGGTCGGCGGCCATCAGCGCGGCCTCGATCAACAGCGTGCCGGCACCGCACAGCGGATCCACCAGAGGCTCGCCGGCCTTGGCGCGCTCGGGCCAGCCCGCGCGTACCAGAAGCGCGGCGGCGAGGTTTTCCTTGAGCGGCGCATGGCCCACGTCTCGGCGATAGCCCCGGCGGTGCAGGCTTTCCCCGGCCAGATCGATCCCCAGCGTCAGGTTCCGGCGGTGGAGATGGGCGTAGATCTGCACGTCCGGGGCCTTGTTGTCCACCCTGGGGCGCTCTCGCCCTGCCCGGCCGAGCGACTCGACGATGCCGTCCTTGACCGTCTGCGCGCCGAACAGCGTATGGCGGATATGCTCGCTGCGACCGTGAAAATCCACCGCCAGGGTGGCACCCTCGCTAAGGTGCTGCGCCCAGTCGAGGCGCGAGGCCGCCGCACGAATCTGCTCCGGCGTCTCGATCATGGCATTACGGCTCAGCTGCACAATGACGCGGTTGGCAAGCCGCGACCACAGACACAGACGGTAGGCGTCAGCGTGGCTTGCCGTGGCGTACACGCCGGCCACCGTGGTTTTCACCGGGGTGGCGCCCAGCGTGGTCATCTCGTCGGCCAGCAGGGCTTCGATACCCTTGGGACAGGTCACCAGAACATCCAGCGCGCCGGAGTCCGGGGCGTTGTTGTGGGGAGATATGTTGAAAGAAGAGTGGCTCGGCTCGGTCATGATGGTCGGGCGCCTGCGGCGCGGCATTCCTGGTCGATGAAAGGGGCAAGGAAAAGGGAGTAAAAAGGGAAACGTCAATGAATGATGCCGGATACGACTCCAAGGCTCGACAGAAGCTCCATTGTGGGCTATGCATAAGAGTGTAGCTACAAAACGCATGCGTTATCGGCCGTGCCTCAAGGCACGGCACCAGGGTAACCGGTGGTACGCTCCGCATGGGAATGCACAGCGCTTTGCCGGCCCGGTTCCCGCCGCTCTTTGTTTGCCAAGAGTGCAAGAGTGTTTGCCAAGATCCGCACGGCTATTCATTTGCCGGCGGCGTTTAAAGTCAGCGCCAGCCCGGCGTCGGGAACCGCCCAACGCCCGGTCAGCCGGCAGCGCGCTGCTTTATCGTCAAGGCTTTCATAAAAAGAGGTTAGCCCATGAAACGACAAAAGCGTGATCCCTTTCAGCGAGCCTATGTACGTGGTTACCAGGCCGGCGTCAAAGGCCGCTCCCGCGATGAGTGCCCGAGTGATAACGTCAACGTGCGCGAATACTGGATGAGCGGCTGGCGCGAGGGTCGCGGCGATCAATGGGACGGCATGACCGGCGTGGCCGGCATCCACCGACGTCCCACGGTTACCGTCTGAATGCGCCGGTGACGCCAGCGTCACTGCGGCCGCTCTCAGACGCAGAAAGCCCGCTTGTCCGGCGGGCTTTTTTGTGCCCACCGTTTCCTTGAGTTAACCGCCCTGGACTAGCGCCTCGGCGCATTCGCTTACCAGCCCGGGCCCCTGATAAATCAATCCGGTATACAGCTGCACCAGATCGGCCCCGGCGGCTATTTTCGCCTTTGCCGCCGCGCCGCTGTCGATGCCCCCCACGCCGATGATCACGACGTCGGGCAAATGCTCGCGCAGCCGGCGAATCACGCGATTCGAAGCCTCAAACACCGGACGGCCGGAAAGCCCGCCGGCCTCTTTGGCCTGGGGATCATCCTGCACCGCTTCCCGGGAGACCGTGGTGTTGGTGGCAATCACGCCGTCCAGGGCATTGCGCTCGATGCTTCCGGCCACCAGCGCTATTTCGTCGACCTCCATGTCCGGAGCAATCTTGACCAGCAGCGGCACGCGCCGGCCGTTTTCCTCATCAAGCTCGCTGGTGCGCGTGCGCAGCGGCGCCAGCAGCGCGTCCAGCTGCTCGCCGAACTGCAGGGTGCGAAGCCCCGGCGTGTTGGGCGAGGAAACGTTCACGGTGACGTAGTCGGCATGGGGATGTACCGCTTCCAGACAGGTCAGGTAATCGCGCAGGGCGTCGTCCACGTCCGTTGCCAGATTCTTGCCGATGTTGATGCCCACCGGGCCGTCAAAACGGCGCTTTTGCACCCGCTCGACCAGGTGCGCCACGCCGTGATTGTTGAAGCCGAAGCGGTTGATGATCGCCCCGTGTTCGGCCAGGCGAAACATCCGCGGCCTGGCATTGCCCGGCTGGGCCCTGGGCGTCACCGTGCCCACTTCCACAAAGCCGAAGCCCAGCTCGCCCAGCGCATCCAGATGGTCGGCGTTCTTGTCAAGCCCCGCCGCCAGGCCTACGCGGTTGGGAAACCGCAGGCCCAGAAGCTCCACCGGGTCTTCCGTGCACTTGCCGGCCAGGCGAGACGCGCCGCCGGCGCGGTGGAGCCAATCCAGGGATTTGAGCGCAGCGTTGTGGGCAGCTTCGGGATCCAGGCGGAACAACAGCGGGCGAACAAGATGATACATCGTCACTCCAGACGTTGGGCGGGGGCCGCGGCGAGTATAGCGCAAACCACTAGGGGACAAAAAAACACGTCGCCAAAAAAGCGCCCCGAGCGGCGCTGCTGGCGTCGCTCGGGGCGTTTGGGACGGCGCCCTGGCGCGCGAAGCGCCAGGCGTGTGGCTTATTCGCTGCCGCTTTCGGCAAGGCCCACCAGCGCTCGTATCGCGACGGTGAACAGGGCAAAGCCGGGCTCGTTGCCGCTGCGCACTTCGCTGATCAGGCGGCACCAGCGGTCGTGGAGCTCGGCGTGCTGCTCAAGCCACCGACCCACCTTGTCGGCGGCGCTGCCGCTGCCCTCGAGCGTCAATACGCCGGTGGTCAGCGCCAGCTGCTGGCGGTCGATGTCGTCGCGGAAGGTTTCCCGGGCCTGGGCCTGCCAGGCGTCCCGGGCTTCCAGCCGGTTCACCTGCTGGATCATCCACGGCAGCTCCAGCCGGCTGCCGATTTCGTAGAATACCTCGGCCACGCGCTCGGGTTCCTCGTCGGCCTGGCGGGCCGCCTGAATAATCCCCAGCCCGGCATACAGGCTCGGCGCGGCGGCCACGGTCGCGGCCAGGTTTTCCGGCACGCCGGCCTGTGTCAGCTCGTCCCGGCGCGCCTGCCAGGTCTCAAGCTCTTCGCCGCTCAAAAGCTCGCCGATGTTGCCTTGCAGCGTCGACAGGCGCGGGCCGAAATAGTCGATGGTCTCGGCGATCGAAAGCCCGGTGTGCTGGCGCAGGAACCAGCGCGTGGCGCGGCGGATCATGCGCATCAGGTCCAGCATCATGGAATACTGAACATGTCCCGGAACCTGGTTGTCGAGCGCTTCGATCTCGTCCCACAGCGCGGACAGGTTAAAGCTGTCCCGGGCGACGATATAGGCCCGCGCGATATCCGCTTGGCCAAGGCCGGTGGAGTCCATCAGCCGGCGCACAAAGACGATGCCCATGCGATCCACCAGGTCGTTGGCGACCTGGGTGGCAACGATTTCGCGCTTCAGGCGGTGGGCGTACATCTCGTCGGTGTAGCGCTCGACCAGCACCTCGGGGAACAAGCGCTCCAGATGCTTTTCCACGTAGCTGTCGTCGGGCAGCTCGGACTCGTTCAGAGCGCCCTTGAGCGTACTCTTGGCGTAGGAAATCAGCGTGGCAAGCTCGGGCAGCAGCATGCCCCGGCCGCCGGCGGTACGCTCCTTGAGCACGTCGTCGCTGGGCAAGGCTTCCAGCTCGCGGTCGATCTCGCCGACCTCTTCAAGCTCGCTGATAAAGCGACGGTAAGGCCCGATGCCCTGCTGCGAAATCAGCTCGGACAAATCCAGCGCCTGGGTCTGGCGGTAGTTGTCCTTGATCACCAGGTCGGCCACCTCGTCGGTCATGTCGGCCAGCAGCTGGTTGCGCTGCTTGTCGGTCATGTCGCCGCGCTTGACCACGTCATCGATGAGGATCTTGATGTTGACCTCGCGGTCGGAGCAGTTCACCCCGCCGGCGTTGTCGATGAAGTCGGCGTAGACGCGAATACCCTTGGCCGCGGCTTCGGTCCGGCCAGGCTGGGTGCAGCCCAGATTGCCGCCCTCGCCGATCACCCGGCAGTTGAGGTCGGCGCCGTTGACGCGCAGGGCATCGTTGGCCTTGTCGCCCACCTCGGCCTGGGTTTCCTGCGAGCCCTTGACGTAGGTGCCGATGCCGCCGTTCCACACCAGGTCGACCCGGGCGGTGAGCATCGCGCGAATCAGCTCCGCGGGCGACAGACGCTCCTCGCTGATGCCGAAAGCTTCCTGCATCTGCGGGGTAATGTCGATGGACTTGGCGCTGCGGCTGAAGACCCCGCCGCCCTCGGAAATCAGCGAGGTGTCGAAGTCTTCCCAGCTGGAGCGCGGCATCTCGAACAACCGCTTGCGCTCCTCATAGGTCGACGCGGCGTCCGGCGACGGATCAACGAAGATGTGCAGATGGTTGAACGCCCCCATCAGCCGGATCTGGTCGGACAGCAGCATGCCGTTGCCGAACACGTCGCCGGCCATGTCGCCCACGCCGACCACGGTAAAGGTATCGTTCTGGGTGTCGACGTCGAGCCCGCGGAAGTGGCGCTTGACCGACTCCCAGGCGCCCCGCGCGGTAATCGCCATGCCCTTGTGGTCATAGCCGTTGGCGCCGCCGGAAGCAAAGGCGTCGCCCAGCCAGTGGTTGTAGTCGTGCGAAATCTCGTTGGCGATGTCGGAAAAGGTCGCCGTGCCCTTGTCCGCCGCCACCACCATGTAGCTGTCGGCGTCGTCGTGGCGAACCACGTTGTCAGGCGGCACCACCTCGTCGCCGTCGAGGTTGTCGGTGATGTCGAGCAGCGCGCGGATAAAGGTCTTGTAGCAGGCGATGCCCTCGTTCTGGCGGGTTTCGCGGTCGGGGTTGTCGGGCATCTGCTTGCACACAAAGCCGCCCTTGGCGCCCACCGGCACGATCACCGAGTTCTTCACCTGCTGGGTTTTCACCAGGCCCAGCACCTCGGTGCGGAAGTCCTCCAGCCGGTCGGACCAGCGCAGGCCGCCGCGGGCAACCTTGCCGCCGCGCAGGTGCACGCCTTCGATGCGCGGCGAGCAGACAAAGATCTCGTACGCCGGCCTGGGCTTGGGCATGCCGGTCACCCGGGAGGGCGCCAGCTTGTAGGCAATGTAGTCCTTGGGTTTGCCGCTGGCCTCCTTCTGGTAATAGTTGGTGCGCAGCGTGGCATCGATCAGCTCCATGAAGCGACGCAGCAGCTGGTCGTCATTGAGGCTGTCCACCTGCTCCAGGTGCTCGTTGATGCGCGACAGGCAAGCGTCGGTATCCCGGCTTTCAAGCGCGGGATCAAAGCGCAGCCGGAACAGCTCAACCAGCTCCCGGGTGATTTCGGCGTAGCCGTTCAGCGTGTTGGCAATGTAGTCCTGGGACATGCCAAAGCGGATCTGCTTGAGATAGCGGGCATAGCCGCGCAGCATGGCCACTTCGCGCCAGTCGAGCCCGGCGGAGATGATCAGCCGGTTGTAGGGATCGTTGTCGGCTTCGCCGGCCCAGATGCGCTTGAACGCCTGGGTAAAGCCTTCGCTCATGTCGCGCAGGCTGATTTCGGCGCCGCTGTGCTCCAGGTTGAAGTCGTGAATCCAGTAGCTTTCGTCTGCCGCGACAATCTCGTAGGGCCGCTCGCCGATCACGCGCAGCCCCAAATTTTCCATCATCGGCAGAACGTCGGACAGCGGAATCTGGTCGTTGCGCTGGTAAAGCTTGAGCTTGACCCCGCCATTCTGCTCTTCCAGCGGGCGGTAGTGGGACATCGCCAGGCGGTTCTCGTCGTCCAGATCCAGAAGGTGCTGGACATCGTACACCGCCGTGCGGGCGGTAAAGTCTTCGCGATAGCTGGCCGAGAAAGCCCCGTCAAAGCGTTCCATGAGCCGGTTGGCCTGCTCTTCGCCAAAGCCCTCGTCCATGGCCGAATGCAGGTCGTCGCGCCAGCTGCGGGCAAGCCTGGCGATTTTCTGCTCCAGCCGGGCCAGATCGAACCTGCCGGGGCGCTCGCCGTTAAAGCGCAGGATCAGCTGAATGCGCGCCAGCACCGACTCGGAGAGATAGGTATTGAAGTCGCCAAAATGGGCGTCCATTTCCTCGCACAGCAGCTCCTGGATATCGACGCGCAGGCGAGTGGAAAACACGTCCCGGGGCACGAAAATCAGGCACGAATAAAACTTGCCGCTGAGGTCTTCGCGCACGAACAGGCGTACCTGGCGACGCTCGCGGATATCGAGAATGCCCCGGGCGGTTTTCGCCAGCGCCTCGGTGCCGATATGGAAGAGGTCGTCGCGCGGATAGACCTCCAGCACCTGCAGCAGCTGCTTGGCGTCGTGACCGTGATCGCCAAAGCCGGCCAGCTCCATCACCGCCTTGATCTTGCGCCGCAAAAGCGGAATGTTGCGCGGCGACTCGTTGTAGACGGTGGCGGTCAGCAGGCCGAAAAAGCGCCGTTCGCCGACGACGTTGCCGTCATCGTCGTAGCGATCGACGCTGATATAGTCCGGGTAGGCCGGCCGGTGTACCCGGGAGTGCTCCGCGCTTTTGGCAAACGACAAAAGCTGCGGCATCAGCACATAGTCGTTGTTGTCGTCCAGCCCTTCCGGCGCGCGGCTATGCTCGTCGTAGCGCGACTCTTCCAGGCGAAACACCCCGAGCAGGCTGTCGGGGTCGCGCCTGAGCGCGCCGTTTTCCAGGCCGTACTCGTCGTAGCCGAGAAAAATGAAGTTGTCCTTGAGCAGCCACTCGAGAAAGGCAATGGCCTCTTCGTGGTCGTCCGGATCCACCTGGGGCGGGCAGCCCTTCTCCAGCTCCTGGATGGCGTCGCCGACCCGCGCGTAGATACGGTCGTAGTCGCCCACCGCCGTGCGCACGTCGCGCAGCGCATCGTGCAACTCCTGCTCCACGGCCTTGAGGGCCTCGGGATCGCTGTGGCGATCCACCTCGACGACAATCAGCGACTCGCGCCGCACCGGCGCGTTTTCGCCGCGCACCGTGGTCACGCTTTGCAGCTCATGATCGGCATTGCGCTCTACCGCCAGCACCGCGTTCTGAATCGCGTGGACGGTGAGTCCCTGGCGGTTGAGGGCAATGCGCACCGAGTCCACCAGAAACGGCATGTCCGGATGCAGGACGGCAACGAAGGTGTGGGAGGACTGCCAGCCGTGGGCCTCGAAGTCGGGATTTAGCACCTGCACCTTGGGGCTGTCCGGCTCGTGGTGCTGCAAAAATTGCCAGACGGAAAGCGTGGCGCCGTACAGGTCATCCAGCCGGCGGTGGGCCAGATCTTCCATCGGCACCGTGGCGTAGAACTGCCGCGCGAAAGCGTCGATAGCGGCCGCTCGCCCGGGCTTCAGGCGAGCGTCCAGGCGCTCCTTTAGCTGCTTCAGCAGATCCTGCCGGCTTTCTTCAATCGCAACGTAATGCATCCGTCACCTCGACTGCCAAGACCGCTATCCGGCCAAAATTGAAAGAAGAGAGGTGCTTGCCTCTCCCTGCCCCAGCTTACGCCAGCCGGGCAAGTGACTAAAGCCCTTGAGCATTTACTCATACTGCATGCCGACTGCGCATGCGCCTGAAGCCGGCGTTGAAAAGCCTCAGGCGCCGTCGTGGCGAACCAGCAACACGCCGCACTCGCAGTGATCCGTAAACGGGAACTGGTCGAACAGCGCCAGCCGCGCGATGCGGTGGGTGGCCGCGAGCTGCGCCAGGTTTTCCGCGAGGGTTTCCGGGTTGCAGGAAATATAGACGATGCGCTCATAGCCGCTGATCTGCGCGCAGCTGTCCGCGTCCAGTCCGGCCCGCGGCGGATCCACCAGCACGGTAGAAAAAGCATAGTCGTCAAGCGCCATCTCGGCCACGCGGCGCCCGCCCTTCTCGCCTTTCAGCGCCAGGGAAAACTCCTCGGCGGACATCCGCGCCACGTGGACGTTATCCACGCCGTTGGCCGCCAGGTTAACCCGGGCGCTGGCCACGGCGGTACGCGAAATCTCGGTGGCCAGCACCCGGCGGAAGTTGCCGGCGAGGGCAACGGTAAAGTTGCCGTTGCCGCAGTAAAGCTCGACCAGATCCTGCGCTTCGCTGCCCTGGGTCACGTCCCGGGCCCAGGCGAGCATCTTTTCGCATACCCGGGCGTTGGGCTGGGTAAAGCTGTTTTCCACCTGCTGGTAGTCAAGCGCTCGGCCGTTGACCCTCAGCCGCTCCCAGACATGATCCCGGGTGAGCACAAGGCGCTGCTTGCGCGAGCGGCCGATGATCATGATACCAAGCGCACGCTCCAGCGCCCGGGCTTCGGCCTGCCAGGCATCGTCCAGCGGGCGGTGATACACCAGCGTCACCAGCGCTTCGCCGGAAAGCGTGGTCAGAAACTCGACCTGGAACAGTTTCCGGCGCAGGGTTTCGCTTGCCAAAAACGCCTCGCGCAGCCGGGGCATCAGCGCGTTGATGGCCTCGCTTGCCACCGGGTACTGGTCCAGACGCACGACCGTTTTCTGCTTGTTGCCGGCGGCGTCTCGCGCCACGTCGAACATGGCGTAGTAAAGATCGTCGCCTTCGTGCCAGAGGCGAAATTCGCAGCGCTGGCGATAGTGACTCGGCGGCGAGTCGTGAACTTCCATCTCGGGGGTGTCAAAGCCGGCAAAAAGGCGGCGGATAGTATCGCATTTGGCCGCGAGCTGGGCCTCGTAATGCTGCGGCTGTACCTGGGGTATGGCCAAGGGCATCTCCTGTTGGGCGAGTAGCGGCTGTGTTTCTGGGGCGACTAATGGGTAGCGGCATCGGCAAGCGCCAGCGGCGCGGGCGGGCCAAAGCCGTAGGCGGCAAGCGCGTACGCAAGCGCCGCATTGGGGGCAGTCGCAAACCCGGGGCCTGGCCGGCCGCCGGAAGCGGTCAGCGGCGCGACAAGCTGGCCCACGCGCCGGGCAATGGCATCGCCGGAATCGATCCAGGCAAGCGGCGTCGGGGCCAGCGCGGAAAGCGACGCAGTTAGCAGCGGAAAGTGAGTGCAGCCCAGCACCACGGTATCCAGCGGGGCCGCCTCGAGTCGGGCCGCCTGCCACAGGGACGCAAGGGCCATGTCAAGGCGCGCAGCGTCGGGCTCGCGCCCGCCAAGCCAGGCTTCCGCTTCGCCTACCAGCGCATCGGCGGCAACGCAGGTGACCCGGCAGTCCGCGGCAAAGCGCTCGATCAGCCGCCGGGTATAGGGCCGGCGCACCGTGGCCGAGGTGGCCAGCAGGCCCAGATGACGCGTACGACTCAGCGCCGCCGCGGGCTTGATCGCCGGCACGGTTCCCACCACGGGGACCTCAAGCGCGGCGCGCAGCGGCTCGAGCGCCAGGGTACTGGCGGTATTGCACGCCACCACCAAAACGGCCGGACGGCAGGCTTCCACCGCGGCTTTGCACGTCGCCACGATACGCCGAACCAGCGCCGCGTCCGGGCGCAGGCCGTAGGGCAGCCAGGCGTTGTCGCAGGCGTAGCACAGCGCCGCCTCGGGGAAGTGGCGGCGCAGCGCCGCCGCGACAGACAGCCCGCCGACGCCGGAGTCGAAAATCAGCACGGGGCCGGACATGAGCGGAAAGGCAATCTCCTCAAGCGTGGTGGCCCGGGGCACAGGCCGGCCCGACGGGCAGCAAGCCTGGAGGGCACAAAAAAACGGGGCGGCCAGTTTAGCACGCCCCGCTGTCAGGGTTCTCGCTTGTTATGCCCTCGGCGGGCGCTACTCGAGGGGCGGCACGTCGGCCTCTTCCAGCTCTTCATAAAGCTCGGGGTAGGCCTCTTTGAGGTGCTCGATTTTCTTGTCGGCGTTGCTGGGCATCGTCTGCTTGAAGAACTCGGTGCCCTTGGCGTCGAAGCGGTTTTCCAGCAGCGGGAAAAGCTCTTCGCGCTCCTGGCGCAGGTACTCCCGGTGCGCTTCCAGATACTGCTTCAAGTCGTCGGCAAAGCGATCCATGGGCAGAATATTATCCATCAGCACCATGTCGATATCGTCGGAAAGCGCTTCCAGCCGGGGCCTGAGCTTTTGGTAGTCGGCCAGCATCTGCTCGGCGACGTCCGAATGCTCGGGCACGTATTCCTTGAGCTGCTCGACGAACCCCTGCTCGAGAGAGACCGCGAAGTCTTCCATGTAGGAAAGAATGTAGTCCACCACTTCGCGCATCAGATGGAAGTTGGGACGCTCACCCTGCTGGAGAACCCGATATTTCAGGTCCAGCACGTGGAGCATCCGCGCCATGTTGGCGTGGTCCAGGCTCAGCTGCTTAATCATGGTACTGTCTCCTTGTTCACCGCGCCTGCTCCAGATCTTCGCGCGTGCACGCCTGACGCGCCAAGCCTGGCGGGGCACGACGAGTCGCTCATGTCCGGGGGTTGCGCTCGACTCTTTTCGCGCTGACTGAAACAATCATGCTAACCGTAGCCGGGCGCCGACTGGATTGCCACCCCAAGGCGAGTCGCGGCGCCTGCTATTCATGACAGCCAACGGCACGGCGTTGTTCAACGGAGTTTGCATGGATCTTTTTTCTACCGCCGGCCAGGCACCGCTGGCTTATCGCATGCGCCCGCGCAGCCTCGACGACTACATTGGCCAGCAGGCGCTGGTGGGCGAAGGCAAGCCGCTCAGGCAAATGGTGGATAACGCCACCGTTCGCTCCATGATCCTGTGGGGCCCGCCGGGCGTGGGCAAGACGACTTTAGCCGAAATACTCGCCCACGCCTCGGGCGCAGCGCTTGAATCCCTGAGCGCGGTAATGGCCGGGGTCAAGGAGATCCGCGCCGTGGTCGAGCGCGCCCGGGCGCTGTCCCCCACGCCGATGGTGCTGTTTCTCGACGAGATCCATCGCCTGAACAAAAGCCAGCAGGATGCCCTGCTGCCCCACGTCGAATCGGGGCTTTTCACCCTGATCGGCGCGACCACGGAAAACCCCTCCTTCGAGGTCAACTCGGCGCTTTTGTCCCGGGCCCGGGTCTACGTGCTCAAGCCGCTTGACCAGCAGGCGTTGATCGAGGTCATGCAGCAGGCGCTCGCCGATACGCAAAACGGCCTGGGCGCACGCCGCATCCGGGTGGAAGACGGCGTGCTTGAGGCGCTGGCCCGGGCAAGCGCCGGGGATGCCCGCCGGGCGCTGGGTCTATTGGAAACCGCCTGCGACTTTACCACCGCGACCGGCGCCGAGGAGACGCTGACGCCTGGCGTACTGGACGACGTCATCGGCCATCAGGCCAGCGCCATGGACAAGCAGGGAGACGACTACTACGACCTGCTTTCTGCCATCCACAAGTCGATCCGCTCCTCTCGTCCGGACGCCGCGCTGCTCTACATCGCACGGTTCACCCAGGGCGGCGGCGATCCGCTGGACGTGATCCGCCGGCTCACCGCCATCGCCTCGGAAGACGTGGGCAACGCCGATCCCCGCGCCCTGCCGCTGGCGATGGCCGCCTGGGACGCCTATCTACGCCTGGGCGACTACGAGGGACAGCGGGCCATGGCCCACGCCGCTATCCATCTGGCCGTGGCGCCCAAGAGCAACCGCATTGACCGCGCCTGGAAGGCAGCGCAGCAGTTCGTGCGCGACCAGCCCCAGGTCGAGGTGCCGGCCTACCTGCGCAACGCCCCGACCCGGCTGATGGAGGAGCTCGGCCACGGCGAGGGCTACCGCTATGCCCACAGCGAGCCCGACGGCTACCCCGCCGGCAGCGCCCACGACTGCTGGCCGGAAGGGCTGCCCCCGACGCGGTTCTACGAACCGGCAGAGCTGGGCCACGAAAAGCGCTTTGCCGCCATCATGGCCTGGCGCGCCGAGCGCGACGCCGAGGTCGACGGCCAGCGCCGGCCATGATGCCGGCGGCTTAGAGCGCCTATTCGCGAATCACGTCGACGCCGTCGGGCATATCAAAGCGGAAGCGCGCGTCGTCGATCGGCGCGTTCTGATGAATGCCGGAAAAGCGAATGGCGGTGCGCTGGCCGGTACTGTCAGCCATCCACAGTTCGGTCAGGGTATCGCCGTCAAAAGTCATGCTGAGCTCTTCAAACAGCGTGTCCGGCGAGACGGGAATCAGGGTAAAGACATCGTCGCCGTTTTCCTGCTCGTGGAAGACGTCGAAGCTGTCGGTAAGCTCGCCGGCACTGCCGGACAGCAGCAGCGCGGGGGTGTAGGTCACCCGGTTGTCCAGGTCCTGGACCGTTACCTGCTCCAGGTCCGGGTCATAGAGATAAACCTCGTCGCCGTCGGACACCACGGTCTGGCTATAGGGTGCAGCCACTTCCCAGCGCAGCATGCCCGGGCGCGACAGCCACATCTCCCCTTCTGCCTGCTGCAGGCGCTCGCCGCTGCTGTCGAGGATCTGCTGATCGAACCGAGCCTCGTAGGTCTCCAGCGGGTCAAGCCGCTCGGTCAGCCGCTCGGCGGCCTCGCTCGCCCACGCCAAAGGCGCGGCGATAAAGCCCAGGGCGCTGGCGGCTAGCGCAAATGAAAAAGATCGCGGTATGGCAAAATGGCGCATCGATATCTCCCTGAGGCCCTGTCAATTCAAGACCGGCCACGTCACTGCCGGTCGATTAGCGGTAAAAATGGCGTGCTCACTATGACGCAAAAAGCGCCGGCAGGTTTCCCTCAGCGGCGCTTTTTCCCGATTTTTTCACGTTGCGGTCAGTCCCTGACCGGCGGCGGCGCCAGCACTTCCCGGGCGCCGTTGCTGCCCATGGGGCTGACCACGCCGGCGCTTTCCATGGCGTCCACCAGCCGGGCGGCGCGGTTATAGCCGATCTTGAAGCGGCGCTGCACCGAGGAAATGGAAGCGCGCTGGGTCTCGGTGACAAACTGCACCACCTCGTCGTAGAGCGCGTCCTTCTCGGCGTCTTCGCCCTCGGCCCCCTCGGCCTCGAGGCCGGCCAGCGCGTCGGCGGATACCCCGCCGGAGAGGATTTCCTCGATGTACTCGGGCTCGCCCCGACGGCGCAGATCTTCCACCACCCGGTGGACCTCGTCGTCGTCGACGAAGGCGCCGTGCACCCGGTTGGGCGGGCCGGAGCCGGCGGGCAAATAGAGCATGTCGCCGTGGCCCAGCAGGCTTTCCGCGCCGCCCTGGTCGAGAATCGTGCGCGAGTCGATCCTTGACGACACCTGAAACGCCATCCGCGAGGGAATGTTGGCCTTGATCAGACCCGTCACCACGTCAACCGACGGCCGCTGGGTGGCGAGAATCAGATGGATCCCTGCGGCCCGGGCCTTCTGCGCCAGCCGAGCGATGAGTTCTTCGACTTTTTTGCCCACGATCATGAACATGTCGGCAAACTCGTCGATCACCACCACGATGTAGGGCAGCTTTTCCAGCACCGGCGGGGTCTGGTGCATTTCCCAGGGCTGGGGCTCCCACAGCGGGTCGGCCACCTGGGCGCCGGCGCGCTCGGCCTCGTCCAGCCGGGCGTTGAAGCCGGCGATATTGCGCACGCCCATGGCGGCCATCAGCTTGTAGCGGCGCTCCATTTCCGCCACGCACCAGCGCAGGGCGTTGGCCGCCTCTTTCATGTCGGTCACCACCGGCGCCAGCAGGTGCGGTATGCCGTCGTACACCGACAGCTCCAGCATCTTGGGGTCGACCATGATCATCTTGAGCTCGTCGGGCCTGGCCTTGAGCAGCATGGAAATCAGCATGGCGTTGACCCCCACCGACTTGCCCGAGCCGGTGGTGCCGGCCACCAGCAGATGGGGCATCTTGCCCAGATTGGCCACCACCGGCCCGCCGCCGATGTCCTGACCCAGCGCGACAGTCAGCGGCGATTCCTTGTCCTGATAGACGTCGGAATCGATCACCTCGCGCAGGCGGATCATCGCCCGACGGGGGTTGGGAATCTCGATGCCCACCGTCGGGCGGCCAGGAATCACCTCGACCACGCGCACGCTCTTGACCATCAGCGAACGCGCCAGATCCTTGGACAGGTTGCTGATCTTGGACACCTTGACCCCGGCCGCGGGCTTGATTTCAAAACGCGTAATCACCGGCCCCGGCCAGGTTTCCACTACCTCGGCCTTGACGCCGTACTCGCGCAGGCGCACCTCGAGAAGCTCGGCCATCTCGGCAAGCTCCTGATCGGTATAGTTGGGTTGGTGCGGTTCGGGCTGGGTCAGCAGCCGATAGCTCGGCAGCTCGCCTTCGGGCTCGGGCATGTCGTCAAGCTCGGGGCGCTGGCTTTGCAGGTGTTCCACCGTCCATAGCGCCGGCGCCTCGTCGTCCGCTGCCGCAGGGGGGTCAGCCATCTCCGTTTCCCGGCGCGCCGGCTCGGCCTCGGGCGCAGGGGCGGGTGATACCGGGGCGGCGGGGGCCTGCGGCGACTCGGGCACCTCATCATCCTCTTCCCAGACGGGCTCGGGCACCACTTCGGGGCTGCGCGGCGGCGCCGGCCTGGGTTCGGGTTCGGGGTCGGGGTCGGGGTCGGGGTCGGGTGCAGAATAGCGGGTAAACGACGGCTCCACCTCCGCCTCGGGGGCTGATTCGGGCTCCGCCTCTGAGTCGCGCTCTGTCTCTGTCTCTGCCTCCGGCTCCGGCTCCGGCTCCGGCTCCGGCTCCGGCTCCGGCTCCGGCTCCGTATCAGGTTCGGGCTCTGCAGGCTCTGTATCAAGCGACGCCTCCGGCGCCGCTCGTGGGCCAAGAATCGGCTCCCGGCGCGTGCCGGCTTCGGCTTCGCTGCGCTCCGGGGCCGGCTGATCCCACCCGGGCTGATCCGCCAGCTTGTCCGTCGACAGCTCAGCGGCTTTTGATTCAGGCTCTTCCGACTCAGGCGCTTCCGGCTCAGGGGCACGGCCGGCGGCCCTGCCGGTAAAGTACGCCGCGGCGTCCCAGGGGATTTCGGTGGCCTCGGCCTGCTCGGCGGCCGGTTCGGTCGCGGTCAGGCTCGGCTCGCGCCGGGAGGGGCGCGCCGGCTCGGCCGACGGGGCGGTACGCGCGCTCGGCGCCGACTCGCGCCTTGCCGGCTCGGCTGCCTGCCGCGCCGGCGACGGCGTCCGCGCAGCCGGCGCGGCGGCGGCGGCAGCACCGGCTCTGTTACGCCGTTTTTCACGCAGGCTCGCCGTGCGCGCCTTGAGCCAGCCGCCCAGGCCGTAGGCACGATGGCCCGCCTCGTCCGCTACCCGCAGCCAGGACACGCCGCTGAACAGCGGGAAGCCGCCGGCCATCAGCGCCGCGGCCATCAGCCCCGTACCGGCACTGCCCAGCAGCGGTACCAGCGCGCCTACCAGGCCCTCGCCGATAATGCCGCCGGAGCCGTAGGGCAGCACGCTTTGCGGATGATAGAAATGCAGCGCTCCCAGCATGGTGGTGCCCAGCACCAACAGTACGAGCCCGCCAAGGTGCACCGCCAGCGCCACCGGGTCCAGGGTAAAGCGCACCTGGCGGGAACGTATCAGCCACCAGGCGGCAAAGCCACACATGCCCGGCCACCACAGGGCGCTGGCGCCGAGCAGCGAATACAGCACGTCGGCAAGCCAGGCACCGATCGTGCCCATCCAGTTGGCCACGTCGCTTTCCGGCCCGCGATAGGACCACCCCGGATCTCCCGGCTGATAGCTCAAAAGCGCCAGCAGCAAGAAGACACACAGCGCCAGCAGTACCACCACAACGCCCTCGCGAGCGGCTCCCTGAAGACGCACCACCATGCGCCGCGCCCCTTGCGTCGCCGCCTGAACGCGCCCTTTTGAAACTTTTCCGGACGTCTGCGGCCTGCGTTTGTTTCCCGCTTTGTTGACTGTCAAGCGACCCCCTCTTGTACCCCTGTACCTTTGATGGATGCTTCGTTTGCCGGACACCGTGCGGTTTTTGGCAACGTTCTCGAACGGGCCGGGACGTGGCATCATACCGGGCATCTTGATGCCGTCACAGGGCTCGTCGCGACCTGTCCGCTACCGGAGCACGCCATGCTACCCTGGCTATCCTCGTCCAAACCCGCCTTTCCACCCCCCCATACGGCGCTGGCTCACCCCAACGGCCTGCTGGCCGCAGGCGGCTCGCTGACCCCGGCGTGGCTGGTCAGCGCTTATCGCCACGGCATCTTCCCGTGGTTCACCGACGGCGATCCGATCCTGTGGTGGAGCCCCGACCCGCGCATGGTGCTGTTTCCCGAGGCGTTCAAGCAGCGGCGCAGCCTGAGCAAGCGGCTGCGCCACGGCGGCTTTCACGTCACGCTGAACGGCGATTTCGCCGGCGTAATACGCGCCTGCGCGGCGCCTCGGGGCGACGAGGCCGGCAGCTGGATCACCGCGGAAATGCACGCCGCCTACTGCCGACTGCACCGGCTGGGCGTTGCCCACAGCCTGGAAGTCTACCAGCACGGCGTGCTGGCCGGGGGGCTGTACGGCGTCGCCCTGGGGCCGGTGTTTTTCGGCGAGTCGATGTTCTCGCACCGGCCCGACGGCTCCAAGGTGGCGCTTGCCTACCTGACCGCCGCCATGCGCGCTTGTGGCGGCAAGCTCATCGACTGCCAGATGCACACGCCGCACCTGGCAAGCCTCGGCGCGGTCAACGTGGCTCGGTCGAGGTTTCTTGCCTATCTTGATACCTGGCTGCCCGAGCTTACCCCCGCCACGCCCGCCAGCTCGACGCCACCGCCGCGCGTGCCTCGTCCTTCCTGGCTCGACGCCCTGGCGGCTCCCGACAATCGGCGGCTGGTCCTTTAGGCGGATTTATCCCGCAGCTTTTGCCTTGACGCCCGCCTTGCGGCACAATATAGCGCGTTTTCCCGCCCGGGCGCTGGCCACGGGCGGTAACTCCCTTCGTGAGTTTCCAACATCCATTGAACCAGTGAGGAAGGGCCTATATGGCACGTGAAGATCATATTGAAATGGAAGGCGTGATCGTCGACACCCTTCCCAACACCATGTTCCGCGTCGAGCTGGAAAACGGCCACGTGGTGACCGCCCATATTTCGGGCAAAATGCGCAAGAACTACATTCGCATCCTGACCGGCGACAAGGTCAAGGTCGAGCTGACCCCGTACGACCTTTCCAAGGGCCGCATCGTCTACCGCTCGCGCTAGCACCGGCCTTTTGCCCTTTCCGGGCACGCTCCCCTAGCGCCGCCCGCCACGCCTGCCGCCTCCCCCATCTTGCCAGGCCCGGATACGCAAGCGCCCCGTCATCGTTACGGACAGGGCGCCTGGCGCATTGCCGGGACGGGCGGTGACGCCTTACCGGCGAGACGAGGGTTTTGCCGGCTTTAGCGCCCGGCAGCGCCCCTCTCAGGGCGCATCCGCCATTTCCGCCTCCGTTGACAGCTTGAGCTCGCCGTTTTCCAGGCGGACGTGGACCGTGCCGCCGTGTTCGGCCAGCTCGCCGAAGAGGATCATCTCCGCCAGCGGCTTCTTGAGCTTTTCCTGGATCAGCCGTGCCATGGGGCGGGCGCCCATATCGGGGTCGTAGCCCTGCTCGGCCAGCCAGTTCCGGGCGCTGTCGTCCACTTCCAGCTGGACGCGCTTCTCGTCCAGCTGCGCCTGCAGCTCGATGAGGAACTTGTCCACGACGTTGCGCACCACCTCGACCGGCAGCGAGCTGAACTGAATGATGCCGTCCAGCCGGTTGCGAAACTCCGGCGAGAACGTGTTGTTGAGCACTTCCATGGCGTCGGTGGAGTGATCCTGGGTCTGAAAGCCGATGGAGCGCCGCGCGGCGAGCTCGGCACCGGCGTTGGACGTCATGATCACGATCACATGGCGGAAGTCCGCTTCCCGGCCGTTGTTGTCGGTGAGCCGGCCGCTGTCCATCACCTGAAGCATCAGGTTGAACACTTCCGGGTGCGCCTTCTCCATTTCGTCGAGCAGCAGCACGCAGTGGGGCTGCTTGGTGATGGCTTCGGTCAGAAGCCCGCCCTGCTCGTAGCCCACGTAGCCCGGAGGCGCACCGATCAGCCGTGACACGGTGTGGCGCTCCATGTATTCGGACATGTCGAAGCGTACAAGCTCGATTCCCATGATGTGGGATAGCTGGCGCGCCACCTCGGTCTTGCCCACCCCGGTGGGGCCGGCAAAGAGAAAGCTGCCCACGGGCTTGTCCGGGGACTTGAGCCCGGCCCGGGAGAGCTTGATGGCTGCCGCCAGGGTGTCGATGGCTTCGTCCTGACCGAACACCAGCATCTTGAGGTCGCGATCGAGATTGGCCAGCAGCTTGCGATCGGAGCTCGATACGCTCTTGGGCGGAATCCGCGCCATGGAGGCTACGACCGCCTCGACCTGGTCGACGTCGATGGTATCGATGCGCATTTCCGACGGCAGCAGCCGCTGGTGGGCGCCGGCTTCGTCGATGACGTCGATGGCCTTGTCCGGCAGATAGCGATCGTTGATGTAGCGATCCGCCAGACGAGCGGCGCTTTCCACGGCGGCGTCGGTGTATTTAAGCTGGTGGTGCTCCTCGAAGCGCGACCGCAGCCCCTTGAGAATGCTGATGGTGTCATCCACCGAGGGCGCCAGCACGTCGACTTTCTGGAAACGCCTGGCCAGCGCGCGATCCTTCTCGAAGATGCCGCGGAACTCCTGGAACGTCGTGGAGCCGATGCAGCGCAGCTCCCCGGACGAGAGCAGCGGCTTGAGCAGGTTGGACGCGTCCATTACCCCGCCCGAGGCCGCGCCGGCGCCGATCACGGTATGGATTTCGTCGATGAACAGAATCGCGTTGGGCTGTTTTTTCAGCTCGGCGAGCAGGGCCTTGAGGCGCTTTTCGAAGTCGCCGCGATACTTGGTGCCGGCCAGCAGCGCGCCCATGTCCAAAGCGTAGACCACCGCGTCGGCGATGACGTCGGGGACGTCCTCTTCCACCACCCGCCGGGCAAGCCCTTCGGCCACCGCCGTCTTGCCCACGCCGGCCTCGCCCACCAGCAGCGGGTTGTTCTTGCGCCGGCGGGCAAGAATCTGCACCACCCGCTCAAGCTCGTGGTCGCGGCCGATCAAGGGGTCGATCTTGCCCAGCCTGGCCTGCTCGTTGAGGTTGGTGGCGTAGCCGGTCAGCGGGTGCGAGGCGTTGTCGCCGGTGCCCTCTTCAGCCTCTTCGGCCTCGTCCCGGGACGGCGACGACGAGGCGCCGTGGCCGGACACCTTGGAAATGCCGTGGGCGATATAGTTGACCGCGTCCACCCGGGCAACGCTTTGCTGCTTGAGAAAGTAGACTGCCTGGCTTTCCTGCTCGGAAAAAATCGCTACCAGCACGTTGGCGCCGGTGACTTCGTTTTTTCCCGACGACTGCACGTGGAAGACCGCACGCTGCAGCACGCGCTGAAAGCCAAGCGTCGGCTGGGTTTCACGCTCGCCCTGGCTTTCGGGAATCAGCGGCGTGGTCGAGTTGATAAAGTCCTGCAGGTCGGAACGCAGCTTGTCCAGATCAGCCCCGCACGCCTTGAGGACGTCCACGGCGGCGGCGTTGTCCAGAAGCGCCAATAGCAGGTGCTCCACGGTCATGAACTCGTGGCGCTTGGAACGTGCCACGGTAAAGGCCGTATTCAGGGTCAGTTCAAGTTCTTTGCTCAGCATGGCAGTCCCCTTTTCGCTACTTCTGCCCGGGGCATAACGCCACCTGGGGCTGGCGTCGGATCGGTTTCACCCTTCCGCACTCTCAACATCGGGCACAAAACACCGACTTGCAAGCCTTCCAGCGAGGTTTTTCTCAACGCATTCGGCAAGGCTCGGCCTAGTCGTCGGCTACTTCGATATCACTTTTCAGCGGGTGTTCGCACTCTCGGGCGTACTCGTTGACCTGATGGCTCTTGGTTTCGGCGATATCCCGGGTGAACACCCCGCAGCTGGCCTTGCCCCGATGATGCACCGTCAGCATGACCTCGATCGCCGCTTCGCTGTCCAGATGAAAAATGCTCTTCAGCACCTCGACCACGAAGTCCATCGGCGTGTAGTCATCGTTGTGCAGCACTACCTTATACATGGGCGGCTTGGCAAGTTCGGGATCCGCCGGCGCGATCGATAGCGCATCGTCGCCCTCCGGCGAGCCCGGGCGCGTCATGCCCGACAGCAGCGGGCGAATGGCATGGGGTTTCAGCATAGGTAACAAAAGTGGCATCGTTCACGTCGGGTAAGGCAGGCCGCGGGGCTTTGCCCTTTGACGCCTCACCCGTGCAAGAGTTCAGAGCATCGGGCGTTCCGGGCTCGCATGGCTAAACGAGCCCAAAATAGCACAGCCGGGCACGCCGGCATAAAAAAGCCCCGCCCGCGGCAGTGCGGACAGGGCCCTGTGGCCGTCATCACGGCTCTTTTATAGCGCACATGGCTATAGCGCACATGGCGCGCGCCTACATGTTGTCGGCAACGGCCTGGCCAAACTCGGAGCACTTGAGCAGCACGGCATTATCCATCTGGCGATGGAAGTCGTAGGTGACTTCGCCCTTGGCGATGGCTTTTTCCATGCCCTTGATCACCAGCTCCGCGGCTTCCGTCCAGCCCATGTAGCGCAGCATCATCTCGGCGGAGAGAATCAGCGAGCCGGGGTTGACCTTGTCCTGACCGGCGTATTTGGGCGCGGTGCCGTGGGTGGCTTCAAACATGGCCACCGAGTCGGAAATGTTGGCCCCGGGGGCAATGCCGATGCCGCCGACTTCGGCCGCCAGAGCGTCGGAGATATAGTCGCCGTTGAGGTTGAGCGTGGCAATGACGTCGTACTCGGCCGGGCGCAGCAGGATCTGCTGGAGCATGGCGTCGGCAATCACGTCCTTGATGACGATGTCCTTGCCGGTTTTGGGGTTTTTCATGGTCATCCAGGGGCCGCCGTCGAGCGGCTCGGCGCCGAACTCTTCCGCGGCGAGCTCGTAGCCCCAGTTCTTGAACGAGCCCTCGGTGAATTTCATGATGTTGCCCTTGTGCACCAGCGTCATCGAATCGCGGTCGTTATCGATGGTGTACTGGATAGCCTGGCGTACCAGCCGCTTGGTGCCCTCCTCGGATACCGGCTTGACGCCGATGCCGCACTGCTCGGGGAAGCGGATGTTGGTGACGCCCATCTCTTCGCGCAGAAACTTGATGAGCTTGTCCGCCTCGGCGGAGCCTGCCTGCCACTCGACGCCGGCGTAGATGTCTTCGGAGTTTTCGCGGAAAATCACCATGTCCACGTCGGCGGGCTTTTTCATCGGGCTGGGCACGCCCTTGAACCAGCGCACCGGGCGCTGGCAGACGTACAGATCCAGCTTCTGACGCAGCGCCACGTTGAGCGAGCGGATGCCGCCGCTGACCGGCGTGGTCAAGGGCCCCTTGATCGACACCACGTAGTCCTCGACGGCGCTCAGGGTTTCCTCGGGCAGCCAGGTGTCGGCGTCGTAGATGCCGGTGGCCTTTTCGCCGGCATAAACCTCCATCCAGTGAATCTTGCGCTCGCCGCCGTAGGCCTTGGCGACGGCGGCATCGACGGCGATCTTCATCGCCGGGGTGATGTCGGTGCCGGTGCCGTCGCCTTCGATATAGGGAATGATCGGCTCGTGGGGAACGTTGAGCGTTTTGTCGGCGTTGACGGTAATCCGGCTACCGCCTTCGGGTACAACGATATGCTGATAGTCCGCGTGGTTGGCGCCCATGAAGAACTCCCTTGTGGGGGTCGGCCCTCGGGCCGGGTTAGCCCGGAGCCGACGGGTTGATTCAGTGCGTCCGCGAGTGTAACACCGCCGCATCCGGACGCAGTAGCCTTGAGGGCGCGCACTGATCTAAAGTCGAGTATGCTATGGCTTTTGCCTTGCCTCCCCAAGGCTCGAGCGAGCAACCTCGAGCCAGCAACAAGGGCTGCCAACGCTGCATGAGCCAACTTTACCTGCTACACAAGCCCTATCGCGTACTCAGCCAGTTTCGCGATGACCAGGGCCGCGCCACTCTTGCCGATCACCTGGACGCCAGGGGCGTCTATCCGGCAGGCCGGCTGGACTACGATTCCGAAGGCCTTTTGCTGCTCTCCGACGACGGCGCGCTGATCCATCGCATTGCCCACCCGCGCCACCGACAGCCCAAGACCTACTGGGTGCAGGTAGAAGGCCATGTCGACAACGACGCCCTTGCCGCCCTGCGCCGGGGCATTACGCTAAAGGACGGCCCCACCCGGCCGGCCCGGGCCCGGCGTATCGCTCCGCCCGAAATAGCCGAGCGCACGCCGCCGGTAAACCCCAAACGCCACCCGCGTACCGACTGGCTGGAGCTTGTCATCTCCGAGGGACGCAACCGCCAGGTTCGGCGGATGACCGCTCACCTGGGCTTCCCTACCCTGCGCCTGATACGCGCTGCGGTGGGCCCCTGGCGGCTGGGCAGCTTGGCGCCCGGCGAGTGGCGCCGGGAAACCCTGCACGCCCCGCGCTCTGCCAGCCGGAGACCTCGCCGATGACCTTCGAAACGCCCGCGCGCGCCGCTTGCCGCCCGCACATTCGCGCCACCGTCGCCTGCGTCATCCAGCACCAGGGACGTATCCTCATGGTGGAAGAAGACCGCGGCGGGCCCGTCACGCTTTACAACCAGCCCGCCGGCCACATCGAGGCCGGCGAAGGGCCGATCGCCGCCGCGCACCGCGAGGTCAAAGAGGAAACCGCCTGGGAAGTCACCCTTGACGGCTATCTCGGGCTGTACGTTTTCGAGCTCCACGGGCTAACCTTTCACAGCCACGGCTTCATCGCCTCGCCGGCGCGCTTTCTGGATACGCCGCTGGACGACGATATCCATGCGGTGCACTGGCTGACCCCCGACGAGATCCGCGCGCTTGACGCCAACGGACGCATGCGCAGCCCGCGCGTTCTCCCCCGGGTCGAGGACGCCCTGGCCGGGCAGGCCTTCCCGCTGGCGGTCATCCACGAAGGCTAACCGGTCGGGGAACGACCGCCGGCTGCCACGGCTCGAAGCATCGCCTGCGCATCGTGTATACTCGCAGCCTACCTGCAGCTTTCAATCGAGGGTGGCCATGACAACCCCCCAAGGCAAAGTGATCGTCGGCATGTCCGGCGGCGTCGACTCTTCCGTCTCAGCCCTTTTGCTGCTCGAGCAGGGTTACGAGGTCGAAGGCCTGTTCATGAAGAACTGGGACGAAGACGACGGCACCGAATACTGCACCGCCAAGGAAGACCTGGCGGACGCCGAGGCGGTGTGCGCAAAGCTCGGCATCCCGCTGCACACGGCCAACTTTGCCGCCGAATACTGGGACAACGTCTTTGAACACTTCCTGGCCGAATACCAGGCCGGGCGTACCCCCAACCCGGACATCCTTTGCAACCGCGAGATCAAGTTCAAGGTGTTTCTCGACTACGCCGAAATGCTCGGCGCCGAGAAGATCGCCACCGGCCACTACGTGCGTCAGGGGCTGGTCGCCCGGGGCGAAGACGTTGCCCGCCCGCGGCTGCTCAAGGGGCTGGATGCCAACAAGGACCAGAGCTACTTTCTCCACGCCGTGCCCGAGGCGGCCATCGCCCGCACGCTGTTCCCGGTAGGCGAACTGGAAAAGCCCGAGGTAAGAAGGCTGGCCGAGGCGCACGGCCTTGCCACCGCGCGCAAGAAAGATTCCACCGGCATCTGCTTTATCGGCGAGCGGCGCTTCAGCGATTTCTTGAAGCAGTACCTGCCCGCTCAGCCGGGCACCATCGAAACCCCGGACGGCGACGTCATCGGCGAGCACCAGGGGCTGATGTACTACACCCTGGGCCAGCGCCAGGGGCTGGGCATCGGCGGGCTGGCCGACTATTCCGAAGATCCCTGGTACGTGGCGCAAAAAGACCTTGCCCGCAACGTGCTCGTCGCCGTGCAGGGCAAGCACCACCCGCTTTTGTACAGCGACTCGCTTGCCACCGAGCCCATGGAATGGATCGCCGGACGCGCGCCCGCTGCCCGGGGGCGCTTTCGCGCCAAGACCCGCTACCGCCAGGCGGATCAGCCCTGCTCGCTGAAGACCCGCGCCGACGGCGGCGTCGAGGTGCACTTTGACGACCCTCAGCGCGCGGTAACGCCGGGCCAGTCGCTGGTGATCTACGACGGCGACGTTTGCCTTGGCGGCGGCGTGATCCGCAACGCCTGGAACGCCAGGGAGGCCGCCGCATGAGCAACGCCACGCCGATTCACCGCGCCCCGGACGATCCGGCCAGCCGCCAGGCGCTGGCGCTGGCCGGCGTCTTTCAGGCGGCCAGCCTGGTCGACGAGCTGACGCGCAACGGCCACGCCGATCAGCGCTCCTGGGAAACGCTGATCCAGGCCACCGTGGACACCAACCCGCCAAGCTTTGAGGCGATTTACGGCGGCCACCCCAACAATCTGCGCCAGGGGCTGGAAATGCTCGAAGCGCTCGTCGGCCGCAAGCAGGGAAGCCCGGTGATTATGCGCTACGGCTTTTCGCTGATTCTGCTGATGAGCAAGCTGCGCAAGAATACTGCCATGCTCGATGCGCTGGGCGAGTCGCTGGATCGTGTCCAGCACCAGGCTGCGCACTTCGGCGCCACCCACGAAAACGTTATCGCCAACCTCGGCGAAACCTATCAGGAAACGCTATCCACCTTTAAACACCGCATCGTGGTGCAGGGCGATCCCGCCATGCTGCAAAGCCCCATGATGCCCGAACGCGTGCGCGCCTGCCTGCTGGCCGGGGTGCGCTTTGCCCTGCTCTGGCACCAGCAGGGCGGACGCCGCTGGAAGCTGATGTTTCAGCGCAGCGCCCTGCGCCGCGCCCTGGATGACCTGCGCTAGACGGTTGGCGCGAGACAGCTTGCGCTCGCCTAGGCCTAGCCCGTGATGACGATCGACTGACCTGGAAAAAGACCATGCAACTTTCTGCCCTGACCGCCCTTTCCCCCGTTGACGGCCGCTACGGCGCCAAGACCGCCGCGCTGCGCGAGCACTTCAGCGAATTCGGCCTGATCCGCGCTCGGGTCATCGTCGAGGTACGCTGGCTTGAGTGCCTTGCGGGCCAGGGGCAGATTGTCGAAGTGCCGCCGCTGTCCGCCGACGCCGCGGGCTTTCTCGATGCCCTGATCCGGGATTTCAGCGAAGCCGACGCCCAGCGCATCAAGGATATCGAGGGCACCACCAACCACGACGTCAAGGCGGTGGAATATTTCCTCAAGGAACGCATCAGGGATAACGCCGAGCTTGACGCAATCAGCGAATTCATCCACTTCGCCTGCACCTCCGAGGACATCAACAACCTCGCCTACGGCGTGATGCTCAGCGACGGCCTGGACGCCCTGCTGCCCGTGCTCCACGAAGTGGTCGAGGGCATCGCCGCGCTGGCCGCAGAGCACGCCGCCCAGCCGATGCTCTCGCGTACCCACGGCCAGACCGCAAGCCCCACTACCCTGGGCAAGGAAATGGCCAACGTCGCCTATCGGCTGAAGCGCCAGCTTTGCCGGATCGAAGAAACGCCCCTTCTGGGCAAGATCAACGGCGCGGTGGGCAACTACAACGCCCACCTTGCTACCTACCCGGAAGTTGACTGGCAGGCCAACGCGCGCGCCTTCGTGGAAGGTCTGGGGCTCACCTTCAACCCCTATACGACCCAGATCGAGCCCCACGACTACATCGCCGAGCTGTTTGACGCCATCGGCCGCTTCAACACCGTGCTTTTGGACTTCGACCGCGACGTCTGGGGCTATATTTCGCTTGGCTACTTCAAGCAGAAAACCGTGGAAGGCGAAATCGGCTCCTCGACCATGCCGCACAAGGTCAACCCCATCGACTTCGAAAACTCCGAAGGCAATCTGGGGCTTGCCAACGCCGTGCTCGATCATCTGGCCACCAAGCTGCCGATTTCCCGCTGGCAGCGCGACCTCACCGACTCCACGGTGCTCAGAAACCTCGGCGTGGGGCTGGGCTATGCGCTGATCGCCTACCGCGCCTCGCTCAAGGGCATCGCCAAGCTCGAGGCCAACCCCGAACGTCTGGCGGCTGACCTCGACGCCAGCTGGGAAGTGCTGGCCGAGCCGATCCAGACCGTGATGCGCCGCTACGGCATTGAGAAACCCTACGAGAAGCTCAAGGAGCTGACCCGGGGCAAACGCATCGACCAGGCGGGCTTTGCCGCCTTCATCGACACCCTGGCGCTGCCCGACGACGTCAAGCACGAGCTAAAAGCGCTGACCCCGGCCCGCTATATCGGCAACGCCGAAGCCCAGGCCCGCGACCTCACCCGACAGCTGCGTACGCTATAAGTACGCGCGCTGTCACCACCTACGCTGTCAACCGGCCACCTCGCCAAGGATACCGCCATGACCCACCATGATACGCCGCTGACCCTGCTGGGAGACTTGACCCCGGCCGAGTTTATGGCCGAGTACTGGCAGCAAAAACCGCTGCTGATTCGCGGCGCCATGCCGGAGTTTCGGTCACCGATTGACGCCGACGAGCTCGCCGGACTTGCCTGCGAAGACGGCGTGGAAGCCCGGCTGATCGAAGAGCACGGCCCGGACAGCCCCTGGCAGGTCTCCCACGGCCCCTTTGACGAGGCCACCTTTGAGCGCCTGCCCGAGCGCGACTGGACGCTACTGGTGCAGGCCGTGGACCACTACGTGCCCTCGGTGGCTGCCCTGCTCGACGAGTTTGACTTCCTCCCGCGCTGGCGGCTGGACGACATCATGATCAGCTATGCGCCCCCGGGCGGCAGCGTCGGCCCCCACGCCGACCAGTACGATGTCTTTCTGCTTCAGGCTGCCGGGCATCGCCGCTGGCAGCTCGGCGGCAAAACCGCCGAAGACGCGCCGATCATCGACGGCATCGACCTGAAGATCCTCGAAACCTTCGAAGTCGAGACCGACTCCGACTGGGTGCTGGAAACCGGCGACATGCTTTATCTGCCGCCGGGCTGGGCCCACCACGGCGTCAGCGAAACCGACGAGTGCATGACCGTTTCGGTGGGCTTTCGCGCGCCGTCCGCCGATGAGGCCGTGACCTCCTATGCCGATTACCTGGGCGAGCAGCTGCCGGCGTCGCTGCGCTACAGCGACGCCGGCATGGCGCCGGCACGGACCCCCGGCGAGATCGACGACGCGGCCCTTGAACGCATGCGCCGGCTGATACTCGACACGCTGGACAACCCGGTGCAGATGAGCCAGTGGTTCGGCCGGGTGATGACCCAGCCCAAGTACGTTGACCAGCTGATTCCCTTTGATCCGCCGCTGGACGAGGCCGCCCTGGTGGAAAAACTCAAGGAAACGCCGCTGTATCCGGCGCCCGGCTCGCGCTTTGCCTGGCGCCGGGACGGCGGCGCCACTACGCTGTTTGTCGACGGCGACGGCTATCCCTGCACCCCGGAACTTGCCGTGAGGCTGTGCGAAAGCCGGCCCATACGCGCCGACGTGCTCGCCGACTTCCCAGGAGCGGCAGCGCTGCTCACGCAGCTGGTCAACGCCGGCAGCCTCAACTTCCCGCTCGACGACGACTAGCCCGACCCCGCTCCTGCCGGGCAGCCCGCCCGGCTTCGCCTCGCTTCCCGCCACGCGCACCAAACCTGACAGGAAACTCAGCTACAGCATTGGCCGAGCTTCTCCTCCCATGTCGTCACGCTACAACCCCGCCTGCTCCCAAAAGCCAATTGCTGCCGGAAGGCCCCATCGCGGATAGTAGAGTCACGTTCCGCGGCAAGCAGGGCCGCCGGATACCCTTAGCGATACCTCGACGCCACAGGAGAGAGCACATGACGGGACTGCTTGAAGAGATTCAGGAACTGAAAAAGAAGCGCGACGCCCAGGGCGGCAAGTGGGACAACATCAATCCCGAATACGCCGCGCGCATGCGCCGGCAGAACCAGTTCCATACCGGGCTGGACATCGCTCGCTACACCGCCGCCATCATGCGCGAAGACATGGCCGCCTATGACGCGGACAAAAGCCTCTACACCCAGTCGCTGGGCTGCTGGCACGGCTTTATCGGCCAGCAGAAGATGATTTCGATCAAAAAGCACTTCAACACCACCAAGCGCAGCTACCTTTACCTTTCCGGCTGGATGGTAGCGGCCATGCGCTCGGAGTTCGGCCCGCTGCCGGACCAGTCGATGCACGAAAAGACCTCGGTGCCGGCGCTGATCGAAGAGCTTTACACCTTTTTGAAGCAGGCCGACGCCTGGGAGCTCAACCACCTCTTCCGCGAGCTTGACGAAGCCCGTGAAGCCGGCAACGACGTCCAGGCCAAGGCGCTGGTCCGCGAAATCGACGAGCACCAGACCCATATCGTGCCGATCATCGCCGACATCGACGCCGGCTTTGGCAACTCCGAGGCGACCTATCTGCTGGCGAAGAAATTCATCGAGGCCGGCGCCTGCTGCATCCAGCTGGAAAACCAGGTATCCGACGAGAAGCAGTGCGGTCACCAGGACGGCAAGGTCACCGTGCCCCACGAGGACTTCATCGCCAAGATCAACGCCGTACGCTACGCCTTTCTCGAGCTTGGCGTCGATGACGGCGTCATCGTTGCCCGCACCGACTCGCTGGGTGCCGGCCTGACCCAGAAAATTGCCGTCACCGAAGAGCCCGGCGACCTGGGCGACCAGTACAACAGCTTCCTGGACGGCGACGAGATCGAAAGCGCCGACGACATCGGCAACGGCGACGTGGTCATCAAGCAGAACGGCAAGCTGGTCAAGCCCAAGCGCCTGGCCTCCAACCTTTACCAGTTCAAGCCCGGCACCGGCGAAGACCGCGTAGTGCTTGACTGCATCACCAGCCTGCAAAACGGCGCCGATCTTCTGTGGATTGAAACCGAAAAGCCCCACGTCGGCCAGATCGCCGGCATGGTCAACCGCATCCGCGAAGTCTGCCCGGACGCCAAGCTGGTCTACAACAACTCGCCCTCGTTCAACTGGACGCTGAACTTCCGCCAGCAGGTATTCGACGCCTGGCAGGCAGAGGGCAAGGACGTCTCGGCCTACGACCGCGACGCGCTGATGGACGAAAAATACGACGACACCGAGCTGGGCCGCCTGGCCGACGAGTGGACCGCTAACTTCCAGCGCGATGCCGCTCGGGAAGCCGGCGTGTTCCACCACCTGATCACGCTGCCGACCTACCACACCGCCGCGCTCTCCACCGACAACCTGGCCAAGGGCTACTTCGGTGAAGACGGCATGCTGGCCTACGTGGCCAACGTCCAGCGCGAGGAAATCCGTCAGGGCATCGCCACGGTCAAGCACCAGGACATGGCCGGCTCCAACATCGGCGACGACCACAAGGAATTCTTCCACGGCGACGCCGCGCTCAAGGCCGGCGGCAAGGACAACACCATGAACCAGTTCGGCTGATCCCCGGCGAAGCCAGCTGGAACACTCACGCACTACCACCGAAGGGAGGCTCTCGCGCCTCCCTTTTTTGTCGTTTGAACCCCGCTGAGCCGCCCGCCGAGCACGCCGGGCTGTTAATGCCCAGCGTTTCGGCCTATGCTGCACGCCGTAAAGACGTCTTGAGCGACGGGCTTTATCCTATTACGCTGCACGTAACATACTGACTGGAGAATGTGCCATGAAACGACTACTGCCCGTTGCCGCCCTCAGCCTGCTGACCCTTGCCGGCTGCGTTAACACCTCGCCCTACTCCGGCGACGTTTACAGCGGCAGCCAGGCGAAAAGCAGCCAGAACGTTACCTACGGCACCATCCAGGCCGTCCGCCCGGTTCAGATCCAGGCCGACAGCCGTACCGGCGGTCTGCTCGGCGGCGGCACCGGCGCGCTGATCGGCGGCGTGCTGGGCAACCAGGTAGGCGGCGGCAGCGGCAGGAAGATCGCCACCGCCGCGGGTGCCATCGGCGGCGCCATGGCCGGCACCAAGGTGGAAGACAGCGCCAACCGCATCAACGGCGTGGAGCTTGAAATCCGCACCGACGCCGGTAACGACGTGGTCGTGGTACAAAAAGCCGACCGCCAGTTCGAGCCCGGCCAGAAAGTCCGCCTGATCGGCTCAGGCTCCAACGTCAGCGTTGCGCCTTACTGAGCCGGCTACGCGCGCGCCGCGATCAAGGCAATTGCCGGTTTTGACGCTACGGTAACGAAAAACACCGGCCAGAAAGGCCGGTGTTTTTTTGCAGGCTGTTTTCTGCTCTAGGAAAGCTTCTTGCCCGCCACGCTTGTTACCTTGGCCACGATCAGCGCGATGATGCCCAGCAGGATCACCACCAGCAGCACGTCGATGGGGCGCACCAGGGCCGTGGCCCCGAGCACGGCAATGGCGGTTACCCAGATATAGCGGTTCTTGCCGTGGCTTTTCAGCATCGCCGTCAGCATCTTGTCGATACCCTGGCTGACGCCGTCGTTCCAGCGCTTGTTGGCAAAGTAGAAGATCAAGGCAAAAGCAATGACCCAGATGACAAAGATCGTCATAGACAGACTCCAGGAGGCAATAGGTCGACGTGAAAAGCCGAACGTCAAAAGGATAAGTGGCGCTAGGGTAGCTTTGCTCCTTGTACGGCGCAATAGCGCCGGGAAAACGCGTCAAGGAAAATCCCCGCGACCACTGACATCGGGTCCGTTTCCGCGTTACCATCCGCCGACACGATTCCAATGCATTCACCGAAAGGTTCTTTCATGCAAATTGCGCAAAACTCGGTCGTCGCATTTCACTACACCCTGACCAACGAAGCCGGTGAAGTGCTCGACAGCTCCGAAGGCCGCGAGCCGCTTACCTACCTGCACGGCACGGGCAACATCATTCCCGGGCTGGAAAAGCAGCTGGAAGGCGCCTCCCCCGGCGAAAAACTCAACGTCAGCGTAACGCCGGAAGAAGGCTACGGTGAAGTCCAGGAACAGCTGATGCAGGAAGTCCCCCGCGATGCCTTCCAGGGCGTGGAAAACGTTGAGCCGGGCATGCAGTTTCAGGCCCAGACCGAAGGCGGCCCGCTGATGGTTACCGTCAAGAAGGTCGAAGGCGACACGGTATTGGTAGACGGCAACCACCCGCTGGCCGGCCAGAACCTGACGTTCGACGTTGAAATCTCCGACGTCCGCGAAGCCAGCGCCGAGGAAATCGAGCACGGCCACGTGCACGGCGAAGGCGAAGGCAGCGCCGAACAATAAGCGCAGGTATCATCCCGCGGGCAAACCCCGATCAGGATACGACAAAGCGGCCCCTCCGGGTAATGCCAGTCAGTTAACGCTGACTGGCATTTTTCTTAGTGGGGTATTTCTGTGGTCGCCGCCTGACTGAGCGAGGATAAGATCGTTCGCGTCGTTCAGGCAGGACGAAGGAAGGTGCCATGTCCAGCATCGACTGAACCACGCCGGGCACGCGTCCTGGCGAGACCCAGGGCAGGATCGTTAACTCCTTGATGAGCCAGTGAGCAGCCTGATGGAAGCTGAGCTGATTGGGATGCACGGCATCCAGGCTATAGGCCATGCGAGCCATCTGGAAGCGGATCAGGTTATAGGCTAACAACGTGCCCCAGAGCTCCTGAAAGACCATCTCCGGGGTGCGGCTACGCAGTGTCAGGCGGTTACCCAGCAGAGATTGCTTCATTTCCCGGTAGCCCAGTTCGATTTCCCAGCGGTGGCTGTAGAGATCGACGATATCCGCCGCCGGAAAGCGCAGCGGGTCGGTCATCGAGGTCAGGATCTGCACTTCCTTGCCGTTCACCTTGCGGCGTAACAGCCGCGCCGTCATCGTCGGCGGCAAGGCTGGCCACTTCTTGCGCGCCTGAGGTGACGTCGACAGGGTCACCAGGCGATCCTGCCGGCCTAGTGAGCGCTCTTCCTGATACTGTGTTCCCTTCTTTAGAGGAATCAGCCAATGCCGCTGCTCGCCGGCGCTCTGCCAGGCATGCAGCAAACCCAGTGAGTAGAACCCACGATCAAACAGCGTCAGGGAGTGATCCGGGGTGCTGCCGATGAGCTGAGTGGTCAGCTCCATTTCACTGCTCGCGACACTGTCGAAGGCGGATCCCGTCAGCAGGTGGCTGGTCAGCTCCATCTGGCACACCATGCGAATCTGCGGATAGCTCGCCTCCCCCTGAGCATTGCGCGTGCGCGCAAAGGCTGCCTGATTCTCGGGAGAGTCAGGAGTACGCCAGACCACACCATCAACGCCCAGTAACGTCAGACCACTCCAGTGGGGGTGAGGGGTCTGCTGATGCCACAGGGCCTGGGTCTGCTCGAAGACGCGCTTGACGGGCTCCACTCCAAGCCGTTGACGTGCCTGCACCACGGCACTGGGCGCGACGAAGGGACGCTTGCCGGGCAGCATGATGTCGAGGTGATTGACGATCTGCCCCATCGGGATATGCCGAAACAAGGCCATCCCGACAACCGCCCAGACCACCATGTCCAACGGCAGGCGACGCTTGCGCAGTGTGGCCACGCCGGCTTCTTCAAGACAGGTGTCGATCAGTTCAGGGGAGAGCACCTCGGAGAGGCTGGAGAAATCGTCGGGTACCGACTTGGCGATGGCATCAATAGCGTCGCTGAAATGCATGGACCTTCCCGTGTCAGTGTGCCTGACACGGGAAGGTCTCATGATCAACTTATTGAGAACAGGCTTAACTGACTGGCATTAGGCCCCTCCGGGCCGCTTTTTTGGTTCACCGCACTTTATCAGGAAAGCCGGCACGACTCCCGGACAAACCGTGGTGGGAAATGGGATGGCCCCGTCCTTCTGTGCCAAGCTGGATATGACATCTAGCTAGCAGTGCACAGAACACTGACGGCATCTGAAAGGAGGGCCCATCCATGAAACAGATTAGCATTGTCGGCATTGACCTGGCCAAACACGTTTTTCAGTTGCACGCCGCCGATGCGCGCGGCCATAACGTCTTTAACAAGCAGGTTAAGCGTGATCAGCTGCGGCTCACGCTGGCCCAGCTGCCGCCTTGCCGCATCGCCATGGAGGCGTGCGGCTCGGCCCATTATTGGGCACGCGAAATTCGCGCCCTGGGCCATGAGGCAGAACTACTGCCGCCGCAGGCGGTCAAGCCCTTCGTGCTGGGCCACAAGAATGATGCACGCGATGCCGCGGCTATCGCCGAGGCCGCAGCACGCCCGGCGACGCCTCGGGTGACGATCAAGACAGAAGCGCAACAATCCCTGCAAGCGGTGCACCGGGTGCGCAGTCGGTTAGTGCGCGAGCGCACTGCCATCGGCAATGAGCTGCGCGGCCTACTGGGAGAGTTTGGCCTGATCGTGTCGCAAGGGCATGCGGTAATACGCCAGGGTGTGATCCGTGAGCGACTGGACGAGCAACGGGCGCGGCTGGGTGAAGAACTCTACACCCTGCTGAACGACCTGCTCGACCAGTGGCTCGAGAACGATGCGCGAATCGCGCGCTATGACAAGCGGCTGCAGCGACAGGCCAAAGCGTCAGCCGACATGCAGCGGCTGATGAGTCTGCCCGGCATCGGCCCGATCAACGCCACGCTGTTGTTCAGCCACCTGGGCGATCCGGCACGGTTTCCCAACGGGCGTCAGTTCAGCGCCTCGTTAGGGTTAGTGCCACGCCAGCATTCCAGTGGTGGCCGCCATCAGTTAATGGGTATCACCAAACGCGGCAATGGTGAGGTTCGACGGCAGCTGGTGCACGGTGCCCGCGCGGCATTACGCCAGTTTCAGCGCCAGGAACAGCCCGACCGGCTGTCCCGCTGGGCCTGCTCATTAGCGGCGCGTCTTGGACAACGCAAGGCCATTGTGGCCCTGGCAAACAAGATGGCGCGGATTTGCTGGTCGCTATTGGCCCATGAACGCCGCTACCAGCCGCAGGAGGCCGCTTAATGATACCGAATAAACAGGCGAGATCGTTCAGCATACGATAAGTTACCCAACCCCGAGGTTGCGCAGGCGAGATGCTTCGATGGCATAACGGGTCAGACCGACTCTCTGTCACTCTGTGAAGTGCGCAGGCCCATGGCGAGGCCGAGTGGGAGATCAGAGCAGAGAGCGCGTATTCCATCAGGGCCAGGCACCGCAGGTGCCACCAACAGGCCGGATATAAGCGTGCAGTCCTCACCTTTATGCGTGGTTGCTTCTAGCTTGCACAACAGGACGGGTCCATATAAGCGCACTTCAGTGCGCGAGGTTACCGCCACAACACCGCCTTCGCGCATAAGCTGCGCTCCCACCCAAAGACATATTTCAGTGCCATCACGGCGTCATTTTCACGCCAATCTGCGAAGAACTTTTTTAGCGTCGCATCACGGCTGGCGGCGCTCTACCCGGCGCAGCCAGGTGGCGATGGCAAAGGTTACCGCGAACAGCAGCCAGGAACCCAGGGTGACGCCGGCCCAGCCGTCCCACAGCCAGAACGGCTCCAGCCAGAAACCGCCAAGGCTGGCTCCGGTGTAGTAAAACACCAGATAAAGCGCCGAAGCGCTGCCCCTTGCCCGCTGGGCGTTGCGCCCCACCCAGGCAGACGCCAGCGAATGGGTCAGAAAAAAGCCGAAGGCGTTAACGGTCAGCCCCAGAATCACCAGCGTCAGCGCATCGGCCCGGGTCACGGCGGTGCCGACGCAAAGAAGCGCCACGCCTGCCATCATGCAGCGCGCCGGAGAGAAACGTCCCGCCAGCCGCCCGGACAGCGTGGAGCCCACGGTGCCGCTCAGATAGGTCAAGAACAAAAGCCCCAGGCTGCTCGCGGCCAGGCTGTACGGCGCCTGGGCAAGCCGGAAGGTGATATAGCTGTACTGGTTGATAAACACCATGAAGTTGATGCCGCCCAGCAAGTAGGCCCCCAGCAGCACCGGCGTACGCAGGTGCTGGCAGAGATCGACCGCGGCCGTCTTTAGGTGAAACGGCTGGGCCACGAACGTCCGGCTGCGCGGCAGCAGGCGCCAGAACACCGCCGTGCCTGCCAGGGTCATGACGCCCACGGCAATGAAGGCTGCCGAGGCGCCGCCCAGATCCGCTACCAGACCGCCCACTACCCGTCCGCTGATGCCGCCCAGCGAGTTGGCGGCAATATAAAGCCCCACGGCGCCGGCCAGCGCCCGTTTGTCGAACGTGTCCGCCATCCACGCAATGGCCACCGCCGGCAGCCCGCCAAGCACGAACCCCTGCAGCAGGCGCAGCGCCAGCAGAGCGGAAAAGCTGGGAGCAAAGGCCAGCACAATAGAGCCAACCCCCGCCACCAGCAGGCTGTAGCGCATTATGCCTTCGCGCCCGATGGCGTCCGACAGCGGCCCGAACACCACCAGGGCAAAGGCCAGCGACAGCGTCGCTGCCGACATCACAAAGCTGACCGCCAGCGTAGAGACGCCGTAGGTTCGATGGAGCTCGGGCAGCAGCGGCTGGGGAACGTACAGGTTGATAAAAACGAGAAACGACCCGAGGCACAGCGCCAGCGTCGCGCGCCACCAGGCCGGCGTATGGATGGTGATCATAAAGGGTGGCTCGGCCCGAGGGTCAAAACATCACAGTACACGGCTGAGCTGAGCCATTTGCGGGCCTTCAAGGGTGCGGCGCGACTGCCAGTAGTAGCGCTGCCAGTAGGTGTTATCCAGCTCCGACATGATCACGCCCCGGGACGTGGAGGCGTGGAGAAAGTAGCCGTCGCCGACGTAGATGCCCACGTGGCGGCTTCCCGGCGGGCGAAAAAACACCAGATCGCCGGCACGCAGGTTCCGCCGCTTGATCGCGTGCCCCTTGTTCACCAGCCCGCGGGTCGTTCGCGGCAGGGAAATATCGAACGTGTCCCGGTAGACGTTCTGCACCAGCGCCGAGCAGTCCACGCCGCTCTGGGTCGTGCCGCCCAGCCGATAAGGCGTACCCGACCAGCTGTCGTGCTGCTCCATCAGTGCCCGGCGGATCACCCGCGGCGGCGAGCTCTGCTGCTGCGGCAGCTGGCCGGCCGACCCTTCCACCGGCGACATCATCGCTTCTCCCGCCTGGCCCACGTCCGGCAGCGACATGGCAAAGTAGTCGTCGGGCGGCTCGGTGCTTGAAGCGCTGGGGGTCCCGGCACAGCCGGCCAGCATAAAGGCAAGCGTCAATACGCAGGCGTCACGGGTGCCCCTGAGACAGTGAGATGGCGCGTCAGCCATACGGCAGTCCTCATCCAACGGTAGAAAACGCCCGACGGCAACGGCACGACTCTCCACGCTCACGGCCACCGTCACGGGCACAAAAGGCTCGGTGGATATTAGCATAAACGAAACCCCCGGACATAAGCGAAAAGGGTTCCGCGTGACGCTGAATCAGTGCAGCGTTTGCCGGTCCCCCGGCAGCGTATCGATATGCAGCGGGGCAAAGTGGCGCGGCCGGCTGCCGGGAAAATCCAGGCTGGCCCAGGCCCCTCCCAGCACCGGCGCGCCGCAGCGCCAGGTGACTAGAGCTTGACGCAGCCCGGCCAGGAAGCTTTCGCGCTCGCCGGTCTCCCCCATGAAAAAGGAAAAGCCGGTGTACAGGCCTTCGGCGTACTCCTGCCAGCCGCCGTAGTGATTTTCGGCCAGCGCATAGGCGCGCTCGAGAAACCCCGCCAGCTGCGCCTGATCGAGCCAGCCAAGTTCGCGTCCGGCAATGGCCAGATCTACCGCCTGGGCAATGTCCCAGGCGGCCATATCGCGCTCGTTGCAGCCGTCCTCGTTGTCGCGCACGCGCTCCAGACGCAGCCGGTGGTTGCGCTCCTCGACGTCGCTGTCGCCGGTTTGCAAGACGGCGATTTCATCGTCCAGCCGCGCTCGGTTGAGCGTGTACGGCGCATAGTTGATCTGGTATTCCTGACGGTCGCCGGCTTCCAGCAGGGTATCGACAAAGCCGCGCAGCTCCTCTGCCTCGTGCAGCTGGTAATGCTCTTCCACCCAGGTGCGGATGGACTCGCGCTCACGCCGGCTTTCCGGCTCCGGCTGGCGCCAGGCGATGCTGTTCAGCGGCCCCACCAGCGCCATCGCGGTAAAGTGGCGAAGCGAAGGCCGCTCGTCGGGCTCCTGCCAGGCGCCGGGCTGCCAGTCGACCCAGTGAAAGATGCTTCCCGGATCGTTCAGATGCCAGGCAATATCGTGCTCAAGCCCGGCCTGGTCGGGCTCGGGCAGGCAACGCTCCCAGGCAAGCCAGGCCGCCAGCAGCCGGGTCGGGGTGGCGTAAAAATGGCACAGGCAGTTTTTCAGCGACTCCCCCAGCGCCAGCAGCGCCGCGTCATCGAAACCCCGACTGTCCATGGCCATATGCAGATAAAAGGCGAATTTCTCCGCCATGTGCACGGTAGCCGCATGGCGGCTGGCCTGGCTCAGCCGGCCGCGCTCGGCCAGCGCTTCCCGCGATGGCCGGCCAAACGGCGTACGCGAAGGCGCGTGGAGACCGTGGACGGCGTCCGCCGCCATCTGATTGAGGTGATGCGCCTGCGCCGGGAGCCAGTAGCGCTTGAGCGCTCCTGCTCCCTCGTCGGCATAAAGCTCCAGCACCTCCTCGAGGTAACGTTCGGCTTCTCGGCGCCGGGGTTCGGGCAGCGGCAGCCGCGGCTCGCGCTGGCGCAGCATAAGCTCGGGATCGCGCACTCCGGCAAGCGCCTGCAGCCAGTGGGCAAGCGTGGCGCGATAGCCACGCATGGCCGCGCGCGAGGCCTCTCGGCTGGCGGGCTCAAGCAGCGCTGCCAGCGTGCGCTGCCAGGGCCGGCCCGGTGCTCTGAGCGCCGCCGGGGGCTGAATCGCCGGGTCCAGCTCCCGGCAGTCGGCGCCGCAGAACAGGCTGAGCCCGCGCAGGTACGCCTGGAGCAACGACTGCCAGTCGTCATGGCGGGCGTGGAGCAGCTCGGCGGCGTGGCCGGCAAAGTGCCCGGCTTCGGCCTCGCTCAGATAGCCGCAGCAGGCGCCGGCCCAGGCCAGCTCCGCCAGGCGCAGCCAGTCCCACGCCGCCCATTCGAGAGGCTCGCCCGCGGCTACCCAGTCGGGCAGTAGTGCGGCATGGGGCGCGTCTTCCACCGACGTTTGCTGCTGCCATTCAAGGCGTTTGGGCACGCTCATGGCCTTGAGCCCGGCGGCATCGATATCCCAGCGCTGGCGCTCGCCTTGGGCGGCAAGCCACAGCATGACGTCCACCAACGCTTCTCGAGCATGAATCTGCCATGCCTGGGCCAGCCAGAGGCCGGGGTCGGGCCAGCGGCCCTCGGGCGTGGGGCAGGCAATGCCCAGGTGCCAAAGGTCTTCGCCTGTGGCGGCGGACAGCGGGCAGGACCGGGAGTTTGCCGTGCAAAGTTCCAGCTGTTGCCCCCACCAGGCATGTAACGCGTCGAGCAAAGGAATCCCCTATCAAGCACCACGGCCCGCCAGAGCGGCCGGCACAAAGGCGCCTAGTGTAACGGGGTGCGTACGGTAACGGAAAGCGTGATCACTCCGCGAGAGCCCAAACGCCATCGCCCGGCGGGGTGCCGGGCGATGAACGGGCCTGAGCCCGGAAGGGTGAACAGGGCCAGCGGGCGCTATCGCACCTTGCTCACCACCCACAGCAGTACGGCCGACCCCACCACGGCGGTGACCAGCGAACCGATGAAGCCGCCGGCAGAAAGCCCCAGCAGGCTGAACAGAAAACCACCGATGATCGCGCCGACAATGCCCACGCCGATATTCCCCAGAATACCGAAGCCGCCGCCGCGCATCAGATTACCCGCAATCCAGCCGGCAAGACCGCCAATGATCAACCACGCTATAAAGCCCATGGACGTCTCTCCTTTTGTCGTTATCGACAGAGTGCTAGTGAACGCTACAGGGAACGCGAAAGCGTGAACAGTGTAGCCCGCTTGTCTTAGCATAGCAGACGACTTAAGGTGCCTTGCATGCGCTCACCGATCAATGCCCCGCGTCGCCATACGAGCCTCATGCACGCTATTTCCGCAATTCTTTTCTCCATGCAAGGCACCCGGCACCCACTTAACGACGATCATCAGGACGCTTCATGATCCCCGATTCGCTTCAAGAGCGGCTTGACGCCACCGACGACCAGCAGACCCTGACCTGGGAAGGACGCGAGCTGGTGCTGTTCAACCAGCCCTGGGGGCAGCTGGCCGTGGCGCTGACCGGCGCCCAGGTAGTGCACTTTCAGCCGGCGGGCGACGCTCCCTGGCTGTGGCTTACGCCCACGCCGGCGGCGCCGCCGGCGACGCTGCGCGGCGGCATTCCGCTGTGCTGGCCGTGGTTCGGCGACGAGCGCTACGCCGATGACAGCCCCAATCGCCAGGGCCCCTTTCACGGCACGGCGCGGCTGGCGCCCTGGCGCCTGGAGGGCGTCGACGAGCACGAAGAGGGCATCGAAGTGCACCTCTCGCCGGAAGAGCGCCTGCACGGCCGGCTAACCGCCCGAGTCGTGATCCAGGCCAATGCCCGCCGCCTTCACGTCGAACTGATCAGCGAAAACATCGGCGACGCGCCGGTCAAGATCAGCGCCGCCCTGCACACCTATCTGGCCGTCGACGATGCCTTTGCCTGCCGCCTCGAGGGCCTGGCCGGCGCCCGCTACCTGGACAAGCGCCAGGGCTTCGCCGAAGCCGAGCAGCAGGGCACCCTGGCCCCGAACGGCGCCGTTGACCGCATCTACCACAGCAACGCCGCGGTAAGCGTCGATGACGGCAGGCGCACGCTGCGCGTGGCCAAGGATCAGAGCGACTCCACCGTGGTCTGGCACCCCGGAGAAACGCCGCCCGAGGATACCTCTCCCGCCGCCGCACGAGGGTTTCTCTGCGTGGAGGCGGCCAACACCCGGCTGGACCCGGTGTGGCTGGTGCCCGGTGCCCAGCACCTGCTGGGGACCACCCTCACACGCCCGTCAACGGAGGGTGCGGCATGAATCTTTCGCTGTGGATCGACGCCTTTTCCATGGTGTTCAACATCATCGGCATGGTGCTCGGCGTCGGCGGGCTGCTGATCGCCCAGCGCTCGGCTCGGCGCTGGCCGGGCTACAGCATGACCGCGCTGGGCTTTTTGATCGCCACCCTGCCGCTCTGGTATCAGTTCCTTACCACGCTGGCGGGCACGGAATAGCGCCCATGGCCGCCTTACACGACACCCTGGGCCGGGAGCTTGGCAATCTGCTGGAGCGCGGCCGCGATCGCCAGCTGCGCCTGGCCGTCACCGGCCTTTCCCAGGCGGGCAAAACGGCCTTTCTGACCTCGCTGGTCAATCAGCTCCGCCATGCCGGCGTGGAAGCTCGGCTGGACCTGCTGCCCGCCGCCCGGGACGGCCGGCTGCTGGGCGCTCGGCGCCTTAACCAGCCGGATCTGGGCGTGCCGCGCTTCCCCTACGACCCGGCCATGCAGGCGCTGAGGGACACACCGCCGCGCTGGCCCGACCCGACCCGGGGCATCAGCGAGCTGCGCCTTGAGCTGCGCTACCGCCCGGCACGCAGCGGCTGGCTGCGCGGGGCCGCCTCTCACCTGACGCTGGATCTTTTCGACTACCCCGGCGAATGGCTGCTGGACCTGCCGCTGCTGGATCAGGACTACTATCAGTGGTGCCAGACGCGCCCCTTTGATCAGGGCGAGCAGCGCCGTGAGGTATTCGCCGAGTGGCTTGCCGCCGCCGAAGCGCTCGACCCCGCCGCCGAGGCCGACGAAGCGGTGCTCGCCGAGCTGGCCGAGGCCTACGCCCAGGGGCTGCGGCGGGCCAAGCAGCTAGGCTTTTCGCAGCTGCAGCCGGGGCGGTTTCTGCTCCCCGGCGAGCTCGAGGGCGCGCCGGTGCTGCAGTTCTTTCCCCTGCCCCACCTCAGCAAGCCCCGGGAGGAGCTCGAGGCCCTTCCCGACTCAAGCGTTTACGCGACGCTTGCCACGCGTTTTCGCTACTATCAGAAACAGGTGGTGCAGCCCTTCTACCGCGAGCACTTTCGCCGCTTTGATCGCCAGATCGTGCTGGTCGACGTGCTGGGCGCCCTGAACGCCGGGCCGGAGCGTTTCGAAGACCTGTCCCGGGCGCTTGGCGAGCTTATGCAAAGCTTCAGCTACGGCAAGCGCAGCCTGCTGCGCCGGCTGTTTACCCCGCGCATCGACCGGCTTGCCATCGCCGCCACCAAGGCCGACCACGTCACCCCCGACCAGCACGACAACCTCGTGACGCTGCTCAATTCCCTGCTCAAGGAGCCGCTCAAGGACCTGCGCTTTGCCGACGTGCCGGTCAAGGCGCTGTCGCTGGCCGCTATCCGCACGACTTGGCCGCGCGAGGTCAATCAGGGCAAGACGCGCCTGCCGGCGCTGCGCGGCACCACCCTGGAAGGGGAAGACGTGCTCGTGTATCCCGGCGACGTGCCCGCTGCGCTTCCGGACGCTGCCTTCTGGCAGCGCCAGGGCTTCGACTTTCCGCGCTTCCGCCCGATGCCCGAGGTGTCCGGCGCGCTGCCGCATATCCGCATGGACGCCGCCATTGACTGGCTGATCGGAGACAAGCTGACATGACCTCGCCCAGACCGCGCCGGCACTTTACCCTTGACGACGGCAGCGCCGTTAAACCGCAGACGCACCACGACGAAACGCTGCGCGGCACCTACCGCTTTGACGACGCCGCCCGGGAGCAGCCTCTGGAAGACGACGCGGCCAGCCGCGACGCTCTGCCCGAACAAAGCCTCGGCGCGCCGCGCAAGCGCCGCTGGGGGCTGCTGTTTACCCTGGCCGGCTGCGCCGCGCTGGGCACCGCCGAGTTTGTCACCGGCCTGCCCGACGCCCTTACCGGCGCCCGCTGGCTGGACGCCGCCTGGCGGCTTTTCGGCCTCGGCGTCATCGGCATTGGCAGCGCCGCCGCGCTGCGCGAACTGGTGCGCCTGCGCCGGCTCAAGCGCCACGACAAGCTGCGAGCCGCGCTGGCCGAGCTGCCGGGCCGCTCGCCGCGCCAGGCCCGCGGCCTTGCCGACCGGCTGCAGACCCAGCTCGGGCTCAGCGGCGACGATCCGCACTGGGCGGCGTTCGCCGCAGCCCGGGAGCCCCACCACAGCGGCGAGGAGACGCTGGCGCTGCTCGACCACCACCTGCTTGCCCCCCGGGACCGCGAGGCACGCCGGCTGATTTCGCGCATGTGCGGAGAAACCGCGGTGATGGTCGCCGTGAGCCCCCTGACGCTGGTCGACATGGCGCTGGTCGCCTGGCGTAACCTGGCCATGGTCGACCGCCTGTGCCGGCTTTACGGTCTGGAGCTTGGCTACGCCAGCCGCCTGCGGCTGTTCAGGACCGTGCTTCACAACATGGCCTTTGCCGGCGCCAGCGAGCTTGCCACCGACGCCGGCATGGACATGCTGTCGCTTGACGTCACCGGCCGGCTCTCGACCCGCGCCGGCCAGGGCCTGGCCGTGGGGCTATTGAGCGCCAGGCTCGGGCTGCGTGCCCTGCGCCTGTGCCGGCCGCTGGCCTTTGCCCCGGGGCAGCAGCCTACCCTTGGCGATTTACGCCGGGACCTGTGGCTCCAGCTGCGCCGACTGGACAAAAGTCCCCGGCAAGAGGACGCGGCGCGGACGCCGTGATTGGCGCCATCGCCCGGAATCCGTATAGTGGCAGCCCATCCTCGCCAAACCGATTGAGCCTCATGTTGCAGAACAACTCCATGCTTGCCCAGCTCAAGCAGCAGATTCGTGACACCACGCCGCGCGCCGAAGGTGTCATCAAAGGCACCGACCGCGGCTTCGGCTTTCTGGAAACCGACGACGGTGAGTCCTACTTCGTCCCGCCGCCCGCCATGAAGCAGGTGATCCACGGCGACCGCGTCGAGGCCGTGATTCATGAAGACGGCGACAAGGTCTCCGTGGAGCCGGAAACGCTCATCGAACAAGGGCTCGACCGCTTCGTTGCCCGGGTGCAAAAGCGCGAAGGTCGCCTTGCGGTAGTGCCCGACCACCCCTCGATCCGCAACGTGATCAAGACGCGCGTCAAGCGCGGCCTGGACGAAGACAGCATTGCCGACGGCGACTGGGTGGTCGCCCGGCTGGTGCGCCATCCGCTGAAAAAGGACGACCGCAGCTTTTTCGCCCAGATCGACGAGCTGGTGGCCAAGAGCGACAACCCGGCCGTGCCCTGGCGCGTCACGCTTGCCCGCCACGCCCTGGAACAGGAGAGCCCCGACGCCGGAAGCGAATGGCCGCTGCACGACGAAGGCCTGGAGCGTGAAGACATCACCGCCACGCCCTTCTTCACCATCGACAGCGCCTCCACCCGGGACATGGACGACGCCCTGCACGTGGTCGAGCGCGAAGACGGCGGCTGGCGCCTGAGCGTGGCCATTGCCGACCCCACGGCCTACGTGGACGAAGAGCACGCCGCCGACAAGGAAGCTCGGGTGCGCGCCTTCACCGTCTACCTGCCGGGGCAGAACGTCACCATGCTGCCCGAGCAGCTGGCCGACGACCTGTGCTCGCTGCTCGAAGGGCAAACCCGTCCGGTGCTCGCCTGTACGCTGGACGTCAACGCCGACGGCAGCCTGGGCGACTATCGCTTCTTTGCCGCCAACGCCATGTCTCACGCCAGGCTTTCCTACGACAGCGTTTCCAACTGGATCGACGGCGAAGGCGACTGGTCGCCGGCGGACGCCATTGCCCCGCAGCTCACCGCCCTGCGCGACCTCACCGAGGCGCGCTCGCGCTGGCGCGAGGAGCACGCCCTGGTATTCAGCGGCAGCCCGGACTACGAGTTCGATCTGGACGACGCCGGCAACGTGCTGGGCATTCATGTCGAAGAGCGGCGCATCGCCAACCGCATGATCGAAGAGTCGATGATTGCGGCCAACGCCTGCTGCGCCGACTACCTTGCCGCCCACGTCGGCCACGGCATTTTCAACGTCCACCGCGCCTTCGAGCCGGAAAAGGCCGAAGACGCCCAGGCGTTTCTCGCCGAGCAGGATATCAACATTGATACCGAGGCCCTGCTCGAACTGCCGCGCTACAAGGAGCTCAAGCGCGAGCTCGAGGGTCGCGAAGACGCCTGGCTCGACGTGCGGCTGCGCCGTTTTCAGGGCTTTACCCGGATGTCCGCCCTGCCCGGCCCGCACTTCGGCCTGGGCCTTGCCGCCTATGCCACCTGGACCTCGCCGATTCGCAAATACGGCGACATGGTCAACCACCGCCTGATCAAACACGTGCTCAAGGGCGAGCAGGCCCCGGCCGAAGCCAGCGAAGCGCTCACCGAGCAGCTCACCGAGCGTCGCCGGCTCAACCGCATGGCCGAGCGCGACGTCAAGGACTGGCTCTACGTGCGCTACCTGACCCCGGACGCCGAAGCCCAGACGACCTTCGACGCCGAGATCATCGCCATCAACCGCGGCGGCATGCGCGTGCGCCTTGTCGACAACGGCGCCACCGCCTTTGTCCCCGCGCCGCTGATGCACAGCGACCGGCGCCAGGTCGTCATCGATGATCAGGAAGGCCGCATCCAGATCGAAGGCGTCGAGCGCTACAAGCTCGGCGACAGCGTGCGCGTGGACCTGGTCGAAGCCCGGGAAGACACCCGCTCGCTGGTTGCCCGCCCCGCGGCGTAACCGGATGACGCAGTGGACGCCGGGACCTAGTGGGCAGCGGGATATCATGGGCAATGCGCTGTAGCGAGCTGCCCTGATACAGAAAACGCCCGGACCATTTATCATGGCCCGGGCGTTTTTTTATCCCTCGCTTGCGCGTGAAGCCTTTACCAGCCGGTCACGGCCTTCAGCGCATCGCCGATGCCCGCCAGGGAGCGCACGGTCTTCACGCCGGCGTCTTCCAGCGCGGCAAACTTTTCATCCGCGGTGCCCTTGCCGCCGGCAATGATCGCGCCGGCGTGGCCCATACGCTTGCCGGGAGGGGCGGTCACGCCGGCAATGTAGGACACCACCGGCTTGGAGACGTTGTCCTTGATGTAGGCCGCCGCCTCTTCTTCCGCCGTGCCGCCGATCTCACCGATCATGACGATGGCTTCGGTTGCCGGGTCGTTTTCAAACAGCTCGAGCATGTCGATAAAGCTGGAGCCCGGAATCGGATCGCCGCCGATGCCCACGCAGGTGGACTGGCCAAAGCCGTGGTCGGTGGTCTGCTTGACCGCTTCGTAGGTCAGCGTGCCCGAACGCGAGATAATGCCCACGCGGCCCGGCTGGTGAATATGGCCGGGCATGATGCCGATCTTGGACTCGTCCGGCGTGATCACGCCCGGGCAGTTGGGGCCGATCAGGGTCACGCCCAGCTCGTCGCACTTCACCTTGGCCTCGAGCATGTCGAGGGTGGGGATACCTTCGGTAATGCACACGATCAGCTTGATGCCGCCGTTGGCCGCTTCGATGATCGAATCCTTGCAGAACGGCGCCGGCACGTAGATCACGCTGGCGTCCGCGCCGGTTTGCTCAACGGCTTCCTTGACCGTGTTGAACACCGGCAGACCCAGATGCTCCTGGCCGCCCTTGCCCGGCGTGACGCCGCCGACCATCTGGGTGCCGTAGGCGATGGCCTGCTCGGAGTGGAAGGTGCCCTGGCCGCCGGTGAATCCCTGGCAGATGACCTTGGTGTGCTTGTCGATGAGGATACTCATTACTTGCCCTCCGCCGCGTTGACGACCTGCTGTGCCGCGTCGGTCAGGCTGGTCGCGGCGAGAATGTTGAGACCGCTTGACGCCAGCTTTTCCGTACCCAGCTCGGCGTTGTTACCTTCCAGGCGCACGACCACCGGCACGTTGACGCCCACTTGCTCGACGGCGCCGATGATGCCTTCGGCGATCATGTCGCAGCGCACGATACCGCCAAAGATGTTGACCAGCACCGCCTTGACGTTGTCATCCGAGAGGATGATCTTGAACGCTTCGGCCACGCGCTCCTTGGTCGCGCCGCCGCCCACGTCGAGGAAGTTGGCCGGGCTGCCGCCGTTGAGATTGACGATGTCCATGGTGCCCATGGCAAGGCCGGCGCCGTTGACCATACAGCCGATGTTGCCGTCCAGCGCCACGTAGTTGAGCTCCCACTTGGCGGCGTCGGCTTCGCGCTCGTCCTCCTGGGACGGGTCGCGCATGGCCTGCAGGTCCGGATGGCGGTAAAGCGCGTTGCCGTCAAGGTTGATCTTGGCGTCCAGGCACAGCAGGTCGCCTTCGCCGGTGATCACCAGCGGGTTGATTTCCAAAAGCGCCAGATCCTTGTCGTGGAACAGCTTGGAAAGGCCCAGAAAGATCTTGGTGAACTGCTTGATCTGTGCGCCCTCGAGCCCCAGGGCAAACGCCAGTTCGCGCGCCTGGTACGGCTGGGCGCCGACCAGCGGATCGATTTCCGCCTTGAGAATCTTCTCCGGCGTCTCTTCGGCGACCTGTTCGATTTCCACGCCGCCTTCGGTCGACGCCATGAACACCACTCGGCGGGTGGTGCGATCCACCACGGCGCCCAGGTACAGCTCGGAGGCGATATCGGTGGCGTTTTCCACCAGGATTCTGGATACCGGTTGGCCCTTGGCGTCGGTCTGATAGGTCACCAGGCTCTGGCCCAGCCACTGTTCGGCAAAGGCTTTCGCCTCTTCCGGATCCTTGATCAGCTTGACGCCGCCGGCCTTGCCCCGACCGCCGGCGTGCACCTGGGCCTTGACGACCCACTGCTCACCGCCGATCTTCTTGCAGGCGTCTACGGCATCTTCCGGGGTGTCCACAGCAAAATTCTTGGACACCGGCAGACCATAGTCGGCAAACAGCTGTTTGCTCTGATACTCGTGAAGGTTCATCGCTTCATGCCATTGGTTGCATGTGACTCGAACGATGGGCGACGCTCGCCCCCCATCCCCGCGCCCCGGCTGCGGCTTTGGCGCGCAACCGGGGCTTCACGCCACCCGCGGGTGGCGCTTCTTTATCTGGGTTGGTTCACTTACGCTTCTTGCGGTTGGCCATGTGGATGGCGTGCCCGTCAACGGCCAGCGCCGCTTCGTGGACCGCCTCGGACATGGTCGGGTGGGCGTAGCAGGTGAGTGCCAGGTCTTCGGCGCTGGAGCCGAACTCCATGGCGATAACGCCCTGGGCGATCATCTCGCCGGCGTGCTGCCCGACGATGTGGACACCGAGCACGCGGTCGGTATCGGCATCGGCGATGACCTTGGCGCTGCCTTCGGTGGCGTTGTTGGCCATCGCCCGGCCGCTGGCGGCAAACGGAAAGGTGCCGGTCTTGACTTCGAAGCCCTGGTCCTTGGCCTCCTGCTCGGTGATCCCCACCCAGGCCAGCTCCGGGGCGATATAGATGACGCTGGGAATGGCGTCGTAGTTCATCTCGGCCTTCTGGCCGGCGATGATGTCCGCCACCATGATGCCCTCGTCGGAGGCCTTGTGCGCCAGCATCGGGCCGCGCACGCAGTCGCCGATGGCATAGACGCCGGGCACGCTGGTGCGGCACTGGTCGTCCACGGTGACAAAGCCGCGCTCGTCCAGCTCAACCTCGACGCCTTCGGCAATCACGCCTTCGGTATAGGGCTTGCGGCCGACGCAGACGATCAGCTTGTCGAAGGTCTGCTCCTGCTCGCCGTCGGCGTCTTCGTACTTGACCACGACTTCCTTGTCCTTGACCTCGGAGCCGCTGACCTTGGCGCCCAACCGGATGTCCATGCCCTGCTTCTTGAGCAGCTTCAGGGTCTCCTTGGCAATGGTGCCGTCGACCATGGGCAGGAAGGTGTCCATGGCTTCCAGCACGGTGACTTCGGAGCCCAGGCGGTTCCATACGCTGCCCAGCTCCAGGCCGATAACGCCGGCGCCGATCACGCCCAGGCGCTCGGGGGTTTCCTGAAACTCCAGCGCGCCGGTGGAATCGACGATCAGGTCTTCGGTCATCGGCGTCGGCGGAATTTCCACCGGCACGGAGCCGGCAGCCACCACGATGCTGTCGGCTTCGTAGGTCGTCTTCTTGCCGTCGAAGTCGGTTACCTCCACCTGCTTGTTGCCGGTCACCTGGCCGGTGCCGTCGATGGCGGTCACGCCGTTGGCCTTGAACAGCCCGGAAATGCCGCCGGTGAGGTTTTTGACGATCTTGTCCTTGCGCGCCATCATTTTCTTGACGTCCATGGACACATCGCCGCCGACGATACCCAGCTCGTCGAAGTCGTCCCGGGCTTCCACGAACTTGTGCGTGGTTTCGAGCAGCGCCTTGGACGGGATACAGCCCACGTTCAAACAAGTGCCGCCGTGGGCCACCTTGCCCTGCTTGTCCTGCCATTTTTCCACGCAGGCGGTTTTCAGCCCCAGCTGCGCTGCGCGAATGGCGGCAACGTAACCACCGGGGCCGGCACCAATAACAATTACGTCAAACTTGTCAGCCATATTGGCTCCTTTGTTCGGGCCGCCTCGCCCCGATAGAGCGAGGGCTATCATGAATAAAGCCTCTGGGCATCAGGCCTGCCTACACGGCCCTGCACCCAAAACACAGGCTATACGTTGAGCAGCAGGCGTGCAGGATCCTCCAGCAGCTCCTTGATTGCCACCAGAAACTGCACGGCATCCTTACCGTCGATCATGCGGTGGTCATAGGAGATCGCCAGATACATCATCGGCCGTATTTCCACCTGGCCGTCCACCGCCATCGGGCGCTCCTGGATCTTGTGCATGCCCAGAATGGCCGTCTGCGGCGGGTTGAGAATCGGCGTGGACAAAAGCGACCCGAAGATACCGCCGTTGGTGATGGTAAAGGTGCCGCCCTGCATTTCGTCGATGCCAAGCTTGCCGTCACGCGCGCGCTTGCCAAAATCGCCGATGGTCTTTTCCACGTCGGCCATCTGCATCTGGTCGGTATCGCGCAGCACCGGCACAACCAGACCGCGGTCGGTGGACACGGCAACGCTGATATCCTGATAGCCGTGGTAGACGATCTCGTTGCCGTCGATGGAGGCGTTGACGTCGGGGAAACGCTTGAGCGCTTCGGAGGCCGCCTTGACGAAAAAGCTCATGAAGCCAAGCTTGACGTCGTGGGCTTTCTGGAACCTTTCCTTGTACTCGGCGCGCAGCGCCATGATCGCGCTCATGTCCACCTCGTTGTAGGTGGTGAGCATGGCGGCGGTCTGCTGGGCCTCGACCAGACGCTTGGCAACGGTCTGGCGCAGCCGGCTCATGGGCACGCGCTTTTCCGGCCGCTCGCCTTCTACCGGCGCGGGCGCTGCCTTGGCTGCCGCGGCGGTCGAGGTGTCCGCTTGCTTCGACTTGCCGCCGGACTTCGCGGCGCTGCCGTCCTTGAGCGCTTTCTGGACGTCCTCCTTGAGAATTCGCCCGCCCTTGCCGGTGCCTTCAATACGCGAGACGTCCAGGTCGTTTTCCGCGACCATCCGGCGCGCCGCCGGCGCCAGGATCTTGCCGTCGAGGTTTTCATCGGCGCTGTCATCGCTTTCGCCGTGGGTGTCGGTCTCGGCAGAAGAAGCCTTTTCGCCCGACTCTTCACCACCGCCGCCTGCGCCTTCGGTAAACAGCGCCAGCACCTCTTCGGATTCGACCTGGCTGTCGGTCTCGGCCTTGATCTCGGCAAGCGCGCCGTCGGCCGGGGCCACGACTTCCAGTACCACCTTGTCGGTTTCGATTTCGGCCAGCACCTCGTCGCGCTTGACCGCTTCGCCGACCTGCTTGTTCCAGCTGGCTACCGTGCCTTCCTGGACCGATTCGGGGAACGACGGCGCCTTGACCTCGTGCTGCTTGCCGCCGCCCCCGGCCGCACCGGTTGGCTTTTCGCCGGCTGAGGCGTCATCCGCCTCGCCGTCATCGGACTGCGTGGCCTTTGACGTCTTGTCGTCGGAGGACTCGTTATCCGCCTTGTCCTGCTTGTCGCCGCCGCTCCGGGCAGCGCCCGCGTCGAGCTTGCCCAGCACCTGCTCGGACTCGACGGTGTCGCCCTCATCGGCGAGCACGTCGCCTAACGTGCCCGCTTCCGGTGCCACCACTTCAAGCACCACCTTGTCGGTTTCAATTTCCACCAGCAGCTCGTCGCGCTCGACGCTGTCGCCGGACTTTTTGTGCCAGGTGGCAACCGTGCCCTCGGCCACGGATTCCGGAAAACTCGGTGCTTTGATTTCGGTAGCCATGTTGCTTCCTCTTAATGTGTTCGCTAAACCGGTGTGACTCACACCCCAAAAGGCGCCTACAGGTTAAAGGCGTCTTCCACCAGCCGGCGCTGCTGCTCGGTGTGCACGGACATATAGCCCGCTGCAGGCGCGGCAGAGGCGGGACGACCGGCAAACTTCAGCTTGCCGCCAAGGCCTTCGCGCAGCCTTTCGGCAACGGCGCGCATGTGGTGCTGACTGGGGTACCAGGCCCCCTGGTTCAGCGGCTCTTCCTGACACCAGACGATATCCTCCACGTGCGGGTAGACTGTCAACACGTCAAGCAGGGCGTCCTGGGCGAAGGGATACAGCTGCTCGATACGCACGATCGCCGTATCGTAGCGCTCGTTTTCCTCTCGCCAGGCGGCCAGGTCGTAGTACACCTTGCCGGCGCACAGCACCACGCGGTTGACCTCTTCCGCCACCAGATCTGCCTGATCGGCGATCACCATGTGGAATTCGCCGTGGGCCAGATCTTCCAGGCTCGAGGTGGCCGCCTTGTGGCGCAAAAGCGACTTGGGCGACATCACCACCAAGGGCTTTCTCAGCGGGCGAATGACCTGGCGACGCAGCAGGTGGAAAATCTGTGCCGGCGTCGTCGGCACGCACACCTGCATGTTGTTTTCCGCGCTCAGCTGCAAGAACCGCTCGAGGCGTGCCGAGGAGTGCTCGGGCCCCTGGCCTTCGTAACCGTGGGGCAGCAGCATGGTCAGCCCGCACAGCCGCCCCCACTTGGTTTCGCCGGAGGAAATGAACTGGTCAATCATCACCTGGGCGCCGTTGGCAAAGTCGCCGAACTGGGCCTCCCAGATCACCAGATCGTTGGGCGCGGTGGTGGCATAGCCGTATTCGAAAGCCAGCACGGCCTCCTCGGAGAGGAAGGAGTCATGGATGGTAAACTGCGGCTGGCCGTCGCTGATGTTCTGCAGCGGCACGTAGGTGCTGCCGTCCTTCTGGTTGTGCACCACGGCGTGGCGGTGGGAGAAGGTGCCGCGCCCGGTGTCCTGACCGGTGATACGGATCGGGTGACCCTGATCCAGCAGCGTGGCGTAGGCCAGGGTCTCACCAAAGCCCCAGTTGATCGCCAGCTCGCCCGCCTGCATCTTGTAGCGATCGGCGTAGATCTTTTCCACCTGACGCTGCACGTCGATGCCTTCGGGGATGGTGCTCATGCGCTCGGCAAGCAGCTTCATGCGCTGCATGTCGAAGGTGGTATCGGCGTAGCCGGTCCACTCGTGGCCCAGGTACGGCTGCCAGTTGACGAACAGCGCCTCGTTGGGCTTTTGCACCAGGGCGTTGGCCACGTGGTTGCCGGCCATCAGGTCGTCGCGATACGTCTCCTCCATGGCTTCGGTATCGTCCTTGCTGACGACGCCCTGCTTGATCAGGCGATCGACGTAAAGGGAACGAGCCGATGCATGATTCTTGATCTTGGAGTACATCATCGGCTGAGTGCCGGACGGCTCGTCGGCCTCGTTGTGGCCGCGGCGGCGGTAACAGACCAGGTCGATGACCACGTCTTTCTTGAACTGCTGGCGATAGTCGAGCGCCACCTGGGTCGCGTGGATGACGGCGTCGGGATCGTCACCGTTGACGTGGAAAATTGGCGCCTGCACCATTTTGGCGATGTCGGTGCAGTACTCGGTAGAGCGCGCGTCCAGCGGGTGGGAGGTGGTAAACCCGATCTGGTTGTTGATCACGATATGCACGGTGCCGCCGGTACGATAGGCCCGGGTCTGGGACATCTGGAATGTTTCCATTACCACGCCCTGGCCGGCAAGCGAGGCGTCACCGTGTACGTTGATCGGCACGACTTTTTCGCCGTTGGGATCCTGACGGCGATCCTGGCGTGCGCGCACCGAACCTTCCACCACCGGTGCCACGATCTCCAGGTGGGAGGGGTTGAACGACAGCGCCAGGTGGACTTCGCCGCCCGGGGTCATGACGTTGGAGCTGAAACCCTGGTGATACTTGACGTCCCCCGAGCCGCGCTCGATCACCTTCTTGCCGTCGAACTCGTCGATCAGGTCGGCGGGGTTCTTGCCGAGGATGTTGATCAGCAGGTTCAAGCGTCCGCGGTGGGCCATGCCGATGACGACTTCCTTGGCGCCGTAGCCCCCTGCCCGCTGGATCAGCTCGTCCATCATGGGGATGAACGTCTCGCCGCCTTCCAGGCCAAAGCGCTTGGTGCCCGGATATTTGGACGCCAGATAGTTTTCCAGCCCTTCGGCGGCGGTCAAACGCTCGAGCACGTGACGGCGCGCCTTGTCGCTGAACTTGGGCGCGCTGCGTACCGATTCGAAGCGGCGCTGCAGCCAGCGCTTTTCTTCGGTATCGACAATGTGCATGATTTCGCAGCCGATGGAGCGGCAGTAGGTGCGCTCCAGAGCGTCGACGATATCGCGCAGCGGCGCCTTGTCGATGCCCAGAAAAAACGACCCGGTCTGGAACTCGGTGTCCATGTCGTCCTTGGACAGCTGATGGAAGGACAGATCAAGATCGGGAACGGGGGTGGGATCACGCAGACCCAGCGGGTCAATATCGGCCTTCTGGTGTCCGCGAAAGCGGTACGCGTTGATCAGCTGGAGCACCTTGACCTGTTTTCTGCCGACGCTGTCCTCGCCGGCGACAGCGGCGCCGGAGCGCTGCTCCTGGCCCAGCCTGTAGAACTGCTCGCGTACCGGGGTCAGCGGCACATCTTCTGCCGCTCCGCCGTCGGGCCTGGGCAACTCGTCAAAATAACGACGCCACTCGTCGGGAACGGCGTCGGGGTTGTCAAGGTACTGCTCAAACAGCGCTTCCGCATAGTGAGCGTTGCCGCTGCTCACGTGGGAAGAACGCCACATCAACTCCATTATGCCTTGTTGCATCTCTCGGTCACCCTGCACTGATGGGGTGGTATCGCTGCGCCAGGCGCGGCGATATCGTGATTGCGTAAAGCGGTGCGACGTCGCGCCGCACCGCTCAATAAGCCATGATAACAAGCTGCGCGCTAAGGTTTAAGTGGCTGTCATGCAACTTGAGGCGCCAAGGCGCGCGGCGGAAAGCGCTCGGCCGGGTTGTACCCGGCCCGAGCGCTTGCGCACATGGCCAACTCCAATCGGGCTAGGTTGCCTCGGCGACCAGCATTTCGCGAATCTTGCCGATGGCGCGGGTGGGGTTCAGCCCTTTGGGGCAAAACGCCACGCAGTTCATGATGCCGCGGCAGCGAAATACCGAGAACGGGTCCTGGAGGTCGGTAAGACGCTCCCGGGTCGCGGTGTCCCGGGAGTCGGCGAGAAAGCGATAGGACTGCAAAAGCCCCGCCGGACCGACAAACTTGTCGGGATTCCACCAGAATGACGGGCAGGCCGTGGAGCAGCAGGCGCACAGAATGCACTCGTAAAGGCCGTCGAGCTTTTCGCGATCTTCCGGCGACTGCAGGCGCTCGATGGCGGGCTCCGGCTCGTCGTTTTGCAGGTAGGGCTGAATGCGCTCGTACTGCTTGTAGAAGATCGCCATATCCACGACCAGATCGCGGATGACCGGCAGCCCCGGCAGCGGACGCAGCGTTATCTTGCCTTTTTTGACCACGTCGGAAAGCGGGGTGACGCAGGCCAGCCCGTTTTTTCCGTTCATGTTCATGCCGTCGGAACCGCACACCCCTTCGCGGCAGCTGCGACGAAACGCCAGGCTGGAATCCTGCTCTTTCATCATGTGCAGAACGTCAAGCACCATGACGTCGCGGCCTTTTGTATCGACCTGAAATTCCTGCATGTACGGCGCAGAATCGGTTTCAGGATTGTAGCGATATATCGATACCTGAAGATTGGACATCGTAACTCCCTCTCGTCTGCGCGAATCAGTAGGTGCGAACCTTGGGTTCGAACGTGTCGACGGTTTTCGGCGTGAAGTTCACATCGCGCTTGCCGAGCTGTTTCGTCTTGGGGCAATAGATGGAATGCTTCAGCCAGTTGTCGTCGTCACGATCGGGATGGTCGTAGCGCGAATGCGCGCCGCGGCTTTCCTTGCGCTCCAGCGCGGAAATCGCCGTGGCCTCGGCCACTTCCATCAGGTTATCCAGTTCCAGCGCCTCGACCCTAGCGGTGTTGAAGGCGTTGGACTTGTCCGGCAGGTAGGCGTTGTCGATCCGCTTGCGCAGCTCGGCCAGACGCTTGACCCCTTCCTGCATCTTCTGCTCTTCGCGGAATACGCCGAAGTCGGTCTGCATGATGTCCTGCAGAGCGCGCTTGAGCTCGGGCACGGACTCGCCGTCACCGGACTCGTTCCAGCGCTCCAAGCGTTTCATGGCGGCTTGAATATCGGACTCGTTGGCTTCCAGGTAGTCAACGCCCTCGTTCAGCGCGCTCTCGATGAATTTGCCCGCCGAACGGCCAAAGACCACCAGATCCAAAAGCGAGTTGCCGCCCAGGCGGTTGGCGCCGTGAACCGAGACGCAGGCGACTTCGCCGCAGGCAAAGAGGCCGTTGATTACGCGGTCGTTGCCGTTCTCGTCCTGCTGGATCGCCTGGCCGTGCACGTTGGTGGGAATGCCCCCCATCATATAGTGGCAGGTGGGAACCACGGGGATCGGCTCATGCACCGGGTCAACGTGGGCGAAGGTCTTGGACAGCTCGACGATGCCGGGCAGACGCTTGCTGAGCACCTCTTCCCCGAGGTGATCGAGCTTGAGGAAGACGTGGTCGCCGTCTTCGCCGGCGCCGCGGCCGTCAAGCATTTCCATGACCATGGAGCGGGCAACGACGTCGCGGCTGGCCAGGTCCTTGGCGTTGGGCGCGTAGCGCTCCATGAAGCGTTCGCCGTCCTTGTTGATCAGATAACCGCCCTCGCCGCGGCAGCCCTCGGTGACCAGCGTGCCCGCGCCGTGAATGCCGGTGGGGTGGAATTGCCACATTTCCATGTCCTGCATGGGAAAGCCCGCGCGCAGCGCCATGCCGATACCGTCGCCGGTGTTGATCAGGGCATTGGTGGTAGAGGCGTAGATGCGTCCGGCCCCGCCGGTGGCCAGCACCGTCGCCTTGGATTTGACGTGCACCACTTCGCCGGTTTCGATGCACATGGCAATGCAGCCCACCACGTCGCCGCTTTGGTTTTTCACCAGGTCAACGGCGTACCACTCGTTGAGAAAGGTGGTGTTGTTCTTGATATTGTTCTGGTAGAGCGTGTGCAGAAGCGCATGCCCGGTACGGTCGGCCGCCGCGCAGGTGCGCGCTGCCTGGCCGCCCTCGCCAAAGTTTTTCGACTGGCCGCCGAACGGGCGCTGATAGATACGGCCGTTGTCAAAGCGCGAAAACGGCAGCCCCATGTGCTCAAGCTCGAATACCGCCTTGGGGCCTTCGGAGCACAGGTACTCGGCCGCGTCCTGGTCGGCGATATAGTCGCTGCCCTTGACCGTGTCGTACATGTGCCAGCGCCAGTCGTCCTCGGGGTCGGCCGCGCCGATGGCGCAGGTAATGCCGCCCTGTGCCGAGACCGTGTGCGAACGCGTGGGGAACACCTTGGACAGCACGGCGGTTTGCTTGCCGGACTTGGCCAGCTCCAGCGCCGCTCGCAGACCGGAGCCGCCGCCACCGATGATAATGGCGTCAAATGTCAGGCTACGCAGGTTAGACATGAATCAGGCTCCCCACAGAAGTTGAATGCCCCATACCAGGTAGGCAAAGATGGCCAGGATAATCAGCATCTGGACGCCTATGCGCTGATAGGTAGCGTTGAGATAATCGGTGGTCACGGTCCACAGGCCGACCCAGGCGTGCGCCGCCAGGGAAATAAAGGCGAGCAGCGAGAAAATCCGCATCCAGGTCTGTTCAAACAGGCCGCTCCAGGTGTAATAGTCCAGATCGGGGTGAAACAGCAGGTAGCCCACGATGAATACCGTGTACACCGCCAGTACCACGGCAGACGCGCGCTGCATGACCCAGTCGGAAACGCCGTTGCGGCTGAAACTGGTGACGCTAGTAACGCTGTTTACCATATCCATACTCCTGCCAGGATGATCAGTACGACGCTGGCGATCACGGTGGCCTGCGCCTTCTGGATGCCCCCCTCATGAGTGACGCCGATATCGGCATCCATGAACAGGTGCTTGATGCCGGCCACGAAGTGAAACGCCAGGGCCGATACCAGCCCCCAGGCAATCAGCTTGGCCAGAAAATTGCTGGCCAGGGCGCTGCTGACGGCATCAAAGCCCGCCGGCGAGGACAGCGATTTGCTGAGCGCCCAGAAGGCAAAGATCAGGCCCACAAACAGGATGACGCCGGTAATGCGGTGCGCAATCGACGTCAATGCCGGCAGGGGGAAGTGGAACGTTCTCAGATCGAGATTTACGGGTCGTTTGCTATTCACGGCTCTATACACACTCTCTTGGCCCGCTCGGCGGCGATCGGGCATGGCCCGGGCGGGCGGTGATGGCTGGAAGGGCTCGGCCGTTGCCAAGTCGAGCACACCGCCTTGTTGCCGGCAGTGCGCTGCCCGAATTATATGAATCTGAGCGCTGGCTGACAAACCGAACCCGGGGTAACTCGACCATGGTGCAAGAAATCGGCCCCGGGTGACCGCTGCGACAGGGCGCATAATGGGCCCCGCCGCCCTGCCTGCCATGGCGGACTTGCCGGCAGCGGCGACAGCGTCGCTCCAAAGGCCACGGCCCTGTCAGTCGTCGACAAGACCGCTCATGAGCAAAGGCTGCCTCACGAAACAGCCCTGGTGCTGCAGGGCGCTGACGCCGCGGCTCTTGGCATTTTGGCTAATTGACAATCTTTCGGGCGCTTTTATAGTGGACTGGCCTTTTCCCCGGCGCGCAAACCACCGCAATCTCGTACGTCCCATCCGAACTTGAAAGGAGGTCAGCATGGCTGACAGGAAAGCAACACTGACGGTAGACGGTCTGGACAAGTCAATTGAACTGCCCGTCTACTCAGGCGCCCTTGGGCCCGACGTCATCGACGTTCGCGGCCTAGGCGGCGAGGGCCTGTTCACCTATGACCCCGGCTTCATGGCAACCTCTTCCTGCCAGTCCGCCATCACCTATATCGACGGCGGCCAGGGCATGCTCTTGCACCGCGGCTACCCCATCGGCCAGCTGGCCCAGCATTCCAACTTTGTCGAGCTCTGCTACACCCTGCTGTTCGGCGATCTACCCGACGACGACCAGTACGCCGAGTTTCAGGCGCGCATCCGCAACCACACCATGGTCCATGACCAGCTCAACAACTTCTTCAAGGGCTTCCGCCGGGACGCCCACCCCATGTCGATTCTGTGCAGCGTGACCGGCGGCCTGGCGGCCTTCTATCACGACCACATGAACATCGCCCGCGAGGAAGACCGCGTTATCAGCGCCGTGCGGCTGATCGCCAAGATGCCCACCATTGCCGCCATGGCCTACAAGTACAATATCGGCCAGCCGTTCAATTCGCCGCGCAACGACCTGAACTACGCGGAAAACTTCCTCTACATGATGTTTGCCACCCCCGCCGAGGAATACCGGGTCAACCCGGTCTACGCCAAGGCCATGGATCGCATCTTCATGCTCCACGCCGACCACGAACAGAACGCCTCGACCTCGACGGTGCGCATGGCCGGCTCCACCGGCGCCAACCCGTTTGCCTGCATCAGCGCCGGCATTGCCGCGCTCTGGGGGCCGGCACACGGCGGCGCCAACGAGGCGGTGCTCAAGATGCTCGACGAAATCGGCGACGATTCCGAAGAGAACATCCAGCGCTTTATCGACAAGGCCAAGGATAAAAATGACCCGTTCAAGCTCATGGGCTTTGGCCACCGCGTCTATCGCAACTTCGATCCCCGCGCCAGGGTGATGAAGGAAACCTGCGACGAGGTGCTCGACGAGCTGGGTCTGGCCGACGACCCGCAGCTCAAGATCGCCAAGCGCCTGGAGCAGATTGCGCTGGAAGACGACTACTTCATCGAGCGCAAGCTCTACCCCAACGTCGACTTCTACTCGGGCATCGTCCTCAAGGCCATGGGTATCCCCACCAACATGTTCACCGTGATCTTTGCCGTCTCGCGCACCATCGGCTGGATTTCCCACTGGCACGAAATGCTCAGCGACAGCTACAAGATCAGCCGGCCGCGCCAGCTCTACACCGGCCACGACCAGCGGGACTATCCGCAGAAAAAATAACGCGCCGCAGAAGAAAAGCTCGCGCCGAGGCAGCCCGCCAGCGGGCCGTCGGCCGGCGCCATGCCCCGGCGCTGCTGCAACTCCAAGGCCACCCCTCGGGTGGCCTTTTGCGTGGCCGGCCCGCTAACCTGACGTCTCACCTCTCACCCGCAGGAGCTCTTACCATGCGACCCGTCTCCACCGTTGCCTTTATCGGCCTTGGCGTCATGGGCGGCCCCATTGCCGGCCACCTGGCGCGCCAGGGCTTTGCCCTTCGCGTTTACAACCGCACTCGGCACAAGGCCGATACCTGGGTCGAGCAATACGGCGGCAGCGCCCACGAAACCCCCGCCGCGGCAGCTGAAGGTGCCAACCTGGTGCTGTGCTGCGTGGGCAACGACAACGACGTGCGCGAAGTCACCACCGGCGAACAGGGCGCGCTGGCGGGCATGTCCCCCGGCGCTTTTCTGGTCGACCACACCACCGCCTCGGCTGACCTGGCGCTGGAGCTGGCCGACACCTGCCGCCAGGGCGATATCGGCTTTCTCGACGCGCCGGTTTCCGGCGGCCAGCAAGGAGCGGAAAGCGGCGCACTGACGATCATGTGCGGGGGCGACCAGGCGCTGTTCCAGCATCTCGAACCGGTCATGGCCCACTACGCCTGCGCGGTGACGCTCATGGGGCCGGCAGGCAGCGGCCAGCTGACCAAGATGGTCAATCAGATCTGCGTGGCCGGGCTGGTACAAAGCCTTTCCGAAGGGCTGCATTTTGCCCGGCAGTCAGGACTCGACGCCCACCGCGTGATGGAAGTGCTCTCGAAGGGAGCGGCGGGCTCCTGGCAGATGGAAAACCGTCATCAGACCATGCTCGAAGGCGATTACGATCACGGCTTTGCCGTGGACTGGATGCGCAAGGATCTCCACATCTGCCTGAGCGAGGCACGCCGGCTGAACGCCGCTCTCCCGATCACCGCGCTGGTGGATCAGTTCTACGCCGAGCTGCAGCGTCAGAGCGACGGCCGCCGGGACATCACGGCGCTGCTCAAGCGCCTGCAGGCGACCGAATGACCCTTGACTTTTGCCGAAAATGGCACGCATTGGGTTTTTCCACACTTGCTGTGGATAACCCTGTTTACAACCGTTAGAAAACGTTCTCCAGTCGGCATGCAGAGCGGCTCTGACTCAAATTGATCATTTTTTGACCTCCATTAAGTGATTGTTTTTAAACAAAATAAAGATATCAAGTCTTTTTTGGGCCAATACCAGGCAGTTGTGCACAGCGCCTCTTCGCGGAACAGACAAAGTGGACAAGTCAAGCGCAAAAAGGCGCAAAAACGCCTTTTTTTGATGCCCGGCAGGGCGTTTTCGGCCCATGCCCCGGCAAGCCGGGAGAAACGCGCAAGGCTCTGCCCGAAAGCGGACAGGGGCCAGCGAAATCGCGCCTGGCCGGACAGTAAAGTCGCCGATACCGGAATGGAAAAAGGTTTGGGTTGACAGCGGCAGGAGGGCCGGCAAAAACGGAACAGGCAGCCGAAGTGGCGTCCCATAGGGGGTTCGAACCCCTGTTACCGCCGTGAAAGGGCGGTGTCCTGGACCACTAGACGAATGGGACGCAGAGATGCCGCGGTACGGCAGGAAGCGAAACGCTTCGGGGGGAAGTCCTTGAGAAGGTTGGTGGAGCCTAGCGGGATCGAACCGCTGACCTCGACACTGCCAGTGTCGCGCTCTCCCAGCTGAGCTAAGGCCCCGCTTGTCTCGAGGACGGAGCGTATAGTACGCATACCCCGGTTAGGCGTCAAGAAAAAAGCGCCGCTTTTTTGCGGCGCTTCTGATAGCTCAAGGCGACGACCAGCAAAGCCGCGTTCTGGCCGCTTCGCTAGTACTACAGTCGTAACTACAGCCGTGATCGTTCATGCATTGCCATCCGGGCTTGCTGCTGCCGACAGTGGCACTGCCAAGCCCGGTACTGGTGCTTTCGTCGCCAGTCCGACCAATGAAGCACATGGGACAGGGCCTGTTGTCCTTGCCATAGACATCTCCCGATTAGTCGCCTGAGCTCGGAGAGTGTCAACTGAATCCTGTCGGTACGAGTTTTTTTTGCTGGTGACTCGCTTGCCGTATCGCCACCAGCAAGGCGTGGGCGAGCAGCGACAAAGTAATGTGGCGATGCCAACTGGCCCAGCGCCTCACCTCATACTCATCCAGACCGCATTCCCCCTTGGCCGTCTGAAAACCCTGCTCGATTTTCCAGCGCTGACCCGCGACTCGAACCAGCGTCTCTATCGATACCCAGTCCCTGGGCGCGTGGACCACATAATAGGCCAACTCATCCGGTGTCGAGAGGCTGCGTCGGATCAGAAGATAATGGCCCCAGCGGCGTGCCTCTTCCGTAGGCTGCAGCCTTGTCAGCGGCGTCAACGCCCAGTCGTACCTGCGTTCGCCCTTGCTGCCTGAGCCAGCGGATAGGGTCTGCCATGCGTCATCCGGCAGTGCCGCCGCGATCTCGTCGGCTCGCGTGTACTGGAAACTCTTCCACCACAAGGGTTCGTTGCAAGCCACTTCTAAAACAAAGGGTTGTGAGCGATCCTCCAGCCACAGACGCAGGCTGCGGTTACCGCCATAGACGCTATCCCCCGTCACCCAGGCGGCCGGTATGTCCTGATCCATCGCGCGCTCCAGCATCCGGCGAGCGAGCTCGGGTTTGCTGGCAAATTCGACGTCATCAGGGATGCCCGCACGCCGACAACGCTCGCGGTCCTGTGTCCAGGATTTGGGCAAGTACAGGGCGCGATCCAGGAAGGCATGCCCTGCCGGGCTAGCGTAGAGAAGAAAGACCCCGATCTGACTATTTTCGATACGGCCGGCGGTGCCACTGTACTGGCGTTGCACGCCGGCCGAGTGCTGGCCTTTCTTGATAAAGCCGGTCTCGTCCAGGACCAGGACACCCTCAGGCGAGCCCAGCGTATCGATGACCCATTGGCGGAGAATATCGCGTGCTGCGTCCGCATCCCAGCGGGCACGATCCAACAGGTACTGCACCCCATCTGGGGTGGCATCCCCGAGCCACTCGGCAAGATGCCAGCTATTCTTACGTTCGCACTGACTAAGCAGACCCTGGAGGTAGCGTAGTGCGCGATCGCGCGTTTCCGAACGCGGAAAGAGCGGGCCTAACCGATCTGCCAGGTCATCCAACAATGCTGAGACAGAGAGATCCAGTTCTTGCATCCTTCACCCTGTGATCGCTTCCATATCAACCACATGCATTGTAGCTTATTCAGTTACGACTGTAGTACTAGGGGGCGTTAACAATTAGGCCAGCCATATGGCGGCTGACACGAGGCAGAGGAGTGACTGGTAGTTTCTTGCCAGTCGCTCATAGCGTGTAGATAACCGCCGGAACTTCTTGATTTTCTGAAAGAACCTCTCCACCAGATTGCGATCTTGGTAACAGTGCCAGTCTACTTCAATGCGCGCCAAACGATTCTTTTTCGGAGGAATCACCGGCTCGGCACCTGCGGCCTGAATCATGTCCCGCAGAGCAGTGGAGTCATACCCCTTGTCGCCCAGCACTGCTTGCGGGGAAAAACCTTCCAGTAGAGCGGGAGCAGCACCATACTCCGACGCCTGGCCCGGTGTGAGAACCAATCGTACTGGGTTACCTAACGCATCGACTGCGGCATGAATTTTGGTGCTCAATCCGCCTCGAGATTTGCCCATGGCTTCGACGTCTTGCGTGTTTTTTTTGACGCTCCATGCTGGTGCACCCTGACGATGCTACCGTCGATCATCAGCTGCTCTAGATCGGGATCGTCGGCTACTGTGTCAAAAATACGCTGCCAAACGCCCTTTCGTGACCAACGGTTATACCGCATGTAGACGGTGTGCCAGCGCCCAAAAGATTCGGGAAGATCACGCCACGGGGCGCCGGTCCGAGCGATCCAGAGCACGGCTTCCACGAACAGGCGATTGTCCTTGGCAGTTACCCCACAGTCTGAGGCTTTGCCGGGGAGCAGGTGCTCGATTCGCTCCCACTGATCATCGCGTAACTTCAACCGACTCATGGCCCACCAAAATCTATGAATACTAAATCAGTTTAAACGAAACTAATGATTGTTAACACACCCTAGGCAAGCTCGCGGTATTCCTTCTCCAGGCGCTTGGTCTGCTTTTTCGATACGCCGCCCAATACGCTGATGGCATGGCGCAGCCGCGCACGGGTCATGTCCGAGCCGAGAATGGCCATGGCGTCCATCACCGAGGTGCTGGCGCTGGAGCCGGTAATGGCGATAAACACCGGTGCCAGAAACGCTTTCATCTTCAGCTCGAAATGCGCCGCCAGCGCTTTCACTTCCTCGAGCAGCGCCTCCTTGTGCCAGGCGGGCAGCGTTTCCAGCCGCCACACCATAAACTGCAGCAGCTTGACCAGGGTCTCATGCTCCAGCTTCACGCCGTCAAAGGAGGCGTGGGTAATGGCCGGCAGCCCCGAGAAAAAGTGCCCGGCCAGCGGCATCACCTGGGCCAGCGTTTCCACCCGCGGGCGCACCTGGGGCAGAATCTGCTTGACGTAGTCCTCGTTAAAAGCCCAGTCGCGCAGCGCCTGCAGGAAGGCGTCGTCGTCCAGGTCCTCGCGAATGTAGACGCCGTTGAGCCAGGTCAGCTTGTCCAGGTCGAAGACCGGCCCGCCAAGCGATACCCGGTGAATATCAAAGGCGTCGATCATTTCGTCGAGGCTGAATTTTTCCCGCTCGTCGGGCATGGACCAGCCCATGCGCCCCAGGTAGTTGGTCACCGCCTGGGGCAAAAACCCCATGCGGCGATAGTAGTTGATCGAGGTGGGGTTCTTGCGCTTGGAAAGCTTGGACTTGTCGGGATTGCGCAACAGCGGCATATGGCAGAGCACCGGCATCTCCCAGCCCAGGTACTCGTAGAGCAGCTGATGCTTGGGCGCAGAGTTGATCCACTCCTCGCCGCGCATCACGTGGGTGATGCCCATCAAATGGTCGTCGATGACGTTAGCCAGATGGTAGGTGGGCATGCCGTCGGATTTCAGCAGGATCTGGGCGTCCACCTGGGCCCAGTCCACGTCGATACGCCCGCGCAGCATGTCCTGAACCACGCAGACACCGTCCTTGGGTACTTTCATCCGCACCACGTAAGGCCAGCCCTCGTCAGCGCGACGCTGCTGCTCGTCCGCCGTCAGCGCCAGATCCTCGGGCTTGAGCGCCAGGTGCATGCCCGCGGCCTTGCGCCCCTCGCGCAGCTCGTCCAGCTCTTCGGCGGTGCGATAGCACTTGAACGCGTGCCCGGCGTCCAGCAGCCTTTGCGCATGGTCGGCGTAGATGTCGCCGCGCTCGCTCTGCCGGTAAGGGCCATGCGCCCCGCCGACGTCGGGCCCTTCGTCCCACTCGATCCCCAGCCAGCGCAGCGAGTCGAGGATCATCTGCTCGGACTCCGCCGTGGAGCGCGCGCGATCGGTGTCCTCGATGCGCAGGATGAATTCACCGCCGTGCTGGCGCGCAAAGCACAGGTTAAACAGCGCCACGTAGGCAGTGCCAACATGGGGATCGCCCGTGGGCGACGGCGCGATACGGGTACGTACGGTCATGGTGAAATCCTTAATGTCGCAAGGGGTAAGCGTCGTAGACAGAAGCGTGGCGCCATTATACGCACCGCTGCCGTAACGGACAGCAGGCACAACGGGTTGAGGGCGACTATCGACGCGCCTGCCTAATCCTGGGGAGCGTTTTGCGAAGCGTCCTGGGAAGCGCCCTCGAGATAGCGCACGCCCTCGTCTTTCTCGCTGTGCCTGAGCTCGCTGCCGATCGAGAAGGCGCGCCTATACACCGCGATCTGTCCCAGCCCGTGGGGCGCTTCGCGCACCAGCTCGCCTGCCAGCCGCTCGCCTTCATCGCCGATGCGCCGACGTACCGCCGCGGGCTGCACGCCGGCTTCCGACAGCTGTACGCGAACGCTGTAGTCGCCGTCCGGCACGCCGCTGCCAAACCCTAGAGGCCCGGCTCGGAACTGCCCGTTCTGCACCCGGGCGCGCTCCTGCCAGCGCGCCCCGCTGGCCGCTCGCTCAATCGCGATCAGCAGCTGAGCGCTGTCGGGCAGATTGCTGCTCCCGGTCACTTTCAGCCGCCGATCCGATCGCATGGTCACTTCGGCGCTCATGGTTACCTTGAGCGGCTCGGCATCTTTGGGCGACGAGGCCGTCTGCTCCGCCGCCCCGTTACCGATGGGGTTCTCGGCTGTGCTCCGGGGCGCGGAGTCTTCGCTATCGCCGCAGCTCGCAAGCCACAGCACGGCGGCCAGCATCAGCGAATACCCGATAAGCGCACGCCCTCTGTGCATGGCTGCCTCCGTTTACGCGCCATCGCGCGATTCGGTTTCATCCCGTTTCGTTTTCAGCGACTGCTGCCAGTCGCGAAACGCATTGTACCAGCGATGGGGCTGCGCCCGAGTCTCGATCGCGGCCTCCGGCAGCGGCGCCAGCGACACGGGCTGCCAGTCGCTGGCGGCAAGCACCGCCTTCAGGCGCGTGTAATCCAGCACCTGCTCCCGGGCGCCGGGCGTTTCGTCGAGTGCGCGGATCACCGCGTCCATGCCCGCTTTCTGCTCGTCCAGCGGATAGGCCTGCAGATAGAAGCGCTCGCCGTCGCGGCCGATCTTCACCGGCATGTCAATGATGTTGACCTGCTCGTCGACGCCCACCCGGGAAAACAGCTTCTTGATGGTGTCCGGGCGCATGCGGATACAGCCGTGGCTGACGCGCATGCCGACGCCGTCCGGACGGTTGGTGCCGTGGATCAGATAGCCGGGCAGGTCCAGCAGGATCGCCCGCTCGCCCAGCGGGTTGTCCGGCCCGGCCGGCACCACCGAGGGCAGCGCGTCGCCCTTTTCCGCCGCCTCCTGGCGGATGGAATCGGGCGGGTACCAGGCCGGATTTTCCAGCTTCATGGTGGTTTTGGTAACCCCCAGCGGCGTGTCGTAACCGTCCCGGCCAATCCCGATGGGATAGGTCTCCACGGTCGGCGTCTCGCCCTCTGCGGTAGCGGGAAAGTAATACAGCCGCAGCTCGGCCAGGTTGATCACCAGCCCTTCCCGACGTACCGGCGGCAGAATATAGCGCGCCGGAATGGTCACCTCGGTGCCGGGCTCCGGCGCCCACAGACTGGTATCCGGATTGGCGTGGCGGATTTCTTCGTAGCCCACCTGCTGCTCGGCGGCAATATCGAGCAGAGTATCCCCCTCTTGGACCGTGATGTGATAGATCTCGCCCACCATGTTGCCCGTTTCCGGCAGCTCATAGTGGCCTGCGGGCAAGGCTTCTGCCAAAGCCGCAACCGGCAGGAAAATCAGCGCCGCGCCAAGCGCCCGCACGCAGAAGCGCCGCCCGGCGCCGAGGAAAAAAAGAAAAAGCATGGCTGGTATCATCTTGCTGTGGGGAGTGGAACCTGACGGCCCAGGGGTTACCGCCGTCAGGCCGCGTCCGGAAAACCCGGCTGCCATTCTATCAGGGCAGCACGGCCCCCGGAGAGTTCGGCGTCAGGCATCCGGCGCGGTGCGCCTGAGCGCATGGCGCAGCGTCGCCCGGGAAAGCTCGCCCAGGTGGGTGTCCACCAGCTTGCCGCTGGCGTCATAAAACAGCGTGGTCGGCAGCGCCGCCGACCCGGCTTCCTGACCAATGGCGCCCTTGAGATCCAGCAGCACGTTGTCCAGCACCAGCGATTCGTGGTCGAGAAAGTCCTCGATGGTGGGGGCCGCCTCGCCCTGGTTGGCAAAGACGAACAGCACGTCGGAGCGCTCCTGCTGGGCTTTTTCCAGCATCGGCATTTCCTTGCGACACGGCGGGCACCAGGTCGCCCAGAGATTGACCACCATCGGCTTGCCGCTGGCTTGCTGCTGCAGGCTGGCAAGGTCTACCCTGGCGCTGTCCAGGGTCTGAAGCTCGGCCCGGGGCGGCCGGCTTGCCTGATTTTCGATCAGGCTGATGGCACCGCCGGTCAGCCCCCAGGTCAGCAGCCCGGCAAACGCCGCCATGAAAAGCGGCCGGCGCAGCGCACCGCGCCGCCAGCCCAGATAAACGCCGTAGGCCGCCATGGCCAGCACACCGGCCACGGGGTCAAAGCCGCCGTCACGAATATCGATCCAGGCCAGCGGATCCATCCCGTAGCTTGAAAAATAGCGCCCGACAAACACAAGCCGCGCGGCCACCCCGCCCACCAGCGCCAGGTTGATAATCGTATCGCTGATGGCGACATCCCGGCGCCCGGCAGAAATCTTGCCGGCAATCAGCGCCACCAGAAACGCCAGCACGATCAGCGCCTGACCCACGGAAACGGCCAGCGGCCCCAACGTCAGTGATAACACCCGAAGCTCCTTACAGCTGCAATATGGCACCAGAATACAGGGACGCCCATGCTATCCGCAGCGGATTAAGCCGTGGTTAGCGGCAAGCGACAGAAACAGGGCTTTTGTCCTGCCTCCCTGTTATTGCGTAGAATACCCGCCATTCGTTGCTGAACGCCCATCCGCTATCGCTTTTGAAAATGCCCATGAACACGACCGCCGCTCACCCGGCCAATGCCGCGCGCCGCTTCTCCATCGCGCCGATGATGGACTGGACCACCCGAGACTACCGGGCGTTTGCGCGGACGCTGACCCGGCGGGCGCTGCTGTATACCGAAATGGTTACTACCGGGGCCCTTCTCTACGGCTCGCCCCGGGAGCGCTTTCTGGGCTACGACGCGGTGGAGCATCCGCTGGCGCTGCAGCTGGGCGGAAGCGATGCCGGGGAGCTTGCCGAGTGCGCGGCCGTTGCCGAAGCCTGGGGCTACGACGAGGTCAACCTCAACGTGGGCTGCCCAAGCGATAGGGTGCAGAACAACCTGATCGGCGCCTGCCTGATGGCGCATCCGGAAAAGGTCGCCGCGGCGGTAAAGGCCATGCAGGCGGCAGCGTCGATTCCGGTGACGGTCAAGTGCCGCATCGGTATCGACGATCAGGACGAGGACGCAGATCTGGAGCGCTTCGTCTCCACCGTGGCCGATGCCGGCTGCAGGACATTCACGGTGCACGCGCGCAAGGCCTGGCTTCAAGGGCTTTCTCCCAAGCAGAACCGCGACGTGCCGCCGCTCAACTACGCTCGGGTACACCGGCTCAAGATGCGCCACCCCGCGCTTCACATCGGCCTCAACGGCGGGTTGAAAACCCTCGACGCCTGTGCCGACGAGCTTGAGCGGGTGGATAGCGTGATGGTCGGCCGCGAGGCCTACCAGAACCCCTGGCTGCTCGCCGAGGTGGACAGCCGCCTCTACGGCGAGGCCAATCCGGCGGCCGAGCGCATGGAAGCGGCGCTGGCGTTTCGCCCCTATATCGCCAAGCGCCTGGCCGAGGGCGCCAGGCTCAACCACGTGACGCGCCACACTCTGGGGCTATTCCAGGGATGCCCGGGCGGGCGCCAGTTCCGCCGGCACCTGGCCGAAAACGCCCACCGTGAAGGCGCCGGCCTGAGCGTTTACGACGATGCGCTGGGCCGCGTCAAAGCGCCGGCGGCAGCGTAAGCTGCGACTGAAATGACGCTACCGCGGTTTCGGCCTCGTGGATGGCGTCAAAGCGGGCGATATGAAACAGCGCTTCGCCCTCGTTGACCAGCGGCAGGCGACTCATGCCGATGACGATGCCGTCGGCTACCGCCTGCACCTCGGTGACGTTATTGCCGAAAGGGCCGGCTACCCGGCCCAGCAGATCGCCTTTGGCCACTCGCGCGCCGAGCCGCACGCCGGGGCGCAGGATGCCGTCGATGGGTGCCCTTGCCCAGCTCGAACCGTTGGCCACCTCAACCGGCGCGGGCCGACGGCGCCCTGTGCCGGTGAGCATGCCCAGCCGCCGCATGACGCGCAGAACGCCGCTAACGCCCGGGGCAATGGCCCATTCGTCAAAGCGCAGCGCCTCCCCCGCCTCGTAGGTCAGCACCGGCGTGTTGCGATGCTGGGCGTAGTGGCGCAGGCTGCCGTCGCGCAGTTCGGCGTTGAGCACGACCGGAGCGCCGAAAGCCTCGGCCATGCGCTCGGTTTCACTACCCGGCGTTAGCCGAGCGCGGATCTGCGGCAGGTTGGTGCGGTGCAGCGCCCCGGTATGCAGATCGATGATATGGGTGGCGTGATCGACGATCTGTTCGCAAAACAGCGCCGCGATACGCCCGCCAAGCGAGCCGCTTTCGCTCCCGGGAAAGCAGCGGTTGAGGTCGCGCCTGTCGGGCAAATAACGGATTTGCTGCAAAAAGCCGAAGACGTTAACCACCGGCACGGCAATCAGCGTGCCGCGCAGGGCAGCAATGGCCTTGACGTGGAGCAGCCGGCGGACAATCTCCACGCCGTTGATTTCATCGCCGTGAATGCCGCCGCATACCAGCAGCACCGGTCCTTCCCGGCGCCCGTGCACCACCTCTACCGGAATATTCAGCGGCGTATGGGTATAAAGCCGCGCTACCGGCACGTCGATCTGTCGGCGCGTGCCCGGGGCCACGCTTTCCCGACCCAGCTGAAAAGGCGCGCGCCGATGAAGGTCTGGGTGAAGGTCTGCCTGTCATGATGAGCGTTATCCATACACTTTTGAATGTAAAAATTCCGGCGGTGGGGTAAACTGGGGCGGCCGTACCCACTCTTCAGGCTGCTCGACCCATGGCCCGAAAAACCAAAGCCGAGGCTGCCGCCACGCGGGAAACGCTGCTGGACGCCGCCGAAGACATGTTCATTGCGCACGGGGTCGCCCGCACCTCGCTTGACCAGATTGCCCGCCACGCCGGCATGACCCGGGGCGCCGTGTACTGGCATTTCAAGAACAAGGCAGATCTCTTTCACGCCATGCTCCAGCGCGTGCGCCTGCCCTTCGAAGACCTGGTAAAAGAGCTCGACGATACCACCCTCGACCAACAACCGCTGGAAGCGGTGCGGCTGGCCTGCCTGAACGGCTTTGCGCACCTGGAGCAGCCGCGCTACCGGCGCGTGCATTCCATCCTGCTGCACCACTGCGAAACGTTTGGCGACATCGACCCGCTGGCCATGCAAAACGAAATGTCCGCCGAAACCTGCGGCGCGCTGCTCAAGTACTTCAACATGGCCGACAAGCTCGGCCAGCTGCGCCCCTGCCTGGCGCCGGACGTGGCCGCGCAGATCATGCAGGCCATGCTGGCCGGGTTGTTTCACGACTGGCTGCGCAACCACGAAAGCTACTCGATTCGCCGCGAAGGGGCACGCCTGATTGATACCCAGCTGGCCCTGATGCAGCGCAACCCTCCCCCGCGGACCTACAGGTGATGCGACGACGTCTTGCGCTGCAGGGTCAGGCGCCGGGCGTGGGCGCGAGCATCGCGGTAGGCATCTTCGGTGACGCTGCGGTAGGCGTTTTCCCCGGCGATAAACTTGACCAGCACCCGGTGCTCCCCGGCCTTGGGTATCCTTCCGCTTTGCCGCTTGCCGTGCAGGCGTACGTAACAGCTACGGTCGCTCAGCAGGACGGCATCGGCCCAGCCGTCGGCATCCGCCTCATTGGTGACTTCCACCATCTCGCCGAGCAGCGTACGGCGCTGACCGTGGAACCAGCGGTGGGTTTTATGACACAGGCGCGCCGCCAGCGGTGACGCCAGCGCAAACGCTGCCCACAGCACGGCCACACCCAACGGCACGCGAAACAGCCCCAACGACAGCCGACTGAGCACGAAAAACTCAACGGCCAGGGTGATCAACCCGGCTAAAACGATCAGCACGCTCAGCGCAAAGGTCGCCGGCACGCCGGCAAAGCCAAGCGACACCAGCGTGCTTGCGGTGTGTTCGTGCCTGAGGCTATCGCGCTCAAAAAGCTCGACCGGCACCAGCCGCACGGTGGCCAGCAGCCAATAAAGCACTACCAGCGGCACCAGCAGGCTGAACACGATCATCGGAAAGCTGATAAAAAGCGCGTTGACGTTTTCCATATCTTGCCCCCTTCCATTCATCTCTTGCCGTTTCCAGTATAGCCCACAAGCCGCTTATATACTTTAAGGCTTGGCTTTGCCGGCATGCCGACATAAAAAAGCACCGACCCAATGGCCGGTGCTCATTTCTTTCATATAAGCCTGCTATATGAGCCTGCGCGTCCGGCGCAGGCGCTTTTCAGGTTTTATGCCGAGGTATTATTGCTGTCTTCTTCGGTGCTTTGGTCGCCGCCTGCGCCGCGCTTGCGGTTGGCCCAGTCGGCCACGCCGGCAATCATGGCGTAGAAGCTGGGAACAAAGCAGCTGGAGACGACGGCCACCGTTGCCATGCCGACCGATACCGTGGTGCCGATGTGGTGGCTGCTGGTATCGCTCGCCCCGGTCGCCAGCGCCAGCGGCATCGTACCCAGGATAAAGGCCAGCGACGTCATCACGATGGGCCTGAAGCGCAGCTCGGCGGCGATGATCGCCGCTTCGCGAATGCTTTTGCCCATTTCTTTGCGCTGCAGCTCGGCAAACTCCACGATCAGGATGGCGTTTTTCGCCGCCAGCCCCACGACCACCAGCATGCCGATCTCGACGTACACGCTGCTGTCAAGCCCGCGCAGGGCCACCCCGCCGATGCCGCCAAACAGGGCGAAAGGCGTGGCGGTAAGCACCGCCAGCGGCAGCGACCAGCTTTCGTACTGGGCCGCCAGGATCAAAAACACCATCAGCAGGCCGAAGACGATGGCAAGCGTCGCCGCACCCCCCTGGGTGGATTCCTGGTAGGCGGTACCGGTCCAGCCCATGCCCCATTCATCGCCCAGGGTTTCCTGAACGATCTCTTCCATGGTGTCGATGGCCTGGGTAGAGCTGTAGCCTTCCGCCGGCTCGCCCTGGAACTGCGCGCCCAGGTACACCCCGAAGCGCGATACCACCGAGGGCTTGGTCTGGCGCTCGAGCGTCACGAATTCGGAAAGCGGAATACGCTCGCCGTTGCCCCCGCGCACATAGACGTTGCCAATATCGTCCGGCGTCTTGCGGAACTCGTCCTCGTTTTGCAGATAGACCTGGAAGTTGCGGTTCTGGTAGCTGAAGTAGTTAACGAAACCGTTACCGAAGGTGTTGGACAGCGTCGAGTACAAGTCCGTCAGCGATACGCCATAGCCCAGCACCTTCTGCTGGTCGATCTCGGCCCGGTAGCCCGGCACGTTGACGTTGAAGGTGGAAAACACCTGGTTGAGTCCCGGGTGCTCGTTGGCCGCCTGCATGACCTTGAGCGAAGCCTCGTAGAGCTCCTGGGAAGAGGCACCGCCAAACGACTGCAGATAGCCGGTAAAGCCGCCGGTGGTGGAGAGCCCGATAATTGGCGGCACGTTGAACGCCATCGCTTCACCGCCGTCGGTCTCGGCGCCCAGCTGCATGATCTTGCCTACCAGCTGCTCCGCCGTCAGGTCACGCTCGGACCAGTCGTCCATGTTGATGAACATGATGCCCCGAGCGGTATTCACCGCGCTTGACAGCATGTCGTAACCGGCTACCGCCGAGGAATACTCTACGCCGGGAATCTCCTCGATACGCTCGGAAAGCCGCGACATGTAGTCCCGGGTGCGCGTCAGCGACGCCGAGTCCGGCAGCGATACGGTAGCCAGCACGATACCCTGGTCCGTCTCCGGCACCAGCGTGGCCGGCGTGGTTTCATAAAGCCACCAGGTCGCCCCGCCCACCAGGGCAGTAAGCAGCAGGGCCAGCCCCCAGAAGCGCACCAGCACCTTCACCGCAGCCATATAGGCGGCGGTGATGCCGGCAAAAATACGGTCAAACAGGCGCAGCGGCGTATGCAGCGCGCGCATCGCTTTCGTCTCTTCTGTATCTTTCTTGTTCTTGATGAAAATCGCCGACAGCGCCGGGGTAAACGTCAGCGCCATCAGCGCCGAGAACGCCACCGAAATCGCCACGGTCAGGGCGAACTGCTGGTAAATCTGCCCGGTAAAGCCGCCGAGGAAGGCCACGGGCACAAACACCGCCGCCATGATCAGCGACGTCGCGATAATCGGCCCGCCGACTTCCTGCATCGCGCGCACGGTGGCCTGACGCACGGTCAGGTCCTCCTCGCCGAGCACCCTTTCGACGTTTTCCACCACCAGAATGGCGTCGTCCACCACAATGCCTATCGACAGCACCAGGGCAAACAGCGTCAACAGGTTGATGGAAAAGCCAAACATGTAGAAACCGGCGAAGGTGGCCAGCACCGAGACCGGCACCACCGACATGGCGATCACGGTAAAGCGCCAGTTCTGCAGGAAGATGAACAGGATCACGCCGACGATCAGGAAGGCTTCGATGAAGGTGTGCAGCACGGTTTCTACCGAAGCATCGATAAACAGCGTGGTGTCGTAGGGCACCACGTAGTCGAGCCCTTCGGGGAAGCGCTGCTCGAGCTCTTGCATGGTGTCCTTGACCGCCTTGGCGGTTTCAAGGGCGTTGGCGCCGGGCTGCTGGTTGATGACGATCGGCGCCATGGTGCCGCCGTTCAGCCGCGCCTCGACGCCGTAGAACGACGCACCCAGCTCGACGCGGGCGACGTCCTCCAGGGTCAGCGAGGAGCCGTCGGGGTTGGTGCGAAGCTCGATGTTGCGGAAATCATCGACGTTGTTCAGCCGCCCGCCGGCGGTGATGGTATAGGTAAACGCCCGGGGCTCGCTCTGGGGCGTGGCCGCCAGGCTGCCCGCCGGCACCTCGGTGTTCTGCGAGCGAATCGCCGTGGCCACCTCGGCCGGCGTCAGGTCATACTGGGACAGCTTGTTGGGGTCCATCCAGATGCGCATGGCGAACTCGCCGCCACCGAGTACTTCGGCCTCGCCGACCCCTGGCACCTGGCGCAGCTCGTCGAGGATGTTGAGCGTGGCGTAGTTCTGCAGGTAGACGCGGTCGTAGTCTTCCTGGGGCGAGGTCATTGCGATCATCATCAGAATCGAGCTTGACCTGAGCTCGACCTGTACGCCCTGGTCCTGAACTGCCTCGGGCAGCTGGGACAGCGCCCCCTGCACCCGGTTGTTGACGTTGATGGTGTTGATGTCGCCGTCGGTGCCGATGTCAAAGGCGATCGACAGGCTCATCGAGCCGTTGTCGGCACTGGTCGAGGTCATGTAGAGCATGTCCTCGACGCCGTTGATCGACTCGGCCAGCGGCGCCGCTACGGTTTGCGCCACGGTTTCGGCATCGGCCCCCGGGAACTGGGCGCTAACCGACACCGTGGGCGGCACGATGCTTGGGTACTGCTCGATGGGCAGCACGCGCATGCTCATGACCCCGATCACGGTCAGGATAATGGCAATGACCGTGGCAAAGATCGGCCGTTTGATGAAGAAGTTGGAGAAATTCATTACGACGCGTCCTCGTCATCCGCCGCGGCCTGGGACTGTTCGGTATCCGCTGACGACTCGGCGTCTTCACCCGGCGCTTGCTGCTGCTCCTGCTGTGCCTCCTGGGCTTCCTGTTTCTCCTGCTGCTCTTCGGCCTGCTTTTCTTCCCTGGCCTCTTCCATCAGCGCGCCCGCATCGCCGTCAAAGGATTCCGGCTTGATCGGCGTGCCGGGCTTGAGTCCGGCCGGATCGCCCACGACCACGCGATCGCCGGCCTCTACGCCGTCGCGCAGAATCTGCCAGGGGCCGGCCAGGTCGCCAAGGTCCACGGTTTGGGCGCGTGCCTTGTCCTCCTCGTCAAGAACAAAGACCTGGGGGCCCATCAGCCCCTGGGTCAGGGCAATTTCCGGCACCGCCAGCACGTCGTAGCGCTTGAGGCCTTCCAGGTGCACGCGCACGTACTGGCCGGGCAACACCTGGCCGTCAGGGTTGGCAAAGTTGGCGTTGGCCTGCACGGTGCTGGTCGCTTCGTCTACCCGCGCGCCGAGAAAGTCCAGATGCCCGCTAAGCCCGGTGTCGCTGCCCGGCAGCTCAAGCCGGGCGCCGATGCTCTCGATATCGGCGCCGTCTTTCAGCTGATGGCGCAGCTCATAGGCATCCTTCTGGGGCAGCTGAAAGCGCACTTCCAGCGGGTCAAGCGGAGTAATGGTGGCAAGCCTGGTGCCCGAGTCGACAAGGTTGCCGACGTTGACCATGCTCAGGCTGATCATGCCCGATACCGGCGCCGTCACGCCGGCATAGTCGAGATCGATATTGGCGCTTTCCAGCGCCGCCGAGGCCTGGGCTACGCTTGCCTGGGCCACCCGCCGATCGGCCAGCGCCTGGTCGTACTGCTGGCGGCTCACCGAGTTCTGGCTGAGCAGGCGCTCAAAGCGCTCGGCGTCGCGCTGGGCGCGCGACAGCTTGGCGCGGGCGCTTTCCAGATCGGCCTTGCGCTGGTTAACCGCCGTCTGGTAGCGGTCGGGCTCGATACGGTAGAGCGTGTCGCCCTTTTCGACCATTTGGCCCGGTTCGAACAGCCTTTTTTCCAGCGTGCCGGTCACCCGCGCCACCAGCGTGACTTCGTCATCGCTGCGCAGCAGGGCCGGATAGGATTTCTCCAGCGCGACGTCCTGGCGCTCAAGCGTGGTGACCTCGACGGATCGGGGCTTGCCCTGCTCTTCGCCGCCCTGCTGGCCCTGCTGATCCGAGGCCTCTTCGCCGCCGCAGGCAGCCAGCAATACGCTGGCTCCCACGGCGGCGGCCGCGCGGCCAACTCTACTCAACGTCGTTTTCATGATGTCCTTGTATCCGTTAACGCCCTGACAGAATGTGCAAAGCCTACAACCATACACACATGAATGTAAACATGAACGCCACCCCGTCAGGCCTGCGGCAGCGAACCGGTGTTTAGCGAACTGATGCTTCAGGAGTCGCGCGTCGGCCGCTCGCCGATGCGGGTCACGCTATCCGCGTTTTCTTCGGGGAGGGTGAAGCTGACGCTGTCTGCGCTCAGCCAGCCGTTGACCTCTTCCAGCGCATCGACGTCCAGCACGCCGGCCTGCTGGCGCAGCGTGAGCAGGTTGATCACGTAGTCGTAGCGGGCGCTGGCGTAGTCGGCCATGGCGTTGTAGAGGTTTTGCTCGGCGTCGAGCACGTCGACGATGTTGCGCGTGCCCACTTCATAGCCGGCCCGGGTGGCGTCCAGCGCGCTCTGGTTGGAGACGATCGCCTGACGGCGTGCATCCACCGTGGAGACGTTGTTGCTTACCTGGGTATAGCGCGAGCGCACCTGCTGGACGGCTTCGCGGCGCTGGTCTTCAAAGTCGTACTGGCTGGACTCCAGCAGGAAGGTGTTCTGGCGAATCGTCGAGGTGGTGGTACCGCCGGTATAAAGCGGCAGGCTGAACTGCACGCCGACCTGGCCTTCGGAGTTATAGCCGTCCACGCCGTCGGCGTCGTTGTCGTCGTAGTTGTAGCTGGCAAAGGCGCTGACCGTAGGCAGGCGGTTGGCCCGGGCAATGTCGACGTTGCTTTGGCTGACCTCGACGCCGGCCTGGCTAGCCAGCACCTGGGGATTGTTTTCCACCGCCAGATCGACCCAGTGCTGGCGGTCATCCGGGGTCGGTACCTGAATGGGCATGTCGTCGCCCAGCGCTTCCACGTCTGAATAGCGCTTGCCGGTCAGGCGCTCGAGCGCCTCAAAGCTGACCTGAAGATCGCTTTGCCCGGCGATGCGCTCGGCCCGGGACTGGTCGAAGCGCGCCTGGGCTTCTTCCACCTCGGTAATCGCGATCAGGCCGACGTCAAACTGCTCCTTGGCCTGCTCGAGCTGGCGGCCGATGGCGCGCTCCTGGGCGCGACGGGCCTCGAGGATCTCGTGGGCGCGGAGGATCTCGAAGTAGGCCGATGCCACGTTGATCAGCACCTCCTGCTCGGTAGCGGCCAGCTGGTAAAGCTGCTGATCAATCTGGCGCTCGGCTTTGGTCACCTCGCGGCTGTTGAGGGCATCGAACAGCGCCTGGGTGGCCTCGAGGGTGAGGCTGGCGCTGTTGACGCTGTCGTCCTGAGAGCCCGCCCCCGGCATGCCGGGCGCTCCCTGACGGCTTTGCCGCTCGAACTGCTCGCTGTGGGCGGCGTTACCCTGGGCGTTGATCTGCGGCAGCAAGTTGCCCTGTTCGGCGTCCCGGGCGGCCCTGGTGCTTTCCGTCACCGCCTCGGCGGACCCCAGCGCGGCGTTGTTGTCCAGCGCGTCCCGGGTGATGGTCAAAAGATCCGCCGACAGGGCCGGCGTCGCCCAGGCCGCCGCGATGAGCGAAGGCAGCAGCGCGCGACGCGCCGTGGTCAGGGCAGATGTGAGGGGCTGTCGCAGCATGACGTCTTCCTCGTTACATGATGATCGGTTTCAGGTTGGCCGGGAGGGCCGGAACTTACATACATTATCGCATGTTAGCGCGGCAAGCACAGCGCTTTTGCACGATTGTCACCGCTTGATTCGCCGCTAGCCGGCGCGCTCCAACCGGGAAAGCGCCCGGCGCACACCACCGAGGTAGCCGGTGCCGAACAGCAGCACATGGTTGAGCAGCGGATAAAGCTGAAACAGCGCTTCGCGCCGCGGCCAGTCCGCCGGCGCGGCGCCGTCCCAGTAGGCGTCGAAAAATGCCCTACCCGGGGCGCCGAACAGCGTCAGCATGGCCAGGTCCACCTCCGGATAGTGGGCGTATACCGCCGGGTCGATCATCGCCGGGCCGCGCGGGGTATAAAGCACGTTGCCGGCCCAGAGGTCGCCGTGAACAAGCCGGGGTGCAGCCGGCGTCAGCCAGTCTTCCAGAGTCTCGGCCTGGCGGCGGATGCGCCGCTGGGTCTCTGGGTCCAGCAGCTCCAGCCGGGCGCAGGCCGCCACCAGCGGCAGCAGGCGCCTTTCCCGCTGAAAGGCGCGGCCGTCCGCCATGGGCGCATTGGGCTGGGGCGTCTGCCCGCAGGCGTTGTCGCGGTGCCAGCCGTGCTCCCTGAACGACGTCTGGTGAAGTCGGCGCAGCCCCTCACCCAGCGCGGTCTCGTCACCGCCGCCGGCGGTTTCCAGCGCCTCGGTCAACAGCCAGCCGTGGCCGCAGCCGACTACCTCGGGCACGATTAGCCCGCTGGCGGCCCGGGCAAGCGCCATGAGCCCATCGGCCTCGCCCTCCAGCTGCTCGGGCGCGTCGCTCTTGGCGATAAGCTCGCCCTCGGCGATGGCCAGAAAGTATACGGCATTGTTCCCTCCCGCGCTGATCAGGCGGGGCGTCTCGGTGGCTTTCACTCCCTGCTCCTCAAGCAGGGCGCGCAGTCCGGCCTCCATGGGCAGTCTCCTTTTTGTCAGACCCGGCGAGCGTCGCTTTTTACCCCGCACTTTTGGCAAGATAGCTGCTATCCCTCACTAATGCCGGGAGGCAAATATGTACAAGCTGGCTTTTTACGTGCCGCTGGACGCGGCTGAAAGCGTCAAGGAAGCGGTATTCGAAACCGGCGCCGGGCGCCAGGGCAACTATGAAGCGTGCTGTTTTCAAACCCGGGGCACCGGGCAGTTCCGCCCGCTGGCCGGTGCCGAGCCGCACATCGGCGAGGTCGACTCGCTGACCCGGGTCGAGGAGCTCAGGGTAGAGCTGGCCTGCGACGACGAGGTGATTCACGCCGCCGTTGCCGCTCTCAGGCTCGCCCACCCCTATGAAGAGCCGGCCTTTGATGTCTGGCAGCTGGCCGACATATGAGCGCCGCGAGAGACAGCCGCCCATGCTAGACACCCTGCGCCAGCGCCTGCAAGCGTACCGCCCGCCCACGCTTGACCACCTGGGCCTGCCCCAGGCCGCCGTGCTGCTGCCCATTGTTGACCGCGCCGAGCCCACGCTGCTGTTTACCCGCCGCGCGCTGCACCTGACCACCCACCGCGGGCAGGTAGCGTTTCCCGGCGGCAAGCGCGACCCCGGCGACCGCGACCTCTACGCCACGGCGCTGCGCGAGAGCGAAGAGGAAATTGCCCTGGCGCCGAGCCAGGTCACCTCGCTTGGGCGGCTGTCGGACCTGGTGTCGCTCCACGGCCTCCAGGTCACTCCCTGGGTCGGCGTGATTCCTCCGGACCTGCCGCTCAGAGCCGAGCCTGACGAGCTCGACGCCATTTTCGAAGTGCCGCTGGCGTACTTTCTCGACGACCGGCGCACCCATACCGACGTCATTACTGCCGAAGGGCGCCGCTACTACGTGCCCAGCTACCGGGTCGACGACTACGTGATCTGGGGCCTGTCGGCGATGATGCTGGTGGAGCTGCTCGCTCGGGGCTACGGCATGGATATCGACATGACCCGGCGCCCCGCCGGCGAGCTGCGCACCTATCCGCCTCGCCGGCGCCGGGCCACCCTGCCAAACGCAAAAAAGCCCTGACGACCGTCAGGGCCTTGCACTTGCGTAGTCCCGCCCGGAGGCGAGAACCGATGAAGCCTGGGCGTCAATCTAGGCGTTTTTCAGCGTGGCGCTCATGGTGATGTTGGCGTTAAACAGCTTGGAAATCGGGCAGCCTTCCTTGGCGCCTTCGGCCGCCTTCTGGAACGCCGCGTCGTCGGCACCCGGCACCGTTGCCGTCACGTCCAGGTGGATCGTGGGGATTTCAAAGCCGCCGTCGCCTTCCTGAAGGGTAACCTTTGCCTGGGTATCGACGGCGTCCGGCGTGTAGCCGGCTTCGCCCAGCACCATCGACAGCGCCATGGAAAAGCAGCTGGCGTGCGCCGCCGCTACCAGCTCTTCGGGGTTGGTGCCCTTTTCATTCTCGAAGCGCTGGCCGAAATTGTACGGGCGCGCGTCGAGGACGCCGCTCTCGCTCGAGACCGTACCCTTGCCGTCTTTCAGTCCGCCTTCCCAGTGTGCGCTTGCATGACGATCCATAGCGATACTCCTTAGCTTAGCGTTATTCGTAGCCGATTGGCGGCCGCTCTGCCGCCGTGCGCGGCGACAGGTCACGGCAACAAAGCCCATCGTGCAGCGAAGCCGGGGCTTTATCAAGACGGCAGACGCCTGTCGCCGCTCAGGCTGCGCGCGTCGCGCCTCTCCTTTTTTGCGGCTTTGGCAGGCATATGTTATGCCTCTAAAGCTGCCCGACGCCACGCCGGCTTTTAGCCGAGGTCACGGCATGGGGCGCCAACTTTTGAGTCCTCGACCCCGTTGCTATCACAGGAGATCACCATGAGCGATACGTCCTACACCCTGCCCCGTGTCTGGCAGTGGGAAGCCGGTAACGGCGGCAAGTTTGCCGGCACCAACCGCCCCACCGCCGGCGCCACCCACGACCGCGAGCTGCCGGTGGGCCAGCACCGCTTTCAGCTTTACTCCCTGGCCACGCCCAACGGCGTCAAGGCCACCATCATGTTCGAGGAGCTTTTGGCCCTTGGCCACGACGCCGAATACGACGCCTGGCTCATCGATATCGGCGAGGGCGACCAGTTCGGCAGCGGCTTTGTCGAGGCCAACCCCAACTCCAAGATCCCCGCGCTTGTCGACCACGGCCAGGACAGCCCCCAGCGGGTGTTTGAATCCGGCGCCATCCTTTTGTACCTCGCCGAGCAGTTTGACGCCCTGCTGCCAAAAGCCCCCGCGGCGCGCACCGAAACGCTGAGCTGGCTGTTCTGGCAAATGGGCAGCGCGCCCTTCGTCGGCGGCGGCTTCGGCCACTTTTTTGCCTATGCGCCGGAGGCGATGAAGTACCCCATCGACCGCTACGCCATGGAGACCAAGCGCCTGCTCGACGTGCTCAACCAGCGCCTGGCGGAAACCCGCTACCTCAACGGCGACGCCTACAGCATCGCCGACATTGCCAACTGGGCGTGGTTCGGTCAGCTGGCGCTGGGCCGGGTATACGACGCCACCGAGTTCCTCCAGACCCACGAATACCAGCACGTCATGCGCTGGGCCCGGGATATCGCCGAGCGCCCCGAGGTCAAGCGCGGCTGCATGGTCAACCGCTCCTTCGGCGAGCCCCACGAGCAGCTGCTGGAGCGCCACGACTCAAGCGACTTCGAGCACCGCACCCAGGACAAGATCGGCTAGCCGCCCGGCGCCCCGCTGAGCCGCTGACGCTGGCGCGGCGCCTACAGGCGCTTGCCCAGCGTCAGCGCGGCAAACTTGTCGGGGTCATCCTGACCGCGAAATTCTCGGCTGCGCTGCACGGCGGCAAAGCGCACCTGCCAGTCGTTCCATCCCAGGGCCAGGCCGGCCGAGAGATCTCCCACCCATTCGCGCCGGCTGACCGAATGGCTGCTGGAAAAAGTGTTGCCGTCGAGCAGGAGGTTGTGCGCCACGTAGTAGCCCTCCGTCCCGGCGAACAGATACCAGCGCCACCCCTTCTCGGCGTCAAACCCCGCGCTGCTGGACGAACGGGGCGAAAGACTGGGCACGCTTCTCGCCTCGTCGCCAAAGCGCACGTTGTAGCCGATGCTTGCATAGGTGTGCAGGTTGCCCAGGGCGACGCCGGCGGCGGGCCCGTAGGCCAGCTGCTTGCCGGCAAGCGGTGTTTCCTGCCACCACTGGCGCTGCACGCCCAGGTTGACAATGGCCTCGTCGCCGAGCTGATGCGACCATCCCTGGGGGCGGTTATTGCCCAGCCGGCGGTGCACCTCCTGCTGAATGCTGTCGGCAAGCGACGACGGCCCGACCATGCCCAGGTCCAGATGCAGATCCGTCGTCACGCGCCCCCGGACCGTGGCGTCGGTGCCGAACAGCGAAACGCCGCCGTACACCAGCCCGGCGTAGGGGCGATCATCCTCGATCAGCGCCGAGGTCTTGATGTTGTCCGGCGTATAGATCTTGTGCGTCAGCCGGTATTCGGCCCGCTCGGCGCGCTCGATCAGCCCGTTGGGCAGCGCCCGGGACACACGCTGGCTCCAGTGGTCGGCGTCAGGGGCAAAGCTGTAGCCAAGCGCCACGCCGCTGGTGTAGTGGCCGTCGTCGTTGCTGATCATGCCGTCGTTGGCAATCTTGAAGCTGAAGGCCTTGCTGTCGCTTGCCACTGCCGGCGACGCGACGGCGGCAAGGCTGGCCGCCATGGCCAGGGGTAGCGCTTGACGGATCGGCATCATGCCTTGCTCTCCTTGACAAGGGGATAAAAAACGCTTCAGTAAAGCATGATTTGCCGTAAATTTCCCGGGGTCGGCGGGCAAAAATCCGGATCAAAACCGAGCCGGGCGTTTTTCCACGAACGCCGCCATGCCTTCGGCCTGCTCGTCGCCGGCAAAGCACAGGGCAAAAAGGCCTGTCTCCAGCGCCAGCGCGCTGTCCAGCGGCTGCTCCATGCCGTCGTATAGCGCACGCTTGGCGGTGCCCACGGCGCCGGGCGCGCTGGCTCGGAGCTCATCGCCGAGCGTCTCGGCGTAAGTATCAAGCTCCGCCTGAGGCATCACCTGGTTAACGAGCCCGATGCGCAGCGCCTCGGCCGCGTCGATCTTGCGCCCGGTGGTCACCAGCTCCAGCGCCATGGCCGGCCCGACCCGGCGCGGCAGGCGCTGGGTGCCGCCAAAGCCGGGGATGATGCCCAGCTGAACTTCCGGCTGGCCGAACACGGCGTTGTCGCCTGCCACCGCCCAGTCGCAGGCCAGCGCCAGCTCGCAGCCGCCGCCCAGGCAAAAGCCGTTGACCAGCGCTACCACCGGCACCGGCAGGCGCTCCAGGCGCTTGAGGACGGTCTGGGCGCGGCCGGCAAACGCCCGGGCTTCGGGGGCGGTCAGCTCGCGCATTCGGGTAATGTCGGCGCCGGCCACAAAGGCCTTGTCGCCGGCGCCGGAAATCAGCACCCCGCGCAGCTCGGCGTCGCGCTCCAGGGCGTCGAGGGCCGTTTCCAGAGCCTCGATGACTTCTTCGTTCAAGGCGTTAAGCGCCTTGGGCCGGTTGACGGTCAGCCGCACCACGCCCTCATGGCGGTGCCATGCAACGACGCTATCAGCCGCACCCAGGTGATCGGTAGTCTCTGTCTTTGCGCTCATTCGTCTCCCCACCTCCGTTATCGTCTGATCGTCAAGCTTCTGTCCAGCGCGCAAGCACAGACCTGGATGCCTGCGCTTTCCGCCGCGCCCGGCGCGGAGCAAGGCTTTTGCGTCAAAATGCCCCGGCAGCGTATTCTTGACGGTATACGCTTCGCTTTACGCCTTTTGACGCAAGGAAAGTGCCATGCTTTCAGGACTGGACCATCTGGTCATCACGGTAACCGATATTACCCGCGCCGTGGATTTCTATTCCCGGGTGCTGGGGCTGGATGTGCGCTACCGCGACGCCCAGCGCGTGGACCTGATGCTTGGCGACACGGCCCTGCGCCTGCATCAGACCGATACCGACATCGCCCCCATTTCGGCCACGCCGACCCCGGGCAGCCTGGATCTGTGCCTACGCTGCCAGCTGCCGCTGACCGAGTTCAAGCAGCACCTGGACGCTCTGGGCATCGATATCGAGCTGGGGCCGGTCGACCGCCAGGGCGCCAACGGCCCCATCGAGTCCGTTTACCTGCGCGACCCCGACGGCAACCTGCTGGAAGTTGCCCGCCCGCTGCGCCAGCCGGAAAAAATCCCGCCGGAAGACGACGCCTACCGGTGAACCCGGCGCCGCGCCCGGGTATCATGATGCCCGGGCGGCCGCCTGGACGGCGCCTGCGAAACAACAGAGGTTATGCATATGAAAGAGGGTGCCCCTCAGCAGGCTCCCGGAAAGGGAGAGGTGGTAAGCGAGTCGCCCCGCTCGCCGGACACCACCATGGTCACCGTGGTGTACGCGCTCTATCTGGCCAGCTTTGTGGTCGGCTTCACCTCCGTCATCGGCGTGGTCATCGCCTATACCTACGGCGGCAGCGGCCCGGCCTGGCTCGACGAGCACTACCGCTACCAGATCCGCACCTTCTGGATCGGCCTGCTCTACGCCAGCGTCGCGACGCTGCTGACGCTGATCGTTATCGGCTTTCCGCTGCTGCTGGCGCTGGCGGTGTGGTTTATCGTGCGCTGCGTCAAGGGCTTCAAGGGCGTGCAGGAAAAGCGCGCGCCGCACAGCGTCGACAGCTGGCTTTTGTAAGCGTATGACGACTATCCCCTCTGCACACAGCCGCCGAGCCGGCGCCGTCGCCTGGCTGTGGCGCCGCCTGGCCGGCTGGCCGCTCGCCCGGCTGTGGCGCCTGGCGCGCCTGGCCGGGGCGCTGGTCTACCGGCTGAGCCGGCGCGAGCGCGAAGTCACCCGGCGCAACCTGGCGGCGGTCTACCCTGAGCTCGATGCCAAAAGCCGCCGGGCGCTGACCCGGCGCAGCCTGCATCACTCCGCCGCCACCATGCTCGAGCTTGGCCACGCCTGGATGGCGCCCCCCGAGCGCGTCGCCGCCGGTATCGTGGCGGTGCGTGGCCGCGACAAGCTCGACAGCGCCCGGCAGGAAGGCCGCGGCGTGATCGTGCTCGCCCCGCACTTTGGCAACTGGGAAGTGCTCAACTTCTGGCTGTCCAGCCATTTCCCCTTCACCGCCATGTACGAGCCGCCCAAAATGGCCGCGCTCGACCCGGTCATTCGCCACGGCCGCGAACGCCAGGGAGCTGCGCTGGTGCCCACCAACGCCCGGGGCGTGGCGGCGCTGCTCAAGGCGCTCAAGCGCCACGAGGCCATCGGCATCCTGCCCGACCAGGAGCCCGGCTGGGGCAGCGGGGTGTTTGCGCCGTTTTTTCACCGCGACGCCTATACCGCCACGCTGCTATCCAAGCTGGTCGCCCGAACCCGGGCTCGGGTGGTAACCGGGGTCGCCCTGCGCGTGCCCGGCCAGGGCTTCGAGATCCATTTTCTCGACGCCGACCAGCGCGTCTACAGCGCCGAGGAGGTGACTTCGGCCACCGGCGTCAACGCCAGCGTCGAGGCCGCCATTGCCCTGGACCCGGCCCAGTACCAATGGGAATACAAGCGCTACCGCAAGGTCGTTCAGGAACAGCAGGGACGACCCGACTACCGCGACTTTCGGCTTTACTGAGCCCTCGCCCCCCTTGCCACGAGACCGCACCATGACCGAACGCCACCCCTCCCGCGAGGAGGCGCGCACGCCGCAAATCGTCTACGCCCTGTTTCTGGGCGGCATCGTCACCGCCAACCTCACGCTGCTGATCGGCGTGATCGTGGCCTACGTCTACCGCAAGAACGCCGCTCCCTGGCTCCAGCCCCATTACCGCTACCTGATCCGCACCTTCTGGATCGGCACGCTGTATTTCTGCGTCGTCTTTGCCTTGAGCGTTTTCGCCCTGGGTGCCATCCTGTGGCCGCTTCTGGCGGTGTGGCTGGCCGTGCGCTGCGTCACCGGCTTTATCAAGGTGCGCCGCGGCCTCCCGCCGGCGCGGCCGGGCAGCTGGCTCTGGTAGAATAGCGCTCCCGGCCGCCGTGCGCGCAGCCCGCCACCGCCGTTGCCGGCCCGCTGACCGATACCGCTTTCATCAACCAGTGAGACCCCCATGCCAGCCTCGATCAATTTGCTACAAGCCGCGCGCCAGGCGCTACCGCTGCTGGATGTGACCCGCCTTGACACGGCGGACCGCGACGCCGACATCGAGTCGCTGTGCCAGCAGGCCAAAACCCCGTTCGGCCACCCGGCAGCGGTGTGCGTCTACCCGCAGTTCGTGGTGGCCGCGCGGCGCGCCCTGACCGCCCACACGCTGAGCGGCGAGGTCAGAATTGCCGCGGTCGCCAATTTCCCCGAGGGCGGTGACGATATCATGGCCGCCGCCCGGGAGACCCGGGAAGCCGTGGCCTCGGGCGCCGATGAGGTCGACGTGGTGCTGCCCTGGCGGGCCCTGCTCGACGGCGACGAAGACACCTGCCTCGAGTTTGTCGAGATGTGCAAGGCGGCCTGCGGCGGCCAGGCGCTGCTGAAGGTCATTCTCGAAGCCGGCGAGCTTGAAGACCCGGCGCAGATCAGGCGCGCAAGCGAGCTTGCCATCGAAGGCGGCGCCGACTTCCTCAAGACCGCCACCGGCAGGGCCGCCACCGGCGCCACGCCCGAGGCGGCGACCGTCATGCTCGAGGCCATCAGGGAAAGCGGCGAAGACGTCGGCTTCAAGGCCGCCGGCGGCGTTGATACCGCCGAAGACGCCGCTACCTATCTGTCGCTGGTAGCAGACATCATGGGGCCGGCCTGGATTGCGCCGACGCACCTGCGCCTGGGCTCTACCACCCTGCTGCCCAACCTGGTTGCCACCCTCGCCGGCTCCCCGGATACGGCCTGAGCGCGCCGGCGCCACTTTCCCCGAGGCGCGTTTCCTCGTATTCTTGATCCCCGCCCGGCGCCGCGCCGGGCAGCCCTTGCATACCTGCACAACCGACGTGGCCGCCGGGCGCCGGCGGCTACCCACCAGGAGAGCACCATGGCCGGCCTGCTGCCCCATATCGATCCGGAAGGACTGCTGGAATACTCCGTGGTCTACACCGACCGCGCGCTGAACCACATGTCCGAGCGCTTCCAGAACGTCATGCGCGATATTTCCGCCACGCTCAAGGACGTCTACCGCGCCGAGGCCACGGCGATCATTCCCGGTAGCGGCACCTTCGGCATGGAGGCCGTGGCCCGCCAGTTCGCCACCGACCGGAAAACCCTGGTGATCCGCAACGGCTGGTTCAGCTATCGCTGGACGCAGATCATCGAACAGGGCCGGCTGACCGATCAGCACACCGTGCTCAAGGCTCGCCGCCAGAACCCCGACGACGAACGCTCGCCGTTCATTCCCGTGCCCGCGGAAGAAGCCGCCGAGCGCATTCGCGCGGAGAAGCCCGCCGTGGTGTTTGCCCCCCAGGTGGAAACCGCTGCCGGCATGCAGCTGCCCAACGACTACCTGCGCACCCTTTCGCGCGCTACCCGGGAGGCGGGGGGGCTTTTTGTCCTCGACGCCATCGCCGCCGGCACGCTGTGGGTCGACATGCAGGAGCTCGGCATCGACGTTTTGGTCACCGCGCCGCAGAAAGGCTGGAGCGGCTCGCCCTGCTGCGCCATGGTGATGCTCTCCGAACGCGCAGAGAAACGCCTCGAGCAGACCCAAAGCAGCAGCTTTGCCTGCGACCTTGCCCGGTGGCACGGCATCATGCAGGCCTACGAAAAAGGCGGCCACGCCTACCACGCCACCCTGCCCACGGACGCGCTTTACACCCTGCGCGACATCATGCTCGAAACCCGCGACTACGGCTTTGCCCAGGTCAAGCAGGAGCAGCAGGTAGTGGGCGAGGCGGTGCGCGCCATGCTCAAGCGCCACGGCTTTATCAGCGTCGCCGCCGAAGGCTTCGAGGCGCCGGGCGTGGTGGTGTGCTATACCGACGACCCCGGGCTACCGGCCAAGCTCGCCGAGCAGGGCGTGCAGGTCGCCGGCGGCGTGGCGCTCCAGTGCGACGAGGGCGATAACTTCCAGACGTTTCGCATCGGCCTTTTTGGCCTCGACAAGCTGCACCACCCCGAGCGCAGCGTGGACAACCTCGAGCGCGCCCTCGACGCGCTGAAAGAATAGCCCGACGCCTTCTTTCAGGCCTCGCTGCTGTCGGCCACCTTGTCCACGGCAACGATACCCGAGCGGCTGATGACCACTTTCCAGCGGGCGAGATGCGCCCCGGCGTGGTTTTCGGTCTCGCGCACCACCAGGTTGAACAGATGGCGGCGCTCGACGCTTTCGCGCACCGCCTGGCCGTCCTTCAGCCGGTACACGTGGTGGGTGCTGCGGCTCATCAGCCGGGTCAGCTGGGAGACGTCCAGGGTCAAGGTTTCCCGGGTGTGCCGATAGCCGCTGAGAAACCGCGTGGGCGACATCCGCGAGCTCGAGCGATAGTGCAGCACCACCTCTTCCCGCTGGGCCATCTTGCGCCGGCGCATCTCGCGTATGGCGGGGTCGAGCGAGGCGTAGCGCTTGTAGTCGAACCACTCCAGCTGGCGGCCGACCAGCACGTTGCGCGTGGCATCGCGATATTCCCGACGCCACTTGGGCCGCCCCTTGCGCAGCCAGTGCCACAGGGTGTTGCGCAAGTCGTCCTTGAACACTTCGCGAATGGCATACAGCACCGCCATGGCGAGGATGAACAGCGCCGTGATATCCCCCAGCTGGTCGCGAACGCGCAGCACGGCAAAGGAGACAAACGCCATGACCACCGCCGTGGCCAGCGCCTTGACCGCTTTCTGCTCGCCGCCCCCGAGCTCCCGGTTGCGCTGCTTGAGAGTAATCGGGTATTCGATCAGCCGACGCAGCAGCCGCATCTTGTTCGACATCCGCGTGGGGTCGTTCATCACCCGCTCGGCGTTATACTGCTGCTCCCGGCGGTAGCCGCTCTCCTCTTCGCACACCGCGATCAGCTCGCGCTTGAGCGGCGTCAGCTCGCTCGAGCGCGGCATGTACGCCACCACCGCCAACAGCTGCTGCTCGGTAAACCACGACAGGTAGTTATCGATGTTGGCAAAGTACTTGTAAAGCCGCTCGTCCCGGGGTCGATTGCGCCGCATGCGCTTGAGAATACCGTCGCTCAGCGACACCATTTCGCGCACCGACTGGGCAAAGGCAGCGTCCTTTTCGCGGTTCAGCGCCTCGTCCGTCTCCGGCGGGCGCTCGCGCAGCGCCCGGGCACTGTCCAGCAGCGAGCGCGTGGTGCGCTCCAGCGCTTCCACGTACTGGTAGGCATAAAGACTCAGGCTCAACCGATAGGAGGCGCTGCCCAACTGGTTGCGGCTGGCCAGCCGGCTGTGCACCAGCGGCAGACGATAGGCCTCGCTGTGGTAGGTCCGCGACACCTGAATGGCGCTGTGATAAAAGGCGTCTTCGGCAATCAGCTCGGTGCTCAGCCCCAGCTCGCCGGGCACAAACAGATAGACGTCAAGAGTGTGCGACGTTTCTTCTTCCAGCCGCCGCGACAGGCGCAGCTGAAAACTGTTTTTTCGCTCTACGTGGACCACCTGGGTACTGCTCCTTGCCGTTTCGCTGTTGGTTGGCCCGGTGGTGCTGCCTTTGATCAGTCACCGTCGCCGCCGTCATCACCGCTGCCCGCCCGGGTTTCGCCGCTGGGCTCGCCCTGCCCCTGGGGCCGGGGACGGGTCCGGCTCAGCGCCTGCTCCCGGGCCTCTTCCCGACGCGTGGGCGTGGGCGCCGGCTTGGGCGGCGTGGGCCGGTGGGTCACCTCGGGCTCCTCGTCGTTGACCCCGGCGGGCTCCTCGCCCCGAGCGTCCAGAGAAGTGACGCCGTCTTCGCCCTCGCCGTCTTCCCAGCGGCGCTCGGAGCTTGCTTCCATGCTCAGACTCAGCCGCGGCACGCCAAGGTCGATTTCCTGGGCTTCCATGCGCTGCTTGAGCAGCAGGTTGAACGCCCGGGCCACGTCCCACTGCATTTCCGGCGCGGTGCGAAAGCGCATCCGCAGAATCGGACAGCCCTCTTCAAAGGCGTGGATGCCCTGCATTTCCAGCGGCGCCCAGATGTAGTGGCGCATCATGGGGTTGTTGCGCAGCTCCTGGGCGGTTTCCTGCATCAGCGTGATGGCGTCGTCGATGCGCATGGAAAACGGAATACGGATCTTCATCAGCGCAATGCCGAACTGGCGCGACATGTTGTGGATCGAGTCAAAGCGGCTGAAGGTGATGATATGGACGATGCCGTCGAGGTCGCGCAGGCGCACGGTGCGCAGCGTCAGCCCTTCGACGGTGCCCATGTGGCCGTTGATCTCGACGAAGTCGCCCACCGCCAGCGAATCCTCGATGAGGATGAAGATCCCCGTGATCAGATCCTGGACCAGGGTCTGGGCACCGAAACCGATCGCCAGACCGATCACCCCGGCACCGGCCAAAAGCGGCGTGACGTTGACCCCCAGGTTGGCCAGCCCCGCTATCCCCGCGATGATCAGGATGGTGACGAAAATCACGTTGCGAATCATCGGCGTGATGGTCTGGGCCCGGGCCTGGTTGACCCGCCGCCCCTGGCTCTTGGCCGACGACACCAGCGCTCGCTGGATCGCGGTATCGGCAAAGATCCACACCAGCCAGGCCAGCAGCATCGTCGCCCCCAGGCTCAAAAGCGCCTTGCCGATGCGCGCCCCGGCGACCCCTTCCTGACCGAGACCGAACAGCGAGCCGCCCCACACCTGCATGAACAGCTCGGCAAACACCATCCAGGCGCAGATGTGCGCCAGCACAAAGCCCACGCGGGCCAGACGACGGCGATACTGGCGGTAGCGCGGCGGCCGCCGACGCCGTTTGCGCCGCTCGCCGTGGCGGCGCAGAAGCCCGGTCACCACCAGCGTCAGCACCAGCAGGCTCGCCGAAATGATCGAGCGCGCCAGTGCGGTACCCACGTCGCCCACGCTGATGAAAATCGCCAGCAGCGAGCCGCCCACCAGCAGCAGCGCGGGGACGTGCCACATGCCGCCCAGCGCCCGGCTGAGCTCGACGGCGGTTCCCGCCTCCCGACGCTGGCGATAGGGGCGATTACAGATCAGATGGCGAATGGGGCGCTTGAACTTGATGATAAAGCGAGCCGCCACCAGCGCGGCCAGCATGTTGGCCAGCACCGATACCAGGCCGGAAAAGTCTTCGCCGAGCATCGCTACCAGGCGATTGGAAATCAGCGCGTCGCCCAGGGCGATCAGCGCGCCGATCACAAACAGGGTACGCAGGGCACGCTGCTGCAGCAGGCGCACGGCGGTAAAGCGGTGTCCGCTGCTGAAAAAGGCGATCACGGTTTCAAATACCACCGACAGCGCCCGACCGCAGACGCAGACGTAGGCCACCACCAGCACCGCCACGCGCCCGGGGCTTGCGGGCATGATCTGGCCCAGACCGAACACCACGGCAAAGGACAGCACCCAGGGCAGCATGCGGCGGAAAAAATGAATGGCCATCAGCCGGCCGCGCGGGTCCCGGGGCAGGTCGTGGGGCCAGCCCCGGCGGGTGGCGATCAAACGCCCGAGGGCGATCATGATCACCAAAAGCCCCACCCAGACAATGCTCAACACCGCGCCGTCGGCCACGGCGCGGATCATGCCGGCGCGGCCAGGCTGATTGAGCAGCTCGCGAAGCTCGTCCATGCCTTCGCGCAGCTGCTCGGCCCACTGCTCGGTGGGCGTGCCGCCCTCCTGGGCCTGCTCGTTGATGTCGGTCAGGGTGTCGGCCAACGCTCCGAGCAGCCCCTGGCGGCCGCCGCTTTGCTCCGCGGAGGCATCGGCCGCCGCCTTGAGGTCGCGCAGCGACTTGAGCAGCTGCTCGCGCTGCTGGCCGTCTTCCAGAGTGGCAATAATATCGTCCAGCGACCGCTGCAGCGAAGCGCTGTCGGGCTTCTTGTCCTGGCCGGCGTCCTGGTTGAGTCCGGGCAGCGACACCCCCTGGGCATGCGCCGGCGTGGCCAGCATCAGCATCGCGATGAAAAACGCCACCATCAGGGCGCTGAGCGTAATAGGGTGCTGTCGCACTTGCCTCTCTCCTGAACATGATCATGAAAACGGCGGATGGGCGGGCACGCCAGCGGCAGTGCCGAAACGGCAAACCGCGCCACGATGCGCCCGGCCCGATATGATAATCTGAGCGCACTACTGGTTCACCTCACAGGACGCCCATGACGCTGCAAGCTCCCCCCGCTCCCCGCAATGCCCAGGGCCGTATGCGCCGCGTCGGCGTGGAAATCGAGTTTGCCGGCCTGCCGCCCAGGGATACGGCGCTGGTCGTGCGCGAGCTGTTCGGCGGTGAGCTTAACGCGGTCAGCCCCCACCGGCTACAGGTGGAAAACACCCGCTGGGGCGAGTTCGTGATCGAGCTGGACACCCAGTATGCCCACCCCGACCGCCGGGTGCTCGACGATAGCGCCGCGCTGGACAGCGAATGGGCGCACCACCAGCACCAGCTGCGCGCGGAGTTTCACCAGAAGACCCGCGAGCTCATCGGCGATATGGTAACCGGCCTGGTCCCCACCGAGATCATCTGTCCGCCGGTGCCCTGGAGCGAGCTCGAGACGCTGGACCTGTTGTTTGACGCCCTGCGCGAACACGGCGCCAAGGGCACCGACGCCAGCCTTTTATACGGCTTTGGCCTGCATCTCAACCCCGAAATCGCCTCGCCGGCCGCTGACGACATCCGCGCCCTGCTCCAGGCCTACCTGCTGCTGGCACCCTGGCTGCGCGACGACATCAAGGTCGACATTACCCGCGAAGTGCTGCCCCACGCCAACCCCTTTCCCAGGGACTACGCGCTGAAGGTGCTCGCCGCCGACTATCGACCTCCGCTGACCGAGCTGATCGATGACTATCTGCACGACAACCCCACGCGCAACCGCGAGCTGGATATGCTGCCGCTGTTTGCCCATCTCTGCCCCGAGCACCCCCACGCGCTGCTGCACAGCGGGCTGACCAAGCCCCGGCCGACGTTTCACTACCGGCTGCCCAACGCCCAGCTGTCCCAGCCCGGCTGGGGAGCGGTGACCGAGTGGAACCGCTGGGTCGAGGTGGAAAAGCTCGCCGCCGATCGCCAGGCGCTGGGGGAACGCAGCGCGGCCTATATTGCCGACCACAGCCGGCCGTTCTACCGCCGCTGGGCGGACAGGCTGCGCCGCCTGTGGCATAGGCGCTAGGCCTCGCTTTTCTTTCGCCCGTTTTTCTTTCACCCGTTGGCCACTTCTCCTCATTCGCCACTAACCAGGAACGCCCAAGCCGTATGTCACGCCCTCTTATCGGCATCACCACTTCCGACCGCAAAAGCCGCCTGGCCTGGTGGTTCGACTGGTTCGCCGTCTGGCGCCACGGCGGCCAGCCGCTGCGCCTCTCCCCGAGCCGCGAGCGCCCAGCGCACCTTGATGGACTGATTATCGGCGGCGGCGATGACATTCAGGCCAACCTCTACGACGCCGAGCTCCGGCTCGACGTGCGCGTGGACCCCGAGCGCGACAGGCTGGAGCTTGCGCTGCTCGAGCGCTTTATTCCCCAGGATACGCCGGTGCTGGGCATCTGCCGGGGCGCTCAGTTGATCAACGTCCATCTGGGCGGCACCCTGGACCCGGACATCTACACCACCCACGAGGGGCTCAAGCGCCGGCGCACCGTGCTGCCGCGCAAGACCGTGGACATCGTCGAACACAGCCGGCTGCACGCGCTTTTGGGCGTGCGCTGGTGCCGGGTCAACAGCCTTCACCATCAGGCGGTGAACCGCGCAGGCGCTGGCGTGGACATCGTCGCCCGGGACCGCGACGGCCTGGTGCAGGGGATTGAATCCCGCCGCCACGACTTTCTGCTCGGCGTGCAGTGGCACCCGGAATGGCTGATTTTCAACCGCCCCCAGCAGCGCCTGATCCGCGCGCTGGTCAACGCCGCCCGGAAGCGTCGCGCCGGCTAGCCAGACGGTCAGCCAGCCGGGTGGGCTCGGGCAGCTTGGTGCGGTGCAAAAAGCGCAGCGTCCACTCAAGAGCCGCGGCCTGGCTGACCCGGTGACCGGGGGAGACATACAGCGGCTTGACCCGGGTGCGCGAGCGCAGCACGGTGCCGATCACCTCCCCCTTGTGCACAAGCGGCGTCTGCTCGCCCCGGGTATCGCCCACTTCGTCGTGGCGGCCGCACAGCCGTGACTTGGCGACGCCGATGGCCGGCAGGTCGAGCCACAGCCCCAAAAGCGAGGCCACGCCCAGCCGGCGCGGGTGGGCAATGCCCTGGCCGTCGACCATGACCAGCTCGGGCCGGGTTTCAAGCCGGGCAAAGGCGCCCAGCGCCGCCGGCGTTTCGCGAAACGATAGAAGCCCCGGGATATAGGGCATGCGCGTGGGCTCGCGGTAGACCACCTGCTCGACCACCTCGAAGGGCGGGCCGCCCGCCTGCCAGTCAAGCACCACGATGGCAGCCCGAGTCGTGGCGCCGTCGTCTTCAAAGCCGATGTCCACCCCGGCCACGCGGCGCACCGGAGCGAAGCGGTCTTCAAGCACCACGCGGCTTGCCAGCCGCGACTGCAGCGCCACCGCTTCCGCCGGGGAAAGATTCCATTCGTGCAGGGTTTCCGGGGGCAGCACGGGCATAGTAACTCCTGAGGGCGTTGCAAAAGCGGGCGCAAAAAACTGGCAGGAAACGCCGATGGACAACGAGCGTCAAGCAAAATGAAGGCCAAACGCCCGAGCGCTCGCTCGGGCACCTGCCCAAATCACGGCACCCCCGCACCGGGATAAGCGGCACGGGGGTGCTGACAGGCCAACGCCGCGTTAGCCGGCGGCGTTGATACCGCGGCTCGAATCAGGCGCGGCGACGCACCGGCGCTTCGCCGTCGCGGCGGCGCGGGGCGCGCTCCGGCCCGCGGTCTTCGCTGATTTCGAGCGGCCGGCCGGAAACCCTTGCCCGGGCCATCTTGGCCAGGATCGAGGCCGGCAGGCCCTTGGGCAGCTCGACCACGGAGAAGGCGTTGCGGATATCGATGCGGCCGATACGCGCGCCTTCGATACCGCCTTCGTTGGCCAGCGCCCCGACCAGCTGGCCGGGCTTGACGCCGTCCTTGTGACCCACGGAGACGCGATAGCGGATCATGCCTTCGCTGGGGCCGCGGTCCCGGCGCGAGCCGCCGCTGCTGCGCCCTTCGCGCGGAGCGCGCTCCTTGCGCGGTGCCTGGAGGCGGCCGATGGGTGCTTCGTCGGCCCGGGCCATCTGGGCAAAGGCGCAAGCCAGCTCCACGGGGTCGTGGCCCTCTGCCACCAGTCGCTCGACCAGCGCGCGCTGCTCGTCGGCGCCCTGGGTCAGGGAGGCGATCACGCGCTGATAAAACACGTTGTCGCGGTGGGCGCGAATCGCGGCTTCGTCGGGCAGCGCCATCTGGGTCATTTTCTGCCCGGTGGCCTGCTCCATCCAGCCGACCTTGCGGCCTTCGCGGAAGCCGGCAAAGGTAATCGCGATGCCGCTACGCCCGGCGCGGCCGGTACGGCCGATGCGGTGGGTATAGGCTTCGCTGTCCTGGGGCAGATCGTAGTTGACCACGTGGGTAATGCGCGGCACGTCAAGGCCCCGGGCGGCCACGTCGGTGGCGATGAGCACGTCTACCTTGCCGCGCTTGAGGCGCGTGATGGTGCGCTCGCGCAGGCTCTGGTCGAGGTCTCCGGAGAGACCGGCGGCGTTGACGCCGCGAGCGGTGAGCTGCTCCACCAGCGTGGTGCAGGCCGCGCGGGTGCGCACAAAGACAATGGCGGCGTCCACCGGCTCGACTTCCAAAATCCGCGAGAGCGCCTCAAGCTTCGCCCCGCCGTCCACGCGGACCACGCGCTGCTCGATGTTGTCCGCCGTGGCGGTGCGCGACTCGATGGTCACCTTGACCGGATCGACCAGGTAGCGGTTGACGATGCGCTCGATTTCGCTTGGCAGCGTCGCCGAGAAGAACACCCGCTGGGCATCCGTCGGCGTGTCGGCCACCACGCGCTTGACGTCGTCGATAAAGCCCATGCGCAGCATTTCGTCGGCCTCGTCGAGCACCAGCGCCGAGAGGCCGTCAAGCTTGAGGCTGCCGCGGTCCAGGTGGTCGATCACCCGGCCCGGCGTGCCGACAACCACCTGGGCGCCGCGGCGCAGCGCGGAGAGCTGCTCGCGGTATTCCTGGCCGCCGCACAGGGTCGCCACTTCCAGCCCCTTGAGGTTGTGGCCGTACTTGCCGAAGGAAACCGCTACCTGCTGGGCAAGCTCGCGGGTTGGGGCCAGCACCAGCACCTGGGGTTCGCGCCGGTCAAGCTCGAGGCGAGACAGCAGCGGCAGCGCAAAGGCGGCGGTCTTGCCCGTGCCGGTCTGGGCCTGGCCCAGCATGTCGCGGCCGTCAAGCAGCGCGGGAATGGTTTTCGCCTGAATGGGCGAAGGCTCTGTATAGCCCTGACTTTCCACGGCAGACAAAACGGCAGGCAGCAGAGCAAGATCGCCGAAGCTCGGCGAAGCGACAGAAGTCGAGGTCATTAATCACACCTTGGTAGGCCGGATAATACCGGCAAAAAACATCAATAGCGTCTCTGACTCCGGGCCTGAACGGCCTCCGGCAACGCCGGTCAGCCGCCCTGGCGCTGCCGCCACGTGGGCCTTGACAGTCAACAGGAGCCGGTTTCACGAAGTCGATTTCAACGACGGCTGAAAACAGAACGGCTGAAAACAGAGAGTCTGAGACGCCGGTCGCACCTGGCATACGGACAGCAACGCCAACGCAGTCTGTCCGCTGTGGCGACCTTGCTGCGCTAACTTCACCCGTGCGGTGAAATTGACAAAGCGCGCCATCTTCTCATCAGAAACATCCGCTGGACGAATGTTCTGCATGCGCACGGCGGTAACGGCCGGCGCCACGTCGTGATGGAGGGGTCAACACATGCGAGGAGCGCACATGCTACCACTTCTTTACGCGCCGCGCCAGCCTTTCCCCAGTGCCAGCCGGCCGCCGGCGCTTTCATGGTTTTTACCTATTCCGGGGTTTGCAGCCGCGCCCTGTTCAACTAGCTTGTAAAACGTGATCGGGCGATTTTTTCACTGACGGACTCAGCCCCGAGACACCCTCCGGCGGGAACCGTCAGCCCACTCGAGCTGATGCCCCACCCGGATTCAATGCAGACAAGGAGTTGAGCCATGCGCAAGAATACCTTGATGACAGCACTCGGCGTTTCCGTACTGAGCTTCACACTGGGCGCACAGGCTCAAAGCGGCCAGCCGCAAGAGCAAACCGGCCCCCAGGGCATGTACTCCGCCGACAACATCCTGGATGCTGACGCCTACATCGTGAACGGCTCGGGCGATCCCATCGGCGAGGTCGAGGATATTCTCTTTGACGAAGAGATGAAGATCTCCGCTCTGGTCGTGGAAAGCGGCGAGGTGCTGGGTCTTGGCGGCCGCGAGCTGGTCGTCGGCAGCAACTATTTCACGCTGGAGAGCTACACCGAGCAGGATGACGACGACGTCAACGATACCGAGCACCGCGTGATGATCGACGCCACTTCTGAAGAAGTGGAGCAGTTCCCGGCCTACAACCACGACTGGTGGAAGCAGGCGAAGTCCAACGCCAGAGATGCCTGGCAAACCACTCAGGAAGGCGCCAAGAGCGCTTGGCAAACCACCCAGGAAGGCGCCCAGAACGCCTGGCAGAAAACCAGGGAAGCCACCTCGGACATGGGTAACGACGGTATGGACAACCCTAACAACTGAGCCTGAACACGCCGCCAACAACGTCAACGGGCACCCTTCGGGGTGCCCGTTTTGCGTTGTGGCGTCGAGACTGCTGCCGGGCCGGGCCTATTCGCGCCGATAAATGCCCCGCCCGGTCAGGCGATCGCGGTCATGAGGGCGATCAAGCGCCAGCAGCGGCCCGGCCGGCACAATGCCGTTGGGATTGATCGAAGGATGGCTCAGGTAGTAGTGGCGCTGGATATGCGTCATGCTGACCGTCTCGGCCACCCCCGGCCACTGGTAGAGCTCGCGCAGATAGTTCGACAGGTGGGGGTAGTCCTCGATGCGCCTGAGGTTGCACTTGAAGTGCCCGTGATACACGGCGTCAAAGCGGACCAGCGTGGTAAACAGGCGAATGTCCGCCTCGGTGAGATACTCGCCGGCCAGGTAGCGCTGCTCGCCGAGCCGCGCTTCCATCCGCTCAAGCGCCTCAAACAGCGCCGCTACGTGCTTGTCGTATACCGCCTGCTCGGTGGCAAACCCTGCCTTGTAGACGCCGTTGTTGATGTGTTCGTAGACGTCTTCGTTGACCGCCTCGACGGTGTCGCGCAGCGCCGGCGGATAGAAATCCCGGGTATCGCCGGTAATGTCGTCGAACGCCGTATTGAACATCCGCACCAGCTCGGCGGATTCGTTATTGACGATGGCGCCGCGTTTTTTATCCCACAGCATGGGGACGGTGACCCGGCCGGTATAGCCAGGGTCGTGCCGGGTATAAAGCTCGTGGTGATAGGTGACGCCGTTGACCGCGTCGCCGCTTGAGCCTTCGTCCTCATGATAGTTCCAGCCCTTGCTGCCCATCAGCGGGCTGGTATAAGAAACGTCGATGAGCGGCGCCAGCCCTTTCAGCCGGCGCATGATCAGCGCCCGATGCGCCCAGGGGCAGGCAAGCGACACATACAGGTGATAGCGCCCGGCCTCGGGCGGCAGGGCGTCAGGAGCCTCGCTCCCGATCCAGTCGCGAAGCTTGGCCGATTCGCGCACGAACTCGCCGCCGTGCCTGGCAGTATCATACCCTTGCTCGTGCCATTCGCCGTTGATCAACAGGCCCATAGCATCCCCCTCCCTTGATTCACCTACGTGCATCACATGATTAGGGACAGCGCCCTCTTCCAGCAAGTGGCCAACCGCTCATTCAGCCACATGGACGTGCCTTGCCCGAGCGGTAAAATTCATCGTATTTGCAAAAAGTTAACGGCGCTGCAAAGTTTGGCGAGCTTGGCCGACCAGGTTAAAGAACAGCGTTTTTCAGCCCCTGTCCAACTATTTTGCGGCTCGGTGTCCAACTACGGTTTCGACTTTGTACTGAATACCGACTTTGTGTATGGATGTACAGTCTATGCACCCTATCGCGCATAAGTTAAAGTTTCGAAGCTTATTTCTTCTCAGTTGTTTTTTTCGACACGATTTGGCGGCCTTTTCACCCATGTTGCGAATCCTTCATTCGCTGCCCCGCACGCATAAATTTTTACTGTTACCCGTGGCCACCATGGTCACCGTGCTGGGCGGACAAAAATTACTTACCTCCTACCAACATCATAGCCAGCCAGACACGCCGGTAAAGAACGTGCTTGTCCCGCTTGCCGACGATGCCGCGCCCAGCCTCCCGGCGCTGGCCAAGGCCGGAGCCCAGCGCGCCCGAACCCCGGTAGCCACCGCCATCGACGAAGCTTCTCGCCTGCTGGACGCCACGCGCGACACTATCCCCCTGAAGGATCTCAAAGCGTCGGAAGTGATCGATCTGGACGTGGTGCAGAACGCCACCGCCGAACCGCTGGACGAGGCTCCCGAACTCCCCGCCAGGCGCCTCGCCGCCAGCGACGAGACGACGCTGGATGAGGGCGCCCAGCACATGGCCACCGTCATCGGCACCCTGGCCAGCGGCATGCTCGCGGCCAACAGCCGCGATGGCAGCATCGGCACCGGCGACGGCGCCGGTGACGCCGAGCCAAAAGTGGTGAACCAGGCGCCAGTGGCAGACGCTACGTCGTACGAAGACTACGGCATCGACAGCTTTGACGAAGTGTCCTTTCTGCCGCTGGAGCTCGCCGCGGAAAAGACCTACGTACCGGAGTGGAAAACCCACACCGTCAGCGCCGGCGAGACCTTTGCCGTCATGGCCCAGAACGAGCTGGGGCTGGGCTACAGCGAAGTCCTCGACCTGCTGGACGAGCTTCCCGACTCGAATATCTTCAGCCGCTGGCGGGTCGGCCAGAGCTTTGACTACCAGCTGGACGAGAACGGCAAGCTGCTGACGCTGAAGATGATGCAAAACGTCCGCGACGGCGTGCTCATCGACCGCCGCGACGGCGACCTTGACGTCAGGGCCATCGAGCGCAAGGGCGAGCCCGTGCAGCGCCTTTACGCCGGCACCGTCAGCGGCAGCTTCGCCCGCTCCGCGGAGGCAACCGGTCTCGACAGCCGCTCGGTCACCAAGCTGACCCGCCTGCTGGAAAAGAAATACGACTTCCGCCGCGACACCCGCCGCGGCGACGACTTTCAGGTGCTCGTCGAATCCGACATGATCGACGACGAATCCCTGGGCTCCCGGGTGCTGGCGGTGAAGTACCAGGGCCAGCGCATGAACCTGACCCTGGTCCGCAACCCCGACAACAACAACTTCTACACGCCGGACGGCGACAGCCTCGACCCCGCCTTTGCCCGCTACCCCTTCGAAGGCAGCTACCGGCTGAGCTCCAACTTCAACCCCAACCGCAGAAACCCGGTCACCGGACGCGTCAGCCCGCATAACGGCACCGACTTTGCCATGCCCATCGGCACGCCGGTCACCGCCCCCGCCGCCGGGCGCGTGGAGCGCGTGGTCAAGCACTATGCGGCCGGCCGCTATGTGGTCATCCGCCACGACAACGGCTACCGCACCCGCTACCTGCACCTGTCCAAGTCGCTGGTGCACAAGGGCGACCGAGTGGAGATGGGCGACCGCATCGCGCTCTCCGGCAATACCGGGCGCAGCACCGGTCCGCACCTGCACTATGAAGTCCACGTCAACAACGCGCCGGTCAACGCCATGAAGGTCGACCTGCCGGAAAATACTCGCCTGCACGGCGATACGCTGGTGGCCTTCCAGGAGCAGGCCGAGCCCATGGTCGCGGCGCTGGAAAGCGGCGACACCGGAACCGTCAGCGTGGCTTCCTACCGCCGCCACGAGAAAGACGACGACAGCGACAGCTAGTCGCTCGTCTTCGATACCATGGCTGCCCGCCAGACAAAAACGCCGCCTCGGCCGAGGCGGCGTTTTTTTTATTGCCTTCCCGGGCTTGCTAAAGCGCCCGGCGCAGCGCCTCGTCGCGGCGGTAGATATCCGGGCGGAAGGTAACCTCGCCGCTCTCATCGGGCCAGGCCGTCAGGTACACCAGCGCCACCGGTATCCGCTCGGGCAGATTGACGTTCAGATCGCTCTGGCGGCGTTCGAGCAACGTATCCAGCCGGTAGCGGCTGCCGGTGTCGGCCAGCAGCATGCGCACCAGCTCGCGCACGCCCTCCACCCGCACGCAGCCCGAGCTCAACGCCCGCCGGTCGCGTTTGAAGAGCCCCCGGGACGGCGTGTCGTGCAGATAAATCAGCTGGCTGTTGGGAAAGCGCACCACCACGCGCCCCAGCGGATTGCCCGGCCCGGCGGACTGGCGCAGCATGACGTTGCCCGGCGCCTGCCAGTCGATGCGCTCGGGGTCGAGCCGTGCCCCGTCCGGGCCCACCACCTGCATGTTGCGCCGGCTCAGATAGCCCGGATCGCGCCGGATCCGCGGCAGCGCGTCTTCCCGCCAAATAGTCGGCGGCACCGTCCAGGTGGGGTTCACGGTCAGGTGGGTAATCGCCGAGTGGAGCACCGGCGTTTCGCGCCCGGCGCGGCCCACAATCACTCGCGACGACCAGCGCTCGCCGTCCGGGCGAGCGTAGTGCAGACGATAGCCGGCGATATCCACCCACACCCCGGGCCTGCGCGCGATGACAGGCTGCATCCAGCGGGCGCGCTCGAGGTTGACCCGCAGCGTAGCCATCTGCGAGCGCACCGAGGCGTTGAGCGCCCGGCGAGTCTTGCCGCCCACCACGCCGTCCTCATCGAGCAGGTGGCGGCGCTGAAAGCGCTTGACCGCCGCTTCCATCTCGGCGTCGAAGCGCCCGAGATCTGGCGCCTCGGCGTCTATCCGGGCATAGGCGGCCGGGTCGCCGGGCAGCACCCAAGGGTTGCCCCAATAGGCCAGCCGGCGACGCAGCGCGGTGACCGCATCGCCCTCGTCGCCGCGGCGTAGGGCGTCATCCCCGGCTGGCACCAGCGGCGCGCTTGCCCGCTCCGCCAGCGCACGATGCGCCCCGAGCGCCTCGCGCAGCGCCTCGTAGGCCGGCAAATCCGGCCGCGCCAGCGACAGCGCCTGCTCGATATCAGCGCTGTTAACGGCGGCGACCACCCGGGCCATGGAATAGGACCGCGCCGGCCGGGCCGTCTCCCAGCCCGGCACCTGCTGCTCGGGATCGACCCGGCCGCGCTGCAGATGATCGAGGGCCAGCAGCAGCGCCCGGGTCGCGCGAACGTCGAACGCCGCCCGGGCCTCGGCGTCGTCCCGGCTGCGCGCAAACGCCTGCGCCAGCGGCTGCCCTCCGCCATCCGCCCCGAGAGAGCCCTTGAGAGGGCCTCTGAGATAGTCGGCGGGATCGAGGCCGTCGTTTTCCAGCGTTTCCAGCGCCCTGGCAAGGGCTTCCACCCGCTCTGCGCTGTGCCATACCGGCTGCTGCTGCGCGGCCTGATAAAACGCCGCCACCGGAAGCGCCTCCGCCCGGCTGTCTGCCCTGGCGAGGTGCTGCGCCATGGCGTTAGCAAACGGCGTCTGGCCCGCCGCAGGTACGGCCGCCAGCGCGGCGCCGAGCGCCAGCGCCACGAGGACTGGCGCTTTCCCCGGCGCTCCGCCGCTTTTTCTCCGCCGCGTCTTATTCATAGCCTTCCCCTTGGGTTACGATAGCGATTCTGGACTTGCCACGGGGCAGAGCCTGGCTGCCCGGCCGGTCATTTTTCATTCATCTTCAGGGATGACGACATGGCGTTTTGCATCAAAGCCTCGGCGCTACTGCTGAGCCTGTCCCTTGGCGCTTTCACGTTACCACTGCCGGCCGCCGATTTCTCCGCTCGGGTGGCCTCTGCCCCCGCCACCGCCTCGCCGCTGCTCCACCGGCTTGAACAGCTGGCCCCCGGGGCCACGCCTCGGGCGCTGCGCATGGCGGCCGAGTCTCTCGGCTGCGCCGACCCCGACGCCGAGCGCCTGGCGCTCATCGACTTTTCCCGGCCGTCCACCGAGGCGCGCCTGTGGGTGTTTGACCTTGAGCGCCATCGGCTCTTGTTCAAGGAGCTGGTCTCTCACGGCCAGGGCTCCGGCAACGCCCTGGCCACGTCGTTTTCCAACACGCCGGACAGCCACCAGTCGAGCCTGGGGCTGTTTCGCACCCTGAACAGCTACTACGGGCGCAACGGCTACTCGCTGCGCCTGGAAGGCCTTGAGCCCGACGTCAACGATCTGGCCTTCGAGCGCGCCATCGTCATTCACGGCGCCGACTACGTCAGCGACGCCTTCATCGACAGAACCGGGCGGCTGGGGCGCAGCCACGGCTGCCCGGCGGTGCGCTCCGAGGTGGCCTACCCGCTGATCGACAGCCTCAAGAACGAGCAGTACGTGTTTGCCTACTACCCCGACGAAGAGTGGCTGGCAAGCTCGGCGCTACAAAGCTGCGAGGCCGACACTCGCCGGCAGCTGGCCCGGCGCTAGCGTACCGCTTCCTTGTCTACCGCTCACGCCTCGCGTCACGCGCCCTCTGCCGCCGCCCCGGTGAGCGGCTTTTTCGGCGTTTTCCGCTACAGCAGCCGGGCGCTTTTGCTGGTCTGGCAAACCTCGCGGCTGATGATGGTAGGGCTGGCGCTGGCCACCCTGGTCGCCGGGGTGTTGCCGGCGGTGGCCGCCTGGGTGGGCCAGCTGATCGTCGACGGCGTAGTGGCCGCCATGGAGGCCCAAGAAGCCAGCGCTGCCCCGCCGCTTGCCCAAAGTCTCACCCCGGTACTCTGGCTGGTGGCGCTGGAAGGCGCGATCATCGGCTTGATCGCGCTTGCCCAGCGCGGGCTCGACGCGCAGAAGTCGCTTCTGGTATGGATTGACCCGTCAAGGGGTCGGTTGACTCTGCTACGTGTGATTGTCCTCAATGCCCACGGATCAGGAAGCGAGGGGCTATCAGCGACGGTGGATCTCTCTGGTATTCGTGGGTTGGTTACCGACCTGTCATCACTTCGTCGCGGAGCTACCCTGGTCTACGAGCGAGGGTCACCCCGCCCCGCAGGGCGGGGGCCTCATAGGAGCGTCAGGGGTTCTCCCACCGGCCCGACGCTCCCTGAATCGTAGGCACTGAGGCGCGATCATCATGCGGTGGCCCGGCTGCCGTGCGGTTTGCCCATCGCTTCGCAGGCAATCGCCCACAGGAAGCCGGCCATTTCTCGCGCCACCGCCGTGGTGACTTGCTGCTTGGCCTTGCCCGTGGCAGCCAGGCGGCGGTAGCGCCCGCACAGTCGCTTCTGCGCCTCCCAGGCGATCGCCTGCACCGTTGGCGAGGTCTTCTCGGCGCGCTGCTCAATAATGCGCGTCTTGCGGGCCGGGAACCGGTAGCTCCAGGCCGCCTCCACCAGCACTCGTCGCACATGGCCATTGCCGGTCTTGGTGATGCCGCCCTGGCGCCGACTGCCCCCGCTCGAGTGCTCGCTGGGCACCAGGCCCAGGTAGGCCATCAGCTGGCGGGGCGAGTCGAAGCGACTGATGTCACCCAGCTCGGCCAGCACCGTCATCGCCGTGATCAGGCTCACGCCCCACATCGCCTGAACGGCCTCGACCACCGGAGCCAGTGACCAGTTTGGTAACACCGCTCTCATCTGTTTTTCGAGACCCGCCACACGGCGCTGGGCATCTTTCACGTTGTCGACGTACTCCTGCAACACAACCTGCTGAACCGGGGTGTCGAAGCGCACCGTCTCCAGCCAGCGGAAGTGTGCCGGTATCCACTTGCTCTTGCCGGGGTAGATCTTGCTGTGCCGCAACAAGAAGGCGTTGAGTCGCTGTCGGGCGCGGAGCTCAGCGGCTTTCATGTCTTCCCGGGCACGCGTCAGATCGCGAATCGCCTCCTGTTCCGGCGTTGGCACCCAGACCGGTGTCAGCTCTCCTGAGCGCGACAGGCGAGCCAGCATCTTGGCATCGCGACGGTCGGTCTTGATGCGATCCCCTGCGCGCTGAGGAATCAGCGTCGGGGCAACGACCTCGCAATCATGGCCGCTGGCCTGAATCTGGTGATAGACCCCGTAGCCACAGGGGCCAGCCTCGTAGCTGAATAACAACGGCTGCCCATCGAAACGCTGACTCAGCTGACGAACCAGCTTATCGATGGCCTGAGGCTCGTTCGGAATTTCGCCGCGGAACTCGGGAGCTTGGCGTCCGGCCTCGGCGATTGCCACGGAGATACTCGCCTTGTGCACGTCCAGGCCAATATAAGCGGCGTGGACGTTGCTGGCAGCACTAACCCGCTGGGCAACAGTGCGCTCGACAATAGCTGGCTGAGTTGCGTTAGACTGTTTCATGACCTGCCTCCCTCAATAGTGGCTCTGTGTTGTTGCCCTACCTCAACATAACCCACGACGTTGAGGTGGGGCAGGTCAATCCATGATGTCTACGCGCCCGGCTGGGCCATCGGGTCAACGTGATGATTCTGGAAAAGGCCGGCACGCTGTCCCTTGCCCAGTTCGAGGATTCCGAGCTTTACGACAAGCTCACCCGGGCCCGGCGCGAAGCCTCCACCCGGCCGCTGGGGCTGGTCAACAAGACGTTTTCGCTGTTGCAAAACGCCATTTCCCTGGGCAGCTTCGGCGTGCTTCTGGTGCAGTTTTCGCCCTGGGCGCTGCTGATTCTGGTGATCGGGGCTCTGCCGGTATTCCTCTCCGAGGCCAGGTTTTCCGGCGAAGCGTTTCGTCTGTTTCGCGGGCGCTCGCCCCAGTCGCGGATGCAGATGTACCTGGAAACCGTGCTCGCCCGGGAAGACAGCATCAAGGAGGTCAAGCTCTTCGGCCTGGAAGAGCTCTTCCTCAAGCGCTACAAGGCCATCTTCAACCGCCTGTTTGCCGAGGAGCGCCGGCTCACCCTGCGCCGGGAAGGCTGGGGCTTTGCCCTGGGGCTGCTGGGTACGCTGACGTTCTACGCCGCCTACGGCTGGGTGGTGGTGGAAACCGTGGCCGGCGCGCTGACCCTGGGCCAGATGACGATGTACCTGATGGTGTTCAAGCAGGGCCAGAGCGCGCTTTCGGCAAGCCTCACGGCGATCAGCGGCATGTACGAGGACAACCTGTATCTGTCCAACCTCTACGAGTACCTGGAGCAGCCGGTGGAGGAAGAAGCCGGCACCGCCACCCGGGGCGAAGCGCCCGGCGACGGCCTGCGCTTCGAGGGCGTGAGCTTCGCCTACCCCGGCGGCAAGGAAGTCCTCCACGACGTCTCGCTGCACCTGGTGCCCGGCCAGAGCCTGGCCCTGGTGGGGGAAAACGGCTCGGGCAAGACCACCCTGATCAAGCTCTTGACCCGGCTGTACTCACCCACTGCCGGGCGCATCCTGCTCGACGGCACCGACCTTCGCCACTGGGACGCGGTGGCCCTGCGCGAGCGCATCGGCGTCATCTTTCAGGACTTCGTGCGCTACCAGCTGCCCGTGGGCGAGAACCTGGGCGTGGGCGACACCCACGCCTTCGGCGATGAGAGCCGCTGGGAACACGCCGCCCGCCACGGCATGGCCAACGATTTTATTCGCGACATGCCCAAGGGCTATCACACCCAGCTGGGGCGCTGGTTCAAGAACGGCCAGGAGCTTTCCGGCGGCCAGTGGCAGAAAATCGCCCTCTCCCGGGCCTACATGCGCGAAAACGCCGATATTCTGGTGCTCGACGAGCCCACCGCGGCCATGGACCCCGCCGCCGAGGCCGAGGTGTTCGCCCGCTTTCGCGAGCACAGCCGGGACAAGATGACGATTCTGATCTCGCACCGCTTTTCCACGGTGCGAAGCGCCGAGCAGATACTGGTGGTGGACGCCGGGCGCATCATCGAGCGCGGCACCCACGCCGAGCTTCTGGCGCAAAACGGCCGCTACGCCGCGCTGTTCCGCCTCCAGGCCAGAGGCTACCAGTAGCGCTGCCCGAACCGGCACCCGCCCGGGTTTATTTTTAGCCGGCTTTGTTTTACCACTGGGGTTTGTTTCACCTTTTTTCAGGGAGCCATCATGATCGATCTGCGCAGCGATACCGTCACCCGGCCCACCCAGGCCATGTACGAAGCCATGTGCGCCGCCCCGGTGGGCGACGACGTCTGGGGCGACGACCCCACGGTCAACGCCTTCGAGCGGGCCGTTGCCGAAGCGGCCGGCAAAGAGGACGCGCTGCTGTTTCCCAGCGGCACCCAGAGCAACCTGGTGGCGCTCATGGCCCACTGCGGGCGCGGCGACGAGTACATCGTCGGCCAGCAGGCCCATACCTACGGCTTTGAAGGCGGCGGCGCGGCGGTACTCGGCAGCATCCAGCCCCAGCCGGTGGAAAACGCCGACGACGGCACCCTGCCCCTGGATAAGATCCGCGCGGCGATCAAGATCGACGACTTCCACTTTGCCCGCACCCGGCTTCTGGCGCTGGAAAACACCATCGGCGGCAAGGTCGTCTCTCAGGATTACATGCAGCAGGCCACGACGCTAGCTCGGGAGCACGGCCTGGCCACCCACCTGGACGGCGCGCGGCTTTTCAACGCCGCGGTAGCCACGGACACGCCGCTGGCCGCACTCTGCGCGCCGTTTGACAGCGTCTCGCTGTGCTTTTCCAAAGGGCTGGGGGCACCGGTGGGCTCAGTGCTCGCGGGCTCGACCGAGCTGATCGCCCGGGCGCGGCGCTGGCGCAAGGTCGCCGGCGGCGGCATGCGCCAGTCGGGGATTCTCGCCGCGGCCTGCTGGCACGCCCTGGAGCACCACATGGCAGGCCTTGCCGACGATCACCGCCGGGCGGAAACTCTGGCCCGGGGCATGGCCGAGCTGCCCGGCGTTACCATTACTTCCCAGGCCACCAACATGGTGTTTGCCGACTTCCCCGCTGAGCACGTCGCACCGCTGGCCGACTGGCTTCGCGAAAACGGCATTCTGATCGATCTGCTGGAAAGCGCGCGCCTGGTAACCCACCTGGATATCAGCGATGCCGATATCGACCGCGTGATTGCCGTCATGCAGGCCTACTTCAACCGTCACGGCTAAGCCTCTGCTGCGCGCCGCGGTGCCCGGCATGGCCAAAGCGTGCTACGCTTTGTATCTCATTTGGGAGAACTGCCGATGACCAACCGCTTTTTCTTCGTGACAGGCTCCGCCCGAGCGCTGATCGCCGGGCTGATCATTGCGCTCATGAGCGGCTGCGCCCTGGCCGATGCCAAGCCCGACGCGCAAAAAGGTCAGGCGTCCTACTACAGCGACCGCTTCCAGGGCGCGCTCACCGCCAGCGGCACGCCGTTCGACCAGCAGGCGCTGACCGCCGCGCACCCCACCCTGCCGCTGGGTACCAAGGTACTGGTCACCCGGCCCGACACCGGCAACACCGTCAAGGTGGTGGTCAACGACCGCGGCCCCTACGTGCGCGGGCGCATCATTGATCTCTCCAAGCGCGCCGCGCGCAAGCTCAATATCATCCAGCGCGGCGTCGCCCAGGTGACCGTCAGAGTGATCGACTAAGTGATCGACTAGCGGCCGTGATACTCGCGGTGCAGCGCTTCCATGGTGGCGGCAAGCTCCGGCACCGGGCCGTCGACGGCAATGCCGGGGACGATCTGCTCGACGGGCAACGTCGCCACCGGCGGCGGCGGCACGTCCATGGCGGCAAGCCACTCGCCCAGCTGTTTTGACGAGCTGACGTAGACAATGCGCCCAAGCCCCACCCAGCCGTGGGCGGCGGCGCACATGGGGCAGTGCTCGCCGGAGGTATAGACCGTGGCCCGGGCGCGCTCCTCGGGGGTGAGGTTTTCTACCGCCCAGTAGGCCAGCGCAATTTCCGGATGGCGGGTGTTGTCGCCGCCGGCAATGCGGTTGCGGTCCTCATGGAGCACTTTGCCCTCCGCGCTCACCAGCAGGCTGCCAAAGGGCTCGTCTCCCGCTGCCAGCGCTTCCCTGGCAAGCTCGACGCTTCTCTCCAGATATTTCCGCTCGTGATCCGCGATCATCGCCGCTTCTCCTTTCTGAATGGCTTTCGGTTGAGTGAAGACCGACTGGTGACGCTATCCGCTTTCCGCCCCGCAGGCTGCCCCGGACGGCGCCCTGGCAAGCCTGCCGCCTTCGCTGCGGCTGATAATCGAGGTGCCGACCAGATCCCCGGTGACGTTAAGCGACGTGCAGCCCATGCCTACCAGCGCATCGATGGCGGTCAGAAGCGCCACGGTTTCAATCGGCAGGCCCACCTGGGCAAACACCGTGGCGATCATGATGATGCCCGCGCCGGGCACGCCGGCGGTGCCTACCGACACCAGAGTGCCGATCAGCACGATCTGCACCATGCTCATGAAGTCCAGCGGCGCGCCGATGACGTTGGCCGCAAACACCGCCGAGATGGCGATACGAATGGCCGCGCCGTCCATGTTCAGCGTCGCGCCCAGCGGCAGGCTGAAACCGTAAATGGTTTTGTGAATGCCCAGGCGGTTGGCGGCGTTGATGGTCAGCGGCAGCGTGCCCGAGCTGCTCTGAGTGGCAAAGGAGGTGGCCATGGGCGCGCGCGCCTCGCGGAAAAACGCCCTGAGGCTGACGCCAAACAGCCGCATGCCGGCACAGTACAGCGCCAGCTGAATGCCCAGCGCCAGATAGAGCACCAGCACCATGTCGCCAAGGGACAAGAGCGTCTCCATGCCCTGGCGGCTCACGGTATCGGCGACGATAGCGAAAACGCCGATGGGCACGTAGTGCAGCACCCCGGCCATGACCTTGAGCGTGATTTCGTTGAGCGCTTCCAGCACCTCCAAAAGCCGCTCGCCCAGCGCCGACTGGCGCTCGGTGCCGGACTCGCGCAGCTTCAAAAGCGCTATGCCGAACACCAGCGCGGTAAAGATGATGCCCAGCATGTTGAGCTCGGTGAACGCCTCGAGAATATTGCCCGGCACGATGTCGAGCAGCACTTCCGTCAGCCCCGGGTTGTCCGGCACCGAGAAACTGGCGCTGTCGTCCAGCGTCATGCCGCTGCCGGGGCTGAACACAGAGGCCACGGCAAGCCCGACAATAATCGCCAGCGCCGTGCTGACCAGGTAATACACAAACACCTTGCGCCCGATGCGGCCGACGCTGCCCTCCCGGGACTGATTGACCCCCACCATCAGGGTAAACAGCACGATGGGCACGATCAGAAACGTCAGCAGCCTGAGCAGCAGATCCCCGAGCGGCGCAAGCCAGCCCACCGTCTCCTGGCTGCCCAAAAGGCCCACGGCAACGCCTGCCACCAGCGCAATCGTGACACGCAGAATCAGCGACGACCCGGCGTATTTTTTCCAGAGAAAATGCATAGCGACAACCACCGTGGATGAGCTTGGGAAGGGCTAAGTGAGGGCGCCACAGTATAATACAATCGTTTTATAGCCAAGCAGGTTAATTAAATGGCTTATATATTCAATAATAGAATATAAAAATGCTTAGCAGGAATGATTCAGCGCGGCCATGTCGTGCATGGCATGCCATCAATACCGCTTTCATGCTAAATACCCGATGGTTCAAGACTTCAGGATGATCATGGCGCCCCTGTTCAATAATCCCAGTCCTCCTTTGCCAGCGGACTTTGATTGAGCTCGTCCCGGCGCAGTCGCCAATCCGGCATGTAGCGGTCCATCAGCGAGCGGAAGCGATCGTTATGGTGGCGTTCCAGCAGGTGCACCATTTCATGTACGAGGATGTACTCCAGACAGCGCGGGGGCTTTTTTGCCAGCTCCAGGTTCAGCCAAATGCGCCTTGCCTCAATGGCGCAGCTGCCCCATTTGGTTTTCATCTTTTTGATACGAACGTCCGCCACGTCAACACCGATCTCCTGCTCCCAATAGTGCACCAGAGCCGGGAGCCGTGCCTTAAGCCGGCGGCGATACCACCGCTCCAGCACGCCACGGCGCGCTTCGGCGTCCGAGTCCGGCAGCACCCGCAGCCAAAGCGTGGCGTTGTTGACCATGCGCACGCGCGGATTGCCCGGCTGTTCCACCACGTCCAGCCGATAGCGCTTACCGTCAACGTAATGGCTTTCGCCGGTCACCATTTCCCGGCGTGACTGGCGCTGCTGGCGGGCAAAGCCCTGCTGCTGGCGCCGAATCCAGCTCAGACGCGAGACAATAGCCAGCCGAATGGCCTCATTATCCAGGTGCTGGGGCGCGGCCACCCGCACCTGGCCATCTGGCGGATAGACGCCCACATGCAGGTTTTTGATCGCCTTGCGGCGGATTTCGACTGAGATACCGCTTACTTCGATATGGTTGCGCTCAGTAGTCACTTTGGTTCTTCACCAGCTCAAAAACGGCATCCGTATCCGCGCCGCCCACTTCTCTGACTTGCGTATCAAGCACGGCGGCAATGGCGTGGCGCACCTCGCGCTCCTTGAACTTGTTGCCCCGCCAGTCGGCTTTCTTGACTGCGCAAATTCTTTCGTCCAACGAGATCGCCAGCTCGGCATCCTGGCCCAGATTATCGTAAAGCGCCTGTCTCGCCGGCGTATCAACGTCCTGGGGGTAGGGGCTTTTCTGTTCGCTGCCGGCCACTTTCCGCGTTAGTGCCACGATGCGCTGGAGATATTCCTTGTATTCCAGCGCTTCCTTGCGCCGCTGTTCGATCAGGGCATCGAGCAGTTCGGACATCTTCTCGTAGTACTTCGGGTTGACCGCCATCTCGTCGATGATCAGCCGGCGCACGTTGTTCTCAATGGTCTCCGCCATCGCTTCACGGTCCCCGGCAATCGATGCCGGCAGGCTGTCCACTGCTTCTTCGCCGCGCTCGACCACCAGCTCCACCAGCGTCATGTCATCGAAGGCCGACAGCTTTTCGCTCTCCTCGGCGCGGATGTAGCTATCCAGCAGGTGGCGCATGGCCGGCTCGTAGAGCTTCATGTCGATATAGTCGCCGCTGGCCAGCTTGACTTCTTCGCGAACGTGCTCGTAGTGCTCGACCTCCGCCTTGATGGCAGCTGCTTCATCCTTGCCGTAGCCGGCTTCGCTCATCTCGTTGGCGAGATCGGCATAGGCGCGCAGAAAAGCGCCCACGTGTTTGTACAGCGCCAGCCGTTTGGGCTCGTTGTTCTTTTGCGCTTCGGGGGCATCGCTTGCGCCGACAAAATAGCGACGATAGGCGGCGTTGTCATGGGGCGGCTCTACCGCCTCGCACAGCGCCTTGACCGCCTCGCGGGTCTCTTCCAGCCGTTCCCGCGCCTTCTCCAGCCGGTCTTCCAGCAGTCCCTCCACGTCCTCGGCGTCGAAGGCATCGAAGGCGCCGCCGGTGTAGTCCTGAATGGACTGCTCCAGGGACTTGAACAGGTCCTTGTAGTCGATGATGTAGCCGACTTCCTTATCCTCGCTGTGCAGGCGATTGACTCGGCAGATGGCCTGGAACAGGCCGTGGTCGCGCATCTGCTTGTCGATGTAGAGATAGGTCGCCGGCGGCGCGTCAAACCCGGTGAGCAGCTTGTCCACCACGATCAGCAGCTTCATCTGGCCCGGCGCGTCGATAAAGCGCTTCTTCACCTCCTGCTCGAAGGTCTCCACCTTGTTGACCGCCGTGTCTGCCGGCTCGTTGAAGTGCTCGGCCAGCATGCGGCGATAGATGTCGTATTGATGCAGCTTCTCGGTTTCGCCCTCGCCGGTGGCCTCGCCCTTGATATCGGCGGTGGATGGCACGTAGGAGGTGACGATGGCGCACTTGCCCTTCAGCTCGGTCTTCTCGAACATCTCGAATAGCCGGCAGGCCGAGTAGATACTGCCGGCCACCAGCATGGCGTTGCCGTGGCCGCTCATCAGCCGGTCGCGGGTGGCCATGTCCCAGAGGATGTCGGCGACGATCTTCTCCAGCCGATCCCGGGAGCTGAGCACCTTCTGCAGCGTGCCCCAGCGCTTCTTGAGCTGGGCACGGGCGTAGTCGTTCAGGCCCTGGGTCTTGAGCTCGAACCACTGGTCGATCTTTGCTTGCGAGGTGACCTGCTGGTCGATATCCCGCGCCTCGTAGCGCAGGTCCAGCACCACCCCGTCGCGCACGGCCTCATCGAATCTGTAAGTGTGGATATAGGGGCCGAAGACTTCGATACTCTTGCGCTTGTCCTGCTTGAGCAGCGGCGTACCGGTAAAGCCGATCAGCATCGCCTCGGGCAGCAGGACCTTCATCGCCTCATGCAGCTTGCCGGACTGGGTGCGGTGACACTCGTCCACAAACACGAACAGATTGCCCCGGGCGCGGAAGCCCTTGGGCAGGTGGCTTCGCATATCCTGAATAAAAGCATCCACATCGCCGTCTTCCGAGGCGCCGAACTTGTGGATCAGCGAGGCCATCAGCCACTCGTCACTGCGGCCCAGCACATCGATCAGGTCTGCGCCACTCCTGGTGCGATAGATCTGCTCATCCACGCCCTTGAAGACCTTCTCGATCTGTTCGTCCAGCTCGGTGCGGTCGGTGATCACCAGCACCCGGGCATCTTGCACATTCTCGCGAATCCACTTGGCCAACCACACCATAGTCAGCGACTTTCCGCTGCCCTGGGTGTGCCAGATGATGCCGCCCTCCCGGCGCTGCACATGGTCCTGCGCCGCGCGCACGCCGAAGAACTGGTTGTAACGGCAGGTCTTCTTGATGCCGGCATCGAAGACCATGAAGTCGTGGATGATCTCCAGCAAGCGTTCCTTGCGGCAGAGCTGCTGCAAGCCGCGCTGCAGGGGATCGGCAATCCCGGACGGCTCCTTCCACTCCATCCAGAACTTCTCGGGTGTCTCGATCACCCCGTAGCGCAGCCCCTCGCTGGGATTGCCCGCCATGGCCAGTTGCACGGTGGCGAAAAACGGCTGGATGAACTCCCGTTTCTGGTTGTCCAGGCTCTGGCGGATGCCCTCGGCCACCGCCACGGTGGAGCGCTTGAGCTCCAGCACACCCAGCGCGATGCCGTTGACGTAGAGCACCACGTCCGGCCGCTTGGTGTTGGGCCCGGCCACCGTGACCTCCTCGGCCACGGCAAAGTCGTTGTTCGCGGGGTTTGTCCAGTCGATCAGCCACACGGTGACGGTCTGCTCCTGCACCGACGGCTTGATGTGAACGCCATAGCGCAGCTTCTCATATACCGCGCGGTTGGCGTCGTACAGCGTTTTGCTGCCGGAAAGAGCTGCCGCCTGATCCAGCTCGCGCAGGGCGCGGCTAATCACGCGCTCGTCATGGCCCTGCCGCGTCAGCCAATCGCACAGCAGCGTTTCTTCGACGTTGCGATTACCCTCGCGATCTTTCCAGTCGCCCAGGTAGCGGTAACCCAGCTCCTGCTGAAAAAACCGGATGACTTGTTGCTGAGTCAAGCGTTCGCGTTGGCCGACGGTGCTCATCAATTCGCTCCCGATTTTTTGTTTGCTACGCCGCCCGGCACAAGCAGGTGCATCACCAGCCGCACCATCAGATCCTTGGCCTTGGGGTCGCTTTCGGCAATCAACAGCGTCAATGCCGTCAGAGCGTTTTCGTCCAGCGTCAGCGGCATGCCCTCCTGACGCAGATAGAGCAGAAACAGAAACGCCCCCGAGCGTTTGTTGCCGTCGGCAAAGGGATGATTCTTGATCACGAAATACAACAAATGGGCGGCGCGTTCTTCGCGGCTCTTGTACAGCGGCTCGCCGAACATGGTTTGCTCAATGCTGCCGAGGATGGCGGCCAATCCGTCACCACGGTCGCGAGAAAACAGTTCGCTGGCCTCACCGCGGCTTTTCAATTCCATCGCCAAAGCATCGAGCGCCCGGCGCGCTTCGCCCAAATCCAGCACGCCCCGCGCCGGCACACCATCGGCGGGCAGTTCGAGCTGGCCTTCGTCGTAGTCGAGCAGCAAGCGCCAGGTACGGGCATAGCCGAGTACCAGACCGATTACATCGCGCCCGATGTCGCTCACCAGTTGCTGACGCACCAAGGTGTTTCCGAGCACATCGACCGCCTGCTCCAGCTCCTGCAACCCGCGTTGCGCCAGCCGGTGTTCGTTCAGGCTATAGCCCTGTGTGAGGTGGTCGCGCAACACACGGGTGGACCATTGGCGAAAGCGCGTGGCGCGCAGGGAGCTGACCCGGTAGCCCACGGAGATGATGGCATCGAGGTTGTAGTGCTTGAGCTGACGCCGAACCCGGCGGTTACCCTCTTGGCGAACTACCGAGAAATCCTCGGTAGTTGCTTCCGCCTCCAACTCCCCGTCCTTGAAAATGTTTTTCAAGTGCAGGCCGATGTTGTCTGTAGAGGTGTCGAACAACTCCGCCATCTGCGCCTGGGTCACCCACAGTGTTTCCCCCTCCAGCCGCACCTCCACGCGCTGCTCATCAGCGTCAAAGATGACGAGATCACTCATGGATCACCTCGCCTGTGCCGATTGTTGAGCAAAGCAGTCGCGTTGGCCGACGGTGCTCATGCGCTGGCCTCCCTTACGTTTTCTACCTCCGGCTCAACCAGTCGGACTCGCCCGGTAAGAAGCTGCTGCATCATGCCCTGTTTGAGCTGACGGGCCTTGTAGCGGCGGTGTTCCAGGGCTTCGACTTCACTGTCCATATCAGAGAGGACGGTGGCGATGGCGGTTTGCTCTTTCTGGTCCGGAAAATGCACTTCAATCTGCGCTAGGTTGCGCGCGCTGATGTGCACAACGGCGTCCCCCTGGCCAACCCGGGCTTTCTGCTGGGCTATCGTGGGATGGTTAAGCAAACGACCCAAATAGGCGGAGGTGCCCCCGTTTGGGCGCAACACCACGATATCCCCGCCAGCGAATGCCGGTTGCTCGCCCAGGTAGGCAACACACATACCGATTTCTTCCGCCGTTTCTCCCGATCCTGCAAATAGGATATCTCCACTTCGCAATGGAAATGCAGATTCGGACAAATGCTCAGGAATACTTGATTCAGGGGCTACGACGCAATCGCCATACCGCGTGTAAATCTCGCCGTATCGAATGCAGGGAACACCTTCATCGCTGACATCATCCCGCCGAATACCTTGTCCCTTATAAAAAGTGCCGATCTCCCCCAACCGCTTTGTCTCCCACTCGCCGGTAAAGCCCGGCAGGCGGGTCTGGCCGGTGAGGAGTTGTTGCATGGCGGCCTGTTTGATGGCGCGCTTTTTGGCGATCAGACGGTCGAGGGATTCGATCAACGCGTCCGCGTCAGACAGGGCGGTGGCGATGGCGCGTTGTTCGCCTACTTCGGGCAGCGGCACTCGGATTCGCGCCATAACCCCATTCATGAGCTTTGGGTTCGCTAGATTCCTCGATACGTGGCTTGGCGCAAACTTTGCGAGAATAAGCGATAGAAACCTAGGGTGTGTTAACAATCATTAGTTTCGTTTAAACTGATTTAGTATTCATAGATTTTGGTGGGCCATGAGTCGGTTGAAGTTACGCGATGATCAGTGGGAGCGAATCGAGCACCTGCTCCCCGGCAAAGCCTCAGACTGTGGGGTAACTGCCAAGGACAATCGCCTGTTCGTGGAAGCCGTGCTCTGGATCGCTCGGACCGGCGCCCCGTGGCGTGATCTTCCCGAATCTTTTGGGCGCTGGCACACCGTCTACATGCGGTATAACCGTTGGTCACGAAAGGGCGTTTGGCAGCGTATTTTTGACACAGTAGCCGACGATCCCGATCTAGAGCAGCTAATGATCGACGGTAGCATCGTCAGGGTGCACCAGCATGGAGCGTCAAAAAAAACACGCAAGACGTCGAAGCCATGGGCAAATCTCGAGGCGGATTGAGCACCAAAATTCATGCCGCAGTCGATGCGTTAGGTAACCCAGTACGATTGGTTCTCACACCGGGCCAGGCGTCGGAGTATGGTGCTGCTCCCGCTCTACTGGAAGGTTTTTCCCCGCAAGCAGTGCTGGGCGACAAGGGGTATGACTCCACTGCTCTGCGGGACATGATTCAGGCCGCAGGTGCCGAGCCGGTGATTCCTCCGAAAAAGAATCGTTTGGCGCGCATTGAAGTAGACTGGCACTGTTACCAAGATCGCAATCTGGTGGAGAGGTTCTTTCAGAAAATCAAGAAGTTCCGGCGGTTATCTACACGCTATGAGCGACTGGCAAGAAACTACCAGTCACTCCTCTGCCTCGTGTCAGCCGCCATATGGCTGGCCTAATTGTTAACGCCCCCTAGCTTCTGGTATGGATTGACCCGTCAAGGGGTCGGTTGACTCTGCTACGTGTGATTGTCCTCAATGCCCACGGATCAGGAAGCGAGGGGCTATCAGCGACGGTGGATCTCTCTGGTATTCGTGGGTTGGTTACCGACCTGTCATCACTTCGTCGCGGAGCTACCCTGGTCTACGAGCGAGGGTCACCCCGCCCCGCAGGGCGGGGGCCTCATAGGAGCGTCAGGGGTTCTCCCACCGGCCCGACGCTCCCTGAATCGTAGGCACTGAGGCGCGATCATCATGCGGTGGCCCGGCTGCCGTGCGGTTTGCCCATCGCTTCGCAGGCAATCGCCCACAGGAAGCCGGCCATTTCTCGCGCCACCGCCGTGGTGACTTGCTGCTTGGCCTTGCCCGTGGCAGCCAGGCGGCGGTAGCGCCCGCACAGTCGCTTCTGCGCCTCCCAGGCGATCGCCTGCACCGTTGGCGAGGTCTTCTCGGCGCGCTGCTCAATAATGCGCGTCTTGCGGGCCGGGAACCGGTAGCTCCAGGCCGCCTCCACCAGCACTCGTCGCACATGGCCATTGCCGGTCTTGGTGATGCCGCCCTGGCGCCGACTGCCCCCGCTCGAGTGCTCGCTGGGCACCAGGCCCAGGTAGGCCATCAGCTGGCGGGGCGAGTCGAAGCGACTGATGTCACCCAGCTCGGCCAGCACCGTCATCGCCGTGATCAGGCTCACGCCCCACATCGCCTGAACGGCCTCGACCACCGGAGCCAGTGACCAGTTTGGTAACACCGCTCTCATCTGTTTTTCGAGACCCGCCACACGGCGCTGGGCATCTTTCACGTTGTCGACGTACTCCTGCAACACAACCTGCTGAACCGGGGTGTCGAAGCGCACCGTCTCCAGCCAGCGGAAGTGTGCCGGTATCCACTTGCTCTTGCCGGGGTAGATCTTGCTGTGCCGCAACAAGAAGGCGTTGAGTCGCTGTCGGGCGCGGAGCTCAGCGGCTTTCATGTCTTCCCGGGCACGCGTCAGATCGCGAATCGCCTCCTGTTCCGGCGTTGGCACCCAGACCGGTGTCAGCTCTCCTGAGCGCGACAGGCGAGCCAGCATCTTGGCATCGCGACGGTCGGTCTTGATGCGATCCCCTGCGCGCTGAGGAATCAGCGTCGGGGCAACGACCTCGCAATCATGGCCGCTGGCCTGAATCTGGTGATAGACCCCGTAGCCACAGGGGCCAGCCTCGTAGCTGAATAACAACGGCTGCCCATCGAAACGCTGACTCAGCTGACGAACCAGCTTATCGATGGCCTGAGGCTCGTTCGGAATTTCGCCGCGGAACTCGGGAGCTTGGCGTCCGGCCTCGGCGATTGCCACGGAGATACTCGCCTTGTGCACGTCCAGGCCAATATAAGCGGCGTGGACGTTGCTGGCAGCACTAACCCGCTGGGCAACAGTGCGCTCGACAATAGCTGGCTGAGTTGCGTTAGACTGTTTCATGACCTGCCTCCCTCAATAGTGGCTCTGTGTTGTTGCCCTACCTCAACATAACCCACGACGTTGAGGTGGGGCAGGTCAATCCATGATGTCTATTCCTTCCTTTATCTTGAGCGTCCCACAGACGTTAGTGCAGTTAAATCGACCTGTTCTGTGGAATACTCGCCCAGCATTAACGCCATCTGTAGTCCATGTAACGTACTCTCCGTCAAAATCATATGAATCGATATATCCCATCAATCCTTCGTTACTGGTCTGGGAAGAAAACACGGGATATTGCTGATTGATAGACCGTCTAATTTCGTTGTGGCTGATAACGCGCCCTCGGCCCAGCATCGCCAACTGATCGATCTTTTGGATTCGCCAATCCCTTGGAATAACCCCCACTTCGGTCCGCTTGTACCCAAGCGGCACACCCTCTGCAGTCGCGATGCATACTCTTGCCGAATAGGTGGGCGATGTATCCCGCACCGTTTCCTCTTTCAATATCGAACCCTGCTCAGCCATCGACCCGCACCCCCATCTTTTGCAGGTGGCCGGAAACCTTGGCGGCCAGTACTTCCACCTCGCGCTCGATACTCGGCAGGGGGTCGGCGTAGCGTTCCTCCAGCTCGCGCACGCGGCCGGCGAGCTGGTTGGTGATACGCTCGACTTCGGATTCGATGACGGCGCGGATGTCGGCCAGCCACTTGTCGTCCACAGCGAGCTGCTTGACCTCGTCCTCGGTGAGTGCCTCGTAGCGATTCAGCACGGCCTGATCAAGTTTGGTCTGGGCGTCCTTGACGGCTTTTTTGGCGCTGGCTTCGGCGTCCATCCGCTTTTTGCACTGCTTGAGCGCGGCGGTTTCCTCGTCGCTTTCCGGCTCACCCTTGAGGGCCTTGAGGCGTTTGGGAATTTCACCCTTGGTGACCTTGCCCTTGTCGTTTTTCACCTCGCTCAAGAGGTCTTCCTCGCCGTCGTGTTCTTCGATGAACTCCTCCAGCTCACGGGTGGCGGTTTCCAGCTCGGCCTGCAGGGCATCAAGGCGGGTCTGATCGTCAGCGAAATAGCGCGCAATGACCAGTGCCGGCGGGATGAGGTCGAGCTTGTATCGCTTCGCCTGTCGGCCGCGGCCAATGGTGAGGTCGGGCTCTTCCCTGATCTTGCGTTCCTTGTCCTGAATCACGCCGCGGGGACGGGCCGCCTCTTGCCAGCCTTCGACAGCGACCAGGTGAACATCGTCCTGCATGACATCGGCCCAGTAGTCCATCAGACGCTGGTAGACGGCGTAGCGATCCAGCAGGGGCACGTCGGCAAAGCGGTGGAGCAGATCCTCGGACAAGGCGTGGATCACATCCCGGGGCTTGATGCCTGCTTGCAAGCCATGCAGGGCCCGTTGATGGGCCGCCTGCCAGCTGTCGATCACGCCGCCGATCCGCCCGGCAAACGCCCGGAAAGCGGGATGGGCCAGCACGGTGGACTTGACCTCTGCGGTTTTGACGTTTGCCGTCAGGTAGCCAGGCCGGCCGTTGTCACGGAACAGCGCCTCGCGCAGGCCGGGCAGCTCGGCCCAGTAGGCATCGAGCGCGTCCACGTCGCGCTGCGGAATGCCGCCGTTCAGGTGGGCATAGAGGTCGTGCTGGTCCTCGGCTTCGGCGCTGTCGATGTAGCGCGGGATGTTGAGGTTATAGTCGTTGGCTTCACTGGCGATTTCATCCAACGGCACGCGCCGAGCGTAGCCGGGCAGCTCGCGCTGGTAATTGAACACATCGACAATCTTGTGGATGTCGCGGGAGCGCAGGCGGTTCTTGTTGCCGTCCTTGATGAACTCACGACTGGCGTCGACCATAAAGATGTGCTCGCGCTGCGCCGCGTCTTTTTTGTCGATCACCAGAATGCAGGCCGGGATGCCGGTGCCGTAGAACAGGTTAGCCGGAAGGCCAATAATGCCCTTGATCAGCCCGCGCTGGATCAGGTTACGGCGGATATCGGCCTCCTTGTGGCCACGAAACAGTACGCCGTGGGGCAGGATAATGGCGCCGCGGCCGTCAGATTTGAGCGACTTGATCAAGTGCAGCAGAAAGGCGTAGTCGCCGTTCTTGGTCGGCGGGATGCCGTATTCGAAGCGGTTGAATTCGTCATTCTCCGGGTTCAGGCCGTTGGTCCAGGATTTGACGGAAAACGGCGGATTGGCCACCGCGTAGTCAAAGGTTTTGAGGCTGCCATCGGCGTTTTTGAAATACGGGCGCGACAGCGTGTTGTCCCGCCACAGCTCGGCGGTGGGATAGTCGTGCAGGATCATGTTCATCCGCGCCAGCGCCCAGGTGGCGTTATCGTTCTCTTGGCCGTAGAGGCTCATGCCCTGCGGGGCCTCGTAAGCGGCGCGCAGCAGCAAGGACCCCGAGCCGCTGGTGGGGTCGTAGATCGTTTCGTCCTGACGCGTTTCCGGGCCGATACCCACCACCTGAGCGATGACCCGCGAGACTTCGCCCGGGGTATAGAATTGCCCCTTGCTCTTGCCCGACTCGGTGGCGAAGTGGCGCATCAGATATTCGTAGGCATCCCCCAGCAGGTCGTCGCCGTCGGCTCGGTTGGCGCCCAGATCCAGCTGATCGAAGATGGCCACCAGCTTTGAGAGCCGATCCTGCATGTCCTTGCCGGAGCCGAGCTTGGTCTCGTCGTTAAAGTCCGCCTGGTCGATCACGCCTTTCAGATCATTTTCTTCCGCCAGCCGGCCGATGATCTTATTGATGCCGTCGCCGATCTCTTTATCGCCCTTGAGCGCGACCATATCAGCGAAGCTACCGCCTTCCGGCACCTCAATCAGCGAGTCCTTCTTATCGCTGACGTACTTCATGAACAGCAGCGTCAGGACGTAGTCCTTGTACTGCGAAGCGTCCATTCCGCCACGCAGCTCGTCGCAGGACTGCCAAAGGGAGCTGTAGAGCTGGGATTTCTTGAGTGCCATGTATCATCGCCATATCGATTAAATATTACCGGAAGGCATCGCGCCGCTGACTACCTTACCAAACAGCGCCGCTGAGCCCACAAAAAACCCGCCTCACGCCTGACGAATCCCCACGAATATGTTGCTACTCGCCGCATAGGCTCTGCTCCCTGACTTCCTCGCGAAGTCGTGCTCGGAGGGTTGTCCAAGCAGGCCAAGGCACGGCGTCGGGTTGATGACGACGAAGACATTCCAAGCCCAGGCGCCACACGGAAAGCACGCTCCGGTGCCGGATACTGTTGCTCTGATAGCGCCGCTGTTGCCCCCGGGCTCGGACATCCAGGCCGGCCACCATCATGGCCACGTTCGCCAACATGGCGATCAGCAGCAGGACCTCGATGCGCTTGCCCTGGCGAGACTGATGCATGCCGAAGCCCAGCCCGAACAAGGGACTTTTGACATCGCGGAACCCTTCCTCAATCTGCATGCGCTGTCGGTAGATCGTTACCACTTTATTCGCCAGCGTTGAGCGGTCCGGCAGATTGCTGACCAGCACCCAGGGCTCCTGCTGACGCCGGGCGATCGTCCGGCTGCCGCCGTCCCGAGAGATCCGGCCTTGTTTATTGCGATGCTTACGTCCCCGTGGCGGTCGATAATAGAGCACCATCTGAGCGCGGAACGGATGGTTTTCGGCGATCCGGACGGAGCCCCACGCCTGCGGTTCCGATGTCGCGTGTTGAAACAGGGTCTTCACGGGTTGCCATGCTTCGCCTGACGCCTGGTAACGGGCGGGCTGACGGACCCGTCCAACGATATACCAGCCGCGCGCTTCAACGGCCCGAAACCACGGGTTACGAAAGCCGGCATCGGTCACCAGGATCGGCGTGGCCTTGTCGGGCAGGATCCTTGCCAGCGCATCCAGCAGATAGGCTTCACAGTATGGGCATCCTTCCTTGTGATGAACCTTCTCGAAGATGGGCAGCGATCGCCCGGCGAAGGGCACCGCCGCACGCAGCAGGAAATGCCTGCCGCGGTCATCAATCGGCGACCAGTCCACCAGAATCAGTGGGCGCGTTGTATGGCCGATCAGCAGCGAGGCCATGAGCCAATAGAACAGCGGTCGTTCCTGATGAAGGTGAGGGTTGCCTAATAGTCGATCGACTCGTTTGATGGCGTGCTTGGCATCCGTCGAGCTCGGCAACGCACGGCCAATGGCCGTTAATCCCAGACGTCGCTCGCCCAGCAGAGCGCCAACGGTATCGAGGACGGTCTGTAGCCGCTTGGCATGGATCACGGAGAGTGAAGACGTCAGCAAGTTATGCAAGAATCGAGGGGCCTGCATGGGTCTCCTTCGCATGTTGTTGTGTGTCGTAACTCACAACATGCATGACTCATGCAGGCTTTTTCAATCCTATCATGCTGATTTTATTACCCATTTCATGGGGATTCCTCAGGCCTCACGCGGGTTTTCTGACTCACATCAAGCGGCTTTCAGCGCAGCAAGCGCTCACTCCCACTCAATCGTCGCGGGGGGCTTGGAGGAGACGTCGTAGGTGACGCGGGAGACGCCTTCCATCTCGTTGATGATGCGGTTGGAGACGGTTTCCAGCAGCTCGTACGGCAGGTGCGCCCAGCGAGCGGTCATGAAGTCGACGGTTTCTACCGCGCGCAGGGCGATCACCCATTCGTAGCGGCGGCCGTCGCCGACCACGCCGACGGACTTGACGGGCAGGAACACCGCAAACGCCTGGCTGGTCTTGTCGTACCAGCCGGAGCGGCGCAGCTCTTCGATGAAGATGGCGTCGGCATCGCGCAGGATGTCGGCGTATTCCTTCTTGATCTCGCCGAGGATGCGCACGCCAAGGCCCGGCCCCGGGAAGGGGTGGCGGTAGACCATGTCCGCCGGCAGGCCGAGCTCGACGCCGAGGCGGCGCACTTCGTCCTTGAACAGCTCGCGCAGGGGCTCGACCAGCTTGAGCTTCATGGTCTCGGGCAGCCCGCCGACGTTGTGGTGTGACTTGATCACGTGGGCCTTGCCGGTCTTGGAAGCAGCGGACTCGATCACGTCGGGGTAGATGGTGCCCTGGGCGAGGAAGTCCACGTTGTCGATCTTTCCGGCTTCTTCGTCGAACACCTCGATGAAGGTGTTGCCGATGATCTTGCGCTTGGCCTCCGGGTCGCTCTCGCCCCTGAGCTTGTCGAGAAAGCGCTGCTCGGCGTCCACGCGGATGACCCTGACGCCCATGTGGCGGGAAAAGGTTTCCATCACCTGCTCGCCTTCGTCCTTGCGCAAAAGGCCGTTGTCGACGAACACACAGGTGAGCTGGTCGCCCAGGGCGCGATGCAGAAGCGCGGCGACCACGGAGGAGTCCACGCCGCCGGAAAGCCCCAGCAGCACGTGGCGCTCGCCCACCTGCTCGCGCACCCGCGCCACCTGATCCTCGATGATCTGCGCCGGGGTCCAGTTCGTTTCCGCGCCGCAGATGCCCACCACAAACTGCTCGAGAATGCGCTGCCCCTGGGGGGTGTGCGTCACCTCGGGGTGAAACTGCACGCCGAAAAACTGCTTGTCTTCCCGGCTCATGGCGGCAATCGGGCAGCTCGGGGTGGAGGCGGTGACGGTGAACTCGGCGGGTACTTGCGCCACCTTGTCGCCATGGCTCATCCACACTTCCAGGGTGCGCTTGCCGGTGTCGGTATCCAGGTGGTCGGCGATGCCGTCGAACAGCGCGGTATCGGCGTCCAGGCCCACTTCGGCGTAGCCGAACTCGCGCTTGTGGGAGCCTTCCACCGAGCCGCCCAGCTGCTCGGCCATAGTCTGCATGCCGTAGCAGATGCCCAGCACCGGCAGCCCCAGGGTAAACACGCACCCCGGCGCCCGGGGCGAATCCAGCTCCGCCACCGACTCCGGCCCGCCGGCGAGGATAATGCCGTTGGGGCTGTACTCGCGGATCTCGGCCTCGGTCATGTCGAAGGCGCGCACTTCGGAGTACACGCCCAGCTCGCGCACGCGCCGGGCGATCAGCTGGGTGTACTGGGAGCCAAAGTCCAGAATCAGGATCTTGTGGGCGTGGATATCAGTCATCGCGGTGTCTCTTGAAAAGCGGGCGGCAGGCTGCCCCGCCGCCGTATGGCAAGCGTGCCGTTGTTAGCCGGCGCGGTAGTTGGGGGCTTCCTTGGTGATCTGCACGTCGTGAACGTGGGACTCGTTGAAGCCGGCGCCGGTGATCTTGACGAACTCGGGCAGCGTGCGCATCTGCTGAATATCGCGGCAGCCGGTATAGCCCATGGAGGCACGCAGCCCGCCCATCATCTGGTGGACGATGGCGCCCATCATGCCTTTATAGGGCACCCGGCCCTCGATGCCCTCGGGGACGAGCTTTTCGGCGCTGGCGCCGGGGTCCTGGAAGTAGCGGTCGGCGCTGCCCTGGCTCTGGGCCATGGCGCCCATGGAACCCATGCCGCGGTAGGCCTTGTAGGTCCGCCCCTGGTAGAGCTCGACCTCGCCCGGGGCCTCTTCGGTACCGGCGAGCAGCCCGCCGACCATCACCGTGCTGGCGCCGGCGGCAACGGCTTTGGCCAGATCCCCGGAGAAGCGCACGCCGCCGTCGGCGATCAGCGGAATATCGTAGGGCTCAAGGGCCGCGGCGACGTTGGACACCGCGGTAATCTGCGGCACGCCCACGCCGGCTACCACCCGGGTGGTGCAGATGGAGCCGGGGCCGATGCCCACCTTGACGCCGTCGACGCCGGCGTCGGCCAGCGCCCGGGCGGCGTCGCCGGTGGCGATGTTGCCGCCGATCACCTGAATCTGGGGAAAGGTCTGCTTGACCCAGCGCACCCGCTCGATCACGCCCCGGGAGTGGCCGTGGGCGGTATCCACGATGACGGCGTCCACGCCGGCCTCGGCCAGCGCCGCGATGCGGTCTGGGGTTTCCGCGCCGGTGCCCACGGCCGCGCCCACCAGCAGGCGGCCGTCGCTGTCCTTGGCGGCCATGGGGTAGGTGCGGGCCTTTTCGATATCCTGAAACGTCACCAGCCCGCGCAGGCGAAAGTCGTCGTCCACCGCCAGCATCTTCTCGACGCGGTGCTCCTGCATCTTTGCCTTGATCACGTCGAGGCCGGTGCCTTCGGGCACGGTGACCAGGCGTTCCCGGGGGGTCATGATGTCGGCTACGCTGTCGCCGTGGTTGGGCTGAAAGCGCATGTCGCGCTCGGTGACCAGCCCCACCAGCGTCTCGCCCTCGATCACCGGAAAGCCGGAAAAGCCGTTTTCCCGGGCGAGCGTCAGAAGGTCCGCCAGTTTGGCCTTGGGGCCAACGGTGACCGGGTCGTTGACGATGACGCTTTCGTGCTTTTTGACCTTGCGCACTTCCAGCGCCTGCTGGGCCACGGTCATGTTCTTGTGGATAATGCCGATGCCGCCTTCCTGGGCCATGGCGATCGCCAGCCGCCCTTCGGTCACGGTATCCATCGCCGCCGAGACCAGCGGGATGTTGAGCGCAAGCCCCCGGGTCAGACGGGTTCTGAGGTTGACGTCGTTGGGCAACACGTCGGAAAAACCGGGAACGAGGAGAACGTCGTCAAACGTCAGCGCTTCTTGGGCCATACGTAGCATAGCGGCAACACCCAGGTTGAAGTGGGAAGATGGGGCGTGAAAGGATAATCGCTTATTATAGCGTTTCGCCCGGCTTTTCGGCAATCCAAAAGCGCGCGATGGCGGGCGCTGCGCCCGCGTTTGGCGGCGGCTTTGCGACCTTGGTCCCAGGCACATTTTCCTGACCGCTCATACAGTTTTCACCGCCGCTTTTGCTGCTGTTTTGTCCGCCGTTTCCTCATCCTGGGCCCTTCCGCCCACTGCCACCGAGCCGCCATGACCGCCGATACCGTTTCACCGCTTTCCGTCACCCAGCTCAATCGCCGTGCCCGCCGCTCCCTTGAAGACGGCCTGGGCAAGGTCTGGGTGGAAGGCGAGCTCTCCAACGTGGCGACGCCTGCCTCGGGGCACGTGTACTTCACCCTCAAGGACGACGGCGCCCAGGTGCGCTGCGCGCTGTTTCGTGCCCGGGCGCGCTTTGTCACCGCGCCGCTCCGGGACGGCAACCAGGTTCGGGTGCGCGCCGGAGTGTCGCTGTTCGAGCCAAGGGGCGACTACCAGCTGATCGTGGAGGCGGTGCAGGCGGCGGGCATCGGCGAGCTGCTGGCGACCTTCGAGCGGCTGAAAAAGGCGCTCGACGCCGAGGGCGTGTTCACCAACGCCCGGCCGCTGCCCTATCCGCCAAGGCGGCTGCTGGTGATGACCTCGGCCACTGGGGCAGCGGTGCGCGACGTGCTCGCCGTGCTCGAAAAACGCTGGCCGCTGGTGGAAATCACGGTGATTCCCGTGCCGGTACAGGGCGAGCGGGCCGCTCCGGCGATGATCGCCGCGCTTTCGCTGCTGAATCGCCAGCCGCGCCTGGACGCAGCGCAAGACGCGGTGCTGATCACCCGGGGCGGCGGCAGCCTGGAGGACCTCTGGGCGTTCAACAGCGAGCACCTGGCCCGGGCCATTCAGCACTCGCGGCTGCCGGTGATGTCCGCGGTGGGCCACGAGGTAGATGTCACCCTGGCCGACTTTGCCGCCGACAAGCGCGCGCCCACTCCCTCCGCCGCGGCCGAGCAGCTGGTGCCCGACCGCGAAAGCCTGGCGGCGGGGATTGCCGACCAGCGCCGCCGGCTGGCACAGGCCATGGAGCGCCGCCTGGAGCGCGACAGCCAGCGCCTGGACGCCCTGCGCGCAAGGCTGCGCCACCCGGGCGAGGCGCTTGACCAAAGCCGCCAGCGGCTAAACGCTCTGCGGCTGCGGCTTGACCGCGCGGCGCACAAAAGCCTGGCCGAGCGCCGGAGCGCGCTGGCCGGACTCGAAAAACGCCTGAAAAACCACCGTCTTGACCGCCGCCACCGCCAGGAAAGCGAGCGCCTGGCCGGCCTGAGCAGCCGCCTGCATCACGCCATCAGCCAGCAGCTCGAGGCCCGCCGGGCGCGCCTGACCGCGGCCGCTCGCCAGCTCGAAGCGGTCAGCCCGCTTGCGGTACTCGGGCGCGGCTACGCCATCGCCCACGACACCAGCGGGCAGGTGGTGCGCCGGGCGGCGGATACCGCGCCGGGCCAGCGGCTCAGGCTGCGCCTGGGCGAAGGCTCGCTGAGCGTCGAGGTCAAGCGGCGGTATAAAAACCCTGCGTCATAGCGAGCACAGCGAAGCTATCTCGGGGTTTCCTGCCACCTATTTTTCTGCGTCATAGCGAGCGCAGCGAAGCTATCTCGGGATTTCCTGCCACCCGCACCGAAAGAGATCGCTTCGGCATAACGCCTCGCGATGACCGGTAGCCGACCTACCCCAGCGCCTTGACTAGCACCTTGGACTTGCGCGCGTGGTTATAGGCCTCGCGCTTGAGCGGCGGCAGATCGTCCAGCGCCGCCGGCAGAAAGCCGCGCTCGGCAAACCAGTGGACGGTATGGGTGGTGAGCACAAACAACGAGCCGATGCCGCGCTGGCGGGCGCGCTCCTCGAGCGCTTCGATGAGACGCTCGCCCCGGGCACCGCCGCGGTAGTCGCGGTGCACCGCCACGCAGGCAATCTCGGCAACGTCCCTTTCGCCAAACAGCTGCAGCGCCCCGCAGCCGATGACCATGCCGTCGCGCTCGATGACCAGATAGTCGTCGATCTCGTGCTCCAGGCGCTCCCGGGAGCGGGCCACCAGCATGCCGCGCTGCTCCAGCGGCTCCAGAAGCTCCAGAAGCCCGGCCACGTCGGCCAGGGTGGCCGGGCGCAGCTGCTCGTAGCGGTGGCAGGTGATCATGGTGCCTACGCCGTCCCGGGTAAAAAGCTCGCCGAGCAGCGCCTCCTGATTGCGCCAGGACAGCAGGTGGGTGCGCGCCACGCCTTCCCGGGCGGCTGAGCAGGCCGCCTGAAGGTGGCGACCAAGCTCGCTTCCCGGCGCCGCCTGGTCGAGAAGCGGCATGGCGTCAGCCGGCGCCAGCTGGCGCAGCAGCGCCCCTTGCGCGTCGCGCACCCCGTCGGAATCGCCGAGCAGGATCAGCTTGTCGGCCCCAAGCGCCACGGCGGCGTGGCGGGCCACCTCGGCAGCGTCGAGGTCAAACACTTCGCCGGTACTGGAAAACCCCAGCGGCGGCAGCAGCACCAGCGAGCCCTGCTCCAAAAGCCCTTCTATGGCGCCGGCGCGCACCCGGCGCACCTCGCCGCTGTGATCAAAGTCGATGCCTTCGCGCACCCCCAGCGGCTTGGCGGTGACCAGGTTGCCCGATACCACCCCAAGCTCCACCCCGTGCAGCGGCGTGCTGGGCAGCCCCAGCGACAGCCGCGCCTCGAGCCACAGGCGCAGCCGGGCCGCGACCTGCTCCACCCGGCGCATGACAGCGGCATCGGCCACCCAGCGGCCGCTGACGCGCTCGGGCACGATACCGTCAGCCTCGAGCGCGGCCTCGACCTGGGGACGAATGCCGAACACCAGCGTCAGGCGCACGCCCAGGGTGTGCAACAGCGCCAGATCCTGGATCAGCTGCTCGCCGCGCTCGGAGCCCAGCGCCTCGCCCTCCACCAGGATGACAAAGGTTCGCCCGCGGTGCGCGTTGATGTAGGGCGACGCGTTGCGAAACCAGTCAACAAAGGGGAAGCGGGTGTCCAAGGGTGGCTCTCCGTCAGCGGCGGTTCATGTCAGGGTTACAGCGGAATTAGAAAACAGCGCGGGCGGAAAACACAAGGTCTTCCCCCCGGCAAAAAAAGTGCGGCGCCCGCAGGCGCCGCAAGACAGGCCCATATGCAGCGTTTGGTCAAGCGCCGAACATCCCCTTGAACATGAAGAAAAAGAGGATGGCAAGGCCGGCGCCGGCGGGCAGAGTAATCAGCCAGGACATGGCGATGGTGCCCAGCACCCGCAGGTTGAGCGCGGTCATGCCCCGGGCAAGGCCCACTCCGAGCACCGCTCCCACCAGGGTGTGGGTGGTGGAAATCGGCAGGCCGGTGCCCGAGGCCAGCACGACCGTTGCGGCCGCTGCCAGGGTCGCGGCAAAGCCGCGGCTGGGCGTCAGCTCGGTAATGCGCGTGCCCACGGTGGCGATCACCTTGTGGCCGTAGGTGACCAGGCCCACCACGATACCGCCGCCGCCGAGCACCAGCACCCACCAGGGTACCACCGAGGCCTCGCCGATATTGCCGCCGCTTTGCACCACGTTGATCACCGCCGCCAGCGGCCCCACGGCGTTGGCAACGTCGTTGGAGCCGTGGGCAAAGGCCATGGCGCAGGCGGTAAACAGCATCAGCACGCCGAACACTTTTTCCACGTTGGCATAGCCGAACTGGTCTTCGCGGATGTGCACGTATTTCACCCGGCGCTCGAGCAGCATGCCGATACCGGTGACGGCGAGCCCCGCCACGGCCGACAGCCCCAGGCTTTGCAGAAAGCTGATGTGCAGGCCCACGTGCTTGAGCCCCTTGGTCATGGTCACCATGGCGACGATGAAGCCGACCAGAAACATGTAGAACGGCACATAGCGCCTGGCCGCCGCAAAGGGGTCGCGAGCGTCGAAAATCAGCATATGCACCGACTTGAACAGCACAAAGCCCACGGTGCCGGCCAGCACCGGCGAGACCACCCAGCTGGCGGCAATGGCGGTAACGGCCCCCCAGTCCACCGTGGAGGCGCCAAGCCCCGCCACGGCAAAGCCGACGATGGCCCCCACGATCGAGTGCGTGGTCGACACCGGCCAGCCCTTGAGCGACGCCATCAACAGCCAGGTGCCCGCCGCCAGCAGCGCCGCCAGCATGCCGTAGACCAGCAGGTGCGGATCGTTTTCCAGCAGATCGGGGTCGATAATGCCCTTGCGGATGGTGTTGGTGACCTCGCCCCCGGCAAGCCAGGCGCCGAGAAACTCAAAGACCACCGCGATCACGATGGCCTGCTTGATGGTGATGGCCCGAGACCCCACCGAGGTCCCCATGGCGTTGGCCACGTCGTTGGCCCCCACGCCCCAGGCCATGAAAAAGCCGAACGCACAGGCCAGGATGATGAGAACCTCGCCGTGCTGTGCGATAACCTGCATGCCCTGCCCCCTTAGCGCGCAGTGAGAATCTGCAGACGACTGCCCACGCGCTCGGCGCGGTCGGAAAGCTCGCCGATGCCGTCGATGATCTTGTAGAGAAAGACCACGTCCACCGGGGGCAGCTCGTCTTCCAGCTCAAAAAGCTGCCGGCGAATGGCGACCTGCTGGCCGTCGGTCTGGTTCTCCAGCACGTGAAGCTCGCGGATCATGTTTTGCATCACGTCGGCGACGTTACGGCCGAAGGCCGAATCCAGAAGCTCCTGGAGTTCCTCCAGCGCCTGGCGCGCCTGGGCCACGCACTTCACGCTGGTGCGGATGTAGTCGCGCATGGGGCCGGCCAGCGGCTCGGGTACCTGCATCTTGCGTCCGAGCATGATCCCGGTGATGTCGCGCACCTTGTTGGCGATCTTGTCCTGTACGCTGATCAGATCGAGCAAATCCGAACGCGACACCGGCAGGAACATGGTGTTGGGCAGGTTCAGCCGCAGGTCAGTCTTGAGCTCGTCGGCCTCGTGCTCCAGGCGGGTGACGCTTTCGCGCAGCTTGGCGGCGCTGTCCCAGTCGCTTTCAAGGGACGCTTCAAAAAACGGCAGGAGCTGATCGGCACATTCGTTTGCCTTGACGATGTGCGCCAGCAGCGGCTGGAATGGCGAGCGGCCAAACATTGCGGAAAAAGGATTCGAGGTAACCATAAAAGCCTTTAAGCCCGTGGTGGAAAAACCTATTGTCGAAAAGCCCGAAAACGGCAGGCGCCAGTATAAAGACTGGCCCTGCCAGCGTCACAAAAACTTCGCCGGTTCATAAAAACTTCATCCGGCTGTCATACAGCGAAACGACGGCCATCCAGGGAGACAGCACACGCCATGCCTCACCCAGCTTCTCAGCCGGACGCCCCGGCACCCAGGGAGATCGAACTCAAGCTGGCGCTCGCCCCCGGCGCCGCCGAACGCCTTGTACGCCATCCGCTGCTGGCCGACAGCGCCCCGGACGTCTCCGCGCTGGCCAATACCTACTTCGATACGCCCGCCGGCACTCTGGCCGCCGCCCGCATGGCGCTGCGCCTGCGCCGGGTAGACGGCATCACCCTGCAAACGCTGAAAACCGCCGGCCACGGCGGCGGCGGCCTTTCCACCCGAAACGAGTGGGAATGGGAAGTGGACGACAGCGCGCTGGACCTCGCCGGCCTTGCCGAGCTGGCCCCCATCCAGGCGCTAGAAGGCGACGTTCTGTCGCAGCTCGTGGCGCAGCTGCGCACCGACTTCACCCGTCGCCGCTACGAAGTTCGCTGCCGGCAAAGCGTAGTGGAAGTGGCGCTGGACGAAGGCGAGATCATCGCCGGCGAAGCCCGGGCGCCCATCCGCGAGCTGGAGCTGGAGCTCAAGGCCGGAAGCCCTGACGCCCTTTGGGAGCTGGCCGACGCGCTTGCCGGCACCGCGGCGCTGCGCCCGTCGGACAGCAGCAAGGCCGCCCGGGGCGAGGCGCTGGGCAGGGGCGACTGGCCGCTGCCCGAGGCGCACACCGCCGCTGAATGCTTTCACCTTGTCCTGCTCGCCCTGGACGCCTTCCACGACAGCGGCCGAGCGACTTTCCTCCATACGGCACGCAGCGCCCTGGCCGAGCTTGCCGACCATGAGCAGCTGGCCGGCGAAACAAGCGGCCCGGCGCAGCGCCTGCCCGGCGAGCTGGGCCAGGACGGCGAGCCCACCGTCGCCTTCGGTCGGGCCGCGCTCGCGCTGGCTCGCCATTTCGCCCGGAGCGCGCCGCTGCGCTAAGCTGGCCCGAGCGATGTAACCATGACCCGGCATACCGCCGGGCCGACGCCGGCGCTATGCAGGCATGACACCGAAGGGAAGCCCATGGAACTAAGACCCGGCCCGGAGGGGCTGCGCTCGCGCCTCTTTCACATTATTTTCGAGTCCGACACCCCCGCCGCCAAGGGTTTCGACATTGCCCTGATCGCCACCATCCTGCTGGGCACCGCGGCCATCCTGCTGGACAGCGTTCTTGCCTACCATCAGCGCTTCGGCACGCTGTTCGACTATGTGGAGTGGTCGCTGACGGTGCTTTTTACCCTGGAGCTGGCGCTGCGGATTTACTGCCTGGAGCGGCGGTCGCTGTACCTCAAGAGCTTTTACGGCATCGTCGATATGCTCGCGATCCTGCCCGCCTGGCTGGTGCTCGTCATCCCCGGCTCCCAGGGGCTGGTGATCATTCGCCTGCTGCGCGTGCTGCGGATTTTTCGCATCCTGCGGCTGATGGAGTTCGTCGGCGAGGCGCAGCTGCTGCTGGACGCGGTGAAACGCAGCGCCCACCAGATTCTGCTGTTCTTTTTGAGCATTCTCATGGTGGTGACGCTGTTCGCCGCGCTGATGTACACCATCGAGCCGGCCTCGGCGGGCTTTTCCAGTATTCCCCGCTCGATCTATTGGGCGATCGTAAGCATGACCACGGTGGGCTACGGCGATATCGTCCCCGTGACCGCGCTGGGCCAGGCGATTACCGTGCTGCTGATGCTGCTGGGGTATTCGATCATCGCCGTGCCCACCGGGGTATTTTCCGCCCAGGTGATCCGCTCGATCCGCGCCGAGCGCTACTCCGACGAGGCCTGCCCCGGCTGCGGCCACGACCACCACGAAAAGCGCGCCTACTACTGCCTTTTGTGCGGCACCTGGCTTGACGAAAACAGCGAGGACCCGCGCCTGGCCGAAGACAAGGACGCGGATACCGACGAGGCTCCGCCCGCCACGGATACCTAACCGACTAGTACTCGCGGAAGGGCGTGACGTCGCCGCGCCCTTCGCGCACGATCACCGGCGGCAGCTCGCGCAGATCGATCACGCTGGTGGGCTCCAGATGGCAGGCGCCGCCGTCGATGATCAGATCCAGGTGCGCGCCGAAGCGCTCGCGGATAGCGTCGGCATCGGTCATCGGCAGGTCATCGTCCACGGGAATCAGCGTCACGCTCATCAGCGGCTGGCCCAGCGCCTGGAGCAGAGCGTTGGTGATGCGGTGATCGGGCACGCGCACGCCGATGGAGCGGCGCTTGGGGTGCAGCAACAGGCGCGGCACCTCGCCGGTCGCCGTCAGAATATAGGTATAGGGCCCCGGGGTATGCGCCTTGAGCAGGCGGAATTCGGCATTGTCCAGCTTGGCGTAGGTGCCGATCTCGGAAAGGTCCGAGCACACCAGGGTAAAGTTGTGCTTCTGATCCAGCGAGCGCAGCCACTTGATCTTCTCGATGGCCTTCTTTTCGCCCAGGTGGCAGCCCAGGGCATAGCCCGAGTCGGTGGGATACGCGATCACCCCGCCCCGGCGAATAATCTCCACGGCTTGGTCGATCAGGCGCTTCTGGGGGGTTTCCGGATGGATCTGGAAAAACTGGCTCATTGTCGCCTCTCCCTGTGGTTAACAGCTTGTTATTAACAATAGCGTTATTGAGAAAACGTTGTTAAAAAACCGTTTTAGCTCAGACGCAGCCGCGGGTGCTGCCATATCGGCGGCGCCGCGGTGCGCGGCACCGCGCTCATGCTGCCCGGCGCGGCGTGGCCGCCAGGGGCGTGGAAATCGCTGCCGATAGAAGCGTACATCCCGCGCTCCACCAGCTGGCGCGCCAGGTCCCGGGTCGCGTCCGGGTTCTGCTGGCCGCTGACCAGCTCCACCGCCTGGCCGCCGGCCTCGGCAAAGCGGTCCATCAGCAGGCCGCGCTTGCGCCGGGTCAGACCGTAGCGCAGCGGGTGCGCCAGCGCGGCGACGCCCCCGGCGTCCAGAATCCAGCCCACGGCCTCGCCGATTTCCGGCCACTGGGCCTTGACGTCGCCCTTCTTGCCGCTGCCCAGGTAGCGCTTGAACGCCTCGGGAAAGTCCTTCACCAGGCCGTCGGCCACCAGCGCCCGAGCAAAGTCCGGCCGCCCCAGCGGGCGCTCGCTGCCCGCCTGGGCGCGCGCCTTGGCCAGGGCGTCTGCCAGGCCGGCCTTTTCCAGCCGCTCGGCGATGACGCCGGCGCGCTCGATTCTCGCCCGGCGCTGATGCTCGAGCCCTTCTACCAGCGCTCCCCGGGGGCCGTCGGGCACCAGCGCCACCACGTGAATGCCCACGCCCCGCCAGCGGGTGGAAAGTTCGCTGCCCGGCATAAAGCCGATGCCCGCGTCCCGCGCCGCCGCTGCCGCCTCGGCCACGCCGTCCATGGTGTCATGGTCGGTCAGCGCCACGTGCTCAAGGCCACGCTCGGCGCACAACGCTACCAGTTCGGCCGGCGACAGCGCGCCGTCGGAGGCCGTGGAGTGCAGGTGGAAATCCAGCGGGTAGCGGCGATCGGCATCCAGAGCAACGGGCAGTGATAAAGGCGACAGTGATAAGGACATGGGCATGACGCCGTGTGAGGAGTTTGTCAGAATGCCGCTTGCCAGAACACGGGTTTCTGGCGGCGCGCTGCGCCACGGCTATGCCGCCATAGTGCGGGCTCGGGCCAGAGCGGTCAATTGCGCCTTGTCCCTGCTTCCCTCTCGAGGAGTTATCCCCATGCTTTACGCCATCATCAGCGAAGACATCGAACAGAGCCTGGAGCGCCGCCTGGCCGCCCGCCCGGAGCACCTGGCCCGGCTCGAGGCCCTGCGCGACGCCGGTCGGCTGGTGCTGGCCGGCCCCCATCCGGCCATCGATGCCGAAAGCCCCGGCGAAGCGGGCTTCAGCGGCAGCCTCGTGGTGGCCGAGTTTGAAAGCCTCGAGGCCGCCCAGGCCTGGGCCGACGCCGACCCCTACGTGGCTGCCGGCGTCTATGCCCGGGTCAGCGTCAAGCCGTTCAACAAAGCGCTGCCCTGAAGCGGCGCCTGCCCAGCGAGGCCTTTTCGCCGGCGCGTTTTTCACAAAGGCTGTGGAAAACTCTGTGAAAAGCCGGCGGACGCTTTGCTCCAGGGCAGAAGTCGCGCCCGGCTCAACAAATTGATTATTTTTTAACCACGACGGATGCTTTCTTGACCCACGCAAACGGCGAGATGCGCTTTCCTCCCCTGCCCGCGCTTGAGGCCCTCGAACGCCCGGCGCTGGGCTGGGAAAACGGCGCGCCGCACTCCCAAGCCTTTGATGACGTTTACTTTTCCCGCCAGGACGGGCGTGCGGAGACCGAGCACGTTTTCCTTGACGCCAACCATCTGCCCCAGCGCTTCGCCGCCTGGCGCGAAGCCCGCGCCTTTGTCATCGGCGAGACCGGCTTCGGCACCGGGCTCAACATGCTGTGCGCCTGGGCCTGCTTTGTACGACAGGCCCCGCCCGGCGCTCGGCTGCACCTGATATCCACAGAAAAATACCCGCTTGCGCGCGCCAGCCTCGCCCGGGCGCTCGGCGCCTGGCCCGAACTCGACGCTTACGCCGAGGCGCTTGGCCGCCAGTGGCCGAACGCCGTCGCCGGCATTCACCGGCTGCGGCTGGATGAGCGCGTCACTCTGGACCTGCACTTTGGCGACGCCGCCGAGCGGCTGAGACTTCTGGACGGCAAGGTGGACGCCTGGTTTCTCGACGGCTTTGCCCCGGCGCAGAACCCCGACATGTGGCAGCCTGAGCTGTTTGCCGCCATGGCCGCGCGCTCTCGCCCCGGCGCCACCTTTGCCACCTTTACCTGCGCCGGCATGGTCAAGCGCGGGCTGAAGGCGGCGGGCTTTGAGTGGAAAAAAGTGCCCGGCTACGGGCGCAAGCGCGAGATGCTTGCCGGCCACATCGACGCGCCGCCCGTCGATACCCGCCGCCAGGCCACGCCCTGGTTTACCCCACCGGCTGCCCGGGCGGCGCAAAGCGCCGTCGTTGTCGGCGCGGGCATTGCCGGTGCCAGCACGGCCGACGCCCTGGCTCGACGCGGCGTCAAGGTTACCGTGGTGGAAAAAGCCGCGCCGGCGTCGGGCGGCTCGGGCAACCGCCAGGGCGCGCTTTACGTCAAGCTGGCGGCGGACACCAGCCTGCAAAGCCGCTTTTACCTGGCCGGGCTCGAGCACAGCCGCCGCTGGCTGGAAGCCCTCGACCCCGGCCACACCCTGTGGCAGCCAAGCGGCGTGCTTCAGCTGGCGCCGGGGTCGAAAGAAGCCGCCCGCCAGCGGCGCTTTTGCGCCCACCACCCGCTACCGGAGGCGCTGGTAGCGCTGCGAAAGCCGCGGGACTGGCGGGAAAACGTCGGCGAGGACACCCCCGTCGAGCAGGGGCTTTACTATTCACAGGCGGGCTGGGTGCGCCCGGCGGCGCTGTGCCATCGCCTGCTGGCGCGCCCCGGCGTTACGCTCAAATACGGCGAGGCCGTCGCGCTCGAGCAGGCGGACAGCGGCTGGCGCGTGGTTCTGGCCGGCGGCCAGGCGCTTGAGGCCGATCAGGTGGTCATCGCCAGCGCCCATCTGGCCAACGGCTTTGCCCAGACCGAAGCGCTGCCGCTGCAGCCGGTGCGCGGCCAGGTCAGCGAAATACCGCTGCCCGACGGCGTCGCGAGCCCTGCCCAGGTAGTATGCGCCAAAGGCTACGCGCCGCCGGCGCTTGACGGCGTGCTTACCGTCGGGGCGAGCTTTGTGCCCAACGACACCGACAGCCGGCTGCGCGCGGAAGACCACGCCCATAATCTTGACGAGCTGAAAGCGATGCTGCCGGAGCTTTATCGGGCGCTTGAGGATGCCGGCGCCGCGCTTGACCCGGCCAGGATGCCGGGCCGGGCGGCGATCCGCGCGGCCAGCCCGGACAAGACGCCCTACGCCGGCCCGGTGCCGGACGCCGACGCCTGGGCCGCGGACTACGCCGCTCTGGCCAAGGATGCCACCCGGACGTTCAGCGCGCCGGGGCAGCACTTTCCCGGCCTGTGGATCAGCGCCGCCCACGGTTCGCGCGGGCTCGCCAGCGCCCCGCTGTGCGCCGAAATTATCGCCTCGCGCCTCTGTGACGAGCCGCTGCCCGTGGAGGGGCCGCTGGCCGACCACCTGCACCCCGGCCGGCGGCTGATCCGCGCGCTCGAGCGCGGCTAGATATCGCCCTCTTCCTCGTCGTCGGCGATATCCCGGCCGAAGCGGCGCCACTGCTCCAGGGTCATTACCTCGGTCATTTCCAGCTCGAGGTCGTGGGCGATCAAGAGCTCGCCCCGCTCGAGCTGCGCCTTGAGCTCCTCGACCCAGCCGGCCATGCCCGCGCCGGTAGTGTCCGTGGTGTCGTAGCCCTGGCGGGTAACGAAGGACTCCAGCAGGGCGTTCAGGGTGTCCGCCGGCAGCATCCGCGCCGGCACTTCGATAAAGCGGCTCATCAACAGCTCCCGTTTACTGGCCTGCGTCCCGGGTCTCAGCGTCCTGCTCGCCGGCTTCCCAGGCGTCCAGCCAAGCGACAAAGTCGGCTTCGCCCAGCACTTCGACCCCCAGCTCTTCGGCCCTGGCAAGCTTGCTCCCCGCCGCCTCGCCGGCCACCACGCAGGCGGTTTTCTTCGACACGCTGCCGGTCACCCTGGCCCCCAGCGCCTGAAGTCGCGCCTTGCCCTCGTCTCGGGTCATGCTCTCCAGAGTGCCAGTCAGCACCCAGGTCTGGCCGTCAAGCGGCGTGGGGCCGGCCGTCACCTCCTGCTCGTCCCAGTGAACGCCGGCGGCGCGCAGCGCGGCGATGGTCTCGCGGTTGTGCGGCTGGCGAAAAAACGTATGCACGTGGGCGGCAACTACCGGGCCGACGTCGTTGACGCGCTCGAGGTCGGCCTGCTCAGCGCGCGCCAGGGCGTCGAGGGTGCCGAAGTGGGCGGCAAGCCCGGCGGCGGTGGCTTCGCCCACCTCGCGGATGCCAAGGGCGTAGATAAAGCGCGCCAGCGTCGTGGCCTTGGCGCCCTCTAGCGCGTTGACCAGATTCTGCGAGGACTTTTCGGCCATCCGCGGCAGGGTTTTCAAGTGCTCGACGGACAGCGCAAACAGATCCGCCGGGGTTTTTACCCAGCCGTTTTCCACCAGCTGGTCGATGAGCTTTTCGCCCAGGCCGTCGATGTCCAGCGCCCGGCGGCCGGCGAAGTGCTTGAGCGCTTCCTTGCGCTGAGCCGGGCAGAAAAGCCCGCCGGAGCAGCGCGCCACCGCCTCGCCCTCGTGACGCTCGATCTGAGAGTCGCACACCGGGCAGCGCGCGGGGAAAACGATCTCCCGGGCATCGTCGGGGCGCTTTTCCGCGTCCACCCGCACCACCTGGGGGATGACGTCGCCGGCCCGACGGACGGTCACCGTATCGCCGATGCGCACGTCAAGCCGGGCGATTTCGTCGGCGTTGTGCAGGGTGGCATTGGACACGGTCACCCCGGCTACCGTGACCGGCGCGAGCCTGGCCACCGGGGTAATCGCGCCGGTGCGCCCGACCTGAAACTCGACGTCGTCGAGGCGGGTGGTTTCTTCCTGGGCGGGAAATTTCCACGCCGTGGCCCAGCGCGGCGCCCGGGCAACAAATCCCAGCTCGCGCTGCTGGCGCAGATCGTTGACCTTGATCACCGCGCCGTCGATGTCAAAGCCCAGGCCCTCGCGACGCTGGCCCAGCGCTTCGCAGTAGTCGGCCACGGCCTTTGGCCCGGTGAGAATTTCAAGCTCGCGGCTGGTACGAAACCCCAGCCGGGAAAGGCGCGCCATCAGCTCGCTGTGGGTGGCATCGCCCTGGTCGGGCTCGAGGCGCGCGGCCTGGTAGGCGTGAAACTCCAGCGGCCGGGTCGCGGTCACCGCCGGGTCGAGCTGGCGCAGGCTGCCGGCGGCGGCGTTGCGCGGGTTGGCAAACACCTTGGCGCCGGTTTCCCTGGCGTGGTCATTGAGCGCCTCGAAGCCCGTGTGGCGCATGATCACCTCGCCGCGGACCTCCAGCAGCGCCGGCACGCCGTCGCCGCGCAGCTTAAGCGGCACCGACCCCAGGGTGCGCAGGCTGGAGGTGATGTCTTCGCCGGTGCGCCCGTCGCCCCGGGTAGCGCCGCTTGCAAGCTCGCCGTTTTCATACACCAGCGATACCGCCGCGCCGTCGAGCTTGGGCTCGGCGGTGAAGACCACTTCGTCCGCTGCGCATTCCAGACGCTCGGCCACGCGCTCGGCAAAGGCAAAGACCTCTTCGCGGCTGAAGGCGTTGGCAAGCGAGAGCATGGGCACGGCGTGCTCGACTTCGGGGAAGCCGGCCGCCGGCGGCGCGCCCACTCGCTGGGTGGGCGAGTCCGCGGTTACCAGCGCCGGGTAGTCGGCCTCGAGATTCTGCAGCCGGCGCAGCTTGCGGTCGTAGTCGGCGTCGGTAAGCGTCGGCTCGTCGCGCACGTAGTAACGGTAGTTGGCATCGTCCAGCGCGGCGCGCAGCGCCCGGGCCTCGTCGCGCACGGCGGCAGGCGGCGTGGATGACGGCGACGGTGAATCGGACTGGCGCATGACCACAAACCCTCAGGCGAATCAAACGAAAGGCGGAAAAACAAAGCAAAGGCGCCATGATAAAACAAAACACCCGCCTCGGGGGCGGGTGCGGTACAAAGGCGTCGGAACGCGCGGGCGTTTACTGCGCCTGAAGCTGGCGGTGCAGGCGGTGGCGACGCTCGAACTCGTGCACCTGCTGGCGGGCAAACTCGATGGTTTGCGCGGTCATCACGCTGTGGTTTTCGTCCTTGAGCTCGCCGCCCATGTGGCGCACCACGACCATGGCGGTTTCCACCATGGCTTCAAAGGCGGTGGCGCTGTCCTCGGCGCCGGGCAGCGGCATCAAGAAGGTGATGCCCGGGCAGGTAAACGGCGCGCCCTCCTCCACCGGGAACGACCCCGGCTTGATCACGTTGACCATGGAAAACTGCAGCTCGCTGTCCTCGCTTTCGGTCTCGAAGCGGTGGAAAACGCCCAGCCCCTGGCTGTAGCGCAGCCCGCAGGCCATCAGCAGCTCGAGCAGGCGGAGACCGTCAAAGCCCTCTGCGTCCCGAGACATCACGCTGATGACGATAAGCTCATCGGCATCGGTGAGGGTCTTGCGCGCGTGGCCGCCGGGGACGTCGTTGCGCAGGGCCTTTTCGAGGACCGGCTCCATGGCCGGCTGGCCCGCCGGGCGGAAGTCGTCTGCGGGCGGATAGGCGGCGTCCGGGGCTTCGTCAGGGTCAGGCGCTGCCTCGGCAGAGGCACGACGGGACTTTTCTGCCTTCCGCTGGCGCTCTGCGGCCTCGCGGTCCTGCTCCTCGGCCCGGGCCTGCTCTGCGGCCAGACGGTCCTGTTCCGCCCTGGCGGCCAGCTGCGCCTCCTGTTGCTGCCGCTTTTCTTCCTGCTCCTGCTGTTTGCGCGCCTGCCGCTCGGCCTGCTCTTTTGCCTGGGCCTCGGCACGGCGCGCCTTTTCTTCCTGGCGGCGCTTTTTGGCTTCCTGCCTCGCCCGGCGGCGCTGAACAAGGCGCTTTTTCATCGAGCGGCCCATGCCCTCGATATCCACCAGCCGATATTCTTCTTCCTCTTCGTCGTCGTACTCGCCCACGGTCTCGCTGCGCAGCTGGCGACGCGACGCCGGACGATAGCTGACCTGATGGACCCGGGCGTCGTCGGCCTCGGCGCGCAGGGCAAAGTCGGCAGCGGCGGGGGTCTCCTCTTGCTCTTGCTCTGGCACTGACTCTTGCTCCGGCTCAGGGGCGGGCTGTGCCTTGACGGTATCGGTCGAGGCCCGGGTGGCACTCGAGAGCGGCTCTGCCGCGTCCGGCGCCGGGGCGCGCTGCGGACGGGGCGCTGCCTCTTGCTCGGGAACGGCGCCGAGCGTGGGCTCCTGCGGCGAGGAGCTCGAGGAGGCCGTGGATATTTCGGGGTGGGTCTTTTCCGGCCCGGCGGCGCGCGGTTCGCGGCGGGGCGCAGCAAACCCTGAACGATGCGACTCGGCAAACACTTTCGAAGGCCCCGAATACTCGGGCTCCCGGCGCTCAAGGGGCGGCTTTTCGGTCAGGTTGCTGTAATCCGCCGGTCTCACCACTCGGGCACCGCCGTTGGGCAGCTCCCAGTCGAGCTCGGCGTCGCGCGCAGCTGCATCAGAGTCCCGAGCATCGGCCTTGCCCTGGGCCTGATCCAGGCGCGGAACGCGACGCTGGCGCTGTAGCCGGCGCACGCCGTCAATGACGATGAGCGATACCAGCGCCAGCCCTAAAATGATTAGCCACTCTCTTAGTTCCATGTCGTACTTTCCATGGGTCGTTTGCCGGCTTGAGTCTGCCGGCTGCTTTTACCGATGGCCTTCACCGGTGGCAAAGCGTCGTTGTCATGTTATGCTGTATATAATTACAGCTTCTTGTTGGCTGCTGCTGTTTTGACAAGGTTGTTTACTTACCGTTTTGCTTGCCGCGATACGGCTGTCCGGGTTTCCGGTAACGCCATGATCCTGCCTGTACTTCTACCGCAAGCATAGCCCGAGCGCCATGAGAAGCGCCAGTTTTTGCGAAATCTCACCTTTTAGTGCCGTTTTTTCCCGATTTTAGCATCACCGCTAACCGTATATTTACATTATTACGCCGTTTCATCGGCGAGCGCCGCGGCTTCTTCCACGCCTACCGCGACGAGCCGTGAGACGCCGGGCTCCTGCATGGTCACGCCCATCAGGCGTTCGGAGGCCTCCATGGCGATCTTGTTATGGGTAATGTAGATGAACTGCACGCTTTCCGACATCTCTTTCACCAGCTTGGCATAGCGTCCCACGTTGGCGTCGTCAAGCGGCGCGTCCACTTCGTCGAGCATGCAAAACGGCGCCGGGTTGAGCTGAAAGATGGCAAACACCAGCGACAGCGCGGTCAGCGCCTTCTCTCCGCCGGACAGCAGATGAATGGTGGTGTTTTTCTTGCCCGGCGGGCGCGCCATGATGGCCACGCCGGTTTCCAGAAGGTCGTCGCCGGTGAGCGCAAGCCAGGCCGTGCCGCCGCCGAACACCCGCGGAAACAGCGCCTGCAGCCCGGCGTTTATCTCCTCAAAGGTCGCCTTGAAACGCGTCCGGGTTTCCTGGTCGATGCGCTGAATCGCCCGCTCCAGCGTCTCCAGCGCCTCGGTGAGCTCATCGTGCTGGGCTTCCAGGTAGTTGCGCCGCTCGGCCTGCTGGTCGTACTCCTCGATGGCGGCCAGGTTGATCGCCCCCAGCCGGCGTATTTTATCCGTGGTGGACTCTAGCGTGGCCTGCCAGCGCGACTCGTCGGCGTCCGCGGGCAGGGTCTCGCTCAGCGCTTCGGCGTCGAGTTCGAGCTCGGCCAGCTGCTCGTCCTGGGCGGTAGCCTTCAGCGCCAGCGCCTGAACGTCCATACGCCGCTGCTGCAGCTGTTCGCGGCTTTGTTCGAGAGTGCGTTCGTGGTTCTGGCGCGCCAGCTCGTCGGTGCGCAGCTGCTCGGCCAGCGCCTGGGCCTGATCCTTGGTATCGGCCAGCCGGCGCTCCTGCTGCTCGCGCTGGTGCAAAAGCTCCTCCAGCTCTTCGCCGGCCAGCTCGTCGGGCTCGAACAGCGCTTCAAGGCTTTCCTCGAGCTCGGCGATGCGCAGCGCCAGGCGTTCCTCGCCTTCGTCGCTGCGCGCGCGCTGGGCGTTCAGGCTGTCGCGCTCGACCGTGAGGCGCTCGCGCTCGATGGCCAGCTCCTGCTGGCGGGCCTTCAGCGGCGCCTGCTGCTGCTCGAGGCGCTGATAATGTTCGCGCTGACGCTGGCTTTCGGCTCGGGCCTCTTCACGCTGCTCGGCGGCCTGCTCCAGCCGCTCCATGGCCTCCCCCCAGCGTTCGCGCTGCTCCTCGAGCGCCAGGGTCAGCTCGGCGTCGTCTTCGTCCAGCCGGGCAAGCTCCTCATCCAGCTCGGCGGCACGGCTTTGCAGATGTTCGATGCGCTGGGCCTGGCTGCGCTCGGCCAGGGCCGCCTGCTGCCGAGTCGCGGCGTGCTCGCGCTCCTGGCGCGCGTGATCTTCCCCGGCCGCCTCAAGCGTCTTCAGCCGCTCGCTGGTGCCGTCCAGCTCCCCCTGGGCCTGCTCCAGCGCCGCCTGCTGTTCTTCCCGCTGGGCGGCCAGCTCGGCGTAGCGCCGGCGGGTCACCAGCAGCGCGTCGACGCCTTCGCCTTCGGCCTGCTGGCGGACGAATCCCGGCCCCTGCCAAACGCCGTCGGCGCTGAGGACGCTGTGACCGTGGTCAAGCGTCGACGCCAGCTTGCCGGCTTCGGCGGCGCTGTCCGCGCAGTAGATGCGGCCAAGCCAGTGGCCCAGCGCGCCGGCGCCGGTGACCTGCTCGGCCAGGGTGCCGGCAGGCGCCGGCGCCTCGGCGTGATCCAAAAGGCACCAGTCGGCGGCCAGCGCCTCGGGCAGCGCGGCCAGCGCCTCGCCGGCCACCATGCGCGCGCCCAGCCAGGGCGCCAAAAGCCAGGAAACCGCCGCCTCCCAGCCGGCCGCCACATCGATGGCCTCGCCAAGCCTTGGCGCCTCGGCCAGCCCGCGCTCGGCCAGGGCAGCGTCAATGGCCGGGTCGTGGTCGGCGAGGGCGGCGTCGATCAGCGTTTGCAGCGAGGTTTGCTCGCCCTCGAGGCGGCTGAGCGCGGCCTGCGCCTCGTCCCGGCGGCGACTCTGCTCGTCCTGGGCCTGGCGCGCGCGGGCCAGAGCCTCGCGGTCGCGCTCGCGCTGCTCGGCCAGACGCTCCGCCTCACGCTCGGCGTCGTCGAAAGCGGCGCGGCGCTCGGCGTGGCGTTCTCTAAGCTCGGCCAGATCGTCCATGTCGCCGCGCTGGCCGCGGCGGCGTTCGCGCTCGGCGCGCAGGCGCTGGATGCGCTGCTCCTGATCGCGCAGCTGGTCCTGGCCGCGCTCGGCGTCGCGGCTGGCCTCGCGCCAGCTTTCGTCGGCGGCGCTTTGCGCCTCTTCCGCGGCTTCCAGCGCCGGAGCGGCATCGGCAAGCTCGGCGTCGAGAGTTTCCAGCTGCTCTTCCAGCGCCGCCATGTCCGGCAGCAGGCTGTCCAGGCGCTCGCCGATCGCCGTCAGCCGCTCGGCATCGCTTGCGCTTACCCGGCGCTGCTCGTCGCGCTCGCGGCGGGCAGCGTCGATGTCGCTTTTCAGCTGGGCCTCGCGGCTTTTGCGGTGGCTTTGGTCCTGCTCGATGCGGGCAATGCGGGTGGTGGTGGCGTAAAACGCCTGCTGATGGCGGTCGAGCACCTCGCTCAGGGCGTCGTGCTGCTCGCGCGCCTGTTCCAGCCGGGTTTCGCACTGGCGCACGCCGAAGACGTCCTTTTCCACCGCGGTTTCCAGCTCGCGCACGCGGCTTTCCTGATGGTGCTGCTCGGCGCGCAGGGCCCGGCCGCGCAGCAGCGCCAGCTCGCCTTTCAGGCGGTGCTCCTGCTGCTTGAGGGTCTGGTAGCGCTTGGCCGCTTCGGCCTGGCGCTTCAGGCGTTCGAGCTGCTTGTCCAGCTCTTCGCGGATATCGTCCAGGCGGTCGAGGTTTTCCTGGGTGCGGCGCATGCGGTTTTCGGTTTCTCGCCGGCGCTCCTTGTACTTGGAAATCCCCGCGGCTTCTTCCAGCGTGGCGCGCAGGTCGTCCGGACGCGCTTCGATCAGCTGGGAAATCATCCCCTGGCCGATGATGGCGTAGGAGCGCGGCCCCAGGCCGGTCCCCATGAACAGATCGGCGATATCCCGGCGGCGGCATTTCTGGCCGTTGAAGAAGTACGTCGACTGCCCGTCTCGGGTGACCTGGCGCTTGACCGCAATTTCGGCGTACCGGGCGTACATGCCGCCCATGGCGCCGTCGCGGTTGTCGAACTTGAGCTCGATGGAGGCCTGGCCCACGGGCTTGCGCCCGGTGGAGCCGTTGAAGATGACGTCGGCCATGGATTCGCCGCGCAGGGTCTTGGCCGAGGATTCGCCCATCACCCAGCGCACGGCGTCGATGATGTTCGACTTGCCGCAGCCGTTGGGGCCGACAATGGCGGTCATGTTGCCGTCAAATGGCACGCTGACCGGGTCCACGAAGGACTTGAACCCGGCCAGACGGATGGCGGTTAAACGCATGGGCGCACGGGCTTACTTGAAGACGCGGTTGACGGTGACGTCCACGGTGTCGCTGTCCTCGAGCGCTCCCACGGAAACGTTGTCAACGTCGCCGAACAGGTCACCCGGCTGCGGCGTGGCCTGACCCGAGGGCGACACGCGCACGACCAGGCGGACGCTGTCCTCGCCGGCGATGGAGGCCTGGGGCGACATGGCATCGTTTTCGCTCAGCGTGACGGTCTCGGGAAGCGCCGACACCGTGGTGCGCACCACGGCCAGCGGCGGCTTCTCGCCTTCCAGATCCCGGGCGGTGATGAAGACCGTGGCGTTGTCCGGGGCCTGGTCGCGCAGTGAATCGTCCAGCGCAACTTTGACGCTCACGCCGTGGCCGGCACCGTCAGCGGCGTCGGGCTCGATACCCAGCCGCTGCTGGGCCACCTCGATGCCCTGCTTGAGCGACTCCACGGTGTCCGGGTTCTGCACGTTGGCCACCGCCCGGCGCCAGCGATCGATGGCCGCTTCGTAGTCGCCGTTTTCGAAGGCGTGGATACCCATGACGCCGAGCATGGTGGGCTCGCGGGGATCCTTCTGGCGGATCTCGTCGACCAGCGACTGCACCTCGTCGGTGAGCTCGCGGTCGGCCATGAAAAAGCGGATCTGCGCCAGCTGGGCCAGAAGCGGAGCCTCGCGCCCTTCCAGCTCGATCAGGTGCTCGAGCGCATCGGCGGCTTTTTCCGGCTGATTGGTCTGACGGTAGAGCGGGAACAGCTCGCCCCAGACGTTGGGGTTGTTCGGCTGGCGCTCGGCCTGGGCTTCCATGCGCTCGAGATAGGTGGCAAGCGAGCCTTCGGGGTCGTTCTGCACTTCCTGCTGCACGGCGTACAGCGCCAGGTCGCCTTCGGCGCCCTGCTGCTGGTACCAGAGCACGCTTGCCAGCACCACGCCCACCATGACCAGCGGCACGGCGATACGCCCGGCGGTGGCCTTGCCCAGCGGGCGATGCGACAAACGCCGGGTATCGTCGAGCAGGCTGCGCTCCAGCTCCAGGCGGTCTTCTTCGTACTGCGCCTCGCCGATATCGCCGCGCTCCCGGGCAGCGTCCAAAGAGGCCATCCGGCGCTTGAAGATCGCCACGTTCTGTTCGGCGGCGGTGTCGTTGGCCTCGTCTTCGGCCAGGGTATCGTGCAGCCGGCGCGACTGGCGCAGCGGCAGCACCAGAAACCAGAGCGCGAGGGCCAGCAGTACGGCAAACCCGATCCACAGCGGTGTCATGGTGACCTCTTGCGGTTGATCAATGCATCAAGGCGGGCGCGCTCCTCGGCGCTCAGCGAGGCCGAGGAGGCGTTGCGCCGCGCGCGTACGATAAACACCACCAGCAGAGCGCCGGCCAGCAGCAGCGCCACGGGGATGCCCCACAGCAGGTAGGTGCGGTTCTCGAGCCTGGGGTTGTACAGGATGTACTCGCCGAAGCGGTCCACCATGTGGTTGATGATTTCGGTGTCCGACTGGCCGTCCTGCAGCAGCATGTACACGCGGTCGCGCATGTCGCCGGAGATGGGCGCGTCGGAATCGCCGATGGCCTGGTTTTCGCACAGCGGACAGCGCATGGACCCGGTGAGGTCGCGGTAGCGCTCTTTCATCACCGGATCGTCAAAGTCGCGTACTTCGATGCCGCCGGCAAGCGCAGCGGCGGCACAGCCCATGAGCACGGCGGCCAGCAGCAGCCGGCGGATCAGCGGCGCCATTTTTCCACCTCCGGCACGATCACGTCGCGCACGTCTTCGGGGGCAATGTAGCCCGTATGGTGATAGCGAATAACCCCGTCGGCATCCACCAGGAAGGTTTCCGGGGCGCCGTAGACGCCAAGGTCAAAGCCCAGGTCGCCCTCGGGGTCGAAGATGTTGAGCTCGAAGGGGTCGCCGAACTCATTGAGGAACTGGCGGCCCTTCTTGCGGGTATCGCGGTAGTTGACCCCGATCATGCGGATGCCGCGATCCGCCAGGTCCAACAGCTGGGGCATCTCCTGCTTGCACGCCGGGCACCACTCGCCCCAGACGTTGACCAGGGTCACCTCGCCTTCGAGCAGGCTTTCATCCACGGTGCGGTCGGGGTCGTCAAGCGTCGAGGTGCTGAAGGCGGGAAAGTCCCGGGCAATCAGCGCCGAATCGCGGTACGACGGATCCATGCCCAGCCGATAGTAGAAAAACGCCGCCAGCCCCAGAAAGGCGATGAGCGGCAAAAACAGCAGCAGTCGACGCTTCATGCGCTTGCCTCCGCAGTTGTGGCGGCGCCCGTGGCGCTGGCCCGTTCGACGCGGCGGTTACGTCCGGGCACCTTCACCCGGCGGTAGCGCTTGTCGATCACGGCGAGCACGCCGCCGGCCGCCATCAGCAGCCCGCCCAGCCACAGCCAGCGCACCAGCGGCTTGTACTGCAGGCGGATGGCCCAGCTGCCGTCGCCGAGATCCTCGCCCATGGCCACGTAAAGATCGCGAGTGAAGCCGGCGCGCAGCGCCACCTGGGTCATGGGCATGCCGGTGGCCAGATAGAGGCGCTTTTCCGGGCGCATCATGAAGTCGCTGCCGTTTTCCCGCTCGACGCGGATGATGCCGGTATCCGCCAGGTAGTTGGGTCCGCGGCGCTCGACAAAGTCCTGCATGTGGAAGGTATAGCCGGCCATTTCCACCGAATCCCCCGGCGCCATGCGCACGTTGCGCTCAATGTTGTCGTTGGACACCACGGCCACGCCGACCATGGTCACCGCGATCCCCAGGTGGCCGAGCACCATGCCCCAGTAGGACAGCGAAATCCGCCGGAAGCCGCGGCCCACGCTGCTGGCCGAGCGCACCCGGGCGACGATATCGCGGACCATGGGCAGCACGATCCACAGCGCCAGCATCATGCCGAGCATGACTTTGGCGTTCCACTCGGGCCCGTAAAACAGCGGGATCACCGCCCCCAGCACCAGCGCGGCAGCGCCGGAAAGCCACACGCGGGCAACAAGCTCGCGGCCCGGCATGTGCTTCCAGCGGGCGATGGGCCCAAGGCCCATGAACAGGCTCATGACAATTGCCAGCGGCACGAAAATGGCGTTGAAGTACGGCGGGCCCACGCTGATCTTGCCCAACCCCAGGGCGTCGAGAATCAGCGGATACAGCGTCCCCAGCAGGATGGTCACGGTCATGATGACCAGCAGGATGTTGTTGACCAGCAAAAGCGAGTCCCGGGACAGCCAGCTAAATCCGACCTTGTGGCTGACCCTGGGAGCGCGCAGGGCGAAAATCAGCAGCGACAGCGTCACGGTGATCGCCAGCAGCACCAGGATGAAAAGCCCCCGGGACGGATCGTTGGCAAAGGCGTGGACCGAGGTCAACACCCCGGAGCGCACCAGGAAGGTGCCCATCAGCGACAGCGAGAAGGTGGCAATGGCCAAAAGCACCGTCCAGCTCTTGAACGAGCCGCGCTTTTCGGTTACCGCCAGCGAGTGAATCAGCGCGGTGCCCGCAAGCCAGGGCAAGAGCGAGGCGTTTTCCACCGGGTCCCAGAACCACCAGCCGCCCCAGCCGAGCTCGTAGTAGGCCCACCAGCTGCCCAGGGCAATGCCCACGGTGAGAAACGCCCAGGCGGCGTTGGTCCAGGGGCGCGCCCAGCGGGTCCAGGCGGCGTCCAGCCGCCCGCCCAAAAGCGCGGCGATGGCAAAGGCAAAGACCACCGAAAAGCCCACGTAGCCCATGTACAGCATCGGCGGGTGAACCACCAGGCCGAAGTCCTGGAGCAGCGGGTTCAGGTCGGTGCCGTCCTCGGGCATGTTGGGCAAAAGCCGCGCAAAGGGGTTGGAGGTGGCCAGCACGAACACCAGAAAGCCGGCGCCGATGGTCCCCAGAATACCGGTCACCCGGGCCGCCATGTCCCGGGGCAGCCTGCGCGACCAGAGCGAGGCCAAAAGCCCCCAGACCGAAAGCATCAGGCTCCACAGCAGCACCGAGCCTTCGTGGTTGCCCCACACCGCGCTGAGCTTGTAGTACCACGGCAGCAGCGAGTTGGAGTTGTTGGCGACGGTGGCCACGCTGAAGTCATCCAGCATATAGCTTGCCGTAAGGCATAGATAGGCGATGGCGAGAAACACGAACTGGCCGGCCGCCATGGGCCGATCAAAGGCCATCCACAGCGGCCGCCGGGTAGCGGCACCGGCCAGCGGCACCGCCGCCTGGAGCAGCGCCATCATCAGCGCAATGATCAGCGCAAAATGGCCAATTTCAGGAATCATTTTCGTCAACATGGGCGCTCCGGTGTCGCGGGTGCAGCTGCGAGCCTAGCGGCGAACGTAGCTGCGGCGTCGGTGTCAGGGTCTGTCAAAATCGTTGCGCGGGCCGCTCGGGGTCGTTGCCGGTGCTGCTAGGTGCCGGCCGCCGACTCGGCGGCCTGCTCGGCGTAGTCCGACGGCTTGTAGCCCGCCTCCTCCAGCGCCTCGGCCACCTCCGGCGGCATGTAGTTTTCGTCGTGGCGCGCCAGCACCTGGTCGGCACGGAAGCGGCCGTTTTCCTGCAGCTCGCCGACGACCACAACGCCCTGCCCTTCGCGGAACAGGTCCGGCAGAATCCCGCTGAAATAGACGTCGAGATCGCCAACATAGTCGGTCACGGTGAATTCAACGTTAAGGCTTTCCGGATCGCGCGCCACGGTGCCTTCCTTGACCATGCCGCCGGCGCGTATCTGGCGCTCGAAGGGCGCGTTGCCCTCGGCGATTTCCACCGGGCTGAAAAACAGGTTGATGTTGCTGCGCAGGGCGTAAAGCGTCAGCCCCACGGCCACCGCGGCCAGGCTGACCAGGCCGAGGATGACAAAGAGTTTCTGCTTGCGCTTAGGTGTCATAGTGACCTCCGCCTTCGGCCGCGGGTTCCGCGGTGTTGGACCCGGGCGCGCTGCGCTGCGCCTGCTCGCGCCGTTCGCGGCGCTCAAGGCCCTTGGTGAGCTGGCGACGCTCGAGGCGTGCATGCCATACCGACGCCAGCAGAAGAAACAGCGTAACGCCCCAGGCCGACCACACGTAAGGCGCGTGGCCGCCCATGGCGATAAAATCAGCAAACGATGCAAACGCCATCTATCGCGCCTCCTGGAAAAGCTCTCGGACCCAGCGCTTGCGGAACTCCCGGCGCAGGATCTCGCTGCGCGTGCGCATCAGCGTCAGGGCGATGAAAAAGCTGTAGAAGCCAAGCACCATCACCAGCAGCGGCAGCCACATGTCGACGGGCATCGCCGGCCTTGAAGTCACGCTGAAAGTGGCCGGCTGGTGCAGGGTGTACCACCAGTCCACCGAATACTTGATGATAGGGATATTGATCACGCCGACCATGGCCAGCACCGACGCCGCCCGGGCGCCGCCGTCGCGGCTGGCAAAGGCGCCGCGCAGGGCAATCACGCCGAGGTAGAGAAACAAAAGGATCAGCATCGACGTCAGGCGGGCGTCCCACATCCACCAGGTGCCCCAGGTGGGTACGCCCCAGACCGCGCCGGAAAACAGCGCCACGAACGTCATCGCCGCGCCGAACGGTGCCATCACCTTGGCCGCCATGTCGGCGATCTTGATTTTCCAGACCATGAACACCAGCCCCGCGGCGGCCATGCTGATAAACACCGACTGAGCCAGAAACGCCGCCGGCACGTGAATATAGATAATGCGAAAACTGTTGCCCTGCTGATAGTCGGCCGGGGCGAAGGCCAGCCCCCAGACGGTGCCGGCGACGATCAGCACCGCTGCCAGGGCCCAGAACCAGGGCTCAAGCCTGGCACTGATGGCATAAAACCATTTAGGCGACCCGAGCTTGTGAATAAACGCCCACATAGTGGTTTCCTCAACCGTTGAGACTGATACGCAGCGCGGCGGCAACGGCCCAGGGCGCAAGCGCCAGCGACGTCGCCAGCAGCGCCCCGAGGATGGCCAGGTGCGCCCCGGCGCCGTCGCCCATGATGGCGGCCTGAACGGCGCCGGCGCCGAAGATGAGCACGGGGATATAAAGCGGCAGCACCAAAAGCGACAGCAGCACGCCGCCCCGGGCAAGCCCCACCGTCAGCGCCGCGCCGATGGCGCCGATGAGGCTCAGGGTGGCGCTGCCCAGCGCCAGCGAAAGCGCCAGCACGCCGTAGCTTCCCGCCGGCAGCGACAGCATCACGCCCAGCACCGGCGCCATCAGCGAAAGCGGCAGCCCGGTCAAAAGCCAGTGCACCGCCACCTTGGCCAGCGCCAGCGCGGCCAGCGGCTGGGGCGCCAGCAGCAGCTGCTCGAGGCTGCCGTCGTCAAAGTCGCCGCGAAACAGGCTGTCCAGCGAGAGCAGCGCGGCGAGCAGCGCGGCCACCCACAAAAGCCCCGGCGCGATGCGCTGCAAAAGGTCCGGATCGGGCGAAATACCGATGGGAAACAGCGTGATCACCAGGGCAAAGAACACCAGCGGGTTGATCACCTCGCCGCGGCTGCGCAGCATCAGCACCAGGTCGCGTCTGAGCGTCGCCCACAGCGCAGCGGACGCGCCGCTCCGGGCGTCCCTGAGCTTGCCGACTGCCTGAGGGTCTGCCGTTAGTGTGGTTTCGTCTGCCATGGTCTTGTCCATTACTTACCGCCTTCAGTGCACCGGCCCGCCCTGGTTGCCCAGCGGCAGCCGCCGCAGCCGCGCCGACGCCGCCAGCTCGTGGTGGGTGGTCACAATCACGCAGCCTCCGGCCCGGGCATGGGCGTCAAGCGCCGCCTCCAGCGCCGCCACGCCGTCGCGGTCGATGGCGGTGAAAGGCTCGTCGAGCACCCACAGCGCGCGCGGCGTGAGCGTCAGCCGCGCCAGCGCCACCCGGCGCTGCTGGCCCGCCGACAGCTGCCCGGCGGGCACGTCTTCAAACCCGGCAAGGCCGACGCCGGCCAGCGCCTCGAGGCGCCCGGCCTCGCTGCCGCGCTCGCCGCCCAGGGCCTGATACCAGGCCAGGTTTTCCAGCGGCGACAGCCCTGCCTTGACCCCCGGCGCATGGCCCAGATACAGCAGGTTGGCCAAAAACGTATCCCGAGCCTTGTGCAGGGGCCGGCCGTTCCAGAAAAGCGCTCCCTCATGGTCGCTCAGCTGGCCCGCGAGAATCTTCAGCAGCGTCGTTTTGCCACAGCCGTTGGGCCCTTCCACCCGCACGATTTCACCGCTTTGGATATCCACGTCGAGATCGGTAAACAGCCAGCGGTCATCGCGCTCGCAGGCAAGTTTCCGGGCTTGAAGGCACAGGTTCAAGAGCTCTCTCCAGGCAGACGATGGCGCTGGGACTTTACAGGTAAAGCCCGCCGCTCGCCAGTCGTACTGCGACTCACGGCCGCAGAGATGGCGCCGCATTGCCGCCCTTGAGCGCTCGGCAGAAAACCGCCGGCAAGGAAACGTCCGGGTGGCCCTTTAACTGTATTTAAAAACAGGCAGACTCCACAAAGCTGTATAGAAAACCATGTATTGATATCCAGCTTAATGAACACAAGCCTCGCCGCACTCGACCCGACGCTCCCTGTTCGCGTGCGGCCGGCTTGCCGCTACCGGAGGTGCTCGATGCTTGCCAAGCCCGCTACTCTGCCGACTGCCCCTGCCCCAGGCCGCCGTGGCGCACGCCGCCTCGGCCGCCGCTGCGCGGTACGCAACACCTATGCCATCCGGGTGCGCCGCCACGACCCGGGCGATTGCCAGCTGTTCACCGGCGATGTCATCATTATCCGCCGCCTTCAGCACGGCGCCCATGAAACGGCGACGGCGGAAATCAACCAGCACACCCTGACGCTCGAGCGGCTCATCATCAGGCGCGACGGCCTGCACCTGATCTTTGCCCGGGGCGAACGGCCGGCGGTGTTTCTGCACAACCGCGATATCGAGGTGCTGAGCCTGGTCATGGGCACCGAGCATCATGCAACGGAGCATTAATGCGCTACTTCATTCCCCGACCGACGCCGGATTCGCCCCGCTGTGCGGAAATCGACGTCGAGAAAAGCCGGTTCATTGCCTGGCTGTGCCACACGCCCACGCCGGGCGATTTTGATGCCCTGCTGGCCGCGGCCCAAAGCGCCCACCCGAGCGCCAGCCATCACTGCACTGCCTTTATTGCCGGCCCGCCCGGCGAGCAGCAGGACATCGGCTTTTCCGACGACGGCGAACCCGGCGGCACCGCCGGCCGGCCGATGTACCAGGTGCTGGACGGCAGCGGTCTGGGTGAGCTCGGCTGCGTGGTCATCCGCTATTTCAGCGGCACCAAGCTCGGCACCGGGGGGCTTGCCCGCGCCTATGCCCAGGCGGTGAGCAATGCCCTTGAAGGCCTGCCCACTCGAGAGGTCGTCGAGCGCGACGCCTACACCCTGCGACTCGGTTTTGCCCAGGAAGCCGAAGCCCGCGCCTGGTGCGACGACAACGACATCCCCGTCACCGCCGCGGACTACGACGGCAAGGGGGTTTGTTTGACGCTTGCCTGGCCCCGGGACGCGGCGGTGGATCCGGCGCCGCTGGAAAACCGGCTGAAAGCCAGCGTCACCTTAACCGCCGCCACCCAGGACACTCCCTCATGAGCCGCCTTGTGCCCCGCGGCCGGATCGGCCTTGCCCCCATGGAAGGCGTGATCGACGCTGTGACTCGGGAGCTTTTGACCGCCCGTCCGGGGTTTGACTGGACGGTGACCGAATTCGTTCGCGTGGTGGACGCCCGCCTGCCGCCCCGGGTGTTCTACAAGCACTGCCCGGAGCTTGAAACCGGGGCCAACGCCACGCCCACCGGCGTCCCGGTGCATATTCAGCTGCTGGGCTCGGACAGCGAGGCGCTGGCGGCCAACGCCCGCCAGGCGGTCAGGCTCGGCGCTACGGGCATCGATCTGAACTTCGGCTGCCCGGCCAAGCTGGTCAACCGCCACGACGGCGGCGCCTCGCTGCTGCGCCGCCCGGAGCGGGTCTACCAGGCCACTCGGGCGGTGGTTGACGCCGCCGCCGGGGACATCCCCGTCACCGCCAAGATCCGCCTGGGCTTTGCCGATCGCCGCCAGGCGGTGGCCTGCGGCCAGGCCGCCGAGGCCGGCGGTGCCCACCGGCTGACGGTGCACGCGCGCACCCGCAACGACGGCTATCGGCCACCGGCCCATTGGGAGTGGATCGGCAAAATACGCCGCCGGCTGGGCATTCCGGTGGTGGCCAACGGCGATATCTGGACGCTTGAGGACTACTGGAAGGCGCGCACCCTCTCCGGCTGCGCTGACGTGATGCTCGGGCGCAGCGCGCTGGCCGACCCCTGGCTTGCCGGCCGTATTCGCCACTGGCAGCAGACCGGCGAGCGCCTGGCCGACACCACTTGGGCCATGCGCGCCGGCGTGCTCAGGGATTACGCCTGCCGCCAGCGGCAAAAGCTGCCCGAGCGCATCGTCACCTCGCTGGTCAAGCAGTGGCTTGCGCAGATGCGCCAGGGCAACGCCGAGGCCGGCGAGCATTTCCAGCGCGTCAAGCGCCTGACCGATCTCGATGCGCTGCTCGGGGCGCTCGCCGAACCGGCGGCGAGCGCCCCTCTGATCGACGCCACGGCCTAGAAAAAGCGCTGGCCGCTCAGGCGGCCGGCGCTGTCGCGAGCACCGCCAAGGGGGCTGCCGTGCGACAAAATAAAACCCGCCTTCCCTGGGGAAGGCGGGTCAGCAGAATCTGGTGCGCCCGGGAGGATTCGAACCTCCGACCACCTGATTCGTAGTCAGGTACTCTATCCAGCTGAGCTACGGGCGCTTTTTCAGCGCTTTACCTGTGGCGCATCGTTCAGGCTGTCGAATGAGCTGACACAACGCCAGGCACAGGAGCGTGGCAGGCAACGCTTGTCTCTGGAAGATGGTGCGCCCGGGAGGATTCGAACCTCCGACCACCTGATTCGTAGTCAGGTACTCTATCCAGCTGAGCTACGGGCGCTTACCGTCTTGCAAGTGCAGTAGTGGCGGAGAGAGAGGGATTCGAACCCTCGATAGGGCTACAAACCCTATACTCCCTTAGCAGGGGAGCGCCTTCAGCCACTCGGCCACCTCTCCTCAACGGCACGGCGCGCATATTACCGACTTGAGCGGGGCCTGTCTACCCCTGCGCCGTTTTTTCTCGCTTTCGCCGGATCACCGCCGCTATCCGACAGGCCTGGCGGGGCAGGCCGACGCGTTTCAGCCTTCGTCACTGCCTGGTTCACTTTCCTCGTCGTCCACCACCTCACGCTGGATGCGCTGATAAATCTCTTCGCGGTGGACAGCCACGTCTTTGGGCGCATTCACGCCGATCCGCACCTGATTGCCCTTCACACCGAGCACCGTCACGGTGATGTCATCACCGATCATCAGGGTTTCGCCCACGCGGCGGGTCAGGATAAGCATGGCTGATCTCCTTCTCAGACATTTTATGGCAACAGAGTCGCCAACGCCGGCGACGCTGGGTTTAGCGCCACCCTTCCCGTTCAGTCAGAGTGCGCCACAATACGTTAGCAGAGAAAGCTTTACCCCGCGTAGAAGGTTATAACGATGGCCTCGTTAGTCTTCTTCAATATCCGCCTGGTCCAGACCGAACGCCTTGTGCAGCGCCTTGACCGCAAGCTCCATGTGCTTTTCGTCGATCACCACGGAAATCTTGATCTCAGAGGTAGACACCATACGGATGTTAACGTTCTCTTCCGCCAGCACGCGGAACATCTTCGACGCCACGCCGGCGTGGGAGCGCATGCCCACGCCCACCAGCGACACCTTGACGATGTTGTCGTCGCCGCGCAGCTCGCCACCCCCCAGATCGGGAAGAATGGTTTCCTCGATAAGCTTCTTGGTGGCTCTGTAGTCGCTCTTGGCCACGGTAAAGGTGAAGTCGGTATAGTCGCCGGCCGGCGCCACGTTCTGGACGATCATGTCGACTTCGATGTTGGCCGCGGCAATGGGCCCAAGGATGCGCGAGGCAACGCCGGGGATGTCGGGGGTGTTCAGCAGCGTCAGCTTGGCCTCGTTCTTGTTGAACGCGATGCCGGAAATCAGCGGTTCTTCCATGGAGTCCTCGTCTTTTTCGGATTCTGCCACAATAAGCGTGCCGGGGCCGTCCTCGAAGCTCGACAGCACCCGGAGGGGGACGTTGTACTTGCCGGCAAACTCGACCGCGCGAATCTGCAGCACCTTGGAGCCCAGGCTGGCAAGTTCGAGCATTTCTTCCACGGTAATGCTTTTCAGCCGGCTGGCCTTGGAGCACACCCGCGGGTCTGTGGTGTACACACCGTCGACGTCGGTGTAGATCTGGCACTCGTCGGCGCCCAGCGACGCCGCCAGCGCCACGCCGGTGGTGTCCGAGCCGCCGCGGCCCAGCGTGGTGATGTTGCCCTCTTCGTCAATGCCCTGAAAACCGGCCACCACCACGACCTTGCCGGCCTCGAGGTCGGCTCTGAGGTCGTCGGTCTCGATGCGCTGGATACGCGCTCGGGTGTAGGCGTTGTCGGTATGGATACCCACCTGGGCACCGGTGTGCGAGGTGGCCGGCACGCCCAGCTCCTGCAGCGCCATGGCCAGCAGCGAAATGGTCACCTGCTCGCCGGTGGAGAGCAGCATGTCCATTTCCCGCGGGTCGGGGCTGGCGTTGAGTGACTCGGCCATGTCGGTCAGGCGATTGGTTTCGCCGCTCATGGCGGATACCACGACCACGACCTGGTGTCCCCGGTCGCGAAAGCCCTTGACCTTTTCCGCGACGGCTCTGATGCGCTCGGGCGAGCCCACCGAGGTGCCGCCAAACTTCTGTACGTATAGTGCCATAGAGGGTGGTTTTCCTTATGCGTTCGGGAGTGGAAGGTAAAAGCGGAAAGTCACGATGATCAGTATAGGCGGAAAGTCAAAACGGCAGAGACAAAAATGACGCCGCCGGATAAAAGCAGGGCCGGTAGCGCGTGGCGCTACCGGCCCTGGTATCAGCTTAGCGTATTATCCAGCCAGGCCGGGACGCTATCCAGCGCCTCCGGCAGCGCCTCGGGTTGGCTGCCTCCGGCCTGGGCCATGTCCGGGCGACCGCCGCCCTTGCCTCCCACCTGGGAGGCCACGTGGTTGACCAGATCGCCGGCCTTGACCCGGTCGGTCAGATCCTTGGTGACCCCGGCAATCAAACTGACCTTGCCGGCGCTCTTGTCCGCCGCGCCGAGCACGATGACGCCGGAACCCAGCTTGTTTTTCAGCTGGTCGAGCATGCCGCGCAGCTCCTTGCCGGAGACGCCGTCAAGCTCGGTGGCCAGCAGCTTGACGCCGGCCACCTCCCGGGTCCGGCCGAGCATATCGCTGCCGGCGGCGCTGGCGAGCTTGCCCTTGGCCTGCTCAAGCTCCTTTTCCAGGGTGCGGTTGCGCTCCAACAGCGCCTCTACCTTGGCTTCGACCTGTTCGGGCTTGGCCTTCAGGCGCTCGCCCAGGCGCTGCACGCAGGCTTCCTGCTCGTGGAACCAGGCTAGCGCGGCCTCGCCGGTAATGGCCTCGATGCGGCGCACGCCGGAGGCAATGCCGGCTTCGCTGACGATATGAAAGCTGCCAATATCGCCGCTGCGGGCGACGTGAGTACCGCCGCACAGCTCGATGGAAAAATCGTCGGCGCCGATGGTCAGCACGCGCACGCTGTCGGCGTATTTGGCCTCAAAAAGCGCCGCTGCGCCCTTGTCTCGGGCTTCGTCCAGGGTCATCTCCTCGACCACGGTAGGCGCGTTGACCAGCACCTGCTCGTTGACCAGGCGCTCGACCTCGGCCAGCTGGGCGGAGGTCATGGGCTCGAAATGGCTGAAGTCGAAGCGCAGGCGCTCGGCGGTCACCAGCGAGCCCTTCTGCTGGACGTGGTCGCCGAGCACCAGGCGCAGCGCCTTGTGCAAGAGGTGGGTCGCCGAGTGGTTGCGCACCGTAGCGGTGCGCAGCCCGGCATCCACTTCCGGGCGCGCCTCGGCGCCCACGACCAGGCGCCCCTCGAGCATCACGCCCTGGTGCAGGTGGTGGCCGCCCTGCTTCTGGGTATCGGTGACCTGGAAGCGCCCGCCGTCGACGTAGAGATAGCCGGTATCGCCGACCTGGCCGCCGGACTCGCCGTAGAACGGCGTGCGGTCCAGCACCACGATGCCTTTCTGGTCGGCGTCGAGCTCGGCCAGGTCATTGCCTTCGGCGTCAACCAGCGCCACGATTCGGGCCTCGTCGGTAAGCTGTTCATAGCCGGTAAAGGTGGTTTCGCCGTCGATATCCACCGCGGCGGTGTAGTCGGCGCCGAACTGGCTGGCGGCACGAGCGCGTTCGCGCTGGGCCTCAAGCTCGCGCTGAAAGCCCGCCTCGTCGGGCGCCACGCCGCGCTCGCGGCAGACATCGGCGGTCAGGTCGAAGGGGAAGCCGTAGGTGTCGTATAGCTTGAACACGGTGTCGCCGGGCAGCACGTCGCCGGAAAGCTCATCGAGAGCGGCGTTGAGCAGGCCCATGCCGTGCTCCAGAGTGCGGGAGAACTGCTGCTCTTCTTTCAGCAAAATGCGCTCGATCTGCTCCCGGGCACGGCGCAGCTCGGGGTAGGCGTCGCCCATCTCGGCGTCGAGCGCGGCCACCAGGGTGTGGAAGAACGGATCAACGGCGCCCAGCTTGTGGCCGTGGCGCACCGCCCGGCGGATGATTCGGCGCAGCACGTAGCCGCGGCCCTCGTTGGACGGCATCACGCCGTCGGCGACAAGGAACGCGCAGGAGCGGATATGGTCGGCAATCACGCACAGCGACGGCGCCTGGAGATCGTCGTAGCCGGTGGCTTTGGCGGCGGCCTTGAGCAGGTTCTGGAACAGGTCGATCTCGTAGTTGGAATGCACGCCCTGGAGTACCGCGGCGACGCGCTCAAGCCCCATGCCGGTGTCGATGGACGGCTTGGGCAGCTCGTGCAGCGTGCCCTCGGCGTCGCGGTCGTACTGCATGAACACCAGGTTCCAGATCTCGATGTAGCGGTCGCCGTCTTCCTCGGCGCTGCCGGGCGGCCCGCCCCAGACGCCGGGACCGTGATCAAAGAAAATCTCGGAGCTGGGACCGCAGGGGCCGGTATCGCCCATCTGCCAGAAGTTGTCCTCGTCAAGCTTGGAGAAGCGCTCGGGGTTCACGCCCACTTCATCCTTCCAGATGCGCTCGGCCTCGTCGTCGCTTGTGTGCACGGTGACCCAGAGCTTTTCCGCCGGCAGCCCCAGGGTTTCGGTCAAGAACGTCCAGGCGTAGCGGATGGCGTCGCGCTTGAAATAGTCGCCGAAGCTGAAGTTGCCCAGCATTTCAAAAAAGGTGTGGTGGCGGGCGGTATAGCCGACGTTGTCCAGGTCGTTGTGCTTGCCGCCGGCGCGCACGCAGCGCTGGGCCGAGGTGGCGCGCACGTAGGGGCGCGGATCGCGGCCCAGAAACACGTCCTTGAACGGCACCATGCCGGCGTTGGTAAACAAAAGTGTGGGATCGTTATCCGGCACTAGCGGGCTCGTGGGCACAACGGTATGGCCGTGTTGCGCGAAAAAGTTTAGAAAGGCCTGTCTGATGTCTGCGCTTCGCATAGGGTATCCGTAACAAGAAAGCGTGGTGTCCCAGGGCGCTTGAGCCGCTACCCCACGGGGTCGCCAAAGGGGCCATTATAGCGCACTTGGGCGCCGACTAAAGCCGTCGTTCAACGCAGCCACGCTCCGGGGCAGGCTGTATACGGGTGTCAGGCCGGGCTCGAAGCGGCCAGCAAGGGCGGCTCGGCGGCAGAAGACGAGCCCCTAAAGGCTGGCGAGCGCGTGGCGAATCTGCTCGAACTCAAAGCCTCTCGAGGCCAGAAAGCGCTCCCGGCGGGCGCGCTCTCTGGGGCTGTCTCCGGGGGTTTGAAAGCGACGCGCCAACACCTCGCGGGCGAGCTCGAACCAGTCAACGTTTTCCTGCGCTTCGACCTCGGCAATGGCCCGGCGCTGCAGCGCCGGCTCAACGCCGCGCTGAGAAAGCTCGCTTTTGATACGCCGCACGCCCTGGCCGCGCAGCACCCGGCTGCGCACGAAGCTTTCGGCAAAGCGCGCGTCGGACTGCAGGCCCTGTTCGGCAAGGGCGTCCAGGCAGGCGTCAATCTCTTCGGGCGCCACCGCCTTGCGCGCCAGGCGGTGCTCCAGCTCGGCGCGGGAGTATTCGCGCCGGGCCAACAGGCCGATGGCGATCTCCCGGGGCGAGCGCTGCTGATCGCTGGCCGGGGGCATGGCTTACAGCAGCTCGTCGTTTTCCGCTGGCTTTTCTGCCGCTTCCCCGTCGGCCTTTTTCTCGCCTTCCTTTTCCGATTCGGGCTGGGCCAGCAGCTGGGCACGAATCTGCGACTCGATCTCTTCCATGATCTCGGGGTTGTCTTCCAGGTACTGGGCGGCGTTGGCCTTGCCCTGGCCGATCTTCTTGCCCTTGTAGCTGTACCAGGCGCCGGCCTTGTCCACCAGGCTGCACTGCACGCCCAGATCGACCACTTCGCCGGCGTGGTAGATCCCCTTGCCGTAGAGAATCTGGAACTCGGCCTGGCGAAACGGCGGCGCAACCTTGTTCTTGACCACCTTCACCCGGGTCTCGTTGCCGGTAACCTCGTCGCCGGACTTCACCGAGCCGGTGCGGCGGATATCCAGCCGCACGCTTGAGTAGAACTTCAGCGCATTGCCGCCGGTGGTGGTTTCGGGGCTGCCGAACATCACGCCGATCTTCATGCGGATCTGGTTGATGAACACCACCATGCAGTTGGCGTTCTTGATGTTGCCGGTGATCTTGCGCAGCGCCTGGGACATCAGCCGGGCCTGGAGGCCGACGTGGGAATCGCCCATTTCGCCTTCGATTTCGGCCCGCGGCGTCAGCGCTGCCACCGAGTCGATGATGATCACGTCGACGCCGCCGGAGCGCACCAGCATGTCGGTGATTTCCAGCGCCTGCTCGCCGGTGTCCGGCTGAGAGACCAGCAGGTCGTCAAGGTTGATGCCGAGCTTTTCGGCGTAGCTGGGGTCAAGGGCATGCTCGGCGTCGACAAAGGCGCACACCTTGCCCTGCTTTTGCGCCTCGGCGATGACCGACAGCGTCAACGTGGTCTTGCCCGAGGACTCCGGGCCGAAAATTTCCACCACCCGGCCAAAGGGCAGCCCGCCAATGCCCAGCGCGATATCCAGCCCCAGCGAGCCGGTGGAGACCGAGGGCATGGTCACCCGGGGCGCATCGCCCAGGCGCATGACGGTGCCCTTGCCGAACTGACGGTCAATCTGACCAAGCGCGGCTTCCAGCGCTTTGCTGCGGTTTTCATCCTGAGCCATTCGATGCTTCCTCATTAAGAAGGCTGTATAATTAGCCAGTAGTATGCCAAAAAAACGCCGGCAAACAAATGCCGCTGCGGCGTTACGCCGACCCGTCCAGGGTATCCAGGGTTTCCACCAGCCGCGCCATGGCCTGGCGCACCGCCTGTTCGCGCACGGCCTGGCGGTCGCCGGGAAAGTGCAGACACTCCGCGCGCATCTCCTGTTCGCTGCCCCAGGCCAGCCACACCGTGCCTACCGGCTTGTCGTCGCTGCCGCCGCCGGGGCCGGCCACGCCGCTCACGGCCACGCCGATGTCCGCGCCGCTTTGCCGGCAAGCGCCTTTCACCATGGCCCTGACCACGGCTTCGCTGACCGCGCCGTGGGCGTTCAGCGTGGCGTCCTCTACCCCCAGCATGCGGGTTTTTGCGGCGTTGGCATAGGTCACGTAGCCGCTGGCAAAATAGGCCGAGCTCCCCGCCACCGCGGTAATCGCCTCGGCGATGCCGCCGCCGGTGCACGACTCCGCGGTGGTCACCTCAACGCCGTGCTCGCCGCAAAGCTTGCCCAGCCGCTGGGCCAGCAGCGACAAATCCAGGTTCTTCAGACTTTCGACGCTCGGTTCCATGCCACGCTCCTTCATGTCCAGGGTCGGTTAAGCGTAGAATACCCGCCTACGTTGACTCAACGAAACGCCTTGTCACGCATCACGCCCGTCCGCCCGCATACGCCCGCCCGGCTTTCGGGTGCCCCACGGCGCCGTTAACGTCAGGATAGCCATGGCCACCAATACCCCGGCGCATACGCCGATGATCGCGCAGTACCTGAAAATCAAACGCGACCACCCCGACGTTTTGCTGTTCTACCGCATGGGGGATTTTTACGAGCTGTTTTTTGACGATGCCAAGCGCGCCGCCGCGCTTTTGGACATCACCCTGACCCAGCGCGGCAAGTCCGGCGGGCAGACCACCCCCATGGCCGGCATCCCCTACCACAGCGCCGAAGGCTATCTCGCCCGGCTGGTGGCCGCCGGCGAGTCCGTGGCCATCTGCGAGCAGATCGGCGACCCGCATGCCAGCAAAGGCCCCATGGAGCGCCGGGTGGTGCGCATCGTCACCCCCGGCACCCTCCACGACGAAGCGCTTTTGGACGCCCGGCAGGACAACCTGCTCGCCGCCATTGCCCCCTACAAGGACGCCTGGGGTCTTGCCTGGCTGGAGCTCTCCAGCGGGCGTTTTTCCGTGCTGGAGGTTGCAAGCGAAGCGGAAATGCTCGCCGAGCTCACGCGGCTGTCGCCGGCGGAGCTGATTCTGCCGGAAACGCTCGAGCTGCCCGACGAGCTCGCTCGCCACCGCGGCCTGCGCCGCCAGGGCGAATGGCTGTTTGATCGGGAAAGCGCCACCCGCACCCTGTGCCGCCAGTTTGGCGTCCAGGACCTGCGCGGCTTTGGCTGCGCCCACCTTCACGCCGCGCTCATCAGCGCCGGCGTGCTTATCGACTACGCCCGGGATACCCAGCGCACCGACCTGCCCCACGTCAACGCCCTGGGCGTGGAAAACCGCGACGACGCCGTGGTCATCGACGCCGCCAGCCGGCGCAACCTGGAAATCGATCAAAACCTCGGCGGCGGGGCCGACAACACCCTGGCAAGCGTTATCGATACCTGCACCACGGCCATGGGCTCAAGGCTGCTCAAGCGCTGGCTCAACCGCCCCCTGCGCCAGCGCGAGGTCGTCGCCGGGCGCCAGGCCGGCGTGGCGCTGCTCGGCCTCGACGCCGCCTGGATGTCGCTGCGCGACACGCTGTCCGCGGTAGGCGACGTGGAGCGCATTCTCGCCCGGGTGGCGCTTTATAGCGCCCGTCCGCGAGACCTCGCCCGGCTGCGCGACGCGCTCGCCACTCTGCCCGAACTTGAGCGCGAGCTGGCCGCCGTGGAGCACGGCAGCGCCCTGGACGCCCTGCGCCCCCACGTTCGCCCCTACCCCGAGATCGCCGACACCCTGGAGCGGGCGATCATCGACAATCCCCCGGTGGTGCTGCGCGACGGCGGCGTGATCCGCGAAGGTTTTGATGACGAACTCGACGAGCAGCGCAGCATGGCCGAAAACGCCGGCGACTACCTGGTACGGCTGGAAACCCGGGAGCGCGAGCGCACCGGCCTTGCCAATCTCAAGGTCGGCTACAACCGCGTCCACGGCTACTACATCGAGCTACCCCGCGCCCAGGCCCGGGACGCGCCGGCGGACTATATCCGCCGCCAGACGCTGAAAAACGCCGAGCGCTTCATCATTCCCGAGCTCAAGGAGTTCGAGGACAAGGCGCTGTCGGCCAAGTCCCGGGCGCTGGCTCGGGAACGACACCTCTACGAGCAGCTGCTGGAAACCCTCAACGCCGAGCTTGACGCTCTCCAGACCTCGTCCCGGGCGCTGGCCGAACTCGACGTGCTTTGCACCTTTGCCGAGCGCGCCGAGGCCCTTGACTGGGTGCGCCCCACGCTCGCCGAACGCACCGGCCTGACCATCCACGGCGGGCGCCACCCGGTGGTCGAGCACGTCAGCGACGAGCCTTTCGTGCCCAACGACGTGGCCCTGGACACCGCCCGGCACATGCTGGTGATCACCGGCCCCAACATGGGCGGCAAGTCGACTTACATGCGCCAGACGGCGCTGATCGCCCTGCTCGCCCACTGCGGCAGCTTCGTCCCCGCCGACGCCGCCGACATCGGCCCGCTGGACCGCATCTTCACCCGCATCGGCTCCTCGGACGACCTCGCCGGCGGACGCTCGACCTTCATGGTGGAAATGACCGAGACGGCCAATATTCTGCACAACGCTACCGGGCAAAGCCTGGTGCTGATGGACGAGATCGGCCGCGGAACCAGCACCTTCGACGGCCTGTCGCTTGCCTGGGCCAGCGCCGAGCACCTGGCGGATATCCGCGCGCTTACGCTGTTTGCCACCCACTACTTCGAGATGACCGCGCTGCCCGACCACCGCGACGGCGTGGCCAACGTCCACCTGACCGCCGCCGAACACGGCGAGCAGATCGTGTTCATGCACCGTATCGAAGACGGCCCGGCAAGCCAGAGCTACGGGCTTCAGGTCGCGCAGCTGGCCGGCGTGCCGGAAGCGGTGATTCGCCGGGCTCGGGAAAAGCTCGGCACCCTCGAGACGTCCGACGATCAAGCGCCCCCCGCCGCTGCCGGAGAGCCAACTCCCCGGCAAAGCGACCTTTTTGCCACGGCCCCTCATCCCCTCGTCGAGACGCTGGAAACCCTGGAGGTGGATGACATTTCGCCGCGCCGGGCGCTTGAGCTGTTATATGAATGGCAGGGCCGTCTGTAATATACTTTCGGGTTACATAGCGTGCGAGCGGCACGGCCCTACCACTCAAACGGCCGCCCCCCGGCCTTAGCCATGTTTCGACGCGTTTGTGTTTGACAACGCGACTGATGACCAGCGGCCAGACGTTCGGCCGCGCAAGAGGATACCGCGATGACGTTTGTCGTGACAGAAAACTGCATTCAGTGCAAACACACCGACTGCGTGGAAGTCTGCCCCGTGGACTGCTTCTACGAAGGCCCCAATTTCCTGGTGATTCATCCCGACGAGTGTATCGACTGCGCCCTGTGCGAGCCCGAATGCCCGGTCGATGCCATTTACTCGGAGGACGAACTGCCCAAGGGGCAGGAAGAGTTTATCGAGATAAACGCCGAGCTGGCGGAAGAGTGGCCCAACATCGCCGAGAAGAAGGATCCGCTGCCTGACGCCGAAGAGTGGGACGGCAAACCCGGCAAGATCGATATGCTCGAGCGCTAGCGACCGCCCCTGCCGCTTTCTGCCCGCGCCGAGCGCCACTGCTCCCCGCTCGCGCCGATACGTGAAGGAGACCTTTGTGCATATCGGTATTCTGACCCTGACCTTTTTCATGCCCGGCTGCGGCTCTCTGAAGGAAAAGCGCCAGCGCATGGGCGGGCTGCATCAGCGCTTCGGGCGCAATCCAGCGGTGGCGGTCTGCGAAAGCGGCGAGCGCGACCGGCTCGACACCAGCGAGTGGTCCTTTGTGGTGGCCGCCAAGTCGCAGCGCGAAGCCGAGTCGCTGTGCAGCGAGATCGAGGACAAGCTGCAGCGCACCGTCGACGGCCGCGTATCGGACGTCAGCCGCGAATTTCTCTAGGCTTTTTTTGGTTTATCGCACCTTACCGGGAAAGCGGCACAAACCTTCGATACTTGTCCTTCGATACTTGGGGCGGGAGCGCCATTCATGGCGCAAAAGCAGGCCTTCAGGCCTGCCAAAGATTGGTGGCTTTATCGTCGCGGACTGAGGTCCGCTCTCACCGTGTCAGATACCTCAGCGTTTTCGCGGGCTGGAGTCTGCTCCGACATGGCAGCGCTTTCCCGCCAAACGGCGAAGAACCCGATTACTGCCCCTTGATGGCCTTGCGCCCGGGGTAGCTCACGCCCTCCAGCTCGTCCTCGATCACCAGCAGGCGGTTGTACTTGGCCACGCGGTCCGAGCGGCACAGCGAGCCGGTCTTGATCTGCCCGGCCGCCGTGGCCACGGCCAGATCGGCAATGGTGGTGTCCTCGGTCTCGCCGCTGCGGTGGGAAATCACCGCGGTGAAGCCGGCGTTCTGGGCCATTTTGATGGCGTCCAGGGTTTCGGACAGCGAGCCAATCTGGTTGAACTTGATCAGAATCGAGTTGCCGATCTGCTCGTCGATGCCGCGCTGAAGAATCCGGGTGTTGGTCACGAAAAGATCGTCGCCCACCAGCTGCACCCGGTCGCCCAGCCTGTCGGTCAGCGCCTGCCAGCCGTCCCAGTCGGACTCGTCCATGCCGTCCTCGATGGAAACGATGGGGTAGTCGTCGCACAGGCCCGCCAGGTAGTCGGTGAAGCCCTGGGCGTCGTAGCTCTTGCCTTCGCCTGACAGAAGATACTGACCGTTTTCGTAGAACTCGCTCGACGCGCAGTCCAGCGCCAGGGTGACGTCGTCGCCAAGCGCGTAGCCCGCGGCTTCCACCGCCTGCTTGATCACCGCCAGCGCCTCGGCGTTGGACTCGAGGTTCGGCGCGAAGCCGCCTTCGTCGCCGACCGAGGTGGAAAGCCCGCGCTCGGAGAGTACCTTTTTCAGCGCGTGGAAGATTTCCGCGCCGACGCGCAGCGCTTCGCCGAAGCTTTTCGCGCCCACCGGCTGAATCATGAATTCCTGGATATCCACGTTGTTGTCGGCGTGCTCGCCGCCGTTGAGGATATTCATCATGGGTACCGGCATGCTGTACACGCCCGGAGTGCCGTAGAGCTCGGCCATGTGGGCGTAAAGCGGCACCCCCTTGGCGCTTGCCGCCGCCTTGGCCGCGGCCAGCGACACGGCGAGGATGGCGTTGGCGCCCAGGCTGGCCTTGTTGTCGGTGCCGTCAAGCTCGAGCATGGCGCGGTCCAGGGCGCGCTGGTCCCGGGCGTCCATGCCGAGAAGCGCCTCGCGAATCTTGCCGTTGACCACTGCCACCGCCTGCTGCACGCCCTTGCCCAGATAGCGGTTTTTATCGCCGTCGCGCAGCTCAAGCGCCTCCCGAGAGCCGGTGGAGGCACCGCTCGGGGCGCTGGCCTCGCCGACCGCGCCGCTTTCCAGGTGCACCGCGGCAAACACGGTGGGGTTGCCCCGGGAGTCCAGCACTTCCAGCGCCCGAATATCAGCAATCTTGGTCATCAAGGTATCCTTTTTATCGTGATCGAACAGTTTCGTTAACGTATGGCCAGCGGCTCAAAGCCCTTCACCAGGCCGTCTATGGCGGCGAGCTGGTGCAAGAACGGCGCCAGCTGCCCGAGCGGCAGCGCGCAGGGGCCGTCGCACAGGGCGCGGTCGGGGTCGGGGTGGGCTTCCAGAAACAGCCCCGCAAGCCCGGTGGCCACGCCCGCCCGGGCAAGCTCTGCCACCTGGGCGCGGCGGCCGCCGGCGCTGTCGGCGCGCCCGCCCGGGCGCTGCAGCGAATGGGTAACGTCAAAAAACACCGGGTAGCCGCTCTGCTTGAGCTCGCCAAGGCCCAGCATATCGACCACCAGGTTATTGTAGCCGAAGCTCGTCCCGCGCTCGCACAGCATCAGCGTATCGTTACCCGCCTCGCGGCACTTGGCGAGGATGTGGCGCATCTCGTGAGGAGCGAGAAACTGGGGCTTTTTAATATTGATCACCGCCCCGGTCTTGGCCATTGCGACTACCAGATCGGTCTGCCGGGCAAGAAACGCCGGCAGCTGGATGATATCCGCCACCTCGGCGGCGGGCGCGGCCTGCCAGGGCTCGTGGACGTCGGTAATCACCGGCACGCCGTAGCGCGCCTTGATGTCGGCGAGCATTTGCAGGCCCTTCTCGAGCCCTGGGCCGCGGAAGGAGTGGATCGAGCTGCGGTTGGCCTTGTCGAAGCTGGCCTTGTAGACGTAGGGCATGCCGAGCGCCCGGGTAGCCTCGACAAAGGCGCTGGCCACCTCGTCGGCCAGCGCCTCGGACTCCAGCACGTTCATCCCGCCCAGGAGCATCAGCGGCAGGGAGTTGCCGGCCGTCAGCCCGGCAACGTCGATGCGGCGCTCTTCGGCGTCGGGCCGGCGCTTCTGACTCATGGCAAGCTACTCCTGGGCGGAAGTGTGGGTACGGGTACGCGCCGTCTTGTGGTCGACCGCCGCGTTGACAAAGCCGCTGAACAGCGGATGGCCGTCGCGCGGGGTCGAGGTAAACTCCGGATGGAACTGGCAGGCAACATACCACGGGTGGTCGGCAAGCTCGACGACCTCGACCAGCGTTTCGTCAACGCTGCGTCCGGAGACGGTCAACCCCGCGGCCTCCAGATCGCCGATGAACTGGTCGTTGACCTCGAAACGGTGGCGGTGGCGCTCGACGATCTCGTCGGTGCCGTAGGCGTCGCGGGCCCGGGTGCCGCCGACCAGGCGGCATACCTGGCCGCCCAGGCGCATGGTGCCGCCAAGATCCGACGCTTCGTCGCGCAGCTCGACCTTGCCCTCCGGCGAAAGCCATTCGGTAATCAGCCCCACCACCGGGTGCTTTGTATCGTGGGTAAACTCGGTGGAGTTGGCGTCCTCCCAGCCGGCGACGTGGCGGGCAAACTCGATCACCGCCACCTGCAGCCCCAGGCAGATGCCCAGGTAGGGCACGTGATTTTCCCGGGCAAACTGCGCGGCCATGATCTTGCCTTCCACGCCGCGCTCGCCGAAACCGCCGGGCACCAGGATCGCATCCTTGCCCGCCAGCCGCTCGGTACCGTAGCGCTCGATGTCCTCGGCGTCGATATAGTCGACGTTGACCTTGATGCGCCCCTGGATACCGGCGTGGACCAGCGCTTCGTTGAGCGACTTGTAGGCGTCGAGAAGCTCCATGTACTTGCCCACCATGGCGATGCTCACCGACTTCAGGGGGTTGAGCTTGGCATCGAGCACGTGGATCCACTCGGTGAGATCGGCCTCGCCGGCGTCCAGGCGCAGCTTGTCGCAGACGATATCGTCCAGGCCGTGCTCGTGGAGCATCAGCGGAATGCGGTAGATGGTATCGGCGTCCTGCAGCGGCACCACGGCGCGCTCTTCGACGTTGGTGAACAGCGCGATCTTGCGCCGCTCGGCTTCCTCAAGTTCCACTTCGCTTCTGCAGATCAGAATATCCGGCTGGATACCGATGGAGCGCAGCTCTTTCACGCTGTGCTGGGTGGGCTTGGTCTTGGTTTCCCCGGCGGTGGCAATAAAGGGCACCAGCGTCAGGTGCATGTAAATCGCCCGGCTGGCCCCCAGCTCGCTTCTGATCTGGCGGATCGACTCGAGAAACGGCAGCGACTCGATATCGCCCACGGTACCGCCGATCTCCACCAGCGCCACGTCGAAGCCCTCGCCGCCGGCGTACACCCGGCGCTTGATGTCGTCGGTGATGTGCGGAATCACCTGGACGGTACCGCCCAGATAGTCGCCGCGGCGCTCCCGGCGCAGCACGTGCTCGTAGACTCGGCCGGTGGTGAAGTTGTTGCCCTGGGTCATCTTGGTGCGGATGAAGCGTTCGTAGTGCCCCAGATCCAGATCCGTTTCGGCGCCATCCTCGGTGACGAACACCTCTCCGTGCTGGAAAGGGCTCATGGTGCCCGGGTCGACGTTGATGTAGGGGTCGAGCTTGAGCATGGTGACGCTGAGGCCGCGCGCCTCGAGAATCGCCGCCAGCGAGGCGGAGGCGATGCCCTTGCCCAACGAGGACACAACGCCGCCGGTCACGAAGATATATCGTGTCATGGGAAACCTGTCGAAACGTGATCAGAAGGCACGGCAGAAAGCCACGCCGGGATGGGACGACAGAGTAGCAGAATCGCCGATAAGGCTCAATTTGCGACGCTGACAAAACGCCCGCGGCCATTAGGGCACAGAGCGTTGCCCAGATCTTGGGAAGCGCAGTTCTTGGTGGGAAATGGGATGGACCCGTCCTTCTGTGCCAAGCTGGATATAACATCTAGCCAGCAGTGCACAGAACACTGACGGCATCGGTGAAGGAGGATCCATCCATGAAACAGATTAGCATTATAGGCATTGACCTGGCGAAACACGTTTTTCAACTGCATGCCGTGGATGCGCACGGTCACAAAGTATTCAGCAAGCAAGTCCGGCGAGAGAAGTTACGCTTGACGCTGGCCCAAATTCCGCCTTGCCACGTCGCCATGGAAGCGTGCGGCTCCGCTCATTACTGGGCGAGAGACATTGGCACGCTGGGCCATGAGGCCGAGCTACTGCCACCGCAGGCGGTCAAGCCCTTCGTGCTGGGCCACAAGAACGATGCGCGCGATGCCGCGGCTATCGCCGAGGCTGCGGCGCGCCCGGCCACGCCTCGAGTGACGATCAAGACGGAAGCACAACAGTCCCTGCAAGCAGTGCACCGAGTACGCAGTCGGTTAGTGCGCGAACGCACCGCCGTCGGCAACGAGCTGCGCGGCCTGCTGGGCGAGTTTGGTCTAATCGTGTCGCAGGGGCACGCGGTGATACGCCAGGGCGTTATTCGTGAGCGGCTGGACGAGCAACGGGCGCGGCTGGGGGAAGAACTCTACACCCTGCTGAACGACCTGCTCGATCAATGGCTCGAGAACGATGCCCGGATCGCGCGCTATGACAAGCGTCTGCAGCGTCTGGCCAGGGCATCAGATGACATGCAGCGGCTGATGAGTCTGCCCGGCATCGGCCCGATCAATGCGACGCTGTTGTTCAGCCATCTGGGCGATCCGGCGCGATTCCCCAACGGACGTCAGTTCAGCGCCTCGTTGGGGCTAGTGCCACGCCAGCATTCCAGCGGGGGTCGCAACCAGTTGATGGGGATCACCAAACGCGGCAATGGCGAGGTTCGAAAGCAGTTGGTGCACGGTGCCCGCGCGGCATTACGCCAGTTCCAACGTCAGGAACATCCCGACCGGCTGTCCCGTTGGGCCTGCTCGTTAGCGGCGCGTCTTGGGCAACGCAAGGCCATTGTGGCCCTGGCGAACAAGATGGCGCGGATTTGCTGGTCGCTATTGGCCCATGAACGGCGCTATCAGCCGCAGGAGGCCGCTTGATGATACCGAACAAACAGGGAATATAGCTTAGCATGCGATAAGTTACCCAACCCCGAGGTTGCGCAGGCAAGATGCTTCGATGGCATAACGGGTCAGACCGGCTTTCTGTCACTCTGTAAAGTGCGCAGGCCCATCACGAGGCCGAGTGGGAGATCAGAGCAGAGAGCGCGTATTCCATCAGGGCCAGGCACGGCAAGTGCCATCAATAGGCCGGATATAAGCGTGCAGTCCTCACTCTTATGCGTTGTTGCTTCTGGCTTGCACAACAGGACGGGTCCATATAAGCGCAATTTATTGCGCGAAGAGTGTGCCACCGCGCCTGATTAAGCCACGGCAGGCCTTGGCGGCCTGCATTCGCGCAATAAATTGGCTCTTCGTCGTTGGGTGTGGAATTCGCCCCCTGACCTGGGCCAGGATACGACCTCCACTTGGAAAGGAGGCATGGCATGGACGGCACCCAGATTCTGACCCTCGGCCTGGGCCTGGAAGCGCCCTGGATCCTCAAGAACCAACACCTAGATACCTCCTTGTCACCCCACCGCCTGGATCTCTATGTCGAGGCCGAGCGGGGAAGCCTCTACCCCTGTCCGGAGTGCGGCAAGGCCTGCCCGGCCCATGACTTCGCCGACAAGACTTGGCGGCACCTGAACTTCTTCCAGCACCTCTGCTACCTGCATGCGCGGGTGCCTCGGACCAAGTGCCCCGAGCATGGCGTCAAGCGCATCGAGGTGCCCTGGGCACGGCCCGGCAGCGACTTCACTCTGTTGTTCGAGCAGGCCGCCATGTCACTGGTCAAGGAGATGCCGGTGCTGGCCGTCTCCCGGCAACTGGAAATCTCTGACAAGCGCTTGTGGCGCATCGTGCACCACTACGTCGGCCGCATGCTGGGTGAGCTGGACTTGTCCCGCGTAGCCACCGTCGGCGTGGATGAGACCGCGTCTCGGCGTGGTCAGCGCTATGTCACGGTGTTTCTCGACATGCAGCGCAAGCAGGAGCCGGTGCTCTTCGCCGTACCCGGGCATGGTAAGGCCGCCATCAAGGCCTTCAGCGCCTTCCTGGCGAAACATGGCGGCGACCCGGGTAACGTGGTCGAGGTGGTCTGCGACATGTCTCAGGCCTTCCTGAGCGGCGTAGCCGAGCACCTACCCAACGCCGAAGTGACAGTCGACTGGTTTCACATCGTGCAGACCTTCACCAAGGCGCTGGACGAGGTTCGCAAGAAGGAGCGCCGGGAGAAGGGTCACCCCAAAGCCCTTCGTTGGGCCGTCTTGAAGAATCTGGATAACGGCAACCAGACGGCCAAGCAACTGGCCGCCCTACAAGAGCTGGTGGCCGATCGAGGCGCCACTGCCGATGCCTGGGTGATCAAGGAAAAGCTGCGCTGGATCCAGAAGGCTGCGACGCCGCGTGCTGCCCGATGGCGCATCACAAATTATCTCAAGGTGATGCGGGAGGCGGTCACCGACCAGCCACTGCTCAAGCCTATGGCGAAGGCTCTGACCACGCTTGAACGGCATGCTGAGCAGGTCGTGAGGCGCTGGATATCGGGACTGACCAACGCGCGCCTGGAAGGTATGAACGGGCTCTTCCAGGCGGCTAGGTCACGCGCACGTGGCTACCGGAACGAGGCCAACTTCATCGCCATGATCTACCTGATTGGGAGCCCCGTGGGGCGCCTGCTGGATCAAGCCAAATCCACATGAAACGTCGAAGAACCAATAAATTGCGCTTATATGGACCCGTCCTGTTGTGCAAGCTAGAAGCAACCACGCATAAAGGTGAGGACTGCACGCTTATATCCGGCCTGTTGGTGGCACCTGCGGTGCCTGGCCCTGATGGAATACGCGCTCTCTGCTCTGATCTCCCACTCGGCCTCGCCATGGGCCTGCGCACTTCACAGAGTGACAGAGAGTCGGTCTGACCCGTTATGCCATCGAAGCATCTCGCCTGCGCAACCTCGGGGTTGGGTAACTTATCGTATGCTGAACGATCTCGCCTGTTTATTCGGTATCATTAAGCGGCCTCCTGCGGCTGGTAGCGGCGCTCATGGGCCAATAGCGACCAGCAAATCCGCGCCATCTTGTTTGCCAGGGCCACAATGGCCTTGCGTTGTCCAAGACGCGCCGCTAATGAGCAGGCCCAGCGGGACAGCCGGTCGGGCTGTTCCTGGCGCTGAAACTGGCGTAATGCCGCGCGGGCACCGTGCACCAGCTGCCGTCGAACCTCACCATTGCCGCGTTTGGTGATACCCATTAACTGATGGCGGCCACCACTGGAATGCTGGCGTGGCACTAGCCCTAACGAGGCGCTGAACTGACGCCCGTTGGGAAACCGTGCCGGATCGCCCAGGTGGCTGAACAACAGCGTGGCGTTGATCGGGCCGATGCCGGGCAGACTCATCAGCCGCTGCATGTCGGCTGACGCTTTGGCCTGTCGCTGCAGCCGCTTGTCATAGCGCGCGATCCGCGCATCGTTCTCGAGCCACTGGTCGAGCAGGTCGTTCAGCAGGGTGTAGAGTTCTTCACCCAGCCGCGCCCGTTGCTCGTCCAGGCGTTCACGGATCACACCTTGGCGTATTACCGCATGCCCTTGCGACACGATCAGGCCAAACTCTCCCAGTAGGCCGCGCAGCTCATTGCCGATGGCAGTGCGCTCGCGCACTAACCGGCTGCGCACCCGGTGCACCGCTTGCAGGGATTGTTGCGCTTCTGTCTTGATCGTCACCCGAGGCGTCGCCGGGCGTGCTGCGGCCTCGGCGATAGCCGCGGCATCGCGTGCATCATTCTTGTGGCCCAGCACGAAGGGCTTGACCGCCTGCGGCGGCAGTAGTTCTGCCTCATGGCCCAGGGCGCGAATTTCGCGTGCCCAATAATGGGCCGAGCCGCACGCCTCCATAGCGATGCGGCAAGGCGGCAGCTGGGCCAGCGTGAGCCGCAGCTGATCACGCTTAACCTGCTTGTTAAAGATGTTATGGCCGCGCGCATCGGCGGCGTGCAACTGAAAAACGTGTTTGGCCAGGTCAATGCCGACAATGCTAATCTGTTTCATGGATGGGCCCTCCTTTCAGATGCCGTCAGTGTTCTGTGCACTGCTAGCTAGATGTCATATCCAGCTTGGCACAGAAGAACGGGTCCATCCCATTTCCCACCAGGTAGTTGGCTCAAGCCATATGGCAAGAAGCGCACAATAAATTGCGCTCCTGGTATGGATTGACCCGTCAAGGGGTCGGTTGACTCTGCTACGTGTGATTGTCCTCAATGCCCACGGATCAGGAAGCGAGGGGCTATCAGCGACGGTGGATCTCTCTGGTATTCGTGGGTTGGTTACCGACCTGTCATCACTTCGTCGCGGAGCTACCCTGGTCTACGAGCGAGGGTCACCCCGCCCCGCAGGGCGGGGGCCTCATAGGAGCGTCAGGGGTTCTCCCACCGGCCCGACGCTCCCTGAATCGTAGGCACTGAGGCGCGATCATCATGCGGTGGCCCGGCTGCCGTGCGGTTTGCCCATCGCTTCGCAGGCAATCGCCCACAGGAAGCCGGCCATTTCTCGCGCCACCGCCGTGGTGACTTGCTGCTTGGCCTTGCCCGTGGCAGCCAGGCGGCGGTAGCGCCCGCACAGTCGCTTCTGCGCCTCCCAGGCGATCGCCTGCACCGTTGGCGAGGTCTTCTCGGCGCGCTGCTCAATAATGCGCGTCTTGCGGGCCGGGAACCGGTAGCTCCAGGCCGCCTCCACCAGCACTCGTCGCACATGGCCATTGCCGGTCTTGGTGATGCCGCCCTGGCGCCGACTGCCCCCGCTCGAGTGCTCGCTGGGCACCAGGCCCAGGTAGGCCATCAGCTGGCGGGGCGAGTCGAAGCGACTGATGTCACCCAGCTCGGCCAGCACCGTCATCGCCGTGATCAGGCTCACGCCCCACATCGCCTGAACGGCCTCGACCACCGGAGCCAGTGACCAGTTTGGTAACACCGCTCTCATCTGTTTTTCGAGACCCGCCACACGGCGCTGGGCATCTTTCACGTTGTCGACGTACTCCTGCAACACAACCTGCTGAACCGGGGTGTCGAAGCGCACCGTCTCCAGCCAGCGGAAGTGTGCCGGTATCCACTTGCTCTTGCCGGGGTAGATCTTGCTGTGCCGCAACAAGAAGGCGTTGAGTCGCTGTCGGGCGCGGAGCTCAGCGGCTTTCATGTCTTCCCGGGCACGCGTCAGATCGCGAATCGCCTCCTGTTCCGGCGTTGGCACCCAGACCGGTGTCAGCTCTCCTGAGCGCGACAGGCGAGCCAGCATCTTGGCATCGCGACGGTCGGTCTTGATGCGATCCCCTGCGCGCTGAGGAATCAGCGTCGGGGCAACGACCTCGCAATCATGGCCGCTGGCCTGAATCTGGTGATAGACCCCGTAGCCACAGGGGCCAGCCTCGTAGCTGAATAACAACGGCTGCCCATCGAAACGCTGACTCAGCTGACGAACCAGCTTATCGATGGCCTGAGGCTCGTTCGGAATTTCGCCGCGGAACTCGGGAGCTTGGCGTCCGGCCTCGGCGATTGCCACGGAGATACTCGCCTTGTGCACGTCCAGGCCAATATAAGCGGCGTGGACGTTGCTGGCAGCACTAACCCGCTGGGCAACAGTGCGCTCGACAATAGCTGGCTGAGTTGCGTTAGACTGTTTCATGACCTGCCTCCCTCAATAGTGGCTCTGTGTTGTTGCCCTACCTCAACATAACCCACGACGTTGAGGTGGGGCAGGTCAATCCATGATGTCTACCAGGCAGTTGGCTCAAGCCATATGGCAAGAAGCGCACAATAAATTGCGCTCCTACCAGGCAGTTGGCTCAAGCCATATGGCAAGAAGCGCGCAATAAACTGCGCTCCTACCAGGCAGTTGGCTCAAGCCATATGGCAAGAAGCGCACATGCCTTTTTTATCCCCGCGGGTAGTCGTCCAACAGCGCGTTGAGCGTCTCCGCCGGCGTTTCCGAGCTGATGCAGGCGTCCCCTGGCGCGCGCAGCAGGATCAGCCGCAGCTCGTCGTCGAGGTTTTTCTTGTCCCTTCGCATGTGGGCCAGAAACGCTTCGCGACCCATGCCCGCGGGCGCGCTGACGGGCAGCCCGGCAGCCTCAATCACCGCCCGGCAGCGCGCAAGCGTCGCGGCGTCGATCCAGCCCAGCCGGTGGGACAGCGTCGCCGCCATGGCCATGCCCGCGCCTACCGCCTCGCCGTGCAGCCAGGCGCCGTAGCCCTGCTCGGCCTCGATGGCGTGGCCGAAGGTGTGGCCGAGGTTGAGCAGCGCGCGCACGCCCTGCTCGGTTTCGTCCTCGGCCACCACTTCGGCCTTGATCTCGCAGCTGCGGGCAATGGCCCAGGCCAGCGTTTCGGGGTCGCAGGCGCGCAGCGCGGCCATGTTGGCTTCAAGCCAGCCGAGAAACGCCGCGTCGCGGATCAGGCCGTACTTGACCACCTCGGCAAGCCCGGCGGACAGCTCCCGGGCCGGCAGCGTCTTGAGCGTATCGATGTCCACCACCACGGCCCGGGGCTGCCAGAAGGCGCCGATCATGTTCTTGCCAAGCGCATGGTTGACCCCGGTCTTGCCGCCCACCGAGGAGTCCACCTGGGCGAGCAGCGTGGTGGGCACCTGGATAAAGGCCACGCCCCGCTGGTAGCTCGCCGCGGCAAAGCCGGTCATGTCGCCGATGACGCCGCCGCCCAGCGCAATCAGGGTGCAGCGGCGGTTGAACCCTGCTTCCAGCAGCGCATCCCAGATGCGCTCGACGTAGTCCACCGACTTGTAGCCTTCGCCGTCGGGCAGCACCACCGCGCGCACGTCGAGCCCGTCGGGCAGAGCCTCGCGCAGCGCCTCCAGATACAGCGGCGCGACGGTCTCGTTGGTGACGATCATCACCTGGCGACCGGCCAGGTACGGCGCGACGGCCTCAGCGCTGCCGATCAGGCCGGCGCCGATATGAATGGGATAGCTGCGTTCCTCCAGGGCAACGCTTAGCGTGCGCAGCACGCCGTCATTGGGCTTCATGGCATTACCTTGTGCTCGGGAAGAAAAGCGGCCCGCACCGGGCTCAGCGCACCGTTCGGGTGCGGCTGTCCGGCAGCGGGTCGGCCAGCCGGCGGACCTGGCGCAGGATCTCGTTGACCATGGCCCGGGGACCGCGCCGGTCGGTGCGCACGGTGATATCCGCCGTGGCGCGGTACAGAGGGTCGCGCCGAACATACATGTCGTTGAGCACCTGCTCGCGGTTGGCGCACTGCAAAAGCGGGCGGCTGCGGTCCCGAGCGGTGCGCCTGAGCTGCTGCTCGACGGTGGTATACAAATACACCACCGTGCCGCGTTCGCGCAGGGCGCGGCGGTTTTCCTCGCGCAGCACCGCGCCGCCGCCGGTGGCAAGCACCACCTCCTCGCGCCGGGTCAGCTCGTCGAGCATGTTGACTTCCCGCTGGCGAAAGCCGTCTTCGCCTTCGACGTCGAAAATCCACGGGATGTCCGCGCCGCAGCGCGCCTCGATGACGTGATCGCTATCGAGGAACTCGCGGGCCAGTTCGGCCGCCAGCAGGCGGCCGATGGTGCTTTTCCCGGCCCCCATGGGGCCGATCAAAAAAAGGTTGGGTAAGTCCTGCATCAGCGAATCGCCTGCCCCTCATCCAGGAGTCGGGGAGTAATGAATACCAGCAATTCTACCTTGTCGTTGCTTTCTTCGGTAGAACGAAACAGGTTGCCGATCACCGGCAGATCGCCGAGCAGCGGCGTTTTGGCCACCTGGCGCAGCTCCTCGGTGGTCAGAATACCGCCAAGCACCACGGTCTGGCCGTTGTCCACCAGCACCTGGGTTTCAATGGTGTTGGTATCGATCGGCGGCTCGCCGCCGAATTCGGATTCGCGGAAGCTGTCCTTGGTCACTCTAAGCTCCATGATGATGCGATCGTCCGGGGTGATCTGCGGGGTCACCTCCAGGGACAGCAGCGCCTCCTTGAACTCGGTATCCGGATTGCCCTCGGTATCCACGCTCTGGTAGGGGCGCTCCTCGCCCTGGCTGATGGTCGCCTTGCGCTGGTTGGCGGTGATGATCCGCGGCTGGGAGATGGTCTGGCTCTTGCCCTCGCTTTCCAGCGCCCTGAGCTCCAGGTCCAGCAGCACGTCGCCAGAGAGGTAGCCGAAGCCGAAGCTGGTCTGCCCGCCGCCACCGGACGCGTCCAGGTCCACCGACAGACCGCCGTTGCTCGCCGTACCGTCCGAGGCGCCGCCGAGGTCAAGGTTCCCCCCGCCCCCCGAAGACAGCCCCCAGCTAATCCCCAGCTCCCGGGAGGCGGAATCCCGGGCGATCACAATGCGCGCCTCGATCTGCACCTGACGTACGGCCACGTCCAGCTGGTCGAGCGTGTCGACGATGACGCCGACCTGTTCGGCGGTGTCCTGAATCAGCAGCGTGTTCGTGCGCTGGTCGACGGCCACGCGGCCGCGGTCGGTCATCAGGCCGAAGCCGCTGTTGCGGCTCTCGCCACCGCTGGCGCTGCCGAGATCACTATCGCTTTTCAAAAGCGCCGCCAGGTCCGTGGCCCGGGCGTATTTGACCTTGATGAACTTGGTCACCAGCGGCGCCAGCTCTTCCTGCTGGCTGCGCGCCTCCAGCCGCTGGCGCTCCATGGCGGCGAGCTCTTCGGCCGGCGCCACCACAATCACGTTGCCCCGCTTGCGGCTGGCGAGCTGCTTGCTCTGCAGTATCAGGTCCAGCGCCTGGTCCCAGGGCACGTTGTTCAGGTTGAGCGTCACCCGGCCGTCGACGCTGTCGCTTGCCACGATGTTCAGGCCGGTAAACTCGGCAAGCGTTGACAGCACCGCGCGGACTTCGATGTCCTGGAAGTTGAGGCTCAGGCGCTGGCCGTCATAGCTTTTTTCCGCGCCGGGCTCGGGCGCCGACGGGGCGCTTTCCGTGGTTTGCCGGGCAGGCTCGACCTCCACGGTGACCACGCGGCCTTCCTGCGACGTCATCATGGCGTAGGGGCCGTCGGTGAGCAGCTGCAGCCGGGTACTGCCGGGGTTGACCTCGGGCACGATACGCCTGACCGGGGTGCCGAAGTCGGTCACGTCGTACACCTGGTCGAGCGAGCGGGGCAGTGTGCTGTCGCCAAGGTTCACGGTCACGCGGTTATCGCCGCTTTTACTCACCTGCGGGCGCACGCCGCCGCGGTCGAACGTGATCGCCAGCCGGCCGGTATCGCCGCCGCCGCGGCGAAAGTCGATGTCTTCTACCCGAGCGCCCTCGCCTCGCACATCGGCCGACTGGGCGCTGGCGACCAGCGGCAGCCACAGCCCCCCTGACGCCAGCAACACCAGCCCTGCCTGCCGCAGTCTTTTGATCATGAACCTCTCACCCACCGTTGGTATGCATCATTGTGCTTGTTTATCATTGCCCGGCCTCGTCGACGGCAAGCTCTATCGACACGCTGCGCTCCTGCCACCCTTCCCGGGGCTTAAAGATTCGCTCGACCACCGTCAGCCGCTGCGGCTCGATCTGCTTGACCCGGCCGAAGTTGACGCCCATGTAGCTGCCCTCGCGGACCGATGTCACCTCGCCCTGGGGCGTTTTGATCAGCGCGCTTCGGCGCTTGCCCATACGCAGGGTGCCGACCAGCTCTAGCTCGGGCAGCGGATAGCTTTCCAGCGGTTCGGCGCTGCGCGACTGGTCCGGAGCCAGCTCGCTGTCGAACGTTTCCGCAAGCGCCTCCTGCCCCAGCTCGTCAGGCGGCAAAAAGGGGCTTCGCCGTTTGGGGTAGGCATACGCCACCGGAGTGTACGCCGGCATTTCCGGCACCTCGACTTCCGCCGGCTCTTCGGTCAAGCGCTGCTTCTCATCCAGCGTGTCCTGCAATTCCCCAAACTTCGGGTCGACACAGCCGGCCAGCAGCAGCGCCAGCAGCAAGGTAGCGGCCCTAGGGTGTGTTAACAATCATTAGTTTCGTTTAAACTGATTTAGTATTCATAGATTTTGGTGGGCCATGAGTCGGTTGAAGTTACGCGATGATCAGTGGGAGCGAATCGAGCACCTGCTCCCCGGCAAAGCCTCAGACTGTGGGGTAACTGCCAAGGACAATCGCCTGTTCGTGGAAGCCGTGCTCTGGATCGCTCGGACCGGCGCCCCGTGGCGTGATCTTCCCGAATCTTTTGGGCGCTGGCACACCGTCTACATGCGGTATAACCGTTGGTCACGAAAGGGCGTTTGGCAGCGTATTTTTGACACAGTAGCCGACGATCCCGATCTAGAGCAGCTGATGATCGACGGTAGCATCGTCAGGGTGCACCAGCATGGAGCGTCAAAAAAAACACGCAAGACGTCGAAGCCATGGGCAAATCTCGAGGCGGATTGAGCACCAAAATTCATGCCGCAGTCGATGCGTTAGGTAACCCAGTACGATTGGTTCTCACACCGGGCCAGGCGTCGGAGTATGGTGCTGCTCCCGCTCTACTGGAAGGTTTTTCCCCGCAAGCAGTGCTGGGCGACAAGGGGTATGACTCCACTGCTCTGCGGGACATGATTCAGGCCGCAGGTGCCGAGCCGGTGATTCCTCCGAAAAAGAATCGTTTGGCGCGCATTGAAGTAGACTGGCACTGTTACCAAGATCGCAATCTGGTGGAGAGGTTCTTTCAGAAAATCAAGAAGTTCCGGCGGTTATCTACACGCTATGAGCGACTGGCAAGAAACTACCAGTCACTCCTCTGCCTCGTGTCAGCCGCCATATGGCTGGCCTAATTGTTAACGCCCCCTAGGGTGTGTTAACAATCATTAGTTTCGTTTAAGCTGATTTAGGGTGTGTTAACAATCATTAGTTTCGTTTAAACTGATTTAGTATTCATAGATTTTGGTGGGCCATGAGTCGGTTGAAGTTACGCGATGATCAGTGGGAGCGAATCGAGCACCTGCTCCCCGGCAAAGCCTCAGACTGTGGGGTAACTGCCAAGGACAATCGCCTGTTCGTGGAAGCCGTGCTCTGGATCGCTCGGACCGGCGCCCCGTGGCGTGATCTTCCCGAATCTTTTGGGCGCTGGCACACCGTCTACATGCGGTATAACCGTTGGTCACGAAAGGGCGTTTGGCAGCGTATTTTTGACACAGTAGCCGACGATCCCGATCTAGAGCAGCTGATGATCGACGGTAGCATCGTCAGGGTGCACCAGCATGGAGCGTCAAAAAAAACACGCAAGACGTCGAAGCCATGGGCAAATCTCGAGGCGGATTGAGCACCAAAATTCATGCCGCAGTCGATGCGTTAGGTAACCCAGTACGATTGGTTCTCACACCGGGCCAGGCGTCGGAGTATGGTGCTGCTCCCGCTCTACTGGAAGGTTTTTCCCCGCAAGCGGTGCTGGGCGACAAGGGGTATGACTCCACTGCTCTGCGGGACATGATTCAGGCCGCAGGTGCCGAGCCGGTGATTCCTCCGAAAAAGAATCGTTTGGCGCGCATTGAAGTAGACTGGCACTGTTACCAAGATCGCAATCTGGTGGAGAGGTTCTTTCAGAAAATCAAGAAGTTCCGGCGGTTATCTACACGCTATGAGCGACTGGCAAGAAACTACCAGTCACTCCTCTGCCTCGTGTCAGCCGCCATATGGCTGGCCTAATTGTTAACGCCCCCTAGTATTCATAGATTTTGGTGGGCCATGAGTCGGTTGAAGTTACGCGATGATCAGTGGGAGCGAATCGAGCACCTGCTCCCCGGCAAAGCCTCAGACTGTGGGGTAACTGCCAAGGACAATCGCCTGTTCGTGGAAGCCGTGCTCTGGATCGCTCGGACCGGCGCCCCGTGGCGTGATCTTCCCGAATCTTTTGGGCGCTGGCACACCGTCTACATGCGGTATAACCGTTGGTCACGAAAGGGCGTTTGGCAGCGTATTTTTGACACAGTAGCCGACGATCCCGATCTAGAGCAGCTGATGATCGACGGTAGCATCGTCAGGGTGCACCAGCATGGAGCGTCAAAAAAAACACGCAAGACGTCGAAGCCATGGGCAAATCTCGAGGCGGATTGAGCACCAAAATTCATGCCGCAGTCGATGCGTTAGGTAACCCAGTACGATTGGTTCTCACACCGGGCCAGGCGTCGGAGTATGGTGCTGCTCCCGCTCTACTGGAAGGTTTTTCCCCGCAAGCGGTGCTGGGCGACAAGGGGTATGACTCCACTGCTCTGCGGGACATGATTCAGGCCGCAGGTGCCGAGCCGGTGATTCCTCCGAAAAAGAATCGTTTGGCGCGCATTGAAGTAGACTGGCACTGTTACCAAGATCGCAATCTGGTGGAGAGGTTCTTTCAGAAAATCAAGAAGTTCCGGCGGTTATCTACACGCTATGAGCGACTGGCAAGAAACTACCAGTCACTCCTCTGCCTCGTGTCAGCCGCCATATGGCTGGCCTAATTGTTAACGCCCCCCCCCTAGGCATCGGGCGCCTCCTTGTCAGCTTTGATCGCTTCCTCCTCAGCGGCGGGCGCCTGGTAGCTGTAGGTACGCGCCTGCATGGAAAGGCTGAGCAGGCCGCTCTCCTGAGCCCCCTCGAGCGGCTGCAGCACAAAGTCGTGCTGGGTGACCACCCGCGGCAGCGCGGCCATTTCCGCGACAAAGCCGGCAATCTGATGGTAGCCGCCCTGCACCTGAATACTGAACGGGTGCTCCACGTAGAAAGCTCGGTCCACCGTTGGCTGCGAACGGATATGGTCGATTTGCAGACGATGCTCCACCGCCGCATCGTTGATGCTGTCGAGCAGCGTGGGGATTTCCACCGTCGTCGGCAGCATTTCCCGCACTTCCTGCATCTGCTCGCCGAGCAGAGCCAGCTTTTGGCGCACCCGGGGCAGGTACGCCGCCTTGACGGCCTTTTCCCGAAATTCGTCCAGCAGCTGCTCCTCCTCCGCCCTGGCCTCATCCAGCGCCGCGCGATGGTCCTTCACCACCAGCCAGCCCACAGCGGCAAACGCCAGCGCCAGCGCCAGCGCACAGCTGAGAAGCTTGAGCAAAACCGGCCAGCTGCCGGCTTCGCTGAACTCAAGTCCCTGCCAGTCAATCCGTTTCAGCTGGCGCCACTCGTTTACCAGCCATTCGCCGCTAAACATGATGTTCTCTGCTCCCGGCATTCATTGGCCGGCCTCCTTTGCCATCCCGCTATCCTCTGCGGTCAGGGTGTCATCCCCGGCGCGCTTTTGCTCCACCCGGAAACGGAACTGGCGCCGGGTCTCGCTTTCGCTTTCCACCTCGGAAAACCGCGGCACTCCCATCGCCGGCAGCTGGGCGATACGCCTTAGCTGTTCGGAAATCTGCCTGTCGCTGCCCGCCCGGGCCGTTACGCTGACCTCATCATCGCTGCGCGCCAGGCGCTGATAGACCACCCCCTGAGCCACACTTTGGGAAACCCCATTCAAAAGCCGGATCGTCTGCAGGCGCTCGTCCTGCAGCGAGGCAAAGAGCGCTATCTGTTCCCGAAACTGCTCTACCTGGCGTTCGTACTGCGTGACGTCACGGATGGCCTCGTCCAGCCGTTCGGTTTGCTGGCGAATATACTGATTGCGCTCCTGCTGGGCGTCGAGCGCCGCCTGATAGTAGCGCGCCACGCCAAAGCCCAGCGCCGTCCCCGCTATTAGCATGCCCACCAGCCACAGCTGCACCCGGCGCGTGCGGCGTTCTCGGCGTGCCGCGCGCCAGGGCAGCAGATTGATCCTGACACTCATCGTCTGGCCCTCATCCCTTGGCCCTCATGGCCAGTCCGCACGCGGTGAGCATGGCCGGCGCATCGCGGGTCAGCGCGTCCAGGTCGATACGCCGGCTGACCGTCATGCACTCGAAGGGGTTGGCGATCGTCACCCGCATGCCGCTGTCCTCGGCGATGCGCTCGGCAAGGCCGGGAATCAGGCTGGTACCGCCGGCCAGCACGATTTCTCTCACCTCGTGGTGGCGCCCCGCCGAGTAATACAATTGCAGCGAGCGCCCCACCTGTTGCACTATCGTGTCCAGAAACGGATCCAGCACCTCGGCCTGATAGTCGTCGGGCAGCCCGCCGTACTTCTTGGCATAGCCGGCTTCTTCCCTGGACATGTCGTAGCGGCTGCCGATGGCGTCGGTGAGCCTGCGCCCGCCAAAGACGGTATCGCGGGTATAAATGATGTTGTCGCCGCGCATGACGTGAAAGGCGTTAATATTGGCGCCGACATCCACCAGTCCGACACAGGCCTCGGGATCGCTTGCACTTCTGTCCTTGAGCTGGCGTCTCACCACCCCAAAGGCGCGCTCCACGGCAAACGACTCAACGTCCACCACTACCGGCTCCAGGCCGGCGCGCTCCAGGGTATCGGTCAGCTGGGCAATCTCCTGGCGGCGGCAGGCCACCAGCAGCACGCGCTGCTCGTCCTCGTTGAATGCCGACGGGCCCAGACACTGAAAGTCAAAGGCCACCTCATTGAACGGAAACGGTATATGACGATCCGACTCGGTGACAATACGCTCTTCGATATCTTCCTCGCTCAGCGAGGCGGGAAATGCCAGCGTCTTGGTGATCGCCGAGCTTGCGGGTACGGCCACCGCCGCCTTGCGGGTGGTGGGCCTGGCGCGGCTTACCGCGCGACCGAGCACCTCGGCCACGGCCTCAACGTCCTGTATGCGGCGCTCCTCAACGGCGCCGTCGGGCAGCGGCCTCACCGCGTAGCTTTCCACCTGGTAGCCGCCGCCCGACGCCTTGAGCTCCAGCAGCTTGACCGTCATCGAGGTAATGTCGATGCCGATCAGCCCGTCGTGTCTGTTAAAAAGTCGCATGGTGGTGGCTCCGCCTATACCAGAATGCACAGAGATTACTTGATTTTAACGCAGCTAACACACGCGGATCCCTTACCGTTGGCACCACTGGTGGCCGTTACGCTGCCTCTTTATAATGCGCCTTTCGCCATGGCTGGCCTCAAGGCCCGGCATGTCCCATTTATTTTCACGGGTACCCTGTTTCCATGACGCTTTTCCGCACCCTTGTGCTATCACTCATCGGCATACTGGTCTCCCTTGTCGGGGCCGTCGCGCTGGCCACGATAGCTGCCGCGCTGTACTTCGCGCCCGGACTCCCCGACGTGCGCCAGCTGGAGGACTTTGACCTCCACACGCCTCTGCGCATCTATACCCGGGACGGCCAGCTGATCGGTGAGTATGGCGAGGAGCGGCGCATCCCCGTGGATTTCCAGGACATTCCCGAGCCGCTGATCAATGCCCTGGTCGCCGCCGAGGACCAGCACTACTTCGAGCACCCCGGGGTTGACCCGCGCGGGCTGGTGCGCGCGGCCGTCGAGCTTGCCCGCAGCGGCGGCACCATTCAGTCCGGCGGCTCCACCATTACCATGCAGGTCGCGCGCAACTACCTGCTGACGCTGGACCAGACCTTTACCCGGAAATTTCGCGAGATCCTGCTGGCGCTGCAAATGGAGCAGGTGCTCAACAAGCAGGAAATCCTCTCGCTCTACGTCAACAAGATCTTTCTGGGTCACCGCGCCTACGGCATCGCCGCCGCCTCCCGAACCTACTACGACCGGCCCATGGACGAGCTGACGCTTGCCGAATCGGCAATGATTGCCGGGCTGCCCAAGGCGCCGTCGGCGTTCAATCCGCTGTCCAACCCCGAACGCTCGCTGATTCGGCGCAACTGGATTCTGTTTCGCATGCGCGAGCTGGGCTTTATCGATCCGGACGTCTACCAGGAAGCGGTCCAGGCGCCGATTACCGCCCAGCGTCACGTGGCCCAGGCCGAGGTGGAAGCCGCCTACGTTGCGGAAATGGCGCGCCAGTATGCCATCGAGCAGTTCGGCGACAAGGCCTATACCAGCGGCTACCACATTTACACCACCATCGACAGCGAGCTTCAGCCCCTGGCCCGCCGCACGCTGGCCCAGGGGCTTCTGGCCTACGACCGCCGCCACGGCTTTCGCGGGCCCGAGCAGAACGACATCCCCGCCAGCCTGGTCGAGGCCCAGGAAAAAACCGCCACCGAGGGGCTTGAAGAAGAGCTCTCCGAGTCGCCGGAAATCCGCCAGACCGCCCGCGAGGCCGCCGAGCGCAGCCAGACCGAAGTGGCAGGCATCGAGGGCGACGTGAGCAACTGGGTGCAGGTGCTCCAGCGTACACCAAGCTACGGCCTGCTCGAGCCTGCCATCGTGGTCGAGAGCGGCGAGCGGGAAATGCGCGTGCTCACCGACGAGGAAAACGTCCACACCCTCGACTGGGAAGGCATGCAGTGGACGGGCAGGGGTAGCGCCAAAAAGATTGCCAAGCGCGGCGACCTAATCCGCGTGATCATTGACGAGGAGGAAGACACCCTGCGCCTGTCTCAGCGCCCCGAGGCCGAGGGCGCGCTGATTGCCCAGCAGCCGCGCACCGGCGCCATTCTGGCGCTGCAGGGCGGCTTTGACTTCGACGCCAGCAAGTTCAACCGCGCCATTCAGGCCCGCCGTCAGTCCGGCTCGATCTTCAAGCCGTTCATTTATCTGGCGGCGCTCAACGACGGCGAGATGAACGCGGCGAGCGTGGTCAACGACGCCCCCATCGTCATCGACGACGGCAGCGATTCGCTGTGGCGCCCGGTCAACTCCAGCCGCGACTTCAACGGCCCCATGCGCCTGCGCCCGGCGCTGGCCCGCTCGCGCAACCTGGTCACCATCCGCATCCTGCAAAGTATGGGGCTTGGCTATACCATCAACTTCCTCGAGCGCTTCGGCTTCAACCCCGATCACCTGCCCCGGGGGCTGTCGCTGGCGCTGGGCAGCGCCAGCCTGACGCCCCTGGAGATGACCAACGCCTACGCCATCCTCGCCAACGGCGGCTTCAAGGTGTCGCCCTGGTACATCAAGCGCATCGAGCGCGGCGAGGAGGACAGCGCCACCGAGGTCTACAAGGCCGACCCCACGGCGGCCTGTCGCGACTGCGCCGAGGGGCAAGAGACCGTGGAGATCGACGGCGATAGCTACCGCATAGCCCAGCGCATCGCCGACAAGGAAGCCGTCTACATTCTCCGCGACATGCTCCGCGACGTCATCGAACACGGCACCGGGCGCGCCGCGCTGACCCTTGAGCGCGACGACATCGTGGGCAAGACCGGCAGCACCAACGCCCTCCGGGACGCCTGGTTTGCCGGCTTCAACGGCAATATCGCCACCGCCGTCTGGGTGGGCAAGGACAGCAACCAGACCATCGCCGAATACGGCTCCCAGGCGGCCCTGCCGATCTGGAAGGACTTCATGGGCGGCGCCCTTGAGGGCACCCCCGAAGCCTGGCCGGAGCAGCCGGAAACCGTCGTCAGCATGCGGGTCGACCCGGATACCGGGCTGCGCATGCGCGACGACGAGTCCGGGGGCATCAGCGAGCTTTTCGACGAGGAGCACCTGCCCAGCTATCAGCCGCGGCGCGTCAGCCGCGAGCTGGAAAGAGTCAGCGGCTCCGAAGGCTCCGGCACCGCCGAGTCGATCTTCTGATCCGCCGTTGATCCTGCACGGTCGCTGTGCCTGCGTGGGCGCCGCGACCGCTGCCTGATCGAGGGCCCATGCAACTATCCGACCAGGACACCGGCCAAGACGGGGCGGCCGCCAAGGGGCTACACTGAGTCGAGGAGTTTCGACAGAACAACGCAGCAAGGAGCCCTCATGTCTAAAAACAGCACGGCCAAAAACGTTGCCCAGAAGCTGATCGAGGCCCACCTGGTGGAAGGCGAAATGAACGCCACAGAGCCGATCGCCATCGCCATCGACCAGACCCTCACCCAGGACGCCACCGGCACCATGGTGATGCTGGAGCTGGAGGCCATGGGCCTTGATCGGGTCAAGACCGAGCTTTCCGCCCAGTACGTGGATCACAACCTGATCCAGGGCGACAACAAGAACCCCGACGATCATTTCTTCCTGCAGAGCTCCGCCGCCAGGCTCGGGGTGTGGTTCTCCCGGGCCGGCAACGGCGTCAGCCACCCCACCCACCAGCAGCATTTCGGCAAGCCCGGCAAGACCCTGCTGGGCTCGGACAGCCATACCCCGGCAGCAGGCTCCATGGGCATGCTGGCCATCGGCGCCGGCGGCATCGACGTGGCCATGGCCATGGCCGGGGAGCCCTTCCATCTCAAGATGCCGGAAATCTGGGGAGTCAAGCTGACCGGCAAGCTCAACGACTGGGTCAGCGCCAAGGACGTCATTCTGGAGATGCTGCGCCGTCACGGGGTCGACGGCGGCAGCGGGCGCATCATCGAATACTACGGCCCGGGCCTTGAGACGCTGTCCGCCATGGACCGCCACGTGATCGCCAACATGGGCGCAGAGCTCGGCGCCACTACCAGCGTCTTTCCCTCCGACGAGGCGGTGAAGGGTTTCCTGACGGCGGTGGGCCGCGGCGACGACTGGCAAGAGCTCAAGGCGGACGAAGGCGCCGACTACGACGTTCACGAGACCATCGAACTTTCCAGCGTCGAGCCGCTGATCGCTAAGCCCTCCAGCCCGGGCAAGGTGGTGCCGGTGCGGGAAGTGGCCGGAGAGCCGCTATCCCAGGCCTATATCGGCTCCTCCGCCAACCCGGGCTATCGAGACCTGGCTATCGCCGCGGCCATGGTCAAGGGGCGCCAAATCCACGACTGGATTTCCTTCGACATCAACCCCACCTCGCGCTCGATTCTCGAGACGCTGGTGCGCGACGGCCACGTGGCAAGCCTGCTGGGCGCCGGGGCACGGCTGCACCAGGCCGGCTGCAACGGCTGCATCGGCATGGGCCAGGCGCCGGCCAACGACACCAACAGCCTGCGCACCACGCCGCGCAACTTCCCCGGCCGTTCCGGCACCCGGGAAGACCGCGTTTTCCTGTGCAGCCCGGAAACCGCCACCGCCTCGGCGCTGCGCGGCGAGATCACCGATCCGCGGGATCTGGATTTCGCCTATCCCCTTATCGAAGAGCCCGCTTCGCCGATCATCAACACCCAGAACCTGTTTGCGCCCCTGGAGGAAGAGGAGGCCCGAAAGGTCGAGCTGATCAAGGGGCCCAACATCGAGTCGCTGCCCCAGTTCGAGCCCCTCGAGGAAAGTTTCGAACTGCCCATCCTGGTGAAGGCCGGCGACGACGTTTCCACGGACGAGATCATGCCCGCCGGCAGCGAGGTGCTGCCCTATCGCAGCAACATCCCCAGGATTGCCGAGTTTTCCCTGCGCGGCGTCGACGAAAGCTACGTCGAGCAGGCCAGGGAAAAAGGCGACCACATCATCGTTGCCGGCGCCAACTACGGCCAGGGGTCGAGCCGGGAACACGCCGCCATCGCCCCGCGCTATCTGGGCCTGCGCCTCGTGATTGCCAAGAGCTTCGCGCGCATTCACTGGCAGAACCTGATCAATTTCGGCGTGCTGCCGCTGACATTTGCCAGCGACGACGACTACGAGAGAGTCAGGGCCGGCGAGTCTCTGAGCTTCGAGAGCCTGCACGAGGCCTTGAAGCAGGGCGATACGCTCAAGGCCAGAGGCGCAAGCGGCGAGATAGCCCTGAAGCACGGCCTGAGCAGCCGCCAGGTCGAGGTGCTGCTCGCCGGCGGGCTGATCAACTGGATGCGGGCCAACAAGAAAGCGGCCTGACGCCGGCTTTGTAGAACCCGGCTTCTTTCCGGGGGTTGATCGCACCGGCAAGCCGCAAGCCAGGGGTCGCACCATGATCCAGGTCAACTGCGACCTCTCGGCTTCGCCTTACCATGACGGCCTTACCTATCACGGGAGGCTTAACATGGAGCTTGTCTGCCCGGCCGGCAATCTGCCCGCGCTCAAGCGCGCCGTAGACGAAGGTGCCGACGCCGTCTATTTCGGTTTTCAAAACACCACCAACGCCCGCCAGTTTGCCGGACTCAACTTTACCGACAAGCGCGCACGGGAAGGCATCGACTACGCCCACGCCCGGGGCAAGCGGGTATTCTGCGCGATTAACACCTACCCCCAGCCCGAGAGCTTTGCCATGTGGACCCGCGCGGTGGACGACGCTGCCGAGCTCGGCGTGGACGCGCTGATTCTCGCCGACATGGGCCTGCTCGACTACGCCGCCAAGCGCTACCCCGACCTTTCCCGCCATCTTTCCGTCCAGGGCTCGGCGACGAGCCATGAGGCGCTCAGGTTCTACCACGAGCAGTTCGGCATCCGCCGCGCGGTGCTGCCCCGGGTGCTGTCGATGACCCAGGTGCGCGACCTGGCCGGGCAGTCGCCGGTAGAGCTCGAGGTCTTTGCCTTCGGCAGCCTGTGCATCATGGCCGAGGGGCGCTGCTATCTGTCGTCGTATCTCACCGGCGAATCGCCCAACACCCGGGGCGTATGCTCGCCGGCGGCCCACGTGCGCTGGGAGGAAACCGAGGCGGGGCTCGAATCCCGGCTCAACGGCGTACTCATCGACCGCTACGGCAAAGGCGAAAACGCCGGCTACCCCACCCTGTGCAAGGGGCGCTTCGAGGTCGAGGGCGAGACCTACCACGCCATCGAGGAGCCCACCAGCCTGAATACCCTGGAGCTTTTGCCCGAGCTGGCCGAGCTGAATATCAGCGCGGTGAAGATCGAAGGTCGGCAAAGAAGCCCGGCCTACGTATCGAAGGTGGCCGGTATCTGGCGCGAGGCCATCGACCGGCTGGACACCGCCCCCGGACGCTTTCATCCAGACCCCGCCTGGATCGCCGGGCTCGGCGAAATATCCGAAGGCACTACCACCACCCTGGGCGCCTACGAGCGCCGCTGGAAATAGCTCTTTGAAAACGGGAGATTGTCATGGCTGATAGCTCTGTCTCATCGCTGCGGCTGGCGCTGGGGCCGGTCTTGTTCTACTGGACCCGGGAACATTACGCGCAGTTTTACCGCGACGCCGCCGACTGGCCGGCGGATATCGTCTATCTCGGCGAGTCGGTATGCTCGCGCCGGCGGGATATGAAGCTCGACGACTGGCTGGGAATAGGCCGGGAGCTTGCCCAGAGCGGCAAGGAAGTGGTGCTCTCGAGCCAGACGCTGATCGAGTCCGAGGCCGACCTGCGCGATCTGCGCAAGCTGTGCGACAACGGCGAGTTCACCGTGGAAGCCAACGACCAGAGCGCGGTACAGCGCTGCGCGGCGGCCGGGCTTGGGTTCGTCGGCGGTGCGGCGCTCAACCTGTACAACACCGCGGCCATCGGCGTGCTGGAGCGGGCGGGAATGAGGCGCTTCAACGCGCCGGTGGAGATGTCGGGAAAGGACGTCACCCGGCTGGTGGCCGACTGCCGCGAGCAGGGCCTGGCCGCCGAATGCGAAGTGTTCGCCTACGGCCACCTGCCGCTGGCCTGGTCGTCGCGCTGCTTTACCGCCCGGCGCTACCAAAAGCCCAAGGACCGCTGTCAGTTTGTCTGCCAGAAGCACCCGGAAGGCATGGCGCTGCGCTCCCAGGAAACCCAGGACGTATTTACGCTGAACGGCATTCAGACGCTCTCCGGCGCCTGCCAGGACCTGCGCCATGAAGTCGCCTCGATTGCCGCCTCAGGCGCAGGCGTTGCCCGCCTGAGCCCCCGGGCGGAAGGCATGGCCAGGGTAGTGGCGGACTTTGACCGTGCCCGGCGCGGCGAGCTGGCCGCCCCTGACCCGCTTTCCCTGGTAGACGCCGAGATCTGCGACGGCTACTGGCACGGCCGCCCGGGCATGGACTACACCCGGGCCGCGAACGTGTCCAGCTGACGCAGTACGGCGCCCAGCCGCCCTTCGCTCAGCCCCTCCTCGAGCCCGTCGAGGAGGTTTTTCACCGTGAGCCCAAGCTCGGTGTCGCCTTCGATCATCAGCCGGCGCTGAAAGAACATGGCGTCCGGGTCTTCCCGCCGGGCGGCCAGGCACAGGAACTCCCGCCAGCCGCCGCGAATGGTGGCTTCGCCTTCTTCCCGGCTCAGAGCAAAGCGCGCGTCATCGAGCGCAAGCGTCAGCCGAACGCCCAGGTCTTCCACCTCCAAAGTGACCCGCCGCCCTTCCAGGGCGTCGAACTCGCCCTCGGCCAGAGGCTCGGCAAAGGTGCGGTTGAGCAGCGGCTCGACCACCCGGCGCTTGAGCGCGAGCGGCACCTGCGGATCCAGCAAGGCGATCAGGCGCGCCGGCGAAGGCAGGCGCTCGGTGGCGGACACTAGGTGGGCAAACGGCAAAGCAGACATGCAGGCTCCTTGAAAGCGCTTTACACCGTGCGCGAATAGCGCGCCTCGGCGGGATTCAGGTAGGCATCGAAGGCCATGGCGAGGTTGCGCATCATCAGCTGCCCGGCGGGCAGTACGTCAAGCCGGCGCTCGCCGACCTCGACCAAGCCGTCGGCCTGCATCTCCTCGAGCGATGCCAGGGCATCGGCAAAGTAGCGCGTGAAATCGATCCCGTGGGCGGCGCTCACGGCGTCAAAGTCGAGCTCGCCGTGGCACATCAGGGTGCTGATCACGTCCCGGCGCAGGCGGTCGTCGTCGCTTAGCCGATAGCCGCGCATCACCGGCAGCCGGCCGCTTTCCAGCCGGTGCTGGTACTGGGCGGTTTCCTTGACGTTCTGGCTGTAGGTGTCGTCCACCTTGCCGATGGCGGTGACTCCCAGGCCGATCAGGTCGCAGTCGGCGTGGGTGGAGTAGCCCTGGAAGTTGCGCTGCAGGGTACCGTTGTCCCGGGCCAGCGCCAGCTCGTCGTCGGGCAGGGCGAAGTGATCCATGCCGATATAGACATAGCCCGCCGCGATCAGCCGCTGGATGATCAGCTCAAGAAGCTCGAGCTTGCGCTCCGGCGGCGGCATGTCCTCGTCGCGGATCAGCCGCTGAGCCTTGAACAGCGACGGCAGGTGGGCGTAGCTGTAGGTGGCGATGCGATCGGGCCTGAGCGCGATGATCTTCTCGAGGGTGGCGTCGAAGCTGGCCACGGTCTGCAACGGCAGACCGTAGATCAGATCCACGCTGATCGACGCGTATCCGGCATCGCGGGCGGCCTGCATCAGCCCCACCACCTGCTCTTCGCTCTGCACCCGGTTCACGGCCTTTTGCACGTCCGGGTCGAAGTCCTGCACGCCGAAGCTCAGGCGGTTGAACCCCAGGGCGCGCAGCTCGTGAATCTGCTCGGCGGTGACGGTGCGCGGATCGACCTCCAGGGAAAACTCGCGCTCTTCGGGCGCGGCGAAGTGGAAGGCGTCGTCCAGCACGGCCATCAGCTCGGCGAGCTGGTCGTTGCTTAGATACGTCGGCGTGCCGCCGCCCAGGTGCAGCTGGGTCATGCGCCGGCTGTCGTCAAACAGCTCGCCCTGCAGGCGGATCTCATCCTTGAGCCACTCGAGGTACTCCGCCGCCCGCTCGCGGTTGTGGGTAATGATCTTGTTGCACGCGCAGTAGTAGCAAAGGCTTTCGCAGAACGGGATATGCACGTAGGCCGACAGCGGCTTGGGGTTGTCGGCGGCGTTGCTGCGCGCCGCGGCGGCGCGGTAGTCGTCCTCGGCAAAGGCCGCATGAAACTGCGGTGCGGTGGGATAGGAGGTATAGCGCGGCCCCGGGCGGTCGTACTTTTCCACCAGTGCGCGATCAAACAACAGCTCGTCCTGCATAGCATCAAGGCCCTTTTCGTCTTTGCGCTCTCGAATCTGTGCCGCCCAACATAGCGCCTCTGCGAAAGCGAGGCTACCCGTTCGGGCGCCCGGCGTTATGCGACCGAATGCCACGCGGCCAGGGGGCTACCTCCTTGGGAGCAACGGCCGTATTTTAAGGGAGTAGCCGGCGAAAAAAGTGACCCACGTCAACGTCTCTTCTGCCCGGGCGTTCTAATCTAGAGCCACGCATTCGGGCAGCCCCCGACCCGGCTACCGCGATACCAGTATTTTTCTCCCCAAAAAGATGCATAAGGAATACCCGTTATGAAACTGCTCACCGCAACGCTGCTTCCCCTGGCCTTTGTCCTCACCGCCACCGCCGCCCAGGCCGACGGCGAAGCCACCTATAACCAGGCCTGCATGGCCTGCCACATGACCGGGGCCGCCGGCGCGGCGATGCCGACGCCTGGGCGCCGCGTCAGGAAAAAGGCATCGACACCCTGTACGACCACGCCATCAACGGCTTTCAGGCCATGCCGCCCAAAGGCGGCCAGGTCAGCCTGAGCGACGACGAGGTCAAGGCCGCCGTGGACTACATGCTCGAACCCACGCTGTAACCCCAGGCTGCCACTTGCCGTATCCAGGCTCTCTACCCGAGGAGGATCTCATGCACCGCCCCGCCTGCCGGCTACGCGCCCTTTGCGCCTGGCTCATCGCCGCCGGCCTGCTGCTCATTGCGACGGCAAGCCAGGCCGTCGAACTATCCGACATCAAGGCGGGGTTTCCCTCGGCCAACCGGCTGGAGCCGGCCGACTCCCAGTGGCCGGTCAGCCGCGTGATGCAGGACGACACCCTGCTCGGCTACGCCTTCGAGACCGTCGACGTAGCCCCTATTCCCGCCTACTCGGGCAAGCCCATCAACCTGCTGGTGGGCATCGACACCGAGGGGCAAATCACCCAGACCGATGTCCTTGGCCACGATGAGCCGATCATGCTGGTGGGTATCCCCGAGTCGAAGCTGGAAAACTTTGCCGACAAGCACATCGGCGCCCATGTCAACGACCATCTCAAGGTCGGCGGCGAGCTGGACGCCGTCTCCGGCGCCACGGTCACGGTGATCGTCGCCGGCGACACCATCATGCGCGCCGCCCGCCTGGTGGCCGCCGACCAGGGGCTGATTGCCGACCCCGCGGCCATGCCGCCGGCAAAGGTGCTTGACGACGTATATGACTCGGCCGACTGGCAAACCCTGGTCGGGGACGGCACGATTCGCCGCCTTCACCTGACCCACGGCGAGGTCGACGAGGCCTTTGTCGGCACTCCGGCGGAAGACTACATGCACACGCCGCAGCCCGCCGACAAAACCTTCATCGAGCTTTTTTATACCTACCTGAACGCGCCCATGGCCGGACGCAACCTGCTCGGCGACAGCGGCTACGAATCGCTGATGGCCGAACTTGAGCCCGGCGAACACGCCGTGGCGCTGATGGGCCGCGGCGACTACTCGTTCAAGGGATCGGGCTACGTGCGCGGCGGCATTTTTGACCGCGTCGAGCTCGCCCAGCACGGCAGCTCCATCAGCTTTCACGACAGCGATCACATCCGCCTGGGCGATCTCGCCATCGACGGCGCTCCGGCCTTCAGCGAACGCGATATCTTCATCGTCCGCGAAGACGCCGCCTTTGACCCCGGCGCCCCCTGGCAGCTCTCGCTGCTGGTGCGCCGCGCCTCCGGCCCGCTGGATACCGAGTTTGTCCGCTTCAACGCCGACTACTCGATCCCCGAGGCCTATGTCGAGCGCCCCGAGCCGCCGAAGGAAGAAGCCATCTGGGTGCAGGTCTGGCGCGACAAGGCGTTCCAGATCGGCGTGCTGGGCGCCGGGCTTGTGGTGCTCACCGGCATCATGCTGTTCCAGGACGTGCTCGCGCGCCACCCGCGTATCCTCAACCCGCTGCGGCTGGGGTTCAAGTTCTACACGCTGCTGTTCATCGGCTGGTACGCGCTGGCCCAGCTGTCGGTGGTCAACATCCTCACCTTTACCCATGCCCTGATCACCGACTTCAGCTGGGGCTCGTTTCTCATCGACCCGATGATGTTCATTCTCTGGTCGTTCGTGGCGGTCACTCTGCTGCTCTGGGGCCGGGGCGTGTTCTGCGGCTGGCTGTGCCCCTTCGGCGCGCTGCAGGACCTGGTCAACCAGGCCGCGCGCAAGCTCAAGGTCAAGCAGATCGAAGTCCCCTTCGGCCTGCACGAGCGCCTCTGGGCCATCAAATATCTGATTCTGCTGGTGCTGTTTGCGGTATCGCTGCATTCGCTGGGCGCCGCCGAGCGCTACGCCGAGGTCGAACCGTTCAAGACGGCCATCACTCTGCGCTTCCAGCGCGACTGGGCCTTTGTCGCCTACGCCATCGGGCTGATAGCGGTCTCCGCCTTCAACCACAAGTTCTACTGCCGCTACGTGTGCCCGCTGGGCGCGGGGCTTGCTATCCCGGCCCGGCTGCGCCTGTTCGACTGGCTCAAGCGCCACCGCGGCAGCTGCGGCACCCCCTGCCAGATCTGCGCCCACGAGTGCGAGGTCGGCGCCATCCATCCGGACGGGCACATCAATGCCAACGAGTGCCACTACTGCCTCGACTGCCAAATTCTCTATCACGACGAGCATCGCTGCCCCCCTATGGTGAAGCGGCGCAAGCGTCGGGAAAAGGCGGCGCGCATGGCCGAAGACCGGCCCGCCGTTGCCACCCACGATCCCAAGGTCGGAAAAAGCAAACTGGAGCGTATTCCCGCCCTGCAACAGGAGTAAGACATGAGCGAGAAGAAACAAGACGTGCAAAACCTGGGCCGCCGCCACTTTCTGCGCAACAGCGCGGTGACCGGTGTGGCCGGCGCGGGCCTTGCCAGCGGCTTTGGCACCGGCGCGCTGATGACCAGCCGCCAGTCCAGAGCGGCGGAAAACGGTATCGAAGTGGCTCCCGGCGAGCTGGACGAATACTACGGCTTCTGGAGCGGCGGCCAGTCCGGCGAAGTGCGCGTGCTCGGCATTCCCTCGATGCGCGAACTGATGCGGATCCCGGTGTTCAACATGGACGGCGCCACCGGCTGGGGCTTTACCAACGAGTCGAAGCGCGTGCTGGGCGAGTCGGCGCGGTTTTTCAACGGCGACGCCCACCACCCGCACATTTCCATGACCGACGGCAGCTACGACGGCAAGTACCTGTTCATCAACGACAAGGCCAATACCCGGGTGGCGCGGATTCGTCTGGACATCATGAAGACGGACAAGATCACCACCGTGCCCAACGTCCAGGCGATTCACGGCCTGCGCCTGCAGAAGGTGCCGCACACCAAGTACGTGTTCGCCAACGCCGAGTTTTTCATTCCTCACCCCAACGACGGGGAAAACATGGAGGACACCGAAAACCACTACACCATGTTCAACGGCATCGATGCCGAAACCATGGAGATGGCCTGGCAGGTCATCGTCGACGGCAACCTGGACAACACCGACGCCGACTATACCGGCCGCTTCTTCGCTTCCACCTGCTACAACTCGGAGAAAGGCCTGACCCTGACGGATACCATGCGCGTTGAGCGCGACTGGGTGGTGGTGTTTGACGTCCACGCCATCGAGGCCGCGGTGAAAGCCGGGGAGTACGAAACCCTGGGCGACTCCGACGTGCCGGTGGTCGACGGCCGCCACGGCTCCAGGCTGACCCGCTATATTCCCGTGCCCAAGAACCCCCACGGGCTCAACACTTCGCCGGACGGCAAGTACTTCATCGCCAACGGCAAGCTCTCGCCCACCTGCTCGATCATCGCCATCGACAAGCTGGCAGACGTCTTCGATGACGCCATCGAGCCCCGGGACGCCGTGGTCGGCGAGCCCGAGCTGGGCCTGGGGCCGCTGCACACCACCTTTGACGGCCGCGGCAACGCCTATACCACGCTGTTCATCGACAGCCAGATCGCCAAGTGGAACATCGAAGACGCCATCCGCGCCTACCAGGGCGACGAGGTCAACTACCTGCGCCAGAAGCTCGACGTGCACTACCAGCCCGGGCACAACCACGCCAGCCTCACCGAAACCAAGGACGCCGACGGCAAGTGGCTGGTGGTGCTGTCCAAGTTCTCCAAGGACCGCTTCCTGCCGGTGGGCCCGCTGCACCCGGAAAACGACCAGCTGATCGACATTTCCGGCGAGGAAATGAAGCTGGTCCACGACGGCCCGGCCTTCGCCGAACCCCACGACTGTATCCTGCTGCGCGCCGACCAGCTCAACCCCAGCCGCACCTGGACACGGGACGACCCCTTCTTTGCCGCCACGCGGAAAATGGCCGAGGATGACGGCATCAACCTGGAAGGCGACAACAAGGTCGTGCGCGACGGCAACCAGGTGCGCGTCTACATGACGTCGGTGGCGCCGCAGTTCGGCATGACCGAGTTCAAGGTCAAGCAGGGCGACGAAGTCACGGTGACCATCACCAACCTGGACCAGGTCGAGGACCTGACCCACGGCTTCTGCATGGTCAACCACGGCGTTGCCATGGAGATCAGCCCGCAGCAGACCTCGAGCATCACCTTCACCGCGGACAAGCCCGGGGTGCACTGGTACTACTGCAACTGGTTCTGCCACGCCATGCATATGGAAATGTTTGGCCGCATGCTGGTAGAAAAGGCCTGATATCGATGATACGACGCGCTTTCGTGGTGAATATCCGCAGCGTCGCTATTGGGCTGATTGCCGCCTGGCTGGGGCTTTTGACAAGCCTCTGGCCGGGCGGCGCCCCGCTCGCTGCCGAATGGACGGCGACGCCGGGTGATTCCCTTCAGCCGCTGGTGGCAAACGCCGCCGGCGGCGACCGTATTCTATTGCCCGAAGGCCGCTATGCCGGGCCTTTGGTGATTGACAAAACGCTTGCGCTGCGCGCTGAAAACGGCGCGGTGGTCGACGGCGGCGGCGCCGGCAACGCCGTGGTCGTCGAAGCCCCCGACGTCGTGATCGACGGCGTCAACGTGGAAAACTGGGGCGCCGACCTTACCGCCATGGACGCGGGGATTTTCATCGCCCGCGAGGCCACCGGCAGCGTGGTGAAAAACGCCCGGCTTGAAGGGCCGGGCTTCGGCATCTGGCTGGACGGCGTCCACGACGCGGTGATCGAAGACAACGTCATCCGCGGCGACGCCGAACGGCGCTCCCAGGACCGCGGCAACGGCGTTCACCTGTTCAACGTGGAAAACGTCCGGGTTGAAGGCAACGACATCGCCCGCACCCGGGACGGTATCTACATCGACAACAGCAGCCGGAGCTTTCTTGCCCGCAACAGGCTTCATGACCTGCGCTACGGCGTGCACTACATGTACGCCCACGACAACCGCCTGGAAAACAACAGCACCACCGGCACGCGCACCGGCTACGCGCTGATGCAGTCCAAACGGCTGACGGTGATCAACAACCATTCCGAAGGCGACCTCAACTACGGGATCCTGATGAATAACATCACCAACTCGACGCTGCGTGGCAACCGAGTCAGCGACATCCACCAGCGGCGCGACGCTTCGGGCCAGGCACTGGTCAGCGGCGCCGCGGGCAAGGCGCTGTTTGTCTACAACTCGCAGTACAACCTCTTCGAGAACAACCGCTTCGCCAACAGCGGTATCGGTATCCACCTCACCGCCGGCTCCGAGGACAACGAGGTCACCGGCAACGCCTTCATCGACAATCGCCAGCAGGTCAAGTACGTGGCCACCCGGTCCCAGGAGTGGCAGGGCAACTACTGGAGCAACTACCTGGGCTGGGACCTGGACGACGACGGCGTGGGCGACACGGTCTTCGAGCCCAACGACGCCATGGACCGGCTGCTGTGGCGCTACCCCGCAGCCAGAATCCTGATGGACAGCCCGGCGGTGCTCGCCCTGCGCTGGGTGCAGCGCCAGTTTCCGGTGTTTCGCCCCCAGGGCGTGCGCGACAGCGCGCCGCTCATGGACGAGCCCGAGGCCCTCACCGCCCATGCCGAGGAGGCCAGCCCATGACAGGAGTCATCGACTTTCACGAGGTAACCCATCGTCACGGCGCGCTGACTCGGCTGGACTCCCTGAGCTTCAGCGCCAGCCAGGGCGAAGTGCTGGCGCTTCTGGGCCACAACGGCGCGGGCAAGACCACTACCATGCACCTGATACTCGGGCTGCTGACGCCGACGTCCGGACGGGTCAGCGTGCTCGGCGGGACGCCGGACAGCCGCCACGCCGCCGCGCTGCGCCAGCGCCTGGGCTACCTGCCGGAAAACGTCAGCTTCTACGAGGCGCTTACCGGCGTTGAGGTACTGACCTATTTTGCCCGGCTCAAGCGCGCCGACCGCGGCCAGGTGACGCCGCTGCTGGAAAAGGTCGGCCTGGGTCACGCCGCCCACCGCCGGGTCAAAACCTACTCCAAGGGCATGCGCCAGCGCCTGGGCCTGGCCCAGGCGCTGCTGGGCGAGCCTGGCCTGCTGCTGCTGGACGAGCCCACCACCGGCCTTGACCCGGCGGCCACCCGGGATTTCTACGTCACCCTTGACGAGCTGCGCGGCCGCGGCGGCACCGTGGTGCTGTCCTCGCACATCCTGCCGGGGGTGGAGCCCTATATCGACCGCGCGCTGATCCTCGGCAACGGCAGGCGGCTGGCGCTGGGAAACATGGAGACGCTGCGCCGGGAGGCGGCGCTGCCGCTGGTCATCCGGGTGCGTGGCCGCCTTGCCGACAGCGACTGGCAGGCGCTGAGCAACCAGCCGGGGCACACGCTGCTGGCCCGGGACGACGCCGGTGCCACGCTCGCGGTGCCCGAAGCGGCCAAGCTCGACACCCTGCGCCGGCTCACCGGCACGGCGGGCGTCATCGACCTCGGCGTGGAGCCGCCGACCCTTGAGCACCTGTATCAGCATTTTTCCCGGGGAGCCCATCAATGAACGCCATCATGATTATCGCCGGCAAGGAGTTCCGCGACGGCCTGCGCAACCGCTGGGTGCTTTCCATTACTCTGGTGCTTGCCGTGCTCGCCGTGGGCATCGCCTGGGCAGGCGCGGCGGCCAGCGGCGGGCTCGGGTTTACCTCGCTTGCCAGCACTCTGGTCAGCCTGACCACGCTGGCGGTATTTCTCATCCCGCTGATCGCCCTGCTGCTGGCCTTTGATGCCGTGGTCGGCGAGCGCGAAGCCGGCACCCTGCTGCTGCTGCTCACCTACCCCATCAGCCGCTCGGCGCTGCTGCTGGGCAAGTTCTGCGGCCACGGGCTGATTCTCGGCGCGGCGACGACGCTGGGCTTTGGTATCGCCGGCATCACCATCGCGCTGGGCGCCGACGGCGTGGCGCTGGGGGAGCTGGCCCGGGGCATGGGGCTATTGATTGTCAGCACCGTGCTGCTGGGCTGGATATTTATCGCCTTCGCCTATCTGATCAGCGTGGGCGCGGCGGAGAAGCAGCGCGCTGCGGGCATGGCGCTGGGGGTGTGGTTTTTCTTCGTGCTGGTGTTTGATCTCGCGCTACTGGCGCTGCTGGTCAGCGTCAAGCAGGGCGGCGACTGGCTGGCCTGGCTTTTGCTCCTGAACCCCACCGAATGCTTCAGGCTTTTGAATCTGGCGGGCTTTGCCGCCGCGCGCGAACACGCCGGCGTGACCGCCATTGCCGCCCCCGGCGCGTTTCATCCCGCCACCCTGGTGGCGCTACTGCTGGGCTGGGCGGCCCTGCCGCTGGGGCTGGCGCTGTGGCGCTTCCACCGCCGCGCCGCCTAAGCTTTATTATTCCTGGGGGAGATGCCCATGCAACGTCTGTCACGCTACCTCGTTCTAGCCGGGCTTTTGGCCGCCGCCCTGGTGCTTGGCGGCTGCGGAGACTCTGCACCGAAGCCGCTCGCCGAGGCCGACCCCATCGCCTCGGGAGACAGCTGCCACGTCTGCGGCATGACCATCACCAACCACCCTGGCCCCAAGGGTGAGGCCTTCATGGGCCGCAATGAGGCCCCGCTCAAGTTCTGCTCCACCGCCGAGCTCTTCACCTTTTTGCGCCAGCCGGAGAACGAGGCGCAGCTGTCCCACGCCTACGTCCACGACATGGGCGCCACCGGCTGGGAAAGCCCCGATGACGACGCCTTCATCCGCGCCGACGAGGCCGTCTACGTCGTCGGCCACGATCGCCGCGGCAGCATGGGCCATACCCTTGCGCCCTTTGCCGACAACAGCGCCGCCGAGGCCTTTATCGAAGACCACGGCGGCCAAATCGTTGCCTTTGACGACATTACCCTTGAGCGATTGGCCAACCTCGGCACAAGCGGTATGAAGCATTGACATGGCAAGGCTTTGTAAGAGACCTGCCGGAGTTCCGGTGGGGATGCCGTCGCGCAGCAGAGCTGCCCTCCTACAATAGATCCGGGGCAACTCGCAGGAGGCCGGCTATGCCGGGCGATGCAGGCCGTAGGCCTGCCGAGGATTGTGCCAATGCCACCCACCCCAGGCGCCTGGCGGCGCCGTCGCGCAATAAATTGCCCTCCTACAGCGGCCTGACGCACAAGGGGCTTGTAGGAGGCCGGCTGAGCCGGGCGATGCAGGCAGCAGGCCTGCCGAGGATCGTGCCAATGCCACCCACCCCAGGCGCCTGGCGGCGCCGTCGCGCAATAAATTGCCCTCCTACAGCGGCCTGACGCACAAGGGGCTTGTAGGAGGCCGGCTGTGCCGGGCGATGCAGGCCGTAGGCCTGCCGAGGATTGTGCCAATGCCACCTACCCCAGGCGCCTGGCGGCGCCGTCGCGCAATAAATTGCCCTCCTACAGCGGCCTGACGCACAAGGGGCTTGTAGGAGGCCGGCTATGCCGGGCGATGCAGGCCGCAGGCCTGCCCGAACCTAGCCGTTCAGGCTCAGCGCCTCACCGTTTTTGTCGAAGGCGATAAAGGAGCCGACGTTGCCCGTCTGCAGCGACTCGGTCATTTTGGTCAGCTGAAGCTGAATCTCGTCGTCGTCCCCGGGGTCGTCCATGGCGGCGACAAAGAACAGGTCCCACTCGGCGCCGATCTGCTGCGCCTCTTTCACCAGCGCGCCCATGTCTTCAAGTTCGTCTGGGGTCTTGTCGGCGCAGACCGTGGGCGCCAGCACGCCGCCCTCGCCTTCGTCAAAGCGGCGACGCTGCTCGTCGTCGGGATAGTCCGGCAGCTCCGCCCTGGCAAACACCAGCAGCAGCCGCTGGGGACGATGCTGGCTACGCGCCTCGCTGAGAAGGTCGTTAAAGTGGGAGATGGCCATAGCGAGAACCTCTTGTGGATAGATGGCGGTCCGGCCAGTATAAACCGCCAAAGCGAGCCGGGCCTACCGCCCGTCCAGCCATACCGTCAGTGGCTGGTGCCTTCTTCGTAGCGCGTCTTGTTCCACACATTGTACTTGCCCGAGGGCTTGCTCATGGGAATGCGCCGAAGCTCCTCCAGGCTGTCGCCGTCGTAGACGATCACCGCGCCGTCGTCCTCCCAGATGCTCAGCAAAAGCTTCTTGCCGTCGCGGTCAAACTCCACGTGGGCCGCGGTCTTGCCCGGCTCCGGCGTAAGCGTTTCGACGATCTCAAGGCTCTGCTTGTCGATGACGTGCACCCGATCGCGGTTGGGGCCAAAGAACACGTCCACCCAAGCGTAGGGCGAATTTTCGTGGCTGCGCATGAAAAAGCCCGGGCCGTCGGTTTCCAGGGTCTTGATCCGCTCCCAGCTTTCCATGTCGATGATCGACACCTCGGCCCGGCTCAGATGCGGCAGCGCCATCACCCGCCGGCCGCCCTGCTTCCAGGTAATACCCGACCCCAGGTGCGGCATGCCTTCCAGCGGCAAGTCGGCCACCTTTTCCCCGCTGTCCAGATTGACCACCATGCCGCCCTGCCCGCCCCGGGAGGCGCCGATGACGTGCTCATAGCCCGGGTCGAAAAAGAAGTCGTCGAGGTAGTCCGGCACCGCGATGCGGCGCACCTTGAAGCTCTCCCGCGACGGATCCCGGCTCGGCGCCAGCGGGGTTTTCATGTGGCCGGTGGATACCACCGGCTCGGTGGGCAGCGGCCAGGGGATTTCCCAGACCTCTTTTATATCCTTGAGCGCGGCGATAAAGCTCCCTCGGGGCGGGGCGGCGTATACCGCGCTGACCCGTGAGCTTTCGCCCGCCGCGTTTTCCACCGGGTAGACCTTCATCAGGTCGAGATTATGGGCGTCGAACAGCGCCAGGCTGTGGGGCAGATAGTTGGCTGCCATGACGTAGCGGCCGTCGGCGGAGACGGCGATGTTGCGCATGTTGATGCCCGCACGCACCTCGGCCACCACCTCAAGGTTGTAGAGGTCGTACTTGGTGATCCAGCCGTCCCGGGAGCCGAAGAACACGTAGCGCCCGTCCGGGGTGTACTTGGGCCCGCCGTGGAGCGCGTAGCGGGTTTCGAAGCGGTGGATGCGCTCGAAGCTGTCGCCGTCGAGCAGGCTGGCGTGGTGGTCGCCGGTTTCCACCACGATAAAGAGATTGAGCGGGTCGGCGTCAAAAAGCGGCGTGTCGGGCAGGCTGCCGTCGGGATGAAATACCCGGTGGCTCTCGCCAATCTCCGCCTCGCCCCAGCGCGGCTCGGTCTCCGGCGGGCGATAGAGCCACCGGGCAAGCGCCTCGATATCCCCTTCGTCGAGCGTTTCGCCGAAGGCGGGCATCTGGCTTGCCGGGCGGCTGTTGGCGATGACGTCTACCGCGGCATCGGGCTTGAGCCGGGACAGATTCCCCGGCAATAGCGCCGGGCCAATGCCGCCAAGCCTGGCCTCGCCGTGGCAGCTGGCGCAGTGAGTCTGATAGAGCTCGGCGGTGTCGTCTGCGCCCAGCGCCAACGCTGGGCTAGCGGCCATCAGCACCAGCGGGGCAAGCGCGTGGCAGAGTCGTTTCATAGCGCGACTTTCTCCCGGTAGGCAGATGCCAGCGCGGGGAGTGCGGCGGGAACGGGCGCCTCGACCTGGGCCGGCATCAGCGTATTGGCCAGGGCCACGACTTCGCCCACCACCATCATGGTGGGCGGGGTCAGCCGCTCGCGCTCGATGACGCGCGTCATCTCGCCAAGGCAGGTGATGACTCGGCGCTGCGCGGGCGTGGTGCCGCGTTCCACCAGCGCCACCGGGTGGGAGGCCGAAAGCCCGGCGGCCATGAGCTCGCGGCTGATCAGCGCGGCGTTGGACAGCCCCATGTAAAACACCGAGGTGTGGCGCGGGGTCGCCAGCGCCTGCCAGTCCAGCGCCAGCTCGCCGTCGCTTTTGCAGTGGCCGGTAACGAAGGTCACGCTCTGGGCGTAGTCGCGGTGGGTGAGCGGAAAACCGGCGTAGGCCGCGCATCCCTGGGCCGAGGTGATCCCCGGCACGGCGTGAAAGCCGATGCCGTTTGCCACCAGCGTTTCGGCCTCCTCGCCGCCGCGGCCGAAAATGTAAGGGTCGCCGCCCTTGAGCCTCACCACGCGCCGGTTTTCCCGGGCAAGGCGCACCAGCAGGGCGTTGGTCTCGTCCTGGCTCAGGGCGTGGCAGCGCGAGGCCTTGCCCACGTAAAAGCGCTCCACGTTGGCACCGGCCAGCGCCAGCACTTCGGCGGACACCAAGCGGTCGAACACCAGGCAGTCGGCCTGCTCGATCAGCGCCAGCGCCTTGAGCGTCAACAGCCCCGGGTCCCCCGGGCCGGCGCCGACGATGGCCACTTCGCCGGGGGCAAGCGCTGCCCCGGCCACGTCATACACAACGCGATGTAGCGACATGACATCACTCCTTGAACGCCAGCGGCGCTAAAAGATTTCCACGGCCTGGATCGGGGCAAAGGGCGCGTGAAGCTTCCGGTCCGGCGCCTCTGCCAGGCCGATTTCGGCGTTGGTGAGATAGCAGCCGGGATCCTCTTCCCAGGGGTCGCCGGTGACCTTCCATGCCCGCACCCGGGTATTGCCGTTGCAGATGGGCAGATACTGGCATTCGCCGCAGCGCCCCTTGACCGGGCGCGGCCGCTGGCGAAAACCAAGCATCAGCGGATCCCGAGTGTCGCGCCAGATCTCGGAGAACGGACGGTCGCGCACGTTGCCCAGGTGGTGATCCCACCAGAAAGTGTCCGGGTGGACGTTGCCGAGGTTGTCGATGTTGGCGATGTGTTCGCCGGAGGCGTTGCCGCCCCAGTTGGTCAACCGCTCGGTCAGCGCCGGCACCTGGTCGGGAAAGTGCTCCCGGGCCCACATGAGCAGAAACGGGCCGTCGGCGTCGTTGTTGCCGGTAACGTATTCGCGCACCACGCCGCGGGCAAGCTCGTCGCGGCAGTGATCGAACAGCTGGGTCATCGCCGCCCGGGTCATTTCGTGCCAGGCGTCGTTCTTGCTGTGGCGCCGGCCGCGCCCGCCGTAGTTGAGGTGGGAAAGATAGAACTTGTCGACGTCGTGGTAGTCGATCAGCTCGAGGATATCGCCCAGCTGGTCGGCATTTTCCCGGGTCAGGGTAAAGCGCAGCCCCACCTTGATGCCGCGCTCCTTGCACAGCTTGACCGCGTGCATGGACTCGCGAAACGCCCCCTTTCGCTGGCGAATCGCGTCGTGGGTGGCTTCCAGACCGTCGATGCTGATGCCCACGTAGTCATAGCCCACCTCGGCAATCTCGTCGATGTTGTCTTCGGTAATCAGCGTGCCGTTGGTGGAAAGCCCCGTGTAGATGCCAAGCTCGCGCGCCCGGCGGGAAAGTTCGAAAATATCCGGGCGCATCAGGGGCTCGCCGCCGGAGAGAATCAGCGCCGGGACGTGAAACGCCTTGAGATCGTCGAGCACCGCGTGCGCCTCGGCGGTATCGAGCTCCCCGGCGAAGTCGATATCCGCCGAGGTGGTGTAGCAGTGCTTGCAGGTCAGGTTGCAGCGGCGAATCAGGTTCCAGATCACCACCGGCCCCTTGGGCTTGCGCACCGGCGGCACCGGAGCCGGCGCCATCAGCGACTGGATATAGCGTGTTACACGAAACATGGCGTCTCCCCCGCTTATGATTTGCCCGCGCCCGCCAGGCGCAGGCCGGTCTTTTTCAGAATTCGCGAGCTGTACAGAATGCGATAGCCGCGGCAGGCGCTGCCCAGCCGCAGGCGCAGGGCCTCGGCCTGGTGCTCCACCTCGTCACGGGTCTTGCCGTGGAGCATGGCAAAGAGGTTGTACGGCCAGTGCGGCAGATGCCGCGGCCGGCGGTAGCAGTGGCTGACGCCCTCTACGCCGGCGACTTCCCGGCCCAGGCGGTCGATGTCGTCGTCGTCCACGTCCCATACGCTCATGCCGTTGGCCACGTAGCCCAGCCGGTAGTGGTTGGGCACCGCGGCCACCCGGCGGATCACTCCGGCCCTGTGCATGGCCTGCATGCGGGAAAGCACCTCGGCGCCGCTCAGGCCCACCTGCTCGCCCACGGCGCGCCAGGGGTCGGGGTAAAGCGGCAGCCCCGCCTGGGTGGCCAGCACAATGGCGCGGTCCACGGCGTCCGGGGCAAAGGCCGGCATGGCCGCTACGCTGTCCGGCTCAGACCGGCAGATGGAGTCGCACATGAAACTCCTCCTCCTTGGGCATGTTGTAGACGGCAAGGCCCGTGGCGGCTTCGATCTCGGCGATCACCTCGGCAATGCGTTTGGGCGTCTCGGTGGCGAGCACAAACCACATGTTCAGCGCGTGCTCCCGGCGATAGTTGTGGGCCACCTCGGGGAAGGCGTTGACCGCCCGGGTCACGCGCTCGTAGTCGTCCTCGGGCACCCGGAGCGCGGCGAGGGTCAGCCCGCCGCCCAGCCGCTCGGCGTGATACATGGGGCCGAAGCGGCTGAGCACGCCGCTATCGCGCAGCTGTTCCAGCCGATACAGAAGCCGACCTTCGCCAATGCCAAGCTCCTCGGCGACTCGGGCAAAGGGCCGCTCGGCCAGCGGCAGGCCGTCCTGCAGACGGTTGATGATCGCGCGGTCGGTGGCGTCAAGCGCCACCGGCGCCTGACTGGCAGCGGTTCTGGCGGCGGTCATGTGGTTTCCTCCCGGGTGTAGCGGGCGCCATGCTGGCGGTAGGCGTGTTGGCTGAACAGCACCTGATGGGCGGTATTCGCCAGCGCCTGACGCTCGATGATGGCGCGAAGCTCGGCCAGCACGCGCTCCCGGCGCACGCCGTGAATCATGCAAAACAGGTTGTAGGGCCAGTCCGGCAGGCGGCGCGGGCGGCGGTAGCAAAGCGTTACCGCGGGCTCGGCGGCAAGAGCCCGGCCCACCTCGCTCACGCGCTTGTCGGCAATGTCCCACACCACCATGGCGTTGGCCGCCATGCCCAGCCGGCGGTGGCGCACCACCAGGCCCATGCGCTTGATCAGCCCGTCGTCCTGCCAGCGCCGGGCGCAGGCCAGCGCCTCGTCTTCGCTCATGCCCGCCTGAGCGGCGAGCGTCTGCCAGGGGCGCGGCGTCAGCGGCAGGCCTTTCTCCAGCAGGCCGCGCAGCCGCCGCTCGGCGTCAGTCCGGCTCATGCGCCCTCCGCGACGGCGTGACGGTCAAGCTCATCCCAGGGCAGCGGAAAGGCCAGGTCGATATGAAAGCTTTCCAGCATGGGCAGGCGCAAAACCGCGCGCCCGAGACGCTGCTCGAGCGCCTCGAGGCGGGCCTCGAGCTCGGCCTCGTCGGGCGCGGTCATCACGAACCAGAGATTGAACCCCCGGGCGGCGTCGCGCAGATAGTTGTGGTTGACGCCGGGCGCGCGGTTGATCTTCGCGGCCACGGCGTCGCGTTCGTCGTCATTGGCGGCCACCGCCGCGAGCAGGCTGGCGCCGGCTCGGGCGTGGTCGAATACCGGCCCCGCCCGGCTGATCACGCCCAGGGCGTGCAGCCGCGCAAGGCGGTTTAGAATCTCGTCTTCCGTGGTGTGCAGGCGCTCGGCTAGCGCACGGTAAGGCTCGGCTACCACGGGCAGGCCGCGCTGATAGGTATCCAGCAGGCGGCGATCCAGGGCGTCGAGCTCGCCCGGATCAAGCTTGCCCGGACCGGGACGGCGCCTCTGAGCGTGCATTTGATTCGGCATGAGCTCTCTCCCTCTCTTGCTTCATCCGGCGTCTGCCGGAGAGCCGGCCAGCAGTAAGCCCGCCGGCCGGTGTTACGGTCTTTGACTTGCGAGCTAGTAGATGTCTTTTTGGGTGTTCACCACGTTGAACTTGCCGGTCGGCGTGACGATTCGCTCGTCCTTGATGACCTTCTTGAGTTCGCGGGTGGTATCGTCAACCACTACCAGCGCGGACTGCTGGTCCATGGTGTTCCACACCGAGAACCAGACTTCGTCGCCGGCCTGGTTGTACTCCGGCTGCACCACGCGCTTGGGCCCCTCTCCCACGTCGGCCCATTCGGCGATGGGCAGCACCTCGAAACCGTCCTCCAGGTTGTTGATATCAAATACCGCCACGCTCTGGCTGACGTCGGTATCGGGGTTCAGCGCCGTATCCACGTAGAGGTTGTCGGATTCCGGATGGGTCTTGACGAACAGCGAGCCGCCGCCCTGACCGTCCAGGCTGCGCACCACCTTCCAGGCGTTGTCCGGATGCCCCTCGGGGTCGGTGCCGATGAGCTGGATGCTGGCGTCGCCCAGGTGGCTGGTGGCCCAGACCGGCCCGAACTCGGGGTCGACGAAGTTGGCGCCGCGGCCCGGGTGGGGCGTCTTGCCCACGTCGACGATGGTCTCGAGCTCGCGATCCTTGGCGTCGATCACCACGATCTGGTTGGACTCGTTGGCCGCGGTCAGGAAATAGCGCCCGGACGCGTCCCAGCCGCCGTCGTGCAGAAAGCGCGAGGTATCGATCTCCACGGTGGACATGGCGTCCATGTCCTCGTAGTTGACCAGGCGCACCTTGCCGGTCTCCTTGATGTTGACGATGAACTCGGGGTGCTGGTGCGAGCCCACGATCGCCGCCACCCGCGGTTCCGGATGGTACTCCTGGGTATCCACCGTCATGCCCCGGGTGCTGACGATCTTCTTCGGCTCGAGCGTCTGGCCGTCCATGATCACGTACTGCGGCGGCCAGTAGGCGCCGGCAATGGCCAGGTCATCCTCGTACCCTTCGAACTTGGAGGTTTCCACCGAGCGCGCCTCCATGCCGATCTTGATGGTGGCCACGACGCTCGGGTCTTCCATCCACAGGTCAATCATGTCGACCTTGGCATCCCGTCCGATGACGAAGATGTAGCGCCCGGACGCCGACATGCGCGAAATATGCACGGCGTAACCGGTGTCGAGCACCTTGGCAATTTCCTTGGTCTCGCCGTCGATCAGCGCAATCTGGCCGGCGTCGCGCAGGGTCACCGAGAACAGGTTCTCGATGTCCCAGTCGTTCATCTTCTCGGTGGGCCGGTCTTCGGGCGCCACCAGCACTTCCCAGGTATCGCGCATCTCGGGCATGCCGAACTCCGGCGGCACCGGCGGCTCGTGCATCACGTACTTGGCCATGAGCTCGACTTCATCCGCGGTGAAATCGCCCGACGTGCCCCAGTTGGGCATGCCGGCGGGCGAGCCGTAGTTGATGAAGGTCTTGAGGTACTCGATCCCGCGCTCCTGGGTAATATCGGTGGTCAGCGGCTTGCCCGTGGCCCCCTTGCGCAGCACGCCGTGGCAGCCGGCGCAGCGCTGAAAGTAGATCTCCTTGGCCTTTTCGAACTCGGCTTCGGTCAGATCCGGCGCGCCCGGCGTTTTCACCACCTTCGCCGAATCCGCGTCTACCGCCGACTCGCCCCCTTTATACGCCGCCTCAGACTCGTCAATGTCCTTGTGCTGGGCGTTGGCGGCTCCCATTCCCAGCGCCAGTGCGGCAATGGCCACGGCCAGCGGCGTCCGGTATCCCTTTTTGATCGTCATCGTTTTACCTCTGTGTCATGAGACTGACTGCGTCAGCAAACTGCGCGGTTTTCGTCAGGTTCCGATGCTTGTTGTTTTCTGGGTTCAGTGTGGCGCACAAAGGTGCCTTTCTCATGCCTGTTCGCGCGGTTTTCGCGCTTATCCGCCGTCTTTTTGACGTGCGTCAACAACTCGGCGCGCATCGCCGAGGAAACGTTGCAGGGCCGATCAGGCTGTGAAGTTCGTGAGGCGCGAAACGCTATGCAACGGGGCGCAATAAAGACCTTGTCTGTGAAAACCGGGGGCAGCGGCGCTTTCTTGACGTGCATCAAGGCAGGGCCGGCGTTAGCCGGCAAGACTATAAAGAAGCATTGGGGATAGGCGTTCAATGCCGCTCGGAACCCACTGGCATTCAGGAGACACCATGGCTGTTCGTCACTGCGCGCAAAAGGCGCGTTACGCCGCGGGCGCAGGGCTCGCCGCCTGCCTGCTGGCAGCAGTTCTCGCGGGCAGCGCGGCCGCCGACGACGGGCTTTCCGCCGCGCGCCAGGACGAGCTCGACACCCTGCTCTATCAGGACTGCGGCTCCTGTCACGGCATGACCCTGCGCGGCGGTCTGGGGCCGGCCCTGGCGCCTGCGCGCATGCAGGCCTACGGCGAAGAGGCGCTGGCCGCGCTGATTCTCGAAGGCGTCCCCGGCACCGCCATGCCCGCCTGGAAGTCGCTGCTCACCGAGCAGGAGGCACGCTGGCTGGCCGATCAGCTGATCCATCACAACCCCTTGTCTACCCGCGCGCCACAGGAGTAAGCCATGACGCTCAAGCTTGACCGTATTTTCTACCCCCGGCCCCGGCGTCTCCAGGCGGTGGTCGCCGCCTCGTCCCTTGCCCTGCTGGCCGCCCAGCCCCCGGCGACGGCTGCCGCCGACGAGCTGCGCGGCACCGGGGATCTGGGGGTGGTCATCGAGCGCGCCTCCGGCCGGGTGGCCGTGGTGGACACCAGCGCCCGGGAAGTGCTCGAGCGGATCGAGGGCCTGGGCGATCTCTCCCACGCCTCGGTGAAGTTCGCCCGGGACGGACGCTTTGCGTTCATTTTCGGTCGCGACGGCGGGCTCAGCCGAGTGGACCTGCTGAGCGGCGAGATTACCCACCGCATCATTCAATCGGGCAACAGCATCGGCGGGGCGATTTCCCAGGACGGCTCGCTGGTCGCCGTGGCCAACTATGAACCCGGCGGCGTGCGGGTGTTCGACAGCCAAACCCTGGAACCGGTGGCCGAATTTCCCGCCCTGTACGAAGACAAGAACGGCGAGGAGCAGCGCTCCCGGGTGGTGGGGCTGGTGGACGCGCCGGGCAATCGCTTTGTCTACAGCCTGTTTGACGCCGGCGAAATCCGCGTGGCGGACATGAACCGGGAGCCCGGCGCCGCGCCGCCAGAGAACGGCAAGGCGGCGTTTGACGTCACCCGCTTTACCGACATCGGCAAAAAGCCCTACGACGCGCTGATCGGCCCGGACGGGCGCTACTATATCGCCGGGCTGTTCGGCGAGGACGGGCTGGCCATGCTGGATTTATGGCACCCCGAAGACGGCGTGAAGCGGATTCTGCCGGACTACGGGCGCGGGGAAGCGCGGCTGCCGGTGTACAAGATGCCGCATCTGGAAGGCTGGACCATGGCCGGCCGCCAGGCGTTCTTCCCCGCCGTGGGCCGCCACGAGGTGCTGGTCGCCGACACCGCCGACTGGTCGCTTGCCGATCGCATTGCCGTCCACGGCCAGCCCATCTTTGTCATGAGCCGGCCGGACAAGCGCCAGCTGTGGGTCAACTTTGCCCACCCGGACAACGACGTGGTGCAGGTGATCGACACCGAAAAACGCGAGGTGGTCGCCACGCTGTCCCCGGGCGAGGCGGTGCTGCACATGGAGTTTTCGCCCAAGGGCGAGCAGGTTTGGGTATCGGCCAGGGACAGCAACCGGGTGACGGTCTACGACACCCGCACCCTCGAGGAAATCGCCCGGCTGGAAAGCGAATCGCCCAGCGGGATATTTTTCACCCACCGGGCGCATCGTATCGGGCTTTAGGTGGGATCAGTCGCGCGGGCGGCGGTCGCCTTCGAGAAAGTTGGCGGTAAAGACGGCCTTGCCGTAGGTTTCAAACGACCATTTCATCACCGCGGAAAGCGCGTCCATTACCGCGTCGAACTCGCCAAACACCTGGGTGCCCAGGCGGTCGGGATAAACTTCGAGACCGCTGGCTTCCAGGCGCTGGACCACTTCTCTCACCGGCTGCTTGTAATCGTCTTTCAGCGGATAGTAGCTAAGCTTCACGGATAGATACATGATACCTCCATGAGGATCAGAGGGTGACCTGTGGGACACCCCACGCTAACACAGAAGACGCGCCGGCGGGCCACCGCCTCAAGACAGCGACCGCCTCAAAACAGCGAAAGCTGCGCCTCGGGCGCCGGATCAACCAGCCGGTAGCCCACGCCCAAAAGCCGCACCGGGCGGCGGCCACGCTGCCAGCCGGCGTCGAGCAGCGCGGCAAAGGGCGCGTCCTCCATGACCGCGCCGGCGTGCTCCACGGTGGTCTGGGTAAAGTCGTTGAACTTGATCTTGACCATGGCCCCGCGCACCCCGGGCGGCGGGTCCAGCCGCCGGTAGCGGCGCTGCAGATCCTCGATCAGCGTCGGCAGCTCGCCGTGGCAGGCCGCAAGCGTGGGCAAATCCCGGGGATAGGTCTGCTCGGTGCTCACCGACTTGCGCTCCCGGCGGGTTTTCACCGGGCGCTCGTCGATGCCCCAGCTCAGCTCGTAAAGCCGCTTGCCGAAGCTGCCGAAATGTTCGGCAAGCTCGGGAAGAGTGCGCTTGCGCACATCCGTGCAGGTGTCAATGCCCAGCGCCCTGAGCTTTTCGCCGGTACGCGGCCCCACGCCGTGGATCTTGTTCACCGGCAGCGCGCGGACAAACTCATCGATGGCGTCGGGGGGCACCACGCAGAGCCCGTCGGGCTTGTGCCAGTCGCTGGCAATCTTGGCCAGAAACTTGTTGGGCGCCACGCCGGCGGACACGGTAATGCCCACCTCCCGGGCGACCCGAGCGCGGATGGCCTGGGCCATGCGGGTGGCGCTGCCCTGGTGGGCGCTCACGCCGGTGACGTCGAGGTAGGCCTCGTCCAGCGACAGCGGCTCGATGCGCTCGGTGACGTCGCGGTAAATGGCAAACACCTCCTGTGCCACCGCCCTGTATTTGGGCATGTCGCCGCGGATCAGCGTCAGGTGCGGGCAGCGCTTGAACGCCTGGGCGGTGGGCATGGCCGAATGAATGCCGTACTCCCGGGCCGGGTAGTTGCAGGTGGAGACCACTCCCCGGCGCTCGACGCTGCCGCCGATGGCAATGGGAATGTCGGCAAGCGCGGGGTTGTCGCGCATTTCCACCGCGGCATAGAAGCAGTCGCAGTCGCAATGGATGATCTTGCGCACCGGCGGTGCGGAAAGTGCCATGCCCGACTCAGGTGCCGCAGAAGGTGCGCAGCACGCGCTCGCTGGCGGTGGCCGGCGCCGCCAGGCGCCGGGCTTCCGGCGTGTCGTCGAAGGGCGCGATCACCGCGCCGAGCAGCGTGTAAAACGGCTGATAGTCGCCCTCTTCGGCGGCGCTGATAGCCTCCTGCACGCGGTGGTTGCGCGGGATGATGATCGGGTTGGCTCGGCGCATGGCGGCAAGCCGCTCGGCGTTGTCGCCGGCCACCTGCTCGCCCTGCCACCGGGCAAGCCATTCCGCCAGCTTCCCGGGGGCTTCGCTCAGCGCCAGCAGGTCGTCGCGGCGCGCCTCGCCGGGGTCGGCGGCGAGATGGTAAAGGGCGTCGAAGGTGGCGGTCATGTCCATCCTGCCCCGCTCCATGGCGTCCTCCAGCCCTTCCATCAGCGGCGCGGCGCGCTCGCTTGCGGTGGCAAGGCCCAGCTTGTCGGCGTTCACCTGGCGACGCGCCTCGGCAAACGCCTCGTCGAAGCGGCGCAGCACGGCGGTGGCCTCGTTCACCCGCTCGTTTTCCTCGCCGTCCATGAGCAGCAGCAGGCACTCGGCCAGCCGGGCCAGGTTCCACTGGGCAATGGCCGGCTGGCGGGCAAAGGCGTAGCGCCCGCCTTCATCGATGGAGCTATATACCTGGTTGGGGTTGAACGCCTCCATGAAGGCGCAGGGGCCGTAGTCGATGGTCTCGCCGGCGATGCTGGCATTGTCGGTATTCATCACGCCGTGGATAAAGCCCACCCCCATCCAGCGCGCGACCAGGTACGCCTGGCGGCGCATGACGGCGTCAAACAGCGCCAGGTAGCGAGCGTTGCCGGTTTCTTCCCCTAGCGCCGGGTAGTGGCGCTCGATGGCGTGCTCCACCAGCGCCTCAAGCGCCTCGCGGTCGCCCCGGGCGGCGGCAAACTGAAAGGTCCCCACGCGCATATGGCTCGCCGCCACCCGCGTGATCACCGCCCCCGGCTCCGGCGGCATGCGCATCACCCGCTCGCCGGTGGTTACCGCCGCCAGCGCCCGGGTGGTGGGAATGCCCATGGCGGCCATGGCTTCGCTGACGAGATATTCGCGCAGCACCGGCCCCAGCGGCGCGCGGCCGTCGCCGCCGCGGGAGTACGGCGTGCGCCCGCTGCCCTTGAGCTGGATGTCCCGGCGCTCGCCGTCGGCGTCAAACGCCTCGCCCAGCCACAGCGCGCGGCCGTCGCCGAGCTTGGGCACAAAGTTGCCGAACTGATGGCCGGCGTAGGCCAGCGCCATGGGCCTGGCGCCGGGCAGCAGCTCGCTGCCGCTGAAATAGCGCGCCAGGGTCGCGTCGTCGGGCTGTTCTTCCATGCCCAGCTTCTGTGCCAGCGCGGCGTTGAACACGACCAGGCGCGGATCGGCGGCGGGGGCCGGCTTGCAGGCGGCCCACAGCGAAGCGGGAAGCTCGGCGTAGCGGTGGTGAAGCGTGAACACAAGGCTCTCCTTGAACGGGGAAAACAAAAGCCGACCGCTCAGGCCGCGCCGCGGGTCTGCTTCAGATGGCTCACGGCCTGCTCCAGCACCGGGGTCAGCGGCGCGCGCCACTTTGCCGTGAGCAGCGGATCGGCCCGGGTCACGCCCAGCGACAGCGACGCCAGCGGCATGCCCCGGGCGTGGGCCTCGCGGAAAAATCGGTAACCGGAAAACACCATCAGCGACGTGCCCACGGCCAGGGCCGCGTTGGCGCGAAAAAGCCCCTCCAGAGCCGCCTCGCGGCGCGCTCTGGGCACGACGTCACCGTAGTACACCACGTCGGGCTTGAAAATGCCGCCGCAGCGGCGGCAGTCAAGCACCCGGAAGGTGCTGAAGTCGATCTCCAGATCGGCGTCGCCGTCCGGCGCGTGGCCGGCGTCGAGCCCGGTGAAGGCCGGATTATAACGCGCCATTTCGGCGTGCAGGGCATAGCGCATCATCTTGTAGCCGCAGCTTGTGCAGCTCACGGTATCGGCGCGGCCGTGCAAGTCGATCACCCGGCGTGAGCCGGCGCGCTGGTGCAGGCGGTCGACGTTCTGGGTGACCAGCTGCTCCACGTAGCCCATGGCTTCAAGCTCGGCCAGCGCCCGGTGGGCGCCGCCGATGGTGGCCTCGCGCACGGCCTCAAAGCCCACCAGCGCCCGGGCCCAGTAGCGCCTGCGCACCGCCTCAGAGGTCATGAAGTCGCCGTGCTGCACCGGCGGCGAGCGCTTCCACTGCCCCTGGGCGTTGCGGTAGTCGGGGATGCCGCTGTCGGTGCTCACCCCGGCGCCGGTAATGATCCACAGGCGCTGTTCACGCCGGATAAAGTCGGCCAGCGCCTCGCCGGCGCGGGCCACGGCCTCTGCGGTATGGACGCTTTGCATCAATTCTCCCCTAGGCAAGGCAGGCACCCCTCGACGATACTGGGCTCAGGACCCGTTATACTACGCCATGACTCGTTTTTACCGGAGGATGCAACATGCAGCGCGATCATGAAATCGTTATCGTCGGCGGCGGCATGGTGGGCGCTGCGCTGGCTGCTCGGCTGGGTTACGCCGGTGTCAACGTGGGGCTTGTCGAGCGCGGCGACGCGCCCGCCGAGCCCCGGGGCGACTTTGACCTGCGTATCTCGTCGCTGAACACCCGTTCGCTCGCCTTTATCGAAGCCGGGGGCACCCGAATCCCCCCGGACCGCAGCTGCGTGTTCCGCCATATCGAAGGCTGGAACCAGGACGGGCACGGCCACAGCGTCTTTTCCGCCGCCGACAGCGGCCTCGACGACTTTGGCCGCTTCGTGGAAAACAAGGCCCTGCAGCATGCCCTCTGGCGCCAGCTCGAGCGCCTCCCCGGCGTCACCCTCTACACCCGCTGCGCGCCGCTTTCCACGGTGGCCGGCAACCACGCCCGACTGTTGGAGCTGGACAGCGGCAAGACGCTCTCCGCCGCTCTGGTGGTCGGCGCCGACGGCGCGGGCTCTCGCCTGCGCGAGCTTGCCGGGATCGAGGTGAGCACCTACGACTACCGCCAGCGGGCGCTGATCACCAACGTCGAAACCGAGCTGCCCCAGCAGGACGTCAGCTGGCAGTGTTTCACGCCTACCGGGCCCATGGCCATGCTGCCGCTGCCAGGCCACCACGCCTCGCTGATCTGGTACGACCGCGACAGCACCACCCGGGCCCGGGAGATGCTCAGCGACGACGCGCTTGCCCGCGCCATCGAGGCGGCCTTTCCCCCGCGGCTGGGCAACATCTTGCGCGTAACCGGGCGGGCGAGCTTTCCCATCAAGCGCCAGCACGCCCGGCGCTATATCGGCAAGCGCCTGGCGCTGATCGGCGATGCCGCCCACGTCGTCCACCCGCTGGCGGGCCAGGGGCTCAACATCGGCCTGCACGACGCCGACACCCTGGCCGAGCTGATTCTGGCCCGGCGCGACGCCGGCGAGACCCGCGCCCTGCGCCGCTTTGAAATCCAGCGCCGGCTGGCCAACCAGGCCATGCTGGCCGCCACGGACAGCTTTCATCACCTCTTTACCGGCGCCCGGCCGCTGCGCCAGATTGGCGACTGTGGCCTGACCCTGGCCGAGCGGCTGCCCGGCGCCAAGCGCATGATGTCGCGCCAGGCCAACGGGCTGAACCCGTTTTCCCGCCGCTGCCGTTGAGGCGACGGCAGACTAACCGGAAAGTTCTGGCACACAAGAGACCCTGGAGCCTTTATGCCCCGCTATCCGCACCATCTTGACGGCGACGGCCCGCATAACCCCTTCCCCGGCATCAAGGTGCTGGAGCGCAAGCTCGGCCACGCCATCCCCCACCGGCTGGGCTCCAACGAGGGGCTGGACATGCCCCACCGCGCCCTGCGCGAGCGCTTTGGCGACGCCGCCGTCGAGCACGCCTACGGCTACGGTGACACCGAGGCGCTGGGCGTGCGCCGGCGGCTGGCCGCCCAGCAGGGTATCGAGCTTGACACCCTGCTCGTCGACGCCGGCGCCGACAGCCTGATCGCGCTTTCGCTGCGCGCGCTGGTGGAGCCGGGCAACGCCGTCGTTGCCACCGCGGGCACCTACCCCACGTTTGGCTACTTTGCCCGGGGCCACGGCGCCGAGGTGGTGGAAGTTCCCTACCGCCAGGCGCCCGGCGTGCTTGCGCCGGACCTCGAGGCCCTGGCGGGCGCCGCCCGGCGTCACCGAGCCAGGCTTGTGTATCTGGCCAACCCGGACAACCCCGGCGGCCACCTGCATACCGACGCCGACGTGGCCGCGCTGCGCGCCGAGCTGCCCGACGGCTGCTGGCTGCTGCTCGACGAGGCCTACGGCGATTTTCGCCACGACGCGAACAGCGACTCGCTCGCCCGAGCGCTGCCCGACGCTATTCGCCTGCGCACGCTGTCCAAGGCCCATGGCCTGGCCGGGCTAAGGATCGGCTACGCCATCGCCGAGCCCTGGGTGGTAGCGCTGATGATGAAGGTAAGGATTCACTACGCGGTGTCGACGCTGACCCAGGCCATGGCGGAAACCGTGCTCGATCATCCGGGCGAGACCCGGGCGCATATCGAGGCGGTCAAGGAGCGCCGGGAGCGCCTGGCCGCGCACCTGCGGGGTCTGGGGGGCGAAGTGCTGCCGAGCGCCACCAACTTTGTCGCCCTGCGGCTGGAAAGCGCGGAGGCGGCGGCCCGGGTTCACCAGGCGCTGCTCGGCGAGGGCAAGCTCATCGCCCGCCCCGGGCATCCGGACATCGCCAGCCTGCTGCGCATCACCGCCGTGGAGGACGCCCTGGCCCCCGGCCGGCTGGCGCCGCTGGAAGCGGCGCTGCGCGCCGGCGCCGCGCCTAGCTGATCCGGCTGTAGCCGCCCTCGACGCCGTGCTTGCTCAGCACCAGCTGCCACAGCTGCAGCTCCCGGGCGCGGAAGGCGCCGGCGCAGCTGAGCAGGTAATAGCGCCACATGCGGTAGAAGGTATCGCCGTACGCCTCGCGGAACCTGGGCCAGTTCTCGCGAAAGTTGTCGTGCCAGGCCGTCAGCGTGTGATCGTAGTCGGCGCCAAAGTTGTGCACGTCTTCGAGCACGAACAGACCGTTGAAGGCCTCGGCAATGCGGTTGAACGAGGGAATTTCACCGTTGGGGAAAATATACTTGTCGATCCAGGGGTCCGGCGGCGTGGAGGCCACGTTCTTGCCGATGGTGTGCAGCAAAAACAGGCCGTCCTCTTTCAGGCAGCGCCTGGCCACCTCCATGAACTCGCGGTAGTTCTTGCGCCCCACGTGCTCGAACATGCCGATACTCACCACGCGGTCGAAGACTTCGGTTTCCTCACGATAGTCGCGCAGGCGAAACTCCACCGGCAGCCCTTGCTTCATCAGCCGCTTGCCGAACTCGGTCTGTTCCCGGGACACCGTCAGCCCCACGCACTCCACGCCGTAGTGCTCGGCGGCGTAGGCCATGAAGCTGCCCCAGCCGCAGCCGATATCCAGCACTCGCATGCCGGGCTCAAGGCCCAGCTTGCGGCACACAAGGTCAAGCTTGGCCTCCTGGGCTTCGTCCAGGGTGGCCGCGCCTTTCCAGTAGCCGCAGGTGTAGGTCATGCGCGCATCGAGCATGGCGGCGTAGAAGTCGTTGCCCAGATCGTAGTGCTCCTGGCCTACCTGCCAGGCGCGCTTGACGCTTTGCAGGTTGAGCAGCCGAGCGCGCAGCGCGTGATACATCAGCTGGGTTGACTTGACCCGGCGGTTGAGCCGGGCCCGCATCAGGCGATAAAAAAACTGGTCCAGCGCCTCGGCTTCCCAGTCGCCGTGCATATAGCTTTCTCCCAGCCCCAGGTTGCCCCGGGAGAGAGCGTGCTCGATCACCCCCGGCGCCTTGAGCTGAATATCCCAGGGGCGATCGCCGTTAATGCGGATATCCGCTTCGGCCAGCAGTTCCTCGGCGTAGCGGTGGGTCGACGAGGCCGGATCAAAGTAGGTATCTCGCTTGGTTGACATAGGCACAAGACCACTCAGGCAGGGTGAGAAACGTGACGCTTATCCAGGCAGCGCGCATTTATATAGCATGCTACCCATTTGCGCGCCCCCGAACCACCTCACTTTCGCCGCATACTGCCGCCGCATACCGGCGGCGTCAGCGTAAAATCAGCACCGGAATATGGGCGTTGCGCAGCATGCTGGTGGTCGTGCTGCCCACCAGAAACTGGCGAATGCGCGAATGGCCGTAGGCGCCCATGACGGTCATGTCGATGTTGTTGTCGGCCTCGAAGGCATGCAGGGTGGCCTCCACCTCGCCGGCGCGGATGGTGCCCTCGGCCTCGAGCCCGGCCTGCTGCAACACGTCCACCGCCCAGGCGAGCGCCATGCGGTGCTCGGCGGTATCGGCGCTCACTGACACCACGTGGCAGGCAACCCCGTGAAACAGCGGGCTTTTGGCCAGCATTTCCACGCCCTTGCGGGCGGTCTTGCTGCCGTCGAAGGCGATCATGACGTTTTCCGGCGCCTTGAAGCCGGTGCGCGGCACCATCAGAATCGGCCGGCGCAGCTCGCGCACCACGCGCTCCAGGTTCGACCCCAGATGACCGCTGGCCTGGTCGGCGTTCTCGCCGCGCTTGCCCAGCACCAGAAGGCGCGTCTCGCTTTCGTACTCGGCCAGGGTATCCACCAGGGTGCCGTTGCGCTGGCGCGAGCGGGCATCGCTCACTCCCTTTTCGCCGGCCCGGCGGCAGGCCTCTTCCAGCATCAGCCGCCCCTGCTCGCGGTTGATCCGGGCGCGCTTTTCGTCAAGCTCGGCAAGCTCGTTGAGCAGCGTTTCCCGAGCGCCCAGGCGCAGGCTGCCGGATAGGTCAGGGTCCTCCACCGTGGGCGGGTGGTTATCCACCGCGTGCAGAAACTGAAGCGGCGTGGAAAGCGCCCGGCTGGCCCAGGCGGCGTAGTCGCAGACGCTTTCGGAAAACGACGAGCCGTCGATCGCGGCCATTACGTATTCGGTCATCCTAGTCTCCAGATAAGGGCCCTATGCCGAGCCCGACGGGGCGAACGCCGACGGCTTTCAGCCCATGAGCTTTTCTACCGCTTCGGCGTCGTTATGGATCGCGTAGCGGTCAACGATGGTGGCACTGGCTTCGTTCAGCCCTACCAGATTCACCCTGGTGCCTTCCCGGCGGAACTTGATCACTACCCGGTCCAGCGCCTGAACCGCACTGATGTCCCAGAAGTGCGCCCGGGACAGGTCAATCGTCACCTCGTCGACGCTCTCCTTGAAGTCAAACCCTGCGCCAAAGCGGTCGCAGGAGGCAAAGAACACCTGCCCCACGACCTGGTATTCCCGGGCCCTGCCGGCTTCGACTTCATGCGAACCAATATAGAGGATATTGCCCACCTTGTTGGCAAAGTTCATCGCGGCAAGCAGCACGCCGACGAACACGCCCAGCGCTAGGTTGTGGGTGAACACGGTCACCGCCACCGTCGCCAGCATCACCATGTTGGTGCTCATGGGGTGCTTTTTCAGATCGCGGATGGACTCCCAGCTGAACGTGCCCACGGACACCATGATCATGACGGCCACCAGCGCGGCCATGGGAATCAGCGAGACAAAGTCGGACAGAAACACCACCAGCAGCAAAAGGCCAACACCCGCTACCAGCGTGGACGTGCGCTGGCGCCCGCCGGATTTCACGTTGATCACCGACTGGCCGATCATCGCGCAGCCGGCCATGCCGCCCAGAAGCCCGGCGCCGATGTTGGCTACGCCCTGGCCCTTGCACTCGCGGTTCTTGTTGCTCGGGGTATCGGTGAGGTCATCGACGATGGTCGCCGTCATCATCGATTCCAGCAGCCCCACCACGGCGAGCATCACCGAATAGGGGAAAATGATTTTGAGCGTTTCCAGGTTCAGCGGCACGTCGGGCCACAGAAACACCGGCAGGCTGTCGGGGAGCTCGCCCATGTCGCCCACGGTGCGGATGTCCATGCCCGTGGCCAGATACACCGCGGTGAGCGCCAGAATGCACACCAGCGGCGAAGGAATGGACGTCCCCACCTTGGGCAGGTAGGGAAAACCGTAGATGATCCCGAGCCCCGCGGCCGTCATGGCGTAGACGTGCCAGGTGACGCCGGTGAGCTCCGGCAGCTGGGCCATGAAGATCAGAATCGCCAGGGCGTTGACGAACCCGGTGACCACCGAGCGCGAGACAAAGCGCATCAGATCCGCCAGGCGCAGATAGCCCGCCGCAATCTGCAAAACGCCGGTGAGAAGCGTCGCGGCAAGCAGATACTCAAGCCCGTGCTCCTTGACCAGGGTGACCATCAGCAGCGCCATGGCGCCGGTGGCCGCCGAGATCATGCCCGAACGCCCGCCGGCAAAGGCAATGATCACGCAGATGGCGAAGGAGGCGTACAGCCCCACCTTGGGGTCGACGCCGGCGATGATGGAAAAGGCAATGGCTTCGGGAATCAGCGCCAGCGCGACGACGATGCCCGACAGCACATCGGCTTTCAGGTTGGAAAGCCAGGTCTGCTTGAACGACTCGATCATTGATCAGTTCCGCGGTTGGAAGGTTAAGACACGTAAAGAGAAACAGGGCCGCGCATTCTACCTGCCCCACACGCCTCTTGCATGTGCAGGCATCCGGGCGCCTTACGCCTCCGGCGGGAAGCCCTGGTTGTCCAGAGTGCGACGCCAGCGCATTTCCAGACGCCGCTCGATCAGGCTCTTGATCACCAGAGTGCCGATCACCAGGGCGCCGCCGATAAAGGCAAGATTCGAGGGTCGCTCGCCGAGCAGCCACCAGACCCAGAGCGTGCCGGTGACGGTTTCCAGCAGGAACAGCAGGCTGACCTCCGCGGCGGGCAGATACAGCGGGCCGCGCTGGATCAGGGTAAAGCCGATGGGAATCAGGATCAGGCACAGCAGGATCAAGTACCTGGCCTGGTCTGCGTCAGGCAGCGCCCAGCCGCCGCTGGCAAGCCAGGGGGACAGCAGCGCCACCGTCAGCCCCGCCAGCACCAGCATGGGGCTCATGTCCACCCCCGGGCGGGTGCGGCAAAGCGTAAAGTTGGCCGCCAGGGAAAGCGCCGCCAGCAGGGCGAAGCCGTTGCCGATCCAGGAGCCGGCACCGGCGTCGTCGAAGACGATCAGCGAGGTGCCGGACAGGCACAGCACAATGGCGATCCAGGTGCGAAGCGGCTGACGCTCGTGCAGGAAGAATCGCGACAATAGCGCGGCGATCAACGGCGCCCCGGCCAGGATCATCAGCACGTTGCCGCCCTTGGTATAGTGGTTGCCCAGCACGAAGCCGAAGTTGGAAAGCGTAAAGAGCCCCGCCACGCCGAGCCCCACCAGACCGCAGCGACGAAATACCGCCCAGGTTCGGCGGCCGCTGCGCAGAACCACGATGGTGAAAAAACCGATCGCCGTGAGCAGCCCCCGCCAGAACAGCATCTGGCTGTCCGGCAGGTCGATCAGCTTGATGAGAAGCGCATCCGGGGAAATGATCAAGGGCCCCGCCGCGGTGAGCAGAAGGCCTTTCTGGCGGCGGGAAAGAGCGTGGGTCATGCGCCGGATGTCTCCTCGGTTGAAATCCCTGAGTCAGGCCCCTGGCCGGCGCCTGAACCAGAGCCCGCGCCGCCTGATGCAGTTCCTTTTATTTTCATGTGCTTAAAAGCCTCCATGATATCCATGGGCAGCGGAAACACAATCGTCGAGGCATTCTTGTTGCTCATGTCGCTCATGGTCTGCAGATAGCGCAGCTGCAGCGCGGCGGCGTTTTCATTCATGGTGTTGGCCGCCTCCACCAGTTTTGCCGCGGCCTGTTGCTCGCCCTCGGCGTGAATGACCTTGGCCCGGCGCTCGCGCTCGGCCTCGGCCTGGCGCCCGATGGCGCGAATCATGCTCTCGTCCAGGTCCACGTGCTTGATCTCCACGTTGGCGACCTTGATGCCCCAGGCCTCGGTCTGGGTATCGATGATCTCCTGAATGTCGTTGTTGAGCTTGTCGCGCTCGGAGAGCATTTCGTCCAGGTCGTGCTTGCCCAGCACCGAGCGCAGGGTGGTTTGCGCGAGCTGGCTGGTCGCCACGATATAGTTTTCCACCTGGATAATGGCTTTTTCCGGGTCCACCACGCGGAAGTACAGCACGGCGTTGACCTTGACCGTGACGTTGTCCTGGGAAATGACGTCCTGCTCGGGGACGTCCATGGTGATCACCCGCAAATCGACCTTCTGCATCGACTGGATCAGCGGAATGACGATGATAAGCCCGGGCCCCTTGACCGCCTGGTAGCGCCCCAGAAAGAACACCACGCCGCGCTTGTATTCCGGCAGAATACGAATCGACAGCGCGATCAGCAGAACCAGCAGCACAATGGGGACAAGATACGCAAGCATCATGACGCAGCTCCTTCGGTTAACGATTCGTCAAAGATCTGACGCTGTCCTCCAGCCTAGCAGCAAAGCGCCCGGCCGTGCCCAGGGGCCGGCAGGGTGACGTTTTCCGCCCGCTTGGCGTACCATTACGCAGCGTTCACCCCCATCAGCGATCAGCTTAAGGAGCACGAAATGAGCCAGTCTATTGCGGTCATCAAGGGCGACGGCATTGGCCCCGAGATCATGGATGCCACCCTGCGCGTACTCGACGCGCTGGACTGCGGCTTCACCTACGACATCGTTGATGCCGGGCTCGGCGCGCTCGAGGCGCACGGCACCCTGGTTCCCCGCTCCTCGCTGGAGGCCATCGAAAAGCACGGCCTGGCGCTCAAGGGCCCGCTGACCACGCCGATCGGCAAGGGCTTTTCCTCGATCAACGTGCAGCTGCGCCGCCACTTCGACCTCTACGCCAACGTGCGCCCGGCGGTCAGCTTCCCCGGCACTCGCTCGCGCTACGACAATATCGACATGATCACCGTGCGCGAAAACACCGAAGGGGCCTACATGTCCGACGGCCAGGAAATGGTCGACGACGGCAACACCGGCATTTCGCAGATCAAGGTGACGCGCAAGGGCTCCGAGCGCATTGTCCGCTACGCCTTTGAGCTGGCCCGGCAAAACGGCCGCAGAAAGGTCACCGCGCTGCACAAGGCCAACATCATCAAAACCGCCTCGGGCCTGTTCCTCGACGTCGCCCGAGAAGTCGCCAGCGACTACCCGGACATCGAGTTCGAGGAAATGATCGTGGACAACGCCTGCATGCAGCTGGTGATGGACCCCTACCAGTTCGACGTGGTCGTCACCACCAACCTGTTCGGCGACATCACCTCGGACCTGTGCGCCGGCCTCGTCGGCGGGCTGGGCCTGGCCCCCGGGGCGAACATCGGCGAAAACGCCGCCATCTTCGAGGCCGTTCACGGCTCGGCGCCGGACATCGCCGGCAAGAAAATCGCCAACCCCTGCGCCCTGCTGCTGGCCGCCGCGCAGATGCTCGACCACCTGGGGATGAACGACAAGGGCACGGCCATCCGCGAAGGCATCCGCGACGTGCTGGAAAAGCGCCGCGACATGGTCACCCCGGACATGGGCGGCAGCGGCACTACCGACACCTTCGCCGAGGCGCTGGTGGAATACGCCACCGCCCGCGCCTGAAACGCCCACCGCCAGGGAGAAACGCCATGAGCCCACTCCGCCTGGGATTTATCGGCATCGGCCTGATGGGCACGCCCATGACCCGACGCCTGCTCGAGGCGGGCTTTGACGTCACGGTCTGGAACCGCTCGGCGGACAAGGCCCGCGCGCTCGAAGCCGACGGCGCGCGCCTGGCCGCGAGCATCGCCGAGCTCACCCAGGGCGTCGACGTCGTCATGCTGTGCCTGGCCAACACCGCCGTGGTAAAAGAGGTGGTGTTCGGCGACGGCGGCGTGGCAAGCGTAGGCAGCGCCGGCAAAACGCTGGTGGACTTCTCCAGCAGCGACCCGGCGGCCACCCGGGACATGGCCGCGAGGCTTGAAGCCGCCTGCGGCATGGGCTGGGTGGACAGCCCGGTTTCCGGCGGCGTGGCCGGCGCCGAGGCTGGGAGTCTCGCCGTCATGTGCGGCGGCGACGCCGACCGCATGGCGGCGGTTGAGCCGCTGCTGGCCCCGCTTGCCGCACGGGTGACCCACATGGGTGGCGTGGGCAGCGGCCAGGTGACCAAGGTGTGCAACCAGATGGTGGTGGGCTGCCAGGCGGCGGTGCTCGCGGAAACCGTGGCGCTGGCCGAATCCAGCGGGGTGGACTCCACCCGGCTGGTAGAGGCGCTGTCCGGCGGCTTTGCCGACTCCAAACCGTTTCAGATCCTCACCCCGCGCATGGCCTCAGCCGACTACGCCGAGCCGCCCTGGCACTTGCGCACCCTGCTCAAGGACCTCGACATGGCCGTGGCGCAAAGCCAGCGCAGCCAGAGCGCCACGCCCATGAGCGGCCTGGCCGCCCAGCTGATGCGCGCCCACGCCACTCGCGGCCATGCGGAAGACGACCCGGCGACGCTGGTGGAAAGCTACCGCGGGCCCCGTGACTAACCGCCGCCGGAGGCCCGGCGTGCCTGACGAATGCGCTGCAGCCAGCGCTGGCGGGCGTAGCTCTGCAGGTTGTCCACGCGGTCGGTCTCATCGACGATCTCCTGACCCAGCAGGGTTTCGAGCACGTCTTCCAGGGTGATCAGCCCCACGAAGCTTCCGTGGGCATCGTAGACCGCGCGCATATGGTGGTTATCGCCGAGCATGGCGGCAAACGCCTGCTCGACGTTTTGCTCCGCCTCCAGCCGGCCAATGGGATGCATCATCGAGGACATGGTGGCGTCCGGCTCGGCCTGGTACATATCCACCTTGTGCACGTAGCCAAACGCCTGTTCGCCTTCGTCCATCACCGGAAAGCGAGTAAACGGCGCCTGCCCGTATTCCTGCTCGAACTCCTTTACCGTCATGTGCGGCAGCACCGTCTGGCACACGATGCGCGGCGTCATCGCCCGGGACACGGGGATTTCGTGCAGGTTGAGCACGTTGGTAATGGTGCGGGTCTCGTCGGCGTCGAGCACGTTCTTCTCCTGGCCTACCCGGGCCAGCACCTTGATCTCGTCGCGCAGGTCGATGGCGTTTTCTTCCTGCCCGCCCAGGCGCCGGGTAATCTGTTCGGACAGCCAGATAAACGGCAGCAGCACGGCGGTCATCACGCGCAGCACCGGCGGCAGCATGACCGCCAGGCGCTTCCAGTGGGTAGCGCCCAGGGTCTTGGGGATAATTTCGGAAAATACCAGGATCAAGAACGTCATCACCGCCGAGACCATACCCACCCAGGACTCGCCGAAGACGGCTGCCGCCCGGGCCCCCACGGCCGTGGCGCCTACCGTATGAGCAATGGTATTGAGGGTGAGAATCGCCGCCAGCGGGCGATCAATATTGGCCTTAAGGCGTTCGAGGGAGGCGTGCAGCCCCGGGTTGTCCTCACGCTGGCGGGCAATGAAGCTCGGCGTGATCGACAGCAGGACAGCCTCGAGCACCGAGCACAGAAACGAAAAGCCGATGGCGAAAACGGCAATGATGATCAGCAGCAGCATGGGCCCTCGGCGCGGTCAGGTATCGCGCTGTTATAGACGGCCCGTGCGTTGACCGTCAAGGCCCGGCCGTTGCGATACCGAGCCTTGCTTCCCTCCTCTTCTCAGGGTATCAGGGTCTGTGCCGCTTCCAGGTACGTCTGGCCGCTGTCGGCCACCTGCTCCGGCGCACCGGTTTCCGAGCCCACGTGAACTTCCTCGAGCGATACAGCCATGCCCTCCACCTCATCATCGATTTTCGCCAGGGCGTTTTCCAGCGTATAGCTCAGCTGATGGATCTCGGCCAGCTGCTCGTCGTCCAGCGTATCGGCCTTTAGCAGCTCGGCCAGGCGCTGGTTGCCCTCGGAGAAGTTGGTTACCGCGGCTTCCAGCGTTTCTGCGGGCTTGCCGTCGAAATGATCGGGGCGGTCGTTGTCATCTGCGGCGGCGGTGCCGGTGACCAACAGCGCGGCGAACAGCGTCATGGCAAAATTTTTCATCTTTGTCTCCCGTTGAAAAGCGGTTCTCGTTAACAATAAATCGCGCGGCCGGTGGCCGCACAGCGAATGAACAAGGTAAGGCGAACAATTCGCATTAACTATAGTAAACAACGAAAGGCGTAGCGCAAGCGGTTTCGTTCGCCGCAACGCGGGGCTATGATCCAGGTCATGGTTTGCCGTCAACAAACGGCGCCGGCGGCAGTTAACCCCGCTAGATCGCTGTAAAAAAGCGTTTCTTCAGCAGAGCTTGACCGTTAAAATCGCCGCCCTTTAGCGCAAAACAACAGTGATAACCTTCACAGGAGACGCATCATGGCAGCCGGTTCCGCTTTTAATTTCTGGCGACGCATCCCGCTCTGGCAGCGCATTCTTGCCGGTTTGTTTCTGGGTATTCTCGCCGGTGCCCTGATGGGCGAAAACGCCGGCGTGTTCAAGCCGCTGGGGGACATTTTCATCAGCGCGATCAAGATGCTGATCGTGCCGCTGGTGTTTTCCACCCTGGTGGTGGGCATCACCGCCATGCGCGACCCGCAGAAAATGGGCCGCATCGGCGCGCGCACCATCGGGCTTTACCTGCTCACCACCGCTTTTGCCATCGCCATCGGGCTTTTGGCCTCGACGATTTTCCAGCCCGGCGCCGGCGTGGACATGAGCTTTGACAAGCCCATGGAATCCAAGGATGCGCCTTCGCTGGTCGAGATTCTTGTCGACCTTGTCCCGCAGAACCCCATTGACGCGCTGGCCGAGGGCAACATCCTGCAGATCATCGTCTTTGCCCTGGGCCTGGGCATTTCGCTGATGCTGATTGGCGAAAGAGGCGAGCCGGTAGTGCGCCTGTTCGAAAGCTTCGCCGAGGCCATGTACAAGCTCACCGAAATCGTCATGGCCTTTGCGCCGTTCGGCGTGTTCGGACTGATTGCCTTTGTCGCCGGCAACTACGGGCTCGAGGTGCTGCTGCCGCTGGCCAAGGTGATCGGCGTGGCCTATCTCGCAAGTGTGATTCACGTGCTGGTGGTGTACAGCGGGTTTTTGGCGCTGCTTGGCCGGCTCAACCCCAAACGCTACCTGAGCGGCATTCTCGATGCCCTGGTAGTGGCCTACTCCTCGGCGTCGTCCTCGGGCACGCTGCCGGTGTCGATCCGCTGCGCGCAGAAAAACCTCGGCGTCTCCGAGGGCGTCTCGGGCTTTGTGCTGCCGGTGGGTGCGACCATCAACATGGACGGTACCGCCATTTATCAGGGCGTGGTGGCCCTCTTTATCGCCCAGATGCTGGGGGTGGACCTGAGCGTGGCCGACTACGGCATGATCATCCTCACCGGCACGCTGGCCTCCATCGGCAGCGCCGGCGTTCCCGGCGCCGGGCTGATCATGCTCTCGATTGTGCTCTCCCAGGTCGGCCTGCCGCTTGAGGCCATCGCCGTGGTCGCGGGCATCGACCGCATCCTCGACATGGCGCGCACCAGCGTCAACGTCGCCGGCGACCTGATGGTCACCACCCTTGTGGGCAAGAGCGAAGGCGAACTGGACGAAGACGTTTACAACGGCCCGAACCAGGCTTGATAGATTAGTTGGCTTGGTAAGAAAAACGCCCCCTTCGTTGTGCGGTTCATGCAGCGAAGGGGGCGCTTTTCACGTTTGAGGAAGGTTTTTTTGGGTGGCTCGCCGTCTTGTTTGGAATATAACGCCCAAGCTCAGTTGCCGCCGGAGCGGCCGCAGGCCGCAGAAGAGAACCCAAAGCGCAGCAGCGCTTTGGGCGGTCAACTGAAGCGATCTGTTGGGCCTTCTCACTGAAGCGGACGAATAAATAGACTCCAAAGGTGTTCAGCCGCTCCTTGTTGGGAAAGCGCTTTCTCAGCGCGATTTCCAAACGACTGCATGCCCATGGGCGCTAGCGCGAGAGTGTGACCATCGTCAACGACAGATATCATTTCGTTGAAACTATTGCGGCTGTTGTCTTCTGAGTTTGAATAGCAAATACCATGGCCGCCGAACGTGCCACCAAACCAGATAGAACACGTAGCCGAGCGCGCTCCAGATGAATAGATTGAGCCTATAAAGCGCGTATTGTCGATGCGCTTAAACCGAGCTTGGATTTGCGGGTTCCGTTGTTCGAGCTCTTCTAAGGAGCCATCAAAGAAGCGCGCTATATATTCGTAGCTATTTTCTAAAAACTCGTCTTTTTCGTGATCATTAAAACTACGCTTAATCCCAGCTTATTCATGAGATCGGCCTGAAAACGAAGATGGCGAGTGGTTTTCTCTTGTAGAATCAGCATGTTCCTGCCAGAACACAATTCAAGAGGACCACTCGCCATGGGTGAAACCCTAACGACCTGGTCGCCCTCGTGCAACGGCTCTGTCCGTGTCGAGCTGAGCGGCCACCGCACCACCAGCGACAGCGGCGCTCTGTTGCTGCGTGAAGCCCTCGACAACAGCGGAGTGATCGAGGCGCTCGAAGACAACCTGGTCGATCGACGCCATCCGCTGCGTATCCGCCACTTGCTGGCCAGTCAGCTGCGAACCCTAGTCCTGCAGCGGGCGATGGGCTGGATCGATCTCAGTGACACCGACACATTGCGGCATGATCCCCTCTGGCAGCTGGCCTGCAGCGATGCCCGCGGAATGACGCCACTGGCCCAGGACCGGCCATCCCAAGCCACGTTGTCGCGGCTGCTGACCTGCCTCGGAAACAACGACAACATCGATGCCGTGCATGAAGGTCTGCTGCGGCTGGTGGTCTGGCGCCTGACCTCGCTGAAGAACGGCGAGTGCCCCAAGCAACTGACGCTCGATATCGACGGCCTGCCGATCAAAGTCCACGGTCACCAAGGTGGCTCGGCCTATCATGGCCTTTACGGGGTCCGCATCTACTCGCCGCTGGTCGCCTCGCTGGCCGAAACTGGCGACATGGTGGGCGGCCTGCTGCACGAGGGCAACGCTGGCCCGGCCGAGAACGCCGATACCTGGATCCCGCACTTGGTGAAGCGGCTCAACGAGAGCACCGGCGCCCAGATTCGGGTACGCATCGATGCCGGGTTCACCGACAACGACACGCTGGAGGCGCTGGAAAAGCGCGGCATCGAGTATCTGGGCCGGCTGCGCAGTCACACCGGCCTGCAGAAACTGGCGTCGCCGCACCTGAAACGGCCACGAGGCCGGCCACCCGAGCAGCCTCGGGAATGGTGTCATGACCTGGAGTACCAAGCTGGTTCCTGGCCTGAACCACGGCGCGTGGTGCTGGTGGTACAGGAACGCCCCGATGACCTGCTGCTGCATGCCTTCTTCCTGGTCACCAACCTCAGCAAGTTCGACTGGCCGCCGGAGAAGGTCCTGGCGCTCTACCGCAAGCGCGGCAGCGCCGAAGCGCACATGGGCGAGGTAAAGTCGGCGCTCGACGTGCATCCGGAACCTGTCAACCTGATTCGGACAGCTCGTTAAAAATTAATGTCGATTTCGTCGCGGTGTTGCTTGCCGCCGATAGTGTCGGGAAGTTCACCACGCTGTAGGGGGCCGGGCCGTCGTCATCGGGCTGTACCGGATTGATCGAGACACTGGCTGGTGGCATTGCCACCTTGGGGCGTCCGCGTATGAACCGCTCGGGGTGCACCTCGAAGCTGTCATCAAGTGCTCGCTGGCGAACCTCCGCGATCTCGCGATATCGGCCCGTGAAGACCTGCTCCGGCGTAAAGCCAGCCAGCCCGCTGTGATGGTGCTGCAGGTTGTACCAGTCGACATAGGCGCTGTACCACTGCCGGGCATGAACAATGCTCTCGAAGCGCCCGGGATAATCGGGCTGGTACTTGCTGGTCTTGAACTGGCTTTCACTGAAGGGGTTGTCATTACTCACTCGCGGGCGGCTATGGCTGCACGTCACCCCCAGCTCTCCCATGAGGTCCAGGTAGCTGCGAGCGATCATCGGCGAGCCTCTGTCCTGGTGGAGCGTCAGCGCTCCATGCGGGATTCCGTAGCGATCCACGGCCTCCTGAAAGAGTTGCTGGGCCAACGCTGCATTCTCCTTGTGAGAAACCATCCAGGCCACGATGAAGCGGCTGTATAGGTCCAGCACCACGTAGAGATTGAGGTAGACGCCGCGTCGCCGCGTGGGCAGTTTGCTTATGTCCCACGTCCACGCCTCATTGGCAGCCCTTGCCGTGATGCGTGGCACGGCATGGTGTTGAGGCGCACGTTGAGGGCGGCGGTCACCGCTTTCCTTGGCCTCACGCAGCTGTCGGTACCAGGTACTGAGCGAGCCGAGATAGATCCCTTGCTGCAGCAGGTCGTGGTAGATCTCATACACCGGCTGATCCCGGTAGGGCTCGCTATGCGCGATCTCGAGGATTTGCGCTCGCTCCTCGGCCGATAACGCTCTGGGCTGCGGACAGTGCCGGCGCGATGTGGGTGCCTTTGTCGGGGGCTCATGTCGCCGTTGTCGCCAGGCATACACCGTGCTTCGGTTGATGCCCAGAACTCGGCAAGCCCTGGTCAATGGGAGATGCGCCGGGCGCGCTTCGAGCACCGTGATCATGGTTTGCTCCCATTGTTCATGCGATCGAGCATCGATAATGCTTTTTTTTGGAGCGATAGGCAGTCTTCGGCAGTCGAGAGCTTCTGCTGAAGACGGGCGTTCTCACGCTCCAGTGCCTCGATCTGCTTCTGCTCCGGGGTCTTGCTCGGGTTCGGCCCCGGGGCGGTCTTGTGGAGCTTCTCCACGCCGTTCTCGGCAAGCTCCTTGCGCCATGTGGTCAGCTGGCTGCTGTACAGCTTTTCTCGGCGCAATAGCTCCCCGAGTTCGCCATGTTGACAGGCATCGGCTTCAGCCAGGATGCGCAGCTTGTACTCAGTCGAGAACTGGCGACGTGTGCGCTTCTCCAGCTTGGGGTTGGGCGTGACCTGGTGGTCGGGCAGCTCGCTTGGCGGTTTAGGCATGATACAGACTCCTGAACCTCGGGCTCTGATATTGAGCTTAACTCACTGAGCCGGTGTATGGATTCAGGTTGATACACAGGGCATCTCTCATCGACGGATCGCGGCGCTTCTACCGTTCAGGACGTGATGGCGCGCAACGAGGTGAGCCTGCTACTCAGCCTCTACGCCTACCAGGTTTTGCATGGCCTGCGATGTCTGCTGGAGCGACAGACCCGGCAAGGTTGGAGTCTGAGCCGGATGCGCGAGCAGGTACTCAAGGTTGCCGCCACGCTGAGACTGCACGCTCGGCGCATCACCGTTCACCTCGGCGCTGCGGCCGACAAGTGGTGGCCGACGTTGCTGAAGGGGTTGCCGAGACTGACCGCCCTGAGCTAATAGCTAGCGTAACCACCACATCACCAGGAATCGAGCGGTCGCATCGGCGGGCGACGCTCACGGCTGCATTGACGGCGGCCGTTGGTTCCTTAACGTTATAGAAAAGCGGCATGACAGCAGCATTTTGGCATGACTCGGCGGCTCATCACGGCATAGACAACGATTCTGATGGGAGAAGTCACCAGCTAGCCGTTTCAGACTGCCTGATCAGAGCCCTCGTGAATGAGGCGGGCTGAAGGGATCTCTGACATGGGACCGGGGCACAGAGCTGGCGGCACATAAGGACTTCACCATTGCTACAAATATCCAGGTCTACTTTTGTGACCCGCAGAGCCCATGGCAGCGGGGAACCAACGAGAATACCAACCGCTTGCTGAGACAGTACTACCCAAAGGGAATGGATTTATCCACGCTCACCCAGCAAGCCCTTGACCAAGTAGCTCGGCGGCTAAACGAGCGTCCCAGAAAGACTTTGGGCTACAAGACACCCGCCGAGGTGTTATCAACCACTGTTGCATTGACCGGTTGAGCACAAGGCGGCCTTTTTTGTTATGGCCAATTCCTCTGACATTTCAGCGAGTTGCCGCTTAAGTCGGGCATTTTCTTCAGCCAGTGACCGCTCGCGTTCGGAGGTGTTTTTCTTCTGCTGGGCCTCGGCACGCCATTGATAAAGCTGGCTGGGATGCAAGCCCAGCTCACGGGCGGCAGCGGCAGCCCCCACCTGGTCAGCGAGGGCAAGTGCTTCCTCGCGGTAGGCATCGGAGTAACGGACACGTGTTTTCTTCATCGGGGTAGCTTGCTTTGCCATGGGTCACCTCGTTCAGTGTAATACCTTAACGGGGGGACCACTGTTGGTGGGCAAGATCAGACATCACATGCCGCCTCCGCACTCCAGCGAGCACGATCCAACAGGCACTGCACGCCATCGGGAGTGGCATCACCGAGCCACTCGGCAAATGCTAGCTATTCTTGCGTTCGCACTGACCGAGCAGTCCCTGAAGGTAACGTAAGGCACGATCAAGTGTCTCGGATCGCACAAAGAGCGGGCCTAACCGCGCTGCCAGGTCATCCAATAATGCCTGACGAATCCCCACGAATATGTTGCTACTCGCCGCATAGGCTCTGCTCCCTGACTTCCTCGCGAAGTCGTGCTCGGAGGGTTGTCCAAGCAGGCCAAGGCACGGCGTCGGGTTGATGACGACGAAGACATTCCAAGCCCAGGCGCCACACGGAAAGCACGCTCCGGTGCCGGATACTGTTGCTCTGATAGCGCCGCTGTTGCCCCCGGGCTCGGACATCCAGGCCGGCCACCATCATGGCCACGTTCGCCAACATGGCGATCAGCAGCAGGACCTCGATGCGCTTGCCCTGGCGAGACTGATGCATGCCGAAGCCCAGCCCGAACAAGGGACTTTTGACATCGCGGAACCCTTCCTCAATCTGCATGCGCTGTCGGTAGATCGTTACCACTTTATTCGCCAGCGTTGAGCGGTCCGGCAGATTGCTGACCAGCACCCAGGGCTCCTGCTGACGCCGGGCGATCGTCCGGCTGCCGCCGTCCCGAGAGATCCGGCCTTGTTTATTGCGATGCTTACGTCCCCGTGGCGGTCGATAATAGAGCACCATCTGAGCGCGGAACGGATGGTTTTCGGCGATCCGGACGGAGCCCCACGCCTGCGGTTCCGATGTCGCGTGTTGAAACAGGGTCTTCACGGGTTGCCATGCTTCGCCTGACGCCTGGTAACGGGCGGGCTGACGGACCCGTCCAACGATATACCAGCCGCGCGCTTCAACGGCCCGAAACCACGGGTTACGAAAGCCGGCATCGGTCACCAGGATCGGCGTGGCCTTGTCGGGCAGGATCCTTGCCAGCGCATCCAGCAGATAGGCTTCACAGTATGGGCATCCTTCCTTGTGATGAACCTTCTCGAAGATGGGCAGCGATCGCCCGGCGAAGGGCACCGCCGCACGCAGCAGGAAATGCCTGCCGCGGTCATCAATCGGCGACCAGTCCACCAGAATCAGTGGGCGCGTTGTATGGCCGATCAGCAGCGAGGCCATGAGCCAATAGAACAGCGGTCGTTCCTGATGAAGGTGAGGGTTGCCTAATAGTCGATCGACTCGTTTGATGGCGTGCTTGGCATCCCCTGTGTGTCAACCTGAATCCATACACCGGCTCAGTGAGTTAAGCTCAATATCAGAGCCCGAGGTTCAGGAGCCCGTATCATGCCTAAACCGCCAACCGAGCTGCCCGATCATCAGGTCACGCCGAATCCCAAGCTGGAGAAGCGCACGCGTCGTCAGTTCTCGACCGAGTACAAGCTGCGCATCCTGGCAGAAGCCGATGCCTGCCGGCATGGCGAACTCGGAGAGCTGCTGCGCCGAGAAAAGCTGTATAGCAGCCAGCTGACCACCTGGCGCAAGGAGCTTGCCGAGAATGGCGTGGAGAAGCTTCACAAGACCGCCCCAGGGCCGAACCCGAGTAAGACCCCGGAGCAGAAACGTATCGAGGCACTGGAGCGTGAGAACGCCCGTCTTCAGCAGAGACTCTCGACCGCCGAAGACTGCCTATCGCTCCAAAAAAAAGCGTTATCGATGCTCGATCGCATGAACAATGGGAGCGAACCATGATCACGGTGCTCGAAGAGCGCCCGGCGCACCTCCCATTGGCCATGGCCTGTCGAGCCTTGGGCATCAACCGCAGCACGGTGTACGCCTGGCGAAAACGCCGCCATGAGCCTTCTACCGGGGCATCTACGTCGCGCCGGCACTGCCCGCAGCCCAGAGCCCTATCGGCCGAGGAGCGAGCGCAAATGCTTGAGATCGCGCATAGCGAACCCTACCGGGATCAGCCGGTGTATGAGATCTACCACGACCTGCTGCAGCAAGGGATTTATCTCGGCTCGCTCAGCACGTGGTACCGGCAGCTGCGTGAGGCCAAGGAGAGCGGTGACCGCCGCCCTCAACGTGCGCCTCAACACCATGCCGTGCCACGTATTACGGCAAGGGCCGCCAATGAGGCGTGGACATGGGACATCAGCAAACTGCCCACGCGGCGACGCGGCGTCTACCTCAATCTCTACGTGGTGCTGGATCTCTACAGCCGCTTCATCGTGGCCTGGATGGTCTCCCACAAGGAGAATGCCGCCTTGGCTCGGCAGCTCTTCCAGGAGGCGGTGGATCGCTACGGCATCCCGCATGGCGCGCTGACGCTCCATCAGGATCGAGGCTCGCCGATGATCGCCCGGAGCTATCTGGACCTCATGGGAGAGCTGGGGGTGACGTGCAGCCATAGCCGCCCACGAGTGAGCAATGACAACCCCTTCAGCGAAAGCCAGTTCAAGACCAGCAAGTACCAGCCCGACTATCCCGGGCGCTTCGAGAGCATCGTCCATGCCCGGCAGTGGTATAGCGCCTACGTCGACTGGTACAACCTGCAGCACCATCACAGCGGGTTGGCTGGCTTCACGCCGGAGCAGGTCTTCACCGGCCGATATCGCGAGATTGCGGAGGTCCGCCAGCGAGCGCTCGATGACAGCTTCGAAGCGCACCCCGAGCGGTTCATCCGCGGACGCCCCAAGGTGGCAATGCCACCGGCCAGTGTCTCGATCAATCCGGTACAGCCCGATGACGACGACCCGGCCCCCTACAGCGTGGTGAACTTCCCGACGCTATCGGCGGCAGGCGACACCGCGACGAAATCGACATTAATTTTTAACGATCTGTCCGAATCAGGTTGACAGGTTCCGCATCCGTCGAGCTCGGCAACGCACGGCCAATGGCCGTTAATCCCAGACGTCGCTCGCCCAGCAGAGCGCCAACGGTATCGAGGACGGTCTGTAGCCGCTTGGCATGGATCACGGAGAGTGAAGACGTCAGCAAGTTATGCAAGAATCGAGGGGCCTGCATGGGTCTCCTTCGCATGTTGTTGTGTGTCGTAACTCACAACATGCATGACTCATGCAGGCTTTTTCAATCCTATCATGCTGATTTTATTACCCATTTCATGGGGATTCCTCAGCAATAATGCTGAAAAAGAGAAATCCAGTTCTTGCACCTTTTACCCTGTAATTGCTTCCATATCAACCACATGCATTGTAGCTTATACAGTTACGGCTGTAGTACTAAGTTGACTGCATCTCTTAAAGATTGGATATAACCTATATGCTCGTAAAGAATATGATCTCAGACGATATAGCCTGAGCCCGCATTCTCACGCTTGTCATTGACAGTTTGTCGCTTTGATGTAAATCGCTCCAAAACACCTGGGTTGTACATTTTCACATCTATATAAATTCCTAACTCATCCTTTAAATATTTCTTGAGATTTTCTGAAACATTGTAAACATGGGATCTTTCAAGATTGTGTTTTCCTCGTGCTAGCTCCACATTGAGAATAACATTATCTGAAAACCCACGCCTTTCTATTTCCAACAAGTAATATGGCGATAGGTCTGAATAGTTGCATAAAACAGCCCCCACTTGGCTTGGGAATATATTAACCCCTTTGACAATCAGCATGTCATCAGACCGAGAGGCTATACGTTCCACCCATACACCATAAAGCCCATTTCTCTTTATAATACGAGTAATGTCACCAGTTCTATATCTTATAAGCGGAATCGCTTCTTTCAAAAAACTCGTAATCACTAACTCTCCATAACATCCATCAGGGACTAATTCACCTTTTTCGTTCACAATCTCCACATAAAAATGATCACCCCACAGTATAAGGCTGTTACTATCATCCGGGTCTTCAATCCCAACACCTGGCCCCATTATTTCTGACAAGCCATATATATTCACAGCTTTAATACCAAGTCTTTTTTCTATTTGACTTTTCATGTTGTCTGGCCATGGTTCGGCCCCCATAAAACCTAGTCTTAGAGGACTTTTCGCAATGTCAAAATTTAGTTTTTCTGATTCATCAGAAAGATGCATTGCAAAGGAAGGGGTGCTCAAAAGAACGGTGGCTCCAAGGTCTCGTAATAGGTCTATCTGTTTTGCTGTTTTTCCAGTAGAAGCAGGTATCAAAGTTGCGCCGCTAGCTTCAACTCCAAGCTGAAGACCTAGGCCACCGGTAAATACCCCGTACCCAAACGAGTTAAGTACAATGTCCTCTTTTGATAACCCATGCATCATTAGACAACGAAGAACAAGTGCTCCCCAGTTCCTAATGTCATTCTTGGTATATCCAACAATCTTTGGCTTACTTTTTGTGCCACTTGAAGAATGAATCCTAATGACTTCAGAAGTCGGAACGGCGAATAATCCATAAGGGTAATTATCTTGGAAATCTGCTTTCGTAGTAAATGGAAGGGATTCTATATCATTCAAAGAGGTAACATTTTGATATGATACGTCGAAATCCAGGAGTTTTGACTGATAAGCTGAACCACCGAAATGAATCCTCTTCAGAGCATTCGAAATACAGTTCACATAATATTCTTCCAGAATATGGTTTGAATTTTTCTCCCCATTGAAATCTGAAATTTCAAACATTGCTATTACCTCCCAAAGTCAGAGCAACGATACTTGAAATAGAAAAAACGATACCTAAAACTCTAATACGGCTAACTCTTTCCTTAAGGTATATCACACCGAGAATCACAGGAATTAGAGGGTACATTGAAATAATCAGAACACTAATTATAACTAACTGTCCTTCTTTAGCGATAGTATAGAGAACAAGACCAAGAGCGCTTGTTGCACCGGCAAACATAGCTTTTCTTGCCTGACTCCTGGTCACCTCAAAAATACTAGGCTTTGCATAGGGAAAAATTGCTGTGGCGCCAACAAACATACTCACTGCGACAGCAGCTAAGGCTCCTGAAGAAGGTACATTCCCTAATGTTACTAATTGACATGCAAATCCAAGCCCAGAAAAAATAGCTTGACTAACTCCACCTTTTTTCCGCTCAGTTATATAGTTACTATTAGAATGATTAGTATTCAAAGTCATAAGTATAATTGCTGGGATTGAAAAAACAATCCCTAGACTACTGAATAAACCAATACGTTCGCCAAGAAATAAAATGGATATAATTAGAGAGAAAACTACCATTGAAACGCCGCTAAGCGGGACAATGGCACTAACGGCACCAGTACTCATGCCTCGATAAAGAAAAATTGCGCCCCATGCTGAAGCAATACCTGACAACGCCCCCCAATAAAGAGAACTAAAGGTAAAATTAGAGAAAAAAATCGCGGCCATTAATACTATTAAAAAACCGCCCATATGTGTAAAGAAGCTTATCTTCTTCACCTCATAATGCCTAGACAACATACCATTTATAAAGTGAGTAAGCCCTAGACACGCCATTGCTATAATTGAAATAAAAATAGACAATCCGTCTACTCCACCAGGTCATCTATTGGAGGATACCCCCCTGCTTCATCATGTACCTCATCGCCTCTTGTCGGTGGCGTGAAAATACAGATCCCCCGCAGATCAGTAATGGCATGCAACTCATGCCCATCACCGATACTCAGGTAATAACACACCCCCGGATATAGCACGTGCCTGACTCCACTAAAAAAGTCATCAACATACCCAGTTCCAGAAATTATATAAACAAATTCTTCTTGATACTTGTAACAAATATTTAAAGTTTCACCAGAGCGTATGATCGTATCATGCACCGAATATATAGCGCCGTCATCA